>JAPOPW010000008.1 GCA_026712715.1 Immundisolibacterales bacterium | reverse complement strand
TCGCCGGTGATGTCCGCGTCGAGGCTCAGTTCGAGCGTTCCCAGCGACCGCACCGTCACCGTGAAGGTTGCCGTCTTCTCCTCGTAGTCGTCCGTCGCCGCCGCCGTCACCGTCACTTCGCACTCACCCGCCGCCACCAGCGTCAGCTCGCCGCTCGTCGCGGTCACCGTGCACACCGCCTCCGGCGCCGCCGTGTAGCTCAAACCCCCGCCCGTTGCGCCGGTCGGTGTCATCACCGTCGGCGCCGTCACCGCCGGCGCCGCTGAACCGAGCGTCGCCATCGTGCTGCCGTACCCGAAGCCCGCCAGCGTCTGTTCCCCCTTCGACACCGCCGGAAACGTGATCGACGCATCCGCGCTGTTTTCCGCCCCGTCCGTCACCGTCACCGTCGCGCTGGCCACGGCGCTGCTCGCCCTCGACGGCATGCCGCCGATCACGCCCGTGGCCGCGTCGATGCTCAGTCCCGACGGCAGGTCCGTGGCCTCGTAGCCCTCCACGTCCACACCGCCGCTCGGACTCATGGCCGCGATCGCCTCCCCCACCTTCAGTTCCGACGGCGCCGTGTAGCTCGGCGCCGTCGGCTCCAACAGGTCCACCGTCAGCGTCCGCTCCGCCCCCGCCGGCGTAAACCCGGTCTTGGTCGCCCCCACCGTCACGGTCACGTTCGGCGACGTGATGTACGCCGCGCTCGGCGGCACCCTCACCGACCATGTCGCGGTGCCGTTGCCGTCGTCGGCCGAGGTGGCGGACAGCGTTCCGGTGCCCACCGTGACCGTCACCGCCGCGCCCACCTCGCTGCCCGTGTTGCCCGAGATAGCGAACCCGGCCGCCTTCTCCGCGATGTTCACCGTGTCGTCGCCGGCGATGTCCGCGTCAAGGCTCAGCGGCACCGGTCCCAGCACCCCCACCGTCACCCTATCCTGACCGGAGAGCTCCTCCGGATCGGTCACCGTAAGCACAAAAGTGAGGGTGGCTGCCTCGGTCAGGCCGGTCGGCGCGCTGAAGCTTGCACGTTGGGTGCTGCCGCCCGTAAGCGTGACCGTCGGCACGCCTATCTGGGTCCAGGCATAGGTCAGGGAATCGCCGTCGCCGTCGTCGGGGTCGGTTCCCGACCCCTGGAGCACCACGGTCGCACCCGGCAGCACACCGCTCTGGTCGTCGCCCGCCATGGCGGCGGGCGGTTCGTTGACGTCCATGAGCGTCACCGTCAGATTCTGAACAGTTCTCCGGCCGCCATCGCTGACCTGCACCGAGATCTCGTAGATACCGTTCCTGCCGTGGTCGTCGGGCTTTTCGAAGTTTTTTGGCAACGCGAACGTCAGCGCGCCGGCGGAGCTAAGCTCGAACCTGCTGTTGTCCGTCTTGTAGTTGTTGGAATCCGTGGCCAATGACCAGGTAAGCTCGGCGGCGTTCGTGTCGGCATCGGTCGCGGCCAGCGTCGCCACCGCCCTCTGGTTCTCCGGAACATTGAAGCTCGTCTGGCCGGTAAAGACCGGAGAAGCGGGGTACGAATCGCCGACCGTCACGGCAAGGGTATCCTCGTCCTGCAGCCCGTCCGGATCGGTCACCGTTAACTTGACAGTGATCACCGTTCCATCAGACAGCCCATCCGGCACGGTGAACTGACCGTTTCGGTCGTTGGTAAAAAAGGTCACGGACGGCCCGCTCACATGCGACCAGGTATACTCAAGTACGTCATAGTCGGGATCACGCGAGCGAGACTGCAATGTCACCACAACACCAGGCGTGGCTCCAAAGACATTGTCACCCGCGTCCGCGACGGGGGCCTCGTTGACGTTCGCGAGCTTCACGCGCAGGTTGGCCGTGACCGTCGCGGACCCGTCGCTGACCTGCACCGTAACCTCGTATCCGCGGTCGGAATCGGCGTCGTCGGCGTTCTCGTAGTCCTTCGGCCTCTTGAACGCCAGCACGCCGGCGGCGCTCAGCGTGAACTCTTCGCGGTCCGCCCCGCCGATGATCTCCCACTCGAGTTCGGACGGCTGTGCGTCGGTACCCGTGGCGGTCAGCGTCGCCACCGCCGTCTGGTTCTCCGCGGCGCTCAGTTCCGTCGGGTCCACCGCAAGCCGCGGCGCTTCAAGGGCCGCGGGTCCCGGCACCGTAACGCTGTCGCCGGACAACAGGCGCTTTCCATTGGACGTACAGGGCACGCTGTTGCGGTCGCAAGCCGCGGCGCTCGGATGGAGCGCGATGGTGACTTCGCCGTCGCCATCGGGCCGTATCCAAATATTCCATTGTTGGTTCGTTCCTCCGCGCCGCCCCGCGCTAGTGACACTCCCGCCGGTGATCGTCAAGAGGCCGTTGGAGAACGCTCGGACGTCTAGGTCGGCCGGCTCGCTGAAGCGAAGTATCACCATCAAATTCACGCCGTCGTGGTTAGGGACCGCGGGGAGTATATACTCCACCTCGAACGGCTCGCCCGGGAGCACCGTCACCGCCACCGTGTCTTCGTTGTACGATCCGTCCTCGTCGGTCACCCGGAGGGTGAAGGTGAGAGTGGTTGTCTCGGTCAAGCCGGTCGGCGCGTTGAAACTCGCCGTGGGGGAGCTCGCGCCGGTCAGCGTCACCGCCGGCACGCCCGTCTGAGTCCATGCGTATTGCAAGTTCTGGTTTTGGCCCGCATCCGGGTCGTATCCCGAGCCGTTGAGCGTCACGGTCACGGTCGGCGAAACATTGGTCTGGTCCTCGCCCGCATAAGCGGTGGGTGCCCGCACCACCAGCGCCGCGAGATCCGTCGTCACCGTCACCGTCACCGTGTCCTCGTCGGACAGCCCGCCCTCGTCGGTCACCCGGAGCGTGAAGGTGAGGGTGGTTGTCTCGGTCAGATCGGTCGGCGCGTAGAAACTCGCCGTGGGGGAGCTCGCGGCGGTCAGCGTCACCGCCGGCAGGCCCGTCTGAGTCCATGCGTATTGCAAGTTCTGGGTTTGGCCCGGGTCCACGTCGCTTCCCGAACCGGGCAGCGTCACCCTCGAACCCCGCCTGACACCGGTCTGGTCCTCGCCCGCATCAGCGGTGGGCGCATCGTTGCCGTCGGTCAGCCTCACCGTGATATCCGCCGTGATCGACACATCGCCTTTGCTGACCTGGACAGTGATCTCGTAGATGCCGTTCCGATTGGCGTCGTCGGGTTTCTCGAAGTCCTTCTTCGTTCCGAAGGTCAGCACGCCCGCCGTGCTCAACATGAACTTGCCGCCATCCGCCCCGCCCGCTGTGCCCGAGGGAATCTCCCAAGTGAGATCGGAAGCCGGCGTGTCCGGACCGGTGGCGGTCAGCGTCGCCACCCCCGTCTGGTTCTCCTCGGCCATCAAGCTCGTCGGCCTGACGTCCAGAAATGGCACCGTCACGCTGGCCGACGCGGACAGCTTCCGTCCATCGGACGTACAGGGCACGCTGTTCTGGTCGCAAGCCGCGGCGCTCGTGGGCAGCGTGATGACCACGTTGCTAGTCCCGGAGGGGGTTACCTCAATTTCCCAGTTCTGGTTTTGCCCTTCTCCGTCAACAGAATGACGTCTCTGGTCCGTCCGCGTCCCGCCGGTGATCGTCAGCAACCCTCCCCCGAATGCCCTGGAGTTCAGCGCGACGTTTTCACTGAAGTGGAGGATGACCGTGAACGTCCTCGTGCCATTATGGCGTTGGGGCGCGCCGTTGAAGGTTGCCGTCAGCGGGGTGGTTTCGGCCGGTTGCCCGGGCCCCGGTACCGTCACGCTGACCGAGGCGGAGAGCTTCCGTCCATCGGGCGTACAGGGCACGCTGCTCGAGGCGCAAGCCGCGTCGCTCGCGGGCAGCGTGATGACCACGTCGCTAGTCCCGATGGGGGTTACCTCAATTTCCCAGTTCTGGTCTCGCCCTTCTCCGTCAACAGAATGACGTCTATGGGCCGTCTGCGTCCCGCCGGTGATCGTCAGCAACCCTCTCCCGAATGCCGTGGCGCTCAGCGCGACGTTTTCACTGAAGTGGAGGATGACCGCGAACTTGTTCGTGCTATCGTGGCTTGTCGGCACGCTGTTGAAGGTTGCCGTCAGCGAAGCGGTTAGGTCGGGCCCCGGTACCGTCACGCTGACCGAGGCGGACAGCTTCCGTCCATGGGCCGTACAGGGCACGCTGTTCGGGTCGCAAGCCGCTTCGCTCGTGGGCAGCGTGATGACCACGTCGCCAGTTCCGGAGGGGGTTACCTCAATTTCCCAGTTCTGGTTTTTCCCTTCTCCGTCAACAGAATGACGTGTCTGGGCCGTCCGCGTCCCGCCGGTGATCGTCAGCAACCCTCCCCCGAATGCCCTGGAGTTCAGCTTGACGTTTTCACTGAAGCCGAGGATGACCTTGAACGTGCTCGTGCCATTGTGGCGTCCGGACGCGCTGTTGAAGGTTGCCGTCAGCAGGGTGGTTTCGGCGGGTTGCTCGGGCCCCGGTACCGTCACGCTGACCGAGGCGGACAGCTTCCGTCCATCGGACGTACAGGGCACGCTGCTCGAGGCGCAAGCCGCGCTGCTCGTGGGCAGCGTGATGACCACGGCGGCAACGCCGTTAGGACGGACGGATATCTGCCAGTTCTGGTTCGCGCCCCCTCCCGCAACACGTCTCTGTCCGGTCAGCTCCCCGTTGGCGATGGTCAGGAGCCCGCCTGCGAACGCACCGGGATTCAGGTCAACGTTTTCGCTGAAGCTGAGCGACACCGAGAATTCGTCGATGCCATCGTGGAGGGTCGGTGCGTTACTGAACTCGGCCGTCAAGGGTGTGTCCGTCTGCGCGACGGCCGGCCCACCGAAAGCGACCGCCGCGAGGGCGATCAGCCATGCGGCGGCGATGCGGCACGGCCCAAGCGATTGTCGATTCTTGAACATTTTGAAATTCATCCCCGGGCATGAATCGTATGCCGCTTATTTCTAAAAAAACCTTGAAAAAATTCCTATAGGAGATACTTTTAATTAGCAACCGATAATTTCCCCGCCGGCGCAGGTGTTCGCTGGGGGGCCGCAGGCCCCCTTCGTAGCGGCGGTAACTCCGGTCGATCCGGTCGAGGACCATGGCGAGGGGGCCGCCGCCGTGGGCCCAGACGACGCGGACATCGGGGCACTCTTCAAGCACGCCCGCCAGGGAGGACGGCGTCTACGATCCCGGCGACTTGAACGACCGGCTGCTAAGCGCTGCCGCGCCAGTTCCGCCTCCTCACGGGCCCTCTCCCGAACTTCCCGCAGGGCAACGATACCGGACCCCCGAGTGCGTCGTCGCCCAGATCGACAACCTGCTCGACAGCCACACCGACGCGGAGGTCGCCGCCTTGCTGAACGAGAGCGGACTTCGCACCGGCCACGGCGTCGTCTTCCGGCCGCAGCGCGTACAGGCCATACGCAAGGAGTACCGCTTGTCCTCCCGCTACCAGCGCCTGCGCGCCCGCGGCCTGTTGACCGTATGCGAAGCTGCTGCCACGCCCGGCGTCTCGACCCACACCGTCAAGCAATGGCGCCACCATGGCCTGCTTCGAGCACACCGCTACAACGACAGAGACCAGTGGCTCTACGAGCCACCCAGCTTGACACGGGGTCCGCAAGTATTTGACAAAAGCTAACAATCTATCATTTAATAGAAAAATCAGGGAACTCGCATGAGGTAATTTATGTTTCGCTGCATTTGTGGATCTCTTATAGAGCCGCGCTAACTGTGGTGGCGGCTGACGTGAACCATCGGGTCCGTGTGGTGGTCAGGTTCACCGACGGCGCCGGCAACAGCGAGTCGGCGACCAGCGCGGGGACGGCGGTCGTCCCGCCCGCCCAGGAAGGCATTCCCAACCTGACGGCGACCCTCCACGAGTTCCTCAGCTTCCACATCCCGACGAACGCCTTTGGGGGCACCGAAGACGGAACCACCTACCCGGCAGCAACGGCACGTGGACGATCACGGTCCGCGCACGCCGTCCGGGCAGGACCCGTGCCGACACCATCACGTTCAGTATCACCGTCGGTGTTGAAGCTGGACTCGTCGGCAACTTCTCAAACCCCGGCATAGCAAGACGGAATCTGGGTTGGTTCGGAGAGCCACGACGGGGAGCACCCGTTCACGTTGACGGTCGCGTTCGGCGGCGCTCCCGACGGGCTCTCGCCCAAGCGCGACGCCGGTTCGAGGTCGAGGGCGGCGCGGTCACCAAGTCGCGCCAGGCGCCGGGGCAGTCGTCGGGGACATGGGAGTTGACGGTGACGCCGGCGCGCACGGGGGGAGTGAGGGTGCGCATGCCGGCGCGCTCGTGCGGCGAGGGCCATGCGGTGTGCATCGACAGGCGGCCGCTCTCGGAGACGGCGGAGGTCACCATCGTGGGTACGGAGGAGACGGACAACGCGGTCACCGCGCGGGTGACGCGACGAGGGATTCGCATGACGGGAGCACGTCGTTCGAGATGGACTTCGAGTTCAGCCACGCACCCCAGGGCCCGAGCTACCGCACGGTCCGTGACGACCGGGCGCGACGGTGCACCGCGCCGGCGCGGGCGAGATCGATTCCAACAACGGCACATGTCCCTCCGGGAGGAGCGGTGAGCACAATGCATGAAGAACGACGGACGAACCTCGCGGGCAACGCAACGAGTTCGGAAACGAATCGGGACGCGAGGGCACAGGGGCGAAGAAGCACGGCGCGGTGGGGAGCGCGGGCGCTGCTCGCGGGACTGCTCGTGCTGCTCGCAGGCGCGCAGACGGCGCAGGCAATCGTGCTGGTCAGCAACATGGGCCAGGCAGGAGCGGGCACGGTTAATTTCAGCTCGGTCGAGGCCGCGCAGCGGATCACGACCGGGTCGAACCCGGTCGGCTACATCCTGGAGAGCATCGATCTGCGCCTGAGCGTGCCGAGCGGGACCGCGTTCCCCACCGTCACGCTGCGCAGCGGCTCGGCAAGAGGACACGTCGTGAGGACAGCCGTGGCGCCGACAACGGGATCCAGCGGATTCGGGAATTACACGTACACGCTGCAGCCACCGGTCCATCTGCCCAGGTCACGCGACTACTGGATCGAGGTGAGTGGGCCAAGCGGCACGCAGTGGACCAGGACGGCGGTCCTGACGGAGAACGACACGTCGAGAAAGGGATGGATAATCGGCGACAAGAGACAGACGCGCGCCAAGGGATCGAGCACCCCGTTTTCGAACGCGAGCGCAGACGAGTCCATGCTGCTGGGGATAAACGGGTACGTGTACAACCCGGGCGGGACGCCGCCGTCATGCCTCCCGGAGGAGCCGGACCAAGTCTGGTGCGCGGATATCACTGCGCAGGCTAGTGGTTCTTCTGTTCTTGGATGGAGAGAAGGCATCTACGGATCGATCCTCGGCGACACCACGTTTGAACACGAGGGCGAAACATGGGAGGTGCATGTCCTCGAGATTGTTGGTGGGGACTTGTACTTCGGATTGGGCAACCTGGACGGCGGAACGCAGGGGTTGCAAAACTCGCCAAGCTTCAAGCTGAAAGTAGGCAACACGGAAACCGCATTCACCGACGGAGAGGGCGACTACAGCTCCGACTCGCATTCTCATTTTTGGGAATTTGGCAACCACTCAGTCACCCTCACGGACAAGGAGACCTACACCGTCAGGCTCTTGCGGAGCAACAACGAGCCCCCGCAGATCTCGACGGTGACACGGGCAAACCCGAGGGACCTGCCCTGGTTCGATACGGAGCATACGGACGCCGACACGCTCTCGTGGGAGGTGAGGTTCACCGAACGGCTACGGCGAGACTCCCTCGATGCGGGCGACTTCCGCATCGTCGGCAGCACCGCAACGGTCACCAGCGTGACGCTCGACCGGGACGGAACCCTGGCGAGGGTGACCGCCGGTGGCGGCGATCTTGCCGACTACAACGGAACCGTCACCCTCGAGCTCGCGTCCGGCCAGAACATCATGGACCTCGCGGGCACCGCGCTGACCGACACGAGCATCCGGCACGCGCCGCGGGAGAACTCCTACGAAGTCCAGAACTACGCGCCGGCGTCGAACTACCTGGTGAGCAACACGTCGAGGCACTCGCACCTGGCGGCGGGGGGGCTTTCGGACTTCGACCACGCGCAGGGATTCCGCACGGGCGGCCACGCCGACGGCTACACTCTGAGCAGCGTTGCGATCAAGATGAATACGTACACGGCGAACAAGTACTCGGAAAGAACGACGGCGCCGACGGTACAGGTGGTGAAGGGCAGCCCGGGCGCAACCACGGGCCGCATCACGCTCACGGCGCCGACCCTGAAAAAGGACAGGAGGAGATACCTCGTCGAGTACACCGCCCCGGCGAACACGACGCTCGAGCGGAATACGAACTACTTCGTCGTCATCAGGGGCGGTGTCGCGGGAAATTTGGGCTATCCCGAACTCGAAATCATCGACAGCGGGGGTATGACCGCGCGCCCGGGCTGGTCGCTCCAACAAAGCTACCAGGACCGTCAACTGAGGGACGGGTACACAGGCGAGTCGCGCGCGCCGTCCTGGGTCTCCCGGGGAGGGACGTGGGCGCTCCAGATCGAGGTCAGGGGCGAGGCGGCCAGCCAAGCGCAAGCCGCCGACCCGCCGGCGGTCCAGGGGACGCCGGTGCTGAGCGGAGCGGGCGACGACGGGACCTGGAGCGAGGGCGAGACCGTGCGCGTCGACCTGACCTTCAGCGAAAGCGTGGACGTGGACACGAGCGCGGGAACCCCGTCGCTCGGAATCGAACTCGGGACCGTGGGCACCGCCCGACGCGGCGCGGACTACGAGAACGGCAGCGGCACGACGACGCTCACCTTCGCGTACACGCTGGTGGCAGGCGATGGATCTCACACCTCCATGGCGGTCACCCCGGACAGCCTCGCGCTCGGCGGCGGGACCATCCGCAGCAGCGAGAGTGGGCTCGATGCGCTGCTCGGGCACGTCGGAGCGGCGGCGATGGGCTCAAACGCCCGCAGCACCGGACCGCAAGCGAATTTCCACAACGTCCCGGAGAACCATGACGGAGAGACCCCGTTCACGCTGACGGTGGCATTCGGCGGCGCCCCCGACGGGCTCTCGCCGAAGCGCGACGCCGGCTCGACGTTCGAGCTCGAAGGCGGCGCGATTACCAAGTCGCGCCAGGCGCCGGGGCAATCGTCGGGGACCTGGGAGCTGACGGTGACGCCAGCGGGCACGGGGGGAGTGACGGTACGCGTGCCGACGCGCAGGTGCAGCGAGGCCCATGCGGTGTGCATCGGCGGGCGGGTGCTCTCGGAGGCGGCGGAGGTCACCATCGCGGGGACGCAAGGTACGGACAACGCGATCACCGCGCGGGTGACGGCGGCGAGCGCGTCGCATGACGGGAGCGCATCCTTCGAGATCGACTTCGAGTTCAGCCACGCACCCCGGAGCCTCAGCTACCGCACGGTGCGTGACGACCTGTTCGACGTGACCGGCGGGCGCATCGCGAACGCGAGCCGGCTGACACGCGGCGAGAGCCTCGGGTGGCGCCTCACCGTGCAGCCCGACGGCGACGGTGCGGTCACCGTCAGTGCCCGCGCGACGAGCGACTGCGAGGCGGCATACGCGGTGTGCGACGCCGAGGGACGGATGTTCGACGGCGGGCTCGCGCACACCGTGCCGGGACCCGCCTCGGAGTCGGAGCCGGAGCCGGAGCCGGAGTCGGGGACGCTGCCGGTGGTGAGCATCGCCGCGGGCGAGACGCCGGTGAATGAAGGAACGGACCTGTCGTTCACCCTCTCGCGCACAGGCTCGACCGATGACGCGCTGACCGTCAGTGTGTCGGTGAGCGAGACCGGTGACGTGCTCGCAGGCGCTCCGCCCACATCGGTGACCTTCGCGGCGGGCGCCGCGACGGCGACGCTGAGCGTGGCGACGGTGGACGACGAGACCGTCGAGGTCGCGAGCACGGTGCGCGTGACGCTCTCCGCAACGTCCAGCTACAGGGTGGACGCGAACGCAGGCCGCGCCGAGGGGGTGGTCGAGAGCGAAGACGTCGAGCCGATGACGGCGCGGTTCACCAAGGTGGTGGACGAGCACGGCGGGTCGGGCACGTTCGTGCTGCGCTTCGCGTTCAGCCACGAGCCGGCGGGGTACAGCTACAAGACGGTGCACAACCACCTGTTCGACGTGACCGGCGGCACCATCGAGAAGGCGCGCCGGCTCGCCCCGCCGAGCAATGTCGGCTGGGAGCTGCGGGTCGCCCCGGACGGGTTCGGCGAGGTGGCGCTGTCGGCGCGGGCGACGACGGACTGCAGCGCGGACTACGCCGCGTGCGATGCGGCGGGCCGCATGTTCGACGGGGACTTGAGCACAACCATCGCGGGCCCGCCGACGCTCTCGGTCGCGGATGCGACGGTGGAGGAGGCCGAGGGGGCGGTGCTCGACTTCGCGGTGACGCTTTCGCGGGCGGTCGCGGAGACGGTGACGGTGGACTACGCGACTTCGAACGGGAGCGCCGCGGCCGGGTCGGACTACACCGGGACCTCGGGCACGCTGATCTTTGCGGCGAACGAGACCTCGAAGACGGTGCCGGTGCCGGTGCTCGACGACGCGCATGACGAGGGCTCGGAGACGATGGGCTTCACGCTCTCGAACCCGAGCCCTGAGCGGGTGAAGCTCGCGGACGCGAGCGCGCAGGGGCGCATCACCAACGTCGGTGGGATGCCGCAGGCGTGGACGGCGCGGTTCGGGCGCACGGTGGCCGAGCAGGCGATGGATGCGGTCCAGGGGCGCTTCACGGCGCCGCGCGCGCCTGGTCGCTCGGGCCGCATCGCGGGGCTGGACCTTGGCGGGTTGACGGGCGGAGCGGACGCGGAGGAGGCGCGCGAAGCGGACGTGGAGGGCGGCGGGGTCGGGACGCTGACCGGCTGGCTGTCCGGAGACGAGTCGCGCGAGCCCGAGGCGCGAACGCTCACCGGGCGCGACCTGGTGACGGGGTCGTCGTTTGCGATGACGGAGGGCGGTGCGCAAGGCGGCTTCGCCTCGTACTGGGGCCGTGGCGCGGTGACGCGCTTCGACGGTCGCGAGGGGGAGATGACCCTGGACGGCGAGGTGACGAGCGCGCTGCTGGGGGCGGACTTCTCGCGCGAGGCGTTCATCGCGGGTGTGATGCTCTCGCACGCGCGGGGCGCGGGCGGGTACCGCTCGCCCGCGGGCGATGGCGAGGTGGAATCGACCTTGACGGCGCTCTTCCCCTACGGGCGCATCGAGCGCTCCGAGCGGGTGTCGCTGTGGGGCATGGCGGGGTACGGCGAGGGGACGCTGACCCTGGCGCCCGACGGCGCGGCGCCGCTTCGCCCGGACCTCTCCTTCCGCATGGGCGCGGTGGGTGCGCGCGGGGTGCTGGCCGGCAAGGACGGCGCATCGGTGCTCGCGCTCAAGTCGGACGCACTGGCGGTTCTCACGAGCACCGGCGCGGTGTCGGACCCCGAGGGGGGCAATCTCGCGGCGGCCGAGGGGCAGGCGACGCGGCTTCGCCTCGCGCTCGAGGGGGCTCTCCCGGTGCGCCTCGGCGAGTCGGCGGTGCTCATCCCGAGCCTCGAGCTCGGGGTGCGTCACGACGGGGGCGACGCGGAGACCGGCTTCGGGGCGGACATCGGCGCAGGTATTGCGCTCTCGGACCCGGCGCGCGGGCTCACCGCCGACATCCGCGCCCGAGGCCTGCTGACGCACGAGGCCGGGGGGCTCGGGGAGCGGGGCCTGTCGGGGACCCTCTCCTTCGACCCGGCGCCGGGGACGGAGCGGGGATTCACCTTGAACCTCACGCAGTCGGTGGGCGGGGCGTCCTGGGGCGGCGCGGACGCGCTGCTCGGGCGCACGACGCTCGCCGGGCTCGGCGCGCAGGACGGCGGCGGGCTCGACGCCCGGCGCCTCGATGCGCGCATCGGCTACGGCTTCGGCGTCTTCGAGGACCGTTACACGGCCATTCCGGAACTCGGTCTCGGGCTCACCAACGCGGGCCGCGAGCTGCGGTTCGGGTGGCGCCTCGCCGGGTGGGTCTCGGGGGGGCTCGCGTTCGAGTTCGGGGCCGAGGGGACGCGGAGAGAACAGACCGGCGCAATGCGGGCCGAACACGGCCTTACCGTCGGCGCGGGCTGGCGGCTGGCCGGTTCGGGCGCGGGGTCGTTCGAGGTGCGCGTGGAGGCGGCGCGACACGACGCGGCGAACGACGATGGGCGGCCCGAGCACACCATCGGGGCGAGGCTCAGCGTGCGCTGGTGAGGCGGCGGCGATGCGCGACCGCGACCGCGGGAGCCGCGTCGAACCGACCGTCCAGCTCGACGTGCGCTGTTGCGCCGCCTGCGCCGTGGCGCGCGCCGCGGGCGTCGAACCGGACAGTGCCCGATCATTGCGACGTCCGCCCGATTCGTGGACGACGACGTCGCCCCGAGTCATGTCGACTTCCCCGCTCAGCTCTCCGTGGCCATGCAACCGGCGCATTTCGGATTCGGAGCATGAGCGGGTCCGCCGGGGCCGCGTCCGAGAATCGGGTGCCGGCGGCGTTTGTGCGTCGGGTCGAGAAACCTGTCGCTAGAGCCAGCCGCGAGACACTGACCGCCGTCGCGCCATCGCGCCGCGAGTGACGGAGCGAACCGGAAACCCTTCGCTTCGGCCCTTCTTTGGCCTATCCTCCCCGCCCCTGTCCGAATTGCGGGTTTTCCGGAGGATTTTCACCGTGGCTTTCACTTCGAACGTGTTCGAGACCCGAACCATCACGCTCGCCGACCGCGAGGAGACCATCGTCGCCGGTGGCCGCCACCTGTTTCCGCTCCTGCCCCGAGCATTCGAGGGCACCTCACAGATCGGAGTCATCGGCTGGTCGTCGCAGGGCCCGGCGCAGGCGCAGAACCTGCGCGAGTCGCTTGAAGGCTCGAACATCAGGGTCAAGGTGGGTCTGCGGGAAGGCTCGGCATCGATGAAGCAGGCCGAGGCGGTCGGCTTCACGAAGGAGAACGGCACGCTCGGCGAGATGTACTCGGTCATCGGCGAGTCCGACATGTCGTTGCTGCTCATCTCCGACGCTGCGTTCGCCGAGAACTACCGGCGCATCTTCGACGCGTTCCGGCCCGGCACGACCCTCGGGCTGTCGCATGGCTTCCTGCTTTCCCACCTGCAGGCCAACGGCGAGGATTTCCCCAGCGACATCAACGTGATCGCGGTCTGCCCGAAGGGGATGGGTCCGTCGGTGCGCCGTCTCTACGAGCAGGGTCGAGAGGTGAACGGCGCCGGTATCAACTGCTCTTTCGCGGTTCACCAGGACATCGACGGCCGTGCCACCGACCACGCGCTGGCGTGGGCCGTCGGGCTCGGCTCGCCCTACACCTTCGAGACCACGCTCGAGAGCGAGTACAAGTCGGACATCTTCGGCGAGCGCGGGATCCTTCTCGGCGCCGTGCACGGCATCGCCGAGAGTCTCTACTCGCGCTTCGTCGACCAGGGCGAGGCGAAGGACGAGGCGTTCATCAACAGCGCGGAATCCATCACCGGTCCCATCAGCACAACCATTTCCCGTTCGGGTCTGAGGGCGGTCTACGACGAGCTCGAGGAGAACGAGAAGGCGGCCTTTCGCCGGGCCTACAACGCCGCCTACCACCCCTGCCGCGAGATCCTCGAGGAAATCTACGACGACGTGGCCTCCGGCAACGAGGTGCGCAGCGTCATCCAGGCCACCCGCCGCCACGGCCGGTATCCGATGGGCAAGATCGACGGCACCGACATGTGGCAGGTGGGAGAGAAGGTGCGCGCCGACAGCACTCGCAACTACGCGCCGCTTCACGCCGAGACCGCGGGCGTCTACCTCGCGTGCATGATGGCCCAGGTCGATCTTCTCTCCAACCGCGGACACCCCTACTCGGAGATCGCGAACGAATCGATCATCGAAGCGGTCGACAGCCTCAATCCCTACATGGACTACAAGGGCGTTTCGTTCATGGTCGACAACTGCTCGACCACGGCGCGGCTCGGGGCCAGGAAGTGGGCGTCGCGCTTCGACTACATTCTGACCCAGCTGGCCTACACCGCCATCGACGAGAATCGGGTCGACGACGAGACGCCGTTCGAGGCATTCGAGAAGTCGGACATTCACGAGGTCCTCGCGGTCTGCGCCGAGCTCCGCCCGTCGGTGGACATCGCGGTCGTGCCGCCTCGCGGGTAGGCGGCCCCGCGGCACCGAAGACGTCAGCGGGTCCAGTCGAGGTGCTCGCCCGCCTCGGCGAGATCCGCGTGCGTCGGACCGCGCTTTCGCAGATACGCGTGGCTGATGTCTTCGACGCCCTTGTAAGCATACGGGTCCGTGCCGCCGACCATGATGATGTCCCGGTAGTCGCGAGTCGTCGGCCCGCGCATCACCTGATCCCACGGCAGCAGCGACTCGGCGCTCATGTACACGAACTGGACCGATCGCCTGAAGCGCGACTCGGACCGGTTCGGGTACGAGCCGTGCAGCAGGTAGCCGTTGAAGAACACGACGGAGCCGGCTTCGAGCTCTACGGCGATGCCGTCTTCGCGCGAATACGGAAATCCGTAGGCTTCCTCGGCCCGGTCCAGATCCGGATTGTGATGCCGTCGCATGGGGTACAGCACGCCCGCCCGATGCGAGCCCGGGATGACGTGCAGGCAGCCATTCTCGACTGCAACATCGTCGAGCGCGATCCAGGCGGTCGTGATGGAGCGGTCCCGGCTCGGGATGAAGAACTCGTCCTGATGCCACGCGTTGCCCGGTTCGCCCGGCGACTTGATGAAGAGCACCGAATGCACGCACTTGACGTTCGGCCCAATCAGCTCGAGGGCCACGTCGACGAGCCGCTCGTCGTGCAACAGGCGCCGGAAGCGCGACGAGATCTTGTGGGCGACGTGACAGGCGATGTAGCGCCTCAGCACGGCTTCGTCCGTATCGCGTTCGGCCACGGGCTCGAGCCCTTCGAGGGGTCCGAGCGCGCCGCGGCAGATACGGGTCGCTTCGGCGAGCAGCGGCTCGACCTCGTTGCGTGAAAACGCGTTGCGTACGACGAGGTAGCCGTGTTCGGCATAATCGCTGGCGGAAACCGTGCTCTGCATCGTGCTCGCTCCGGCAAGCTCGCTCCGGCAAGTAGACTGTCGGCCTTGGTTCGGGCGGCTCAGCTCGCGCATCGGGACACGATGATTCGACACGTGCGGCCAGGGGTGCGGCAGGCGGACAGAGCGGCACTCTCGGCGGAATCGATCGACTCGCCCCATGCCGCGCCGTGGCCGTTCCTGGCATCGACGGCCAACGCTCCGCAGGCGGCGCGAGCGTATCCGACGATGAGGCAGGCCGCCGCGCCTCGTGCATAGCAATCGTTGCGGGCTCGTTCGCCGGCGTCATCGTACCCGCGCATGCTCCAGGCGAGGCCCCACGTGGGATCGCCGCCGGAGATGCGTCCGAGCACGACCGCCCCGTAGGGATTCTGGGCAAGAGCGGGGAGGGCGGCGCCCGCAAGCGCGCCCGCAAGGGCAAGTGAGCGAAACTTCTTCACGATGTCCTTCCTTCCTGCCGCGCTCGGCAGCGGGACTCGTACCCTACCGCAGGTTCGACCCGGGGGCACATCCCGCCCCTCGTCAAGCGCTCCCGGGAGAGCCCCGGGTATCGTTACCCGATCTTCATCGTCGAGCCCGGACCAGGCGGCGGCATGGAGCCCTTCGTTGACGAGCCGGCCGTATCGGCCGGGGCAGCCGATAGTGCGTTACGGGACCGACCGTCACGGTCCAGGTCCGTGCACCCGCAATGCGGTCGAGGAGCGGCTCGAGGAGTCCGGGACGAACCGCCCGTGGAATGTCCGTGCGGATCGAGTGACGCCGGAATCCCGTTGCCCGGGGGAGCACCGCCGCGAAGAGAAGGGATTTCGGCTTGGATGGATCAACGCCGGCCCCTCCACCCGTGCAGGTGGCCCGATGCGGGCAGGATGCGTCGCATGGCGACAAGTCGCCTGTCGCGTCAAGGCACATCATGTTTCCGCTCGCAGGAGCCGACCCTCAAGCCATCAGGAGCGCGAAAATGAAGCAGCAACATGTCCGCAGAGCCGTCACCGCCCTCACCGCGACCTTCGTGGTCGCCGCCGGAATTGCGGCAGCCCAGGCCTGCTTTCTCGGGATTCCCTGCTGGTAACGGGTCCGACGAGGGCGCTCGCGAGAGCCGCCCGGCTCCCGAAGGGCGGCGTCTGTCGCCCCTCTGGCGAGCCATGCTCTCGTTTCCTATGATTCCCGCGAACGGGCGCCGCCCGCAATCGACGGGAGGGTAGCGATGATCAAGGTCACCGACATCTCCTACGGTCGAATTCGTTCGCCGGACCTCGACGCGCAGGAAGCATTCCTGACCGATTTCGGGATGGTGCGGGCGGAACGGACCAGGACGGCCCTCTACATGCGCGGCACCGATCCGGAGCACCACATCCACGTCACCGAGCTCGGCGAGCCGGGCTTCATCTCCCTCGCATTCAGTGTCGAGAGCGAGGAAGATCTCGACCGGGCTTCCAGAATCGACGGCGCCTCCCCGGTCGAGGAGATGGACGAGCCGGGTGGTGGAAAGCGCGTGCGCGTGGCCGAGCCCAACGGCTATACCATCGAGATCGTGCATGGCGTCGAGACCCTGGCGCCGATTCGGGTCCCGCGCTTCGCGCTCAACGTCGGGGCGCAGGGACTTGCGCGCAAGGGCGAGCTCACCCGCATCGATCGCGGGCCATCGCACGTGAAGCGCATCGGCCACGCGGTGCTGATGACGCCCGATCTCGACAAGTCCATCGCCTGGGTACGCGAGACGCTCGGCCTCGTGTGCTCGGACGACGTCTATGCCGGCGGCGACGAGGACAACATCATCCTCTCCTTCAACCGGGTCGACCGCGGCAAGGAGTATGTCGACCACCACGTGTTCCTCTACGTCCACGGGAAGATGGCCGGGCTCAACCACATGGCCTTCGAGGTCCAGGACATCGATGACGTGATCATGGGGCACGAGCATCTGCGGCGCGTCGACCGGTACGAGCACGTCTGGGGTCTCGGCCGCCATGTGCTGGGCAGCCAGGTCTACGATTACTGGATGGACCCCTGGGGCCGGGTGCACGAGCACTGGACGGATTCCGACCGCCTGAACAGCGACACACCGCCAAATCTGGTCGCGGTCGAGGACGGACTCGACTCGCAATGGGGCGAGCCCGCGCCCGAGAAGTTCATCAACCATGCCACCGAGTGATCGGACGCGACGCGCCCGGCGACGCAGTCGGTTCGAGCGCATCGACGAGTCGCGCGCGGCCCGGGACCGGTAGTTGGTCACCGGCAATCGCAGGCGTCTCCACCACGGCCGTCCCGGGAACGGGCGCGCTCGCCGGCCGGCGTTCCAGGAGGGTATTCCGCGACCGCGACGACACTGCCTCGCGGTCGCCCTGAACATCGTCGATACTATGGCGCGGCCGAAGCTCGGAATCCGCGCCGCGGATCATTGCGCCGGTGCCGGCATTCCCTGCCCGCGCGCGACGTGACCGTCCGAACGACCGCCCGTCGCGAGCGTCGACGTGTGGAGCCGCCAACATCGAGAGGAAACGAACATGCCGACTGGAACCGTCAAGTGGTTCAACGCAACCAAGGGTTACGGATTCATCGAGCCGGAGGATGGTTCGAAGGACGCCTTCGTCCACATCTCCGCCGTCGAACGAGCGGGGCTCGGTACGCTTCGCGAGGGGCAGAGGGTCAGCTACGAGCTTCGGCCGGGACGTGACGGCAAGTCCTCCGCCGAGGAACTGGCCGCCGTCGACTAGCCGACACCCCCGGAGCGCTCCCTTCGCACTCCGGGCGGCGCGAAAGGTCCCGCTCCCGCGTCACCGGCGCGGGTCCTGGTTGCGGTGGGTTTCGGGCGCGAATGCTCGGAACGCCATGCCGACCAGGATCGTCAGCCCGGCGGCCGCGACGAGGGCGGTGATGGAGCCGTAGCCGTCCACGAGCAGGCCGAGGACGATCGGTCCGATGACGTAGCCGAAGTCGGACACCATGCGGAACGTGCTCATTGCCGTGGCGTTCATGCCGGACGGGGCCAGGTCTGCCGCGTAGGCGACCGGTGCGGAGCCGCCGACCGACATGGCGGCTCCCCACAGCACGCACGCGGCGGTGAACCACGGATAGGTCGGCGCGAAACAGAACATCAGCAGGGAGAATCCGGCGAGCATGGTGCCGGGGACGACCACCGCCTTGCGCCCGAATCGGTCTACCAGCATCCCCGCTGGATAGGCGATCGCGAGCCCGATGACACTTCCGAGTGCAAGTCCGCCACCGATTTCGGTTACCGAAAGACCCAACCGAACGCTGCCGAGAACCGGGATGATGTTGAACAGGCCGCCGGTCCGAACGAGCGCATTGACCAATCCGACGAGGCAGACGAGGACGAATCCGATCTGTGCGGCGAGCATTCGCATCTGGGAGATGAGAGTCGGCCCGTGGCTCCATCCGCGTCCGCGTTGGGGATACGACAGGCGGCGGGTCTCGCCGACTGCGAACCAGGCCAGAATGCTTACGAGAATACCGACGGCGCCATACGCCCGGAAGGGAGCGGCGAGCCCCAGGTGGTCGGCCAGCAGACCGCCCGGGAACGGTCCGATGCCGACGGCGAAGATGAACACGCCGTGGTAGATCGCCATCGTGCGGCCGCGGCGCGCGGGCGTGGTGATGTCCGCCAGCACGACCTGCCCCGCGGTCAGAACGAGGCCCGCGCCGGCGCCCGCCAGGAAGCGGGCGACGATGAACTCCGAAAAGCCGGCGGCTTCCGCGCACCAGAGATTGCCGAGGGTCGAGACGACGCCTCCGATCGCCAGGGTGGGCCGGCGGCCCAGGCGGTCGCAGAGATGTCCCGTGGGCATCGCGACGACGAATCGCGCCAATCCGTACACGGCGACCGCCAGGCCGATGGCCGAGGCGGAGACACCGAACGACTTCGCGTAAAGCGGGAGCGTCGGCACGACGCTGCCGAAACCGAGCTGGTTGACGGCGATGAGGACACACATCCATATGAGGACTCGCCGCTCGAAGAACGGGTTGCCCGATCCGGTTTCGGGCTCGCCTGCGACGCGGCGCGATTCGCGAGTCACGCGGGCCCGAACCGCGTCCGGTCTTCCGGATGCCTCGACGGAATGCGGGGCACATCGTTCGCGGCGCGCGACTCGCGACGCCGTGTTCGGCGTACGAGGCGCGTGGCGCCACGCTCGTGCGGACGAGGGTGAAGAGTCGGATCAGTCGCGGCGGCCCGAGAGCCGCAGCCCCGTTTCGTCAAGCCTGATATCGGCCGCGGGCGTTGGCGAGATGGCGTTCCATCAGTTCGGCGGCCCGCTCGCGTTCGCCCAGCTCGAGAGCGTCGAGGACTTCCAGGTGCTCGGCCCAGGATTGGAGGTCGCGAGGTCGGTTCCAGTTGGCGTAGCTCAATGCACGCCGCAGGGAGCTCTGTCGCTCGATTGCCGCGAGGGTGAACTGGTTTCGCGAGGAGACGCCGATCAAGCGGTGAAACGCGGAGTCGAGATCCTCGAGCGCAGCGGGAGACGGTTCGCCGCTGTTCGGATCGAGAGCGGCCACGTGGCCGCGGCGCGCGACTCGCGCCAGGTCGCGGTCGAGCTCGAAATCCGGTGAGCGAATTGCGCCGGGCTCGACGTGCAGGCGAAATGCGTAGCTCTCGTGGCGGGTCGCCGTTGCGTCGGGGGAGAGCTCGAATCGCCATCCATGTCCACGGTTTCGCGATATGACGCCGTCTTCGGAGAGCTTGAGAAGGACTCGGGAAGAGGTCCACCTGCCCAGATTGTAACGCCGGCAGAACTCCGCCTGGGAGAATGAACGCGGGATCCGGCGCTCGAACCAGTCCTCGACAATCGAGGTGAGAAGCGTTTCCTCGGACGTCTGCGGGAGCTCGAGGCTGTCCAGGTCCAGCTCGTCGTTGTCCAGCTTGACGAAAAAACCTCGGTTGCGCCGCTGCTCGAGGATCCCCTTTTCGGCGAGGTAGGACATCGCGCCGCGGAGCGGGGAACGCGAGACCTGGAAGGCGTCCACCAGCTCCTGTTCGGTGAGGTGATTCCCGGCCCTCATGCCCTGTTGGCACAAGTACGCCACAATCTCGTGGGCCATCTTGATCTGGAGCTCGGTGGGCATCCTTTGCGGGCTCGGACTGGCGGCCACGTCACTTCCTTCATCTTTGGCACGACCGTTCATCGCGTCCGTTCCCGTCCAAGTCGAGTCCCGTGGCCCACAACCGCGGCCCGAGGGGTCCGGACCTTCCCGAAGCCGGAAGCCCCGCTTCGGGCGACACCGCCCGACGCACGAAGACCGAGGGGCTCGACGGGTCCGCTCGCCGCTAGGCTCCCTTGTTTCCTCGAGTGTTTCGCAACCACGGCAACTATCCTGATCTCCTCGTCCCGGAAGGTCGTGGCGACGTTCTTCGGGCCGTTTGCCTCACGCCGGACACGATTGCGGACAGTCTACGGACGCTATGCTCGACCAGATGCGCACGCGCTTTACGCGGCAGCCGATCCGGAACTCTCCGGCGAAACGAGGCGGGAAGTCGGAGACGGTCCAGCGACGAGAGACACTTCCACGCCGGCCGTCACGAGCTCGTAGACGGGGGGGGAATCCGCCGAAACGACTACCTTCTTTCCGACAGAGATCGAGAGTTGCGAACGATTGTCGAACCTTCCGCTGTGGACACATCGTCGATTATATCGACGATGTGTCGCCTGTCCATGATCGGAGTCAATATGTTGTCGGATATGTCATGTTCCGGATTTTATTGTTCTTGCCTTTTTTCTAGTACAGTCTGGGATTCGAGAATGGTGGAGCTGAGATGAAGTAAGGTCACAAAATTCGGCTTCAATACCGGAATAAACCGAAAAAAACTTCCGTTTGTCGAACCAAGCTTGAAATCGACAAACGATCACATCGTACCCGGAAATCGGCGCCTGCTCCCTGCGCGGCGGGCCTTGGGTCCGCACCCGCTCACGCGCCGCGTCCCGACACCGCGCCGAGGCGGTCGCGGGCGAGCGCAACGCAGAGCTCGATATCGGCAGGCAGCAGGTATCGCGCATCGGCGAGTAGCTCCGCCGCTGCCCGCACCGCGGTCAGATAGGCGTCGCGGCTCGCGTATCGCTCGGCGAGGGACGGGCGTGGATCGGCGGTCTTCGCGCGGGCGCCCGTGTCGGGGGCGAGCGGAACCGTGGACCCGAGGTACTCGAGGATCTGGCCTTCACCCCCGCTGTCGGGGTGGCGCGGATTGAACCCGGCGTGGGTCGCGACCGGGATCGCAACGTCCGGCATGCGGATCCCTGCGATTTCGTTCCCGGTCGGGTCGACGGCCGATACGCACGTCGGGTATGGCTCGCCGACGAATCGTGCCGGGAAGTCCGGAACTCCCGCTCCGGCGTGCTCGCCGAGGTCCATCGGCGCGATCGCGGGCAGTCGGTCCGCCCGCGGCAGGCTCATTCCGGGGATGGCGGCGAGGGAATCCAGCACCTCCTCGCGCGTTGCCGCGCTCCCGTTCTCGGCTCGGGGAAACATGCTCGCGGGGGGCTCGACGCCTTCCGCAATCCACATTCGGAGGTTCTCGAGCGCGGCCCGGAAGAGCGGGCGGTAGTCGACGACGTTCAGCCAGTTTGCGCCCCGGCTGCCGAACATGCTCGCGTCCACGAGGGGCAGCACACCGGGGCCGTGTTGCGTTCCGGCGAAGAGATAGCGGCGGACTTCCGGGGGCGGCTCCACATCGGCGCCGGTGGCGAGGTCGCGGTGAGCGAGTCCAGCGTCTCCTCGCCAGTACTCCGACGACGTGTCGGTGTAGAAGATCTTCGGCACGCAGCCGGTCGCCCGCAACCGGTCGAGCAGGCCGGACCGGCGTCCCGACCGGGGATCGGTCTGCGGATCGTCCGCGAACGGGAAGCGGTGGCCGAGGCTCGGGTCGGCTGCACCGAGGGCTGTCCGTAGCGGTGGTTGAATTCGCCGCGTCGCCCGCCCGCGACATGGACGAGCACCCCGTCGAATGCCGTCCGCCCCGCTTCATCGCGGTTGAGCCCGGCGTGCAGCAGGGTCCGCAGAAAGCGGCCGCACTGCGATACTCCCTCCGCGATCACGTGGTCGATGCGGCCGGCGGCGGGCGAACCTTCGCCGTGGCGAGCGAAGATGGCGAGGTCGCGAACCGCGAGCAGTCCGGCCCCGACCACCGGACACTCGGCCGGGGTGTAGACGAGGTCATATATCTTTCCCGCCTCGAAGCCGCCGGCGAGGGCGACGCGGTCCGAACCGGAAGCCGCCGGCTCCGCGCCCCGGTGCGCGAACGTCCAGCGATTGCGGGGAATCCGTTCGGGATCGGCGAACAGGTGCTCGCGTACCCAGAGCTCCGCACCGGGCTCGTCCGGATCGAGCGGCGGAATCGGCGCATGGTTCCCGACCGCGCCGACGTGGTGGTCGGTCAGCGCGAAGGAATCGGCATCCCGGTCGGGCTGGATGCGAAGCTGCATCCGGCCGGCGGGGGTTCGGTTCTCCGGCGGCACGGCGGGGGCGCGAAGCCCCATCCGGATCGACGGGTGGGGGACGTCCCACTGCCATCCGCACCACGCGATGCACCACCCGCGTTCGAGGAGGAAGCCGTCCCCGGGGGGGATCTCGTCCGTCGGCATGAGGTCGAAGGGCGCCATGTTGAACGAGCGCATGGCGATGCGGTTGCCGCGGTTCGGCACCTCGAGGAGCAGGGCGCGGTTCGCGCGCCCGGGGTCCGCCGGCACGAGAAAGGTCGCGTCGCCGCTGAAGTGAACCCTGCCGTCATCGTCCCGGCCGGCCCGATCGAGATCGACGATTCCCGCATTGGCCGCCTCCTCCGGGTCCACGGCGTAGTGCGCAACCGCGTCGATGCGCTCGTAGGGGCCGCCGGCCCCGAATCCGCGGCCGCCTTCGTACGGCTCGCGCCGCACGATCTCCATTCGCGTCACTGCCACTTCGGTCCTCCCGTTCGAGTGCCCCTTCGCGTGCCGTCGGCGTCTCCTCAGGCAAGGGGCTGCCGGCCGGCATTATCGCCGAGGGCCTGCTCGCGATAGAGGCCGAGCGCGCGCATCACCGGCAGATCGGACAGGCAGAAAAGGAAGGCTTCGTCGCTCTGCGAGCCGTTTGCGTGCTCATGCCAGGCCCAGGACGGCACGCAGAAGATGTCGTGCTCGGACCAGTCGTATCGCTTTGCGTTGATGATCGAATGGCCGCTTCCCGTGGCGACGTGATAGAGGAAGCTGCCGGTGTGGCGGTGCGCGCTCGTGTGCTCGCCGGGTCGCAGCATCTGCATGCTGGCGCCCAGGGTCGGCATGACCGGCCCGTTGGTGACCGGGTTCACGTATTCCATCAACACGCCGTCGAAGGGGGAGCCCTCGGTGCACCGGGCGTACTTCCTCAACGCCTCGAGGGTCGGTTGCCACTCGTACTTGAACATCGGCGAATAGCCCCGGTTCCAGCCGCCGCTTCCCGGCGTCAGGCCCGGGTTGCCCCACGTTCTCGTCGTGTCGTCGACTTCGAAGGCGACGGCCTGCCGGAGGTCGGGGTGCACCTCGTAGAAGTTCGCCTCCATCGCGTTCACGAAGGGGATGTCGAGGCCGTCCTGCCAGATGCACGGACTGCCGGTCGCTTCGACCCCGTGCTCATGCCACGTTCCGTTCGGCGTCAGCACGAAGTCGTTCTCGCCGAGAGTCATCTTGTGCCCGTCCACGACGGTGTAGGCCCCTTCGCCCTCCATGATGAGCCGGATCGCCGCGGCCGAGTGCCGATGCGCGCTCGCCACCTCACCCGGTTTCATCGCCTGCAACCCGGCATAGATCCAGCCCACCGCCGCCGCCACGTCGGTGCGGCCGGGATTGTTGAGGTACACGACCCGGCGTCCGGCCATTTCCGGCGTCACCAGCTCGATGGACCGCAGTACGTGCTCACGGAGATCGCGGTACCGCCAGACAACGGGAACGGACGCCGATACGGGCTCCCACGGCTCGATCCGGTTGGCGATCGTCCACAGGGCGGCCGCGTCAAGCGTGTTGAGCTCTTCGTAGTAGGCCAGCAGCTCCGGCGTGTCTGCCACGTTCGCCCGGCCGATGACGTCTTCCCGGTAGCTCTCGCGTTCGCGGGCCATGCGCTGCGACTCCCGTTTGGAGGTGGTCGACAACGTTCGGCCGCCGCGCCGCAAACGTCAAGCGCCGCAGGTGTGGAGTCATGTCTCGGCGCCGGGAGGGGGGCCTCGCGGAGTCGCAGGCGTCCGCGATCCCGAGCTCTGCCGCATTTTGGGACCGCGAGCATCTTCCTCGCGCGGACGGAGCCGGAGCCCTGGCCCATCGGGGGCCGCAAGCGAGCTATAGTCGAAACTGATGAACGCGGTGTCGTCCATGCATTCCGGCCCGGTCGCTCCACAAGCTCGCGAACGCTTCGGACCGCGAAGCGGCGAATCGCTTCTCGCTCATCCGGGCGCCGACGCCGGGGAGCCTTGCCGGGCGGCGCGAGCCGGTGCCGGAGGACGGCGGCGGGGGGCGCGAGGACGCCGCCCGCGAGCGAGCGACCGGTACACTCGCACGTCCCCGCGATCCGGACATCGCCGCGGCACGCCGATCCCGCGAAGGAGGGAGACATGAGCCTCCTCATCCGCAACGCCACCGTCCTCACCGTCGATTCGAGCGACCGGGTCATCGATGACGGAGCGGTGTTCATCGAGGAAGGCCGCATCGTCGCGGTGGGGCCGGCCGCCGAGGTCGAGGCGGCGCATCCCGCGCCCCGGAGGGTGGTGGACGGGTCCGGCCGGGTCGTGCTGCCCGGCTTCGTCAGCAGCCACAATCACGTCGGCCATACCTTCTTCCGCGGGCGCGCCGAGGATCTCGGGCTCGGGTGCGTCACCGGCCAGTACTTCCCGATGGCGACGGTCGCGACCCGCGAAGAGCGCCGCGCGGTCGGCTCCCTCACCTATGCGGAGCTTCTCAAGAGCGGGGTGACCACGACGTTCGAGATGGAGGAGGAGGCCGACGTGTTCGCCCCGTTCGTCGAGTCCCTCGGCGTGCGGAGCGTCATGGGGGTCTCCACCTGCGACGCCGACGTCGACGCGATGGCGAAGGACGAGTATCGCTACGACGGAGCGCTGCGCGAGGCGCAGCTTCGCCAGGCCGTCGAGTTCGCCGAGGAATGGCACGGTCGGGCGGACGGAAGGATCCAGGCCGCGATGACGCCGAACATGACCATCTCGTCGTCTCCGGAACTGCTCCGGGCGAGCCGCGAGGCCGCGGACCGGCTGGGCCTTCGCACGAGCATCCACCTCGGCTGGGGCGAGTACGAGGTCGAGGTGATCCGCCGCCTTCACGGGAAGACCCCATTCGAGTTCGTGCGCGACACGGGGATGCTCGCCGCGGATACGGTGTGCGCGCACTGCTACGTCATCGGCGCCTCGGACCCGGACGTCCTCGCCGCGTCGCGGGCGGCGGTCGCCCACTGTCCGCTCATGAATGCGGTGCGCGGCCACATCGCGCCGATCGTCGAGTACCGGTCCCGAGGAATTCCCGTCTCCCTCGGCATCGACAACATGTTCGCGGACCACTTCGAGGTGCTGCGGGCGTGCGTGAACATGGCCCGCATCAAGACCGGCGATCCGACCGTCATGCAGTCTCCGGAGGTCGTTCGCCTCGCGACGATGGGCGGCGCGGAGGCCCTCGGCATGAGCGCGGAGATCGGCTCTCTCGAGCCCGGCAAGCGCGCCGACCTCCAGATGCTGGACTACCGCCGGTTCGGATTGACCCCGAACCTCGACCCGGTGCGGAACCTCGTCTACCACGCGCATGCGTCGGACGTCGAGCTGGTGATGGTGGACGGCAAGGTCCTCGTCGAGGGCTTCGAGCTCGTGACTGCGGATGCGTCCGCGCTCATCGACGATGCCGGGGTGGCGGCGGCGGCGGCGTGGGACCGCTTCGTCGCGAAGTACGGCGGCATCATCGCGCGATGACCGGGCGCGGGTCCGAGGGACGATGGGCACGGAACGGGTGAAATTGCGGGGAGCAGGTGAATGAGCGACCAGGAGCGAGCCGCCGCTGCGGCGAAGCGTCTCTTCGACGAGCACCGCACGGGGGAGCGGTGTTCCGCGCTGCCGCCGGATCTCCGGCCGCGGAACCTCGACGAGGCTCACGCGATCCAGGACTGCCTGCAGCGGCTCAACGAGGCGCACGGTCTGGGTCCGCTCGCCGGCTGGAAGGTGGCGCTTACGACGCCGGTCATGCAGCGTCTCGCCGGCATCGACCATCCGTGCGCCGGCGGCATCCACGAGCGGTACGTCTACCGGAGCCCGGTCACGCTGGCCGCCGCCGACTACGTGCGCATCGGAGTCGAGGCGGAGATCGCGGTTCGTCTGTCCGCGGACCTCGCGGGCAGCGGGCACACGCGCGCTTCGGTGGCGGGCGCGGTCGCCGCCCTGATGCCCGCCATCGAGATCGTCGACGACCGGGGCGTCGACTACGATGCGCTCGACGGCCTCGCCCTGGTGGCCGACAACTCCTTCAACTTCGGGGTCGTGCTCGGCCCGGAGACGGCGTATCGGCCGGGGCTCGACCTGCCCGCGGTTTCGGGGCGGATGTCGATCAACGGCGAGGTGGTGGGGGAGGGCACCGGGGATACCGTCATGGGGCATCCCTTCGAGGCGCTCGCCTGGCTCGCCGGTGGACTCGAAGCCCGGGGGCGGGGTCTTCTCGCCGGGCAGATCGTCATGACCGGCAGCATTGTCGCGACGAAGTGGCCGGCGGCCGGCGACGAGGTCGTCGTCGACGTCGACGGAATGGGGGAGGCCCGGCTCCGGCTTGAATGATCGGCCCCCGGGAGTCGCGCCACCAGGGGCCGGCGCCCGGAGCGGCGTCGTGCTGCCGGGTACCGGAAGGGCTTCGCCGGGCTCGCCCGGACTCTCCGCGCCATCATCCCGGGCGGGCTCCGGGGGCCTTCGCGCTGCGCCGGGGGCTCCGCGCGCCGGCTTCGCGTCAAACGGACTACGGGATCCGATTTGAGGCACAATTCGCGAATGGAGATTCGTCCAATCTCGGAATCGCTCGGGGCCGAGATCCTCGGGGTCGACTTCGCGGCCGGCATCGACGACGGCACGTTCGCGCGGATCCGCGAAGCGTTCCACGAGCACGGCGTGATCGTGATCCGCGACCAGACGCTGACCCCGGACCAGCACCTCGCCGCCGCCCGCCGCTTCGGCGCAATCAACGTCAATCGCTTCTTCACCCCCGTCGCCGGCTACCCGGAAGTCGCCGAGGTGCGCAAGGAGCCGGACCAGGAGCGGAACATCGGCAGCAACTGGCACACCGACCATTCCTACGACGAGGTGCCGGCGCTCGGCTCGATGCTCTACGCGCTCGAGTTGCCGCCGGCCGGCGGCGACACCCTCTTCACGAACCTCGGCCTCGCGTGGGAGACCCTGTCGGACGGCCTGAAGTCCGTGCTCGCGAAGCTCCGCGCCGTGCATTCGAGCCGGCACGTGTTCGGTCCGGCGCGCATGGCGGACCCGGACCTGCGGGCCCGTTTCCGAAACGCCGAGCAGGCGGTGCAGGACGCCGTGCACCCGGTGGTCATCCGGCACCCGGAGACGGGCCGCCGGGTGCTCTACGTGAACCCTTCCTTCACCGTCCGTTTCGACGGGTGGACCAGGGAAGAGTCGAAGCCGATGCTCGACTGGCTCTTCGACCACGCCGTGCGCCCCGAGTTCGGGTGCCGGGTCCGCTGGCGCAAGGGCTCCCTCGCCCTCTGGGACAACCGGGCGACGTGGCACATGGCCCTCAACGACTATCCCGGCCACCGCCGGTTGATGCACCGGGTGACCATCGAGGGGACCCGGCTCTCCGCCTGAGAAAGACCCGCGTCGCCGCGCCGCGCGTGGCGGGCGGCGCTACAGCCGGGACATCACGAGGCGCGAGAAGTCCTCGGTGAAGCGCCACTTCTCGTCCACCCCGGTCGCGAACATGAGCTCCTGGAGCCCTTCCGCCTCGAGGGCGCGAATCCGCTCGACGAGCTCGTCCGGCGTGCCGGTGAGGCACGTCGCGCGGACGAGCTCGGCGTCGATGAGCTCCGCCTCGCCCGGGTGGAGGCGCGTGTAATGGTATTCGTGGGTGCGAAGGTGCCGGTGCTCGGGCGGGGTCTCCTCGACGAGCGCGCAGTACCGGTCCCACATCCGCTCGAGGAAGGGCGGCGGATCGATTCCCTTCTCGTGGACCTCGTCGTAGAAGTAGTAGACGCTCGCCATCACGTTGGGGCCGATGGTGCGGATGATCCGCTCCGAGTCGGCTGCCTCGCCCGGTTCGAGGAGGGCGACGTTGACGAGCGCGCAATTGAGGAACCCTTCGAGATCCCCCCGTCCTGCGCGCGCCGCCCCCTGGCGCACGTGGGCCATCGCCTCGCCGACCGGCACCCCGCGGGGCGGGATGGCGAACACCAGGCCGTCCCCGTGCTCGCCGGCGAGTCCCATCGCGCGCGGCCCGAAGCCGGAGACGTATAGCGGGATCCGGGGCTCGAGGTTCATGTACTTGAACTCGTGCATGAGCATCCTGATCGGCCGCCGCACCCCGTTGAACTCGTAGTCGACCACCTCGCCGTGCAGGAGCGCCCGGAGCACGCGCAGGTACTCGTCGTAGTCGCGGATCCGCATCGGGCGCTGACCCATCGAGCGCATCGCGGTGTTGCCGGTGCCGATCGCGAGATGGACCCGCCCCGGGGCGAGGCGGTTGAGGGTCGCCATCGCGGCGACGTGGACCGGGGGGATCCGGGTCCCGCAGATCGAGGCGCCGGTCCCGAGGCGAAGGCGGGTCGTCCGCTTGGCGGCGAGGGCGAGCACCGCGTAGCAGTCCGAGAACAGCATCTGGCTGTCCGTCGCCCACACCGAGTCGTAGCCGAGGTTCTCGACGTGGGGGAAGAAGCCGATCTCGTCGATGTCGGCCATTGCGCAGATTCCGAACTTCATTTCCGCCCTCCAAGCGTGCGGGCGCGATTCTAACGGGGCATCGCTCTCGACCCCGGCAAGGTCTTTCCGACCCTCCGTCGGGTCGGAACGCCGTACGCGGTTCCGAGGCCTCGAGACCCACTATGCCTCGCCGGCGCGCGCTGGCCAGGGCGAAACCCGTCGCCGCCCGGTCGCGGGGCGTCGGGCGCCGTTCGTGCGGGGCGAAGCAAGGCGGCGAGATGCAAAGGCGTCCGCCCGGACGCCCCCGCGACAGTGGCTCGGGTAGACTGTGCGCCGCGCCTTCGGCGGCCGGCGCGCAAGCCCGGCGTCGTATTGCGGAACCCAAGGGAACCCCGGATGGAAGACGGAAGAAGCCTCGTTGCGGAGACGTGCGAGCGGGTGTTTCGCGACTGCGCGGAACCGCAGGCCCTCGCCCTCGATCCGGAGGACGGGACATGGCGCGAGGCGCTGTGGAGCGCCTTCGAGGAGACGGGGCTCGCGACGGCCTGGGTGCCGGAGGAAGCGGGCGGCTCGGGTGCCTCGGTCCGCGAGGGCTTCGAGGTCCTGCACGCCGCCGGGCGTTTCGCCGCCGCCACGCCGCTCGCGGACACCCTCGTCGCAGGCCTCCTCCTTGCCCGAGGCGGGCTTCGGGTTCCGGCCGGGAAGCTCGCCGCGGTGCCGGTCCGAAGGGGCGACGCGATCGAGCTGCGGGCGGACGGAACGCTTGCGGGCACGGCGCATCGGGTCCCGTTCGCGCGCGAGGCGGCGCATCTCGCGGTGCTCGCGCGCGCGGCGGGCGAGGGCGGAGGTGAAACGCGCCGGGTGGCGCTCGTGGAACGCGCGAAGTGCGATATTGCCGGCGGATCCTCGCTCGCCGGGGATCCGCTCGACCGCGTCGACTTCGGCGGCGTACGTCCGGTCGCGGTGGGAGACCGCCCGGCCGCGCCGGACGAGGCGCGCATGTTCGGGGCCGCGTCGCGCGCCGCCCTCATCGCGGGTGCGCTCCAGGCGATCCTCGATCTGTCCGTCGACTACGCGCGCGAGCGGGTCGCGTTCGAACGCCCGATCGCGAAGTTCCAGGCCGTTCAGCAGGAGCTCGCGCGGCTCGCGGGCGAGGTCGCGGCGGCGAACGCGGCTGCCAACTCGGCGGCGTGGGCGCTCGAGAACCACGACCCGGAGAGCGACGCGGTGCTCGTCGAGGTCGCCTCGGCCAAGGTGCGCGCGGGCGAGGCGGCGCATGCGGGCGCCCTCATCGCGCACCAGGTGCATGGCGCCATCGGGTACTCGCGCGAGCACGTCCTGCACCGCTACACCCACCGGCTGTGGGCGTGGCGGGACGAGTACGGAGACGAGAGCGAGTGGGCGCTGTGCCTCGGCGAGCACTTCGTCCGTCTCGGCGCGGACGGCATGTGGCCCGCCCTCACCGCGGTCTGAGCCCGGTGCGGTCACCGGGCTCCGCAGGCGCCGGTACCGGCGCGAGGACCGGCACGAGGACCGGCGCGCGTCGGCGGTCCGGTCAGGTCCGGTCCCGCCGCGGGCCGTTTGCCGCGCCGCGCTCGGCCGCTCCGGTTGCGCGGCGACGTCCTTGCCGCTGATTCGCGCGGCCGGTTCCGGGGCGGGAGAGGACCCTCGGCACGGGTCGGGATGAACCTTTCGGGAGAGCCGCAATGTCCCAGGAGATACAGTTCGACCCCATTCGACTCCCGCCCGAGGCGGACCGCCTGCGCGAGGAGGTGCGCGAGTTCCTGCGCGCCGAGATCGAGGCCGGCACCTTCGATCCGCACGACCCCGCGGGCGACGCGTTCAACCGCGAGTTCAGCCGCCGGGTCGGCGCGCGGGGGTGGATCGGGATGACGTGGCCGAAGCGCTACGGCGGGCAGGAGCGTAGCTACCTCGAACGCTATGTCGTCAACGAGGAGTTCCTGCTCGCCCGGGCACCTACCCGGGCTCATTTCACGGCGGACCGGCAGAGCGGCCCGGTGCTCGTGCGCTACGCGCCGGAGGACATCCGCCTCGACGTGCTGCCCCGGATCTGCCGCGGCGAGGTGACCTTCTGCATCGGCATGAGCGAGCCCGACTCGGGCTCCGACCTCTTCGCCGCGAAGACCCGGGCGGAGCGCGATGGCGACGGCTGGGTCGTGAACGGGCGCAAGCTCTGGACGAGCGGCGCGCACCACGCCGACTACATGATCGGCCTCTTTCGCACCTCGCCGCCGACCAATGCCAATCGGCGCCACGGGCTGACCCAGTTCCTGGTGCCGCTCGGGACGACGTCCGGGATCAGCACCCGCCCGGTCGTGAACGCGGCGGGCGGGCACGATTTCAACGAGGTGCTCTTCGAGGATGCGCGGATCCCCGCCGACCACGTTCTCGGCGAGGTGGACGGGGCGTGGAAGCAGGCGACGAGCGAGCTCGCCTACGAGCGGAGCGGCTCGGAGCGCTTCCTCGAGACGATCCACGTGCTCGTCGAGCTGCTGCGCGACCTCGGCCCGGAACCCGGCGCGCGCGAGGCGGAGGGGGTAGGGCGGCTCATCGCGCAGCTCCACACGATGCGCCGCATGTCGATCTCGGTGGCCGGGATGCTCGCGGCCGGCAAGGAGCCGGTGGTCGAATCGTCCATCGTCAAGGACCTCGGCACGAACTGGGAGCAGGCGCTCCCCGACCAGGTGCGCCGGCTCGGCGCCTTCCTCGCGCGAAGCGAGCGCCTCGAGGCGGTGCTCGCCCACGCCACCATCGTCGCCCCGAAGCTCACCATCCAGGGCGGAACCCGCGAGATCCTGCGCGGGATCATCGCCCGCGGCCTCGGCCTGCGCTAGCCGCCCGGCGCGGCCCCTCGACCGGCACGGGGGGCGGGCCGCCCGCGGCTCCGTTCGCGCGGTCGAGACCCGTTCCCTCGGACCCAATCGCGCCCGGTCAGTCCTCTTCCTTGCCCTTGACGCGAATCCTCGACGCGAAGCGCTGCAGGTCGGTATTGAAGATGACGGCCGCGATGATGAGCGCGCCGAGCGCCATGCGGAAGAACTCGACGTCGACCCGCGCGATGATGAAGCCGTTGTCGATGGAGCGGACGAGGAAGACGCCGGCGAGGGCCCCGATCACCGAGCCCGCCCCTCCGAAGAGCGAGGTGCCGCCGATCACGGCGGCCGCGATCGCCTCGAGCTCGAGGCCGGTCCCGTAGGTCGGCATCACGCTTCCACCGACGCGAAACGTCTGCAGGATGCCGCCGAATCCGGCCAGGGTCGAGCAAAGCATGAAGCAGCCGAGCTTCACCCTCCGCCAGCGGATGCCCATGTCCTTGGCCGCCTCGGTGTGCCCGCCGGTCGCGTAGATCCAGTTCCCGACGTTGGTACGGTGCAGGATGATGCCGAGGACGAGCGCGAGCCCGAGGAACCACAGCAGCGACGCGGGAAACATCCCGAAGTCATACACGAAGACGTCGTACGGCACCGTGTCCGGCCGGGGCGGCCGCTTGCCGGTCAGCACGATCACCATGCTGCGGGCCATGAAGAGCATGCCGAGGGTGACGATGAACGACGGGATGCGCCGATAGACGGTCATGGCCCCGTTGAAGAGGCCGACGAGGGCGCAAGCGGCGAGCGCGAGAACGATCGCGAGCCACGGATGGAGGCCTCCGCTCGTGTAGAGCGCGTTCATGATCATGGGGGCGAGCCCGAATACGGACCCCACCGAGAGGTCGAACTCGCGCGCGATCATCAGGATCACGACACCGAGCACCACCACCCCGAGCTCGGGCACGATGCCGAGGATGAGCTCGATGTTGCGCGGCCTGAGGAAGATGCCCGTGTATAGGTGGAAGGTGGCGAGGATGATGATGAGGACGATGAGGGCGCTGACCCCCGGCGTCCCGATGACCGCCTTGAGGACCCTGCTCACGCTCGGGAAGCCCTACCGTGCTCCGGCGTGTCAAGCGAGGGCGTCATTGCTCATCCTCTCCTCCCGGGCCGGAAGGCGAACGTCGCACTTGCGGACACACGACCCGCGCCGGAGCCGCCGGGAGGTCCGACGGCGACGGCGCGGTTCATATCGTCCGGAAGGTCGTCGCGTTCGGCCGGCTACTGGAGGGACCAGATGCGAAGACCGGAAAGGGTCGGCGCGGCCTCGGCATCCACGACGCCCTTCAGCGCCCCTTCGGTGTCGACGTTGAACGGCGGCAGACCCTTCGTGAGGAGGTAGAGCTGCACGATCGGCAGGTATCCCTGGAGATACGCGCCCTGGTCCTGGGTGACCGCGATCCAGCCGTCCTTGACCTCGTCGATCGCCCACTGGAAGGCGCCGAACCCGGCAATCAGGATCTCGCCTTTCTCCCGGCCGTCCTCGCGCAGCATCTTCGCTATCTCGGGGTGCCAGATGCCGGAGGTGAGATACACGTTGGTGTCGGGTCTCGCCTGGAGGTACGCGCCCACCCGGCTCCTCACGATCGACGGATCGAGGGTCTCCTCGATCTGTTCCCAGGTGATGTTGCGGCCCGGGTTCGCGGCCTTCCAGTCCGCGAGCGCCTGCTCCATCCCCTCCGTGCGTGCGATGCCGACGTTGTGCGTCGGGTCGAAGTTGCCGACGAGGGCATGGATGTCGCCCTCGGCGGGGAACATCTCCGTGACCGCCGCGGCGACGTCGTAGGCGGCCTTGTAGATGTTCGATCCGGTGTACGAGAGGCGCGGGTTGCCGGCCGCTCCCTCCGAGTCGTCGGTGTTCGCGGCGATGACCGGAATCCCCTCGTCGAGGGCCTCCTGGATCGGCTTGTCGAAGATGCCGTCGTCGAAGATCGTCGTCACGATGCCGTCGACACCGGCCGCGACCGTGGCCTGGAAGTTCGCGAGGTGTTTCGCCGAATCGTAGTCGGAGCCGATCATCTGGCAGTCGAGGTCGAGATCCGCGCACGCGTCCAGCATGCCGCGGTACACGATGACCGCTGGAGGGGTGTTTTGGGGGGTTTCAGGACAACCCGTGAAGTCCTTTAACTTTCTGATAAAAAAACACTTTTAGGCGTTCCTCGCATCACCGGGGCACACTGCTTCTCAACTCTCCCTTGTAACCGAAC
>JAPOPW010000010.1 GCA_026712715.1 Immundisolibacterales bacterium | reverse complement strand
TGCAGTGCCACTTCTGCGCACGTCCGATCAGCGAGTTCGTGCGTGTTCACTGGCGACGCTCGCCGATTCGTCGGCGCGTTCACCCCGGCGCACAGCGCTGAACGCCCCGCACGATGGCGATCAGCGACGAACTCAGGGCGCAGATCCTGCGCTACCACTTCGTCGAGCACTGGCGGGTGGGCACCATCGCCTCGCAGCTCCGCGTCCACCACTACACCGTCGAGCGGGTGCTGGGCGAGGCCGGCGTGCAGCGCGAGCGTCAGCGCCGGCGACGGGCCTCGAAGCTCGACCCCTACAGAGCGTTCATCACCGAGACGCTGGAGCGCTTCCCCACCCTGACCGCGGCACGGCTGTTCGACATGGTCAAGGCGAGGGGCTACCCCGGCGGCCCCGACCACTTCCGACACAGCATCGCGCAGCTGCGCCCGCGCCGGCCCCGTGAAGCGTATCTGCGCCTTCGCACCCTTGCGGGCGAGCAGAGCCAAGTCGACTGGGCGCACTTCGGCAAGCTCACCATCGGGCGCGCCGAACGCCCCCTGATGGCGTTCGTCCTGGTACTGAGCTACTCGCGATATCCCTTCGTGCGCTTCTACCTCGGCGCCTCGCTCGCCAACCTCATCCGCGGCCACGTCGAGGCGTTCTCCGCACTCGGGGGCACAGCCAGGACCGTGCTCTACGACAACATGCGCAGCGTCGTGCTCGAACGCCGCGGCGACGCCATCCGGTTCCATCCCACGCTGCTCGAGCTCGCCGCCCACTACCGCTTCGAGCCGCGCCCCGTCGCGCCTGCGCGAGGAAATCAGAAGGGCCGCGTTGAAAGACTCATCCGGTTCATTCGCGAGAGCCTCTTCCACGCCCGGCGATTCCGCGACCTCGACGACCTCAATGACCAGGCCGACCAGTGGTGCTCAACCCGCGCCGCCGAGCGCCCCTGCCCCGAGGACCCACAGCGCACCGTCGCCGACGTCTTCGCCGAGGAGCGCCCCCACCTCATCGAGCTCCCCGACAATCCGTTCCCGTGCGAGGAGCGGATCGAAGTCCACGTCGGAAAGACCCCCTACCTAAGGTTCGACGGCAACGACTACTCGATTCCCCATCGTTACGTCACGCGTACCCTCACCGTCTGCGCAACTCTCGAGACCGTGCGCATCCTCGACGCCGGCACCGTCCTTGCCACCCATCGCCGCTCCTTCGACCGGGGCCAGCAAGTCGAAGACCCCGCCCACATCGAGGAGCTCGAACGCCACAAGCGCCTCGCCCGTGAGCACCGCGCCACCGACCGCCTCCACCATGCCGCCCCGTCATCGAAGGCCCTGTTCGTCGCCGCCGCCGAGCGCAACCACCACCTCGGCGTCCTCGCCCGCGGACTCATCGAGCTGCTCAATGCCCACGGCCCCGTCGCTCTCGAACGCGCCATCGCCGCCGCGCTCCAATCCGACGCCGCCTACCTCGGAGGCGTACGTCACTTCATCGACCAGCAACGCAAGGAATCCGACCACCCCCCGCCGCTCGCCCTCGACCTGCCCGACGACCCGCGGCTGCGCACACTCTCGGTGCGCCCCCACGACCTCGCCGACTACGACCGCCTCAACGACGCATCCGACTCCGCCGACGAGGACCATGAACAAGACACCAACGAATGAATCCGACTCCGTGCGCCAGCGCCTGCGTGCCGTCGGGCTCTACGGACTCGCGGCGCAGGACGCGGCCCTGCTCGCCGAGCCCTGGGTCGAACGCGTCATCGACATCGAAGACCGCGAACGCAAGCGCCGCTCCCTCGAACGGCGTCTCGCCAACGCCCGCATCGGCCCCTTCAAACCCTTCGCCGACTTCGACTTCAACTGGCCCAAGCGCATCGACCGCCCCCTCATCGAGGAGCTCTTCTCTCTCGCCTTCGTCGAGGACGCCACCAACGTCGTCCTCGTCGGACCGAACGGTGTCGGCAAGACCATGCTGGTGAAGAACCTCCTCCACCATGGCGTCCTCAGCGGCTTCACCGCGCGGTTCACCACCGCCTCGGACATGCTCCACGAACTCGCCGCTCAGGACTCCGACGCCTCCCTGGCCCGGCGGCTGCGTCGCTTCACCGGACCTCAGCTTCTCGCGATCGATGAGGTGGGGTATCTCAACTACGACAACCGCTACGCCGACCTCCTCTTCGAGGTCGTCACCCGCAGGTATCTCAATCTGCCGGTGCTCATCACCACGAACAAACCCTTCTCGGAGTGGGCCGACGTGTTCTCCTCCGCCGCCTGCGTCGTCACCCTGGTCGACCGCCTCATCCACCGTTCAGAAATCGTCCAGCTCGACGGCGAGAGCTATCGACTCCGTGAGGCCAAGGAGCAGGCCGCAAGGCGTTCCAAGGCCCGTTCGCGCCATAGCGCCAAGTCCCGTGCATCGCGAGGACCGTGACCATGAACCACCAGCCCCCGCCACTCATCGCCGTCCCCCTCGACCTCTCCGACGAGGCCGCGGCGAAGTTGACCGACTTCCTCCTCCAGATCGCGCACCAGTTCGAGAACCACTACTCCGAACAGCTCGACCGCTACCACAACGGAACCGACGACCGACAACCCGACCTGTGGTCTGACACCGACCCGCCGTTCTGAATCGTCACCGGCGCCGTTGATCACCACAGCTCCGCACCGATGTCCACCATTTATGCGCACTTCTACGCAGCCGCTAACAGACGTGGGCCGCACGGACCGAACGGCGCTGAAGCGCCGGTCGAAGGCGTGGCGCTCTCAACGTCGCTGGATTTGCATCCCGAGGTCGGCTGCGATGGCGGCCGCGACCCGTGCGGCCGCCGCCGAGACCGCTTCCGGCGACAGACCGTCCTCGTGGACGGAAGCGCGCCCGAGGAGACGGCCGACCATCGGTCCGCTTTCGCCGAGGGAGAGCGCCCGCGCCACGAACGAGTGCCGGAGGTCGTGGAGGCGCACGCCGTCGAGGCCGGCCCGGGCGCGGACCCGCAGCCAATGCTCGTTGAGGTTGGAGAGTCGGCCTCCGCGCCGCGCTCCGACCAGCACCCAGGGGTTTCCGGACAACCGGCGAAGCCCGTCCAGCACGGAGGCCGTCGCGGGCGTGAGCGGCACGACGCGGGCGGCGGTCCCGCCGTTGCGCAGCCGCACGATGCCGGCCTTCCGGTTGACGTCCGCCCACCGCAGGGTCAGAACCTCGTTCCGGCGGCAACCGGTCAGCATCAGCAGGCGCAGCGCCGCGGCCGCCGAGCGCCGGACCCAGCCGCCCCGCTTCGCCCCCGCTTCGGCCTCGATCTCGTCCAGGACCTTACCGAGCCGCCGGTACTCGTCCTGCGTCAGACTGCGCTCGCGCCGAAGCTCGTCGTACTTTCGAATCTTCCGAACGGGGTGCGTTCCCTCCGCGCGCAGTCCCCACGTCTCGGCAAGGGCGAACATCGTGCTCAGGATATGGACCACCTGGTTCGCCCGGTACGGCATGTCGCGCAGGCTTTCGTGCAGCGCCGCGACGTGCTCGTCGCCGACTTCCGTCACCGGCGTTTCACCCAGCGACGGCAGGATCCACCGATCGAGGGCGCTCCGGTAGGACGACATGGTGGCGGGCTTCAGCTGCGTCGCGACATGCCGTTCGAGGTATCGCTCCGCGAGCTCGGCGACAGTGACCGGCGGACCCAGATCGCGGTCGACCGCCGCGCGGGCGGGCACCGGGTCCTCCCCCGCCTTGATGCGGGCGATGACGAGCGCCGCCCGGCGACGGGCCTGCGCGGCCGAAAGCTCTCCGTGCCGGCCCACGGTGACCCGTCTCGAACGGCCGTCGGTCCGGGTCTGGACGATGTAGGTCTTCGCGCCCGACGGATAGACCCGTACCCCGAATCCAAGGAGCACTCGGTCCCAGAAGATCGCGTCGTTCCCTTCGACCGAGAGGGCTTCGACGGCACGGTCCGTGATGCGCAAGAGAGCCATGCACGAACCCTGAACGTCGCCGCGGCCGCGCTCTTCGGCCGTAGCGACCTCCAGTCCCCTCCCTGCGACAGGCGCCGCCGAACGGTGCGCGCACCCCGGCCGGCACCCGCCCGGACCCTCGCGAGCGGAACGATATAATCGAACCGGAGCCCGGCCCGACGCTGGGAAATGGACGCTCGCGTGAAGCACTCGGCCGTATCGCTCGAAGACAAGTACACCCTCGACGCGGGGACCGTGTACATCACCGGGGTCCAGGCCCTCGTCCGGCTTCCGATGATGCAGCGCCGGCGCGACCTCGCCGCCGGCCTCGACACCGCGGGCTACGTCTCGGGTTACCGCGGCTCCCCCCTCGGCGGCTACGACAACGCCCTCGCCCAGGCGAAGCCCCTCCTCGACGCCCATCACGTCCGCTTCCACCCCGGGCTCAATGAGGACCTCGCCGCGACCGCGGTGTGGGGCTCCCAGCACACCGAGATCTTCCCCGGCGGGAAATACGACGGCGTGTTCGCGATCTGGTACGGCAAGGGGCCGGGGGTGGACCGGAGCGGCGACGTGCTCAAGCACGGCAACTTCGCCGGAGCCGGCGCGAACGGCGGCGTGCTCTGCATCGCGGGCGACGATCACGGCGCGAAGTCCTCGTCCATGCCCCACCAGTCCGAGCAGGCGTTCGTCGCCGCCCTGATGCCGGTGCTGAACCCCTCTTCGGTCCAGGAGTACCTCGACCTCGGGCTCTTCGGATTCGCCGCGAGCCGCTATTCCGGGTGCTGGATCGGTTTCAAGGCGGTATCGGACACGGTGGAGAGCTCGGCCTCCGTGCTCGTGGACCCGCACCGCCTGCGCTTCGACACGCCCGCCGATTTCGAGCGGCCCGAGGAAGGTCTCAACATCGATGTCGAGTACCGGCCAATCCCCTACGAGGCGCGCCTCCTCGAGCAGAAGCTCCCGGCCCTGCACGCATTCGCCCGCGCCAACCCGGTGGACCGGGTGGTCATCTCCGCGCCGCGTCCCCGCATCGGAATCGTCACCGCCGGCAAGGCCTACCTCGATCTGCGCCAGGCCCTCGACGACCTCGGGATCGACGAGGAAACGGCGGCCGAGATCGGGTTGAGCGTCTGCAAGCTGGCCCTCACCTGGCCCATCGAGCCCGAAGGGATGATCCGGTTCGCCTCCGGGCTCGACGAGATCATCGTGGTCGAGGAGAAGCGGGGCTTCATCGAAGACCAGCTCACGCGCCTCTTCTACAACCGCGCGGAGGCCCCGGCCCGCATCGTCGGCAAGCGCGACGAGACGGGCCGCGCGCTCTTGCCCGAGCGCGGCGAGCTCTCCGCAGCCATCGTGGCCCGGGCGCTCGCGAAACGCCTGCGCCGCCCGGGGGCACCCGGTGCCGAGGACGACGAGCTCGACCGGCGCCTCGTCCAGCGCCTCGCCCGCCTCGATCAGATTGCGGCCCAGGCCGGGAAGGCCGAGGCGATCCTCTCGCGCTCGCCGTACTTCTGCTCCGGCTGCCCTCACAACACCTCGACCCGGGTGCCCGACGGCTCGCGGGCGATGGCCGGCATCGGCTGCCACGGGATGGCGATGTTCCATCCGGGGCGGCGCACCGCTTACGCGACCCACATGGGCGGGGAAGGGGTGAACTGGATCGGCCACTCGCCGTTCACGGAGGAGAACCACATCTTCGCCAACCTCGGCGACGGGACCTATGACCACAGCGGGCTCCTCGCCGTGCGGGCCGCCGTCGCGGCCCGCGTCAACATCACCTACAAGATCCTCTACAACGATGCGGTCGCGATGACCGGCGGCCAGCCCCTCGGGGGCGAGGTGCGGGTGGACGCGATCGCCCGCCAGATGGTCGCGGAAGGGGCGGAGAGGGTGGTGGTGATGAGCGACGAGCCGGAGAAGTACCCGGCCGGGTACCTCCCGCGCGGCGTCCCCGTCCATCACCGGGACGACCTCGACCGGGTGCAGCGCGAGCTCCGCGAGACCCCGGGGGTCACCGTGCTCGTCTACGACCAGACCTGCGCGGCGGAGAAGCGCCGGCGCCGCAAGCGCGGCCTGATGGCGGACCCGCCGAAGCGGGCGTTCATCAACCACCTGGTGTGCGAGGGATGCGGGGACTGCTCGATGGCATCCAACTGCGTCTCCGTGCAGCCGCTCGAGACCCGCCTCGGGCGCAAGCGCCGCATCGACCAGTCCAACTGCAACAAGGACTTCTCGTGCGTCAAGGGCTTCTGCCCGAGCTTCGTCACGGTGCACGGGGGCGCGGTCCGCAAGGTTGCCGGAGCGGGGGCCGGCTCCGAGGGCCCGGACCCGTTCGCGGATCTCCCCGACCCCGGGCGCCCGGGCTGCGTCGAGCCCTACGGAATCCTCGTCACCGGAATCGGCGGCACCGGGGTCATCACCATCGGTGCCCTCCTCGGGATGGCCGCCCACGTCGAGGGCAAGGGCGTCACCGTGCTCGACTCGACCGGCCTCTCCCAGAAGAACGGCGCGGTCGCGAGCCACGTCCGCATCGCGGAGCGGGCCGAGGACCTCCACGCGACCCGGATCGGGGCCGGCGCGGTGCGCCTCCTCCTCGGCTGCGACATGGTGACCGCGGCGGCTCCCGAGAGCCTCGCCACCGTCGAGCAAGGGGTGTCGCGGGTTGTCGTCAACGGGGACGTGACGCCGCCGGCCGCCTTCGTCATCGACAACACCATCGACCTCGGGTCGCGCCTCATGGCCCGCCAGATCCAGGACATCGCGGGCCGGGAGATGGTGGACTTCGTGGAGGCGACCAGGCTCGCGACCGCGCTGCTCGGCGACTCGATCGCGACCAACCTCTTCATGGTCGGATACGCGTGGCAGAAGGGGCTCGTACCCCTCGCGGCCGAATCGATCGAGGCGGCCATCGCCCTCAACGCGGTGGCGGTGGACGTCAACCGGCAGGCGTTCGGCTGGGGCCGGCTCGCCGCCCACGATCCGGCCCGGGTGTGGAAGACCGCGGGCCCCCTCATGGTGGCGAAGGAGGACGGCGCGGCCGGGGAGGACGACGCGCCGGAGAGCCTGGACGACATCGTCGAGCACCGCGCCGCCTTCCTCGGGGACTATCAGGACGCTGCTTGGGCGGAGCGCTTCCGCCGGACCGTCGAGCGGGTGCGGGCGGCGGAGGCCGAACGGACGCCGGGGCGGGACGGGCTCGCCGAGGCGGTGGCCCGGAACCTCTTCCGCCTCATGTCGTACAAGGACGAGTACGAGGTGGCCCGGCTCTACACGAGCGGCGAGTTCGAGGCCGGCCTTCGACGCCAGTTCGAGGGCGACTTTCGCCTCCGCTTCCCCCTCGCCCCGCCGCTCATCGCGCGTCGCGACCCCGAGACGGGCGAGCTTCGCAAGCGCGAGTTCGGGCCGTGGATGTTCCGCGCCTTCCGGGCGCTCGCGAAGATGCGTCGCCTCCGGGGTACGGCCTTCGACCTCTTCGGGCGCACCGAGGAGCGACGCATGGAGCGGCGGCTCATCGCGGAGTACGAAGAGACGGTCGGCGAGATCCTGGACCGGCTCGCCCCCGCGAACCACGAGGCGGCGGTGACCCTCGCATCCGTCCCCGAGACCATCAAGGGCTTCGGCCACGTGAAGCTGCGCAGCGTCGAAACGGCGCGCGCGCGCCGGGAGCGACTCGGCGCGCAATTCCGGGCCGCGGGCGGTCCCGTTCCCGTGCCGGAAACGGCGCGGGCGGCGGCCGGCGGCGGCGACTAGAAACCCCGGACGCGAACCGGGCCCGCGGAGTCCGGGCGTGACTTCGAGGGGAGCCGGACCCGGTTCGGACCGGACCGGGCGGGTCCGGGGCGGAAGGTGCCCGGCGCGATTCGATAGGGATCCAGGCGGAGAACGGAGAAGATGGGGCAGAAGATCGCGATAGTCGGGACCGGCGCGGTGGGCGCCTACACGGGCGGACACCTCGTTCGCACCGGCCAGGACGTGACCTTCCTCGATCCGTGGCCGGAGCACGTCGAGTACATGAAGACCGCCGGCATCGAGATCTTCGGGGTCACCGAAGCGGAGCGGTTCACGGTGCCGGTGCGGGCGCTCCACCTCTCGGAGCTCGAGAGCCTCTCGCGCGAGGCGCCGTTCGACATCGTCTTCATGTGCACGAAGTCCTACGATACCGCGTGGTCGACGACCATGATCGCTCCGTTCCTCGCGCCGGACGGCTTCGTGGTCTCGCTCCAGAACTGCATCAACGAGGAGACCATCGCCGGCATCGTGGGCTGGGGCCGCACCACCGGGTGCATCGCGAGCGTCATTTCGGTGGAGCTCTACGCGCCCGGGCACGTGCGCCGGGCCGTGCCCCTCGGGGGCGAACGGCACACCGTGTTCCGGATTGGAGAGCCGCACGGCCGGCCGACCGCGCGAGTCGCCGAGGTGGCGGAGATGCTGCGCGCCGCCGACAGCGCCAAGGTCACCGCCAACCTCTGGGGGGAGCGGTGGTCCAAGCTCACCGCGAACTGCATGCGCAACGCGGTCTCGGCCGCGACCGGGCTCACGAGCCGCGAGAGCGATCTCCGGGACGACACCCGCCGACTCGCCATCCGGCTCGCGGCGGAGAGCGCCGCGGTCGGGCGGGCCCTCGGCTACGACCTCGAGGTCATCTACGGCTTCGAGCCCGACCAGCTCGTCGCCGCCCACGAAGGGAGCAACGAGGCGTTGCACGCGCTCGAGTCGGACCTGCTCGAACGTTCCCGCAACGCGCCGGGCGGCGGGCAGGGCCACCGGCCGTCCATGGGGCAGGACGTGATGAAGGGCCGGCGCACGGAAATCGACTGGCTGAACGGATTCGTGGTGCGGCGCGGGGCCGAGATCGGGATGGAGGCCCCCGCGAACGCGACGATCGCCGAGGTCGTGAGGCGGGTGGAGCGGCGCGAGGCCGCGCCGCACCCGGACCTCCTCGGCGGCATCTGAGCCCCTTGGAACGGGCGGCGAACGGCGGAATGCTACGCCGGGAGAGAGGACGAACATGGCGATAGAGGAAGGTGGACCGGCGCCGGACTTCACCCTGGAGGACACGGACGGGAAGCAGGTATCGCTCGGGGACTTCCGGGGCCGCTACGTCGTCGTGTACTTCTACCCGCGCGACGATACGCCGGGCTGCACGAAGGAGGCGTGCGGATTCCGCGACCTCCACGACTCGATCCGCGCCCGCGGGGCGGAGGTGCTCGGCGTCTCGCCGGACGACGGGGCGGCCCACCGGAAATTCACCGACAAGTTCGAACTGCCGTTCACCCTGCTCTGCGACCCGGAACGCGAGGTCATGGCGCGCTACGGCGCGTGGGGCGAGAAGATGATGTACGGCAAGAAGACGGTCGGGGTGATCCGTTCGACGGTCATCGTCGCGCCGGACGGGACGGTCGCGAAGCGCTGGCGGCGGGTCGCGAAGGCCGCGGACCATCCCGCGAAGGTGCTCGAAGCGCTGGAGAAGCTCCCCGCGGCCTGAATTGCGCGTCGGGCGCGCGAATCGCACTGCCCGGCCGCTCGCGCCATCGTTGCCGGCGGCCGGCGCCGGAGCGAACGGAAGCGCGGACCGCAGGACGGCAGGGCCCGCTCATTGCGCGGGCGAACGGCGCCCGAGCGGGACGGACCAACGAGAAGACGGGCGAGAATGCGGGGCAGATCCACGATGAGCACCGGCGCCGGACCCTGGGACCCCGGCCAGTACCACAAGTTCTCCGACCACCGCCGCCGACCGGCGGTCGAGCTGCTCGCGAGAGTGCCGCCGGTCGACCCTTCGTTCGTCGTCGACCTCGGGTGCGGATCGGGCGAGATCACGCATCTCATCGCGGAACGCTGGCCGCAAGCGCGGGTGCAGGGCGTCGACAACTCGCCCGACATGCTCGAGCGAGCGAGCGTTGCGGACGACGGAGACGGCAACGGACGGGCGAGAGTCGAGTGGGTCGAAGCGGACATCCGCTCCTGGACGCCGCCCGCCCCGCCCGGTCTCGTCTACGCGAACGCGGCCCTTCAGTGGGTGGACGAACACGAGGCGCTGTTCCCGCGCCTGTTCGCCGCGCTTGCCCCGGGAGGGGTCCTCGCGGTGCAGATGCCGCGCAGCCGCGAGGCGAGATCACACATTCTCATGCACGAGACCCTCCTCTGCGCGGGGCACGACTCCACGCCGATCGGGCCGGAACCGCTCCGGCGCGAGATCGCGCGCAAGTGGGTGCTCGACCCCGGTGAGTACTTCGATCTGCTCGCCCCGGACGCCGACCGCCTGGACATCTGGACGACCGAGTATCTCCAGGTGCTGCGGGGCGACGACCCGGTTCTCGAATGGGTGAGCGGGACGGGGCTCCGCCCCATCCTGAACGGCCTCGCGGGAGAGGAGCGGACGCGGTTCCTCGACGTCTACCGGCCCGCGCTCCGCGCCGCCTACCCGCGCCGGGCGGACGGCACGACCCTCTACCCCTTCCCGCGCCTGTTCATCGTCGCGGTCCGGGCCTGAGCGCTGTTCGGAGACGAACGGCGGTTCCCGCACGTCAGCCCACCGCCGGAATCCGCGCCGCTTCGCGCCGGATTCGAAGCGAACCCGAGCGGGGGCCGGCATACGCATCGCGCAGCGGCCACCGTGCACGGCCGTATCGCCCGACCCCGAATTCGGAGAGAATCGGGGGCACGCAGGGTGACCCCCGCGTGGCGGCCGCTTCCGGCCGGCGCGCGGGGCAAAGGAGGCGGACCGTGCTCCTCGCCATCGACGCGGGCAACACGAACATCGTATTCGCGGTGCACGACGGCGAGCGCATCCGCGGGCAGTGGCGGGCCTCGACGAGCGAAACCCGGACCGCGGACGAGCACCTGGTCTGGCTCTCGAACCTGATGTCCTTCGACGGGCTCGACCCCGCCGTCATCGAGTGCGCGATCATCTCGTCGGTGGTTCCCCAGGCGCGGATGGGACTCGAGATCCTCTGCCGCCGCTTCCTCGGCTGCGAGGCGATGGTCATCGGCGATCCCGCCGTGCGGCTGCCGCTCGACGTCCTCCTCGAGCGCCCGTCCGAGGTCGGGGCGGACCGCCTCGTCAACGCGGTGGCCGCCCACACGAGCTACGGCGGGCCGCTCATCGTGGTCGACTTCGGCACCGCCACCACCCTCGACATCGTCGACGGCGACGGCAGCTACGCGGGCGGGATCATCGCCCCCGGCATCAACCTCTCGATGCGGGCCCTCCACATGGCGGCCGCCCAGCTTCCGAACGTCGCGGTCGAACGCCCCGCGACCGTAATCGGCAAGAGCACCGTCGGAGCCATGCAGTCGGGGGTGTTCTGGGGGTACGTCGCGCTCGTCGAAGGACTGGTGGCGCGGGCGCGCGCCGAGTTCGGAGCGCCCATGAAGGTCATCGCGACGGGCGGCCTCGCTTCCGTGTTCCGGGCCGGCACCGACCTCTTCGAGCACGAGGACCCGGATCTCACCATCCGGGGCCTCGTCGAGATCTACCGGTACAATCGGCCCTAGCCGGCCGCAGTCAGGCCGGCGGAGAATCCCGGCATGGGATCGAGCCCGCTCCGGCGTGGCGACGCCGGCCGCCCACCACTCCTCCCTGTGCTCGCAGCGGTACCGGGGGCGGCGATGCGCGCCCTCGTCGCCCGCATGCCCGAACCGTTGTGGCGGGCGCTGCTCGGGATCTGCGGCGCCGTCCTCCTTCTCGCCCCGCTCCTTCTATGGGTATCGTGGTCGCGCTCGGGCTATCTCGCGATCCTCGCAAGCGCCGCGGCGGCCATGGGCATCGCGTACCTCCTCGTCCGCCACGCCCCGGAACACCGCCGGCTTTGACCCCCGGGGGGGTGTGCCCGTCCTCGTCGCTCGCCCCACCCGGCGAACGGACCCGGTTCGCCACCCCGGTCCGGGCCCGCGGGCGGCGGGGCACGAGAGACGCTCCGGACGGGACGCGCGGCCCCGCGTCCGGACGGGAAGCGATTCCGACGACCCGCTCCGGCGCCTCCGGAAACCGCCCTGCCCCGGACCCTTGACACTCCGCCGCTTGTCGATTTTGATTGCGCGATGGCCTCTTCACGAGGCCTTCATGGCGCGAGGGCCTCCTTGCGAGGCCCTCGCGACCCCGTTCGGGAATCAACCGGAGACCTCCATGATCCAGAAGCTTTCGACCGCACTTGCCCTGTGCGCCGTCGCGGCCGCCGTCTCGCTCGCGCCGGCCGGCGCCGCCACCTACAAGCTCAACGTCGGCACCGCCCTCACCCAGGACGATCCCCTGTTCCAGGGTCTGCTCGCCTTCGAGCAGGGTGTCGAGAGCCGGACGAACGGCGAGGTGGACATCGTAATCTTTCCCGCCCTGTCGCTCTGTGAAGACAACGAGTGCATCGAGCAGGCCCGGGCCGGCGCCAACGTGGCGGTGGTCATCGACGGCGGCCGGCTCGGCTCCTACGTCCCCGGGCTCGCCATCGTGTCCGCGCCCTACCTCGCCGCCGATCTCGCGGAGATGAAGAAGATCGTCACCTCGAGCGTGTTCGGCGAGTTCAACGGCGAGCTCCGCGAGAAGGCGGGCCTCGATATCCTCTCGTTCAACTGGTGGCAGGGGGTGCGCAACATGTACACCCCGACCCCCGTCGCCAAGCCGGCGGACCTCGACGGGATCCGGTGCCGGGTGCCGGACGCGCGGCTCTGGATCGAGACCATCGACTCGATGGGGGCGGTGGCGACGCCACTCGCGTGGACGTCGGTCTACACCGGTATCCAGCAAGGGGTCATCGACTGCGCGGGCGCGCAGACCCCGGCCGCATGGGGCATCAAGCTCTTCGAGGTGACCGAGCACATGGCGAAGACCGAGCACATCAACCTGATGACCGGGCTCGTCACCAGCGCCGCGTGGACCGACTCGCTCCCCGCCGAGTTTCAGCAGATCGTGCGTGAGGAGGCCCTGAAGGGGGGCGACATCGGCACCCAGGCGACCGCCGACGCCATCGCGGACCTGGAGGCGAAGATGGCCGAGACCGGGCTCACCATCAACGCCGACGTCGACAAGGCGCCCTTCGTCGAAGCCACCGCCGGGGTCTACGAGTCGATGGGGCTCACGGACGTGCGCGCCCGGGTCTATGCCGAAGTGAGATAGACGCCGCCCCCCCGGTTCCTTCCGGCCACGACGGTCGGAGGGAACCGGGGGAACGGCCGTTTCCCGCGCGCCCCTTCACCGCTTCGCCACTTCGCGGAACGCCCCGCCCCCGGGCCTCCCATGCGACGCGCCGTCGCCGCCGCCGGCCGCCACCTGGCCCGGGTAGAGGAGCTCATCTCGCGGACCCTCCTTGCCCTCCTCGTCGTGCTCGTGTTCGTGCCGGCGGTCACCCGAACCTTCAACCGACCGATCATCTGGTCGATCGAGATCGCGCAGCTCCTCTTCGCCTGGCTCGCCTTTCTCGGCGCCAACCAGGCGATGCGGGCCGGTGCCCACATCGGGGTCGACGTCCTGACCCGCCACCTCCCGCCCCCCCTTCGCAAGGCCGTGGCCCTGTTCAACCTCGGTGTCATCGCCGCCTTTCTCGCCGCCCTTCTCTGGTACGGAATCGAGCTCACCTTCGTGAGCGTGGACCGCCGGTTCATGACCACGAACCTGAGCTTCGCCTTCGCCACCGTCGCGGCGCCCCTCGGGGCGGCGCTCTTGCTGCTGACCACCACGGGAAGGATCGCGGCCCTGCTCCGGGGCGGCCCGGACGGAGGTGACGGGAGCCGCGAGAGTCGGGTTGAAGGCCGGGAAGAAGATGGGGACTCCCAAAGCGAGTCCTCATCATCGCGAGACGACGATGCGGACACGAGGAGGGGCGGGCCCGGGGATCGTGGCCCGACCCGGGCCGGAGGCGGGCCGCCATGATCCTCATCACCCTGATCTTCCTGGTCCTTCTGTTGATCGGGATGCCGCTCGGATTCGCCATCGGGATCGCGGGATTCACGTTCTTTGTGACCGACCCCAACTTCCCCGCCTCGATCAGCGCCCAGCGGATCATCTCCTCGACCCAGAGCTTCCCGCTGCTCGCGGTGCCCCTGTTCGTGCTCGCCGGGCACCTGATGAACGCGACCGGGATTACCCGGCGCCTGCTCGTCTTCGCCTCCGCCCTCACCGGATGGATGGCGGGAGGGCTCGCGCACACGAGCATCGTGCTGAGCGCCCTCATGGGCGGGATCTCGGGTTCCTCGGTCGCGGACGCCTCGATGGAAGCCCGCATCCTCGGACCCACCATGCGGCGGCACGGCTACGCGGGAGGCTTCACGGCGGCGGTCATCGCGCTCAGCTCCCTCATCACCTCCACCATTCCGCCGAGCATCGGACTCATCCTCTACGGCTTCATCGGCCAGGTGTCGGTCGGCCGGCTGTTCGTCGCCGGGGTCGTGCCCGGGATCCTCATGACCGCGATCCTGATGGGTCCCACCTACCTCATCTCGCGCCGGCGCGGCTACCGGGGCGAGCTCGACGCGCCGCCCGGATGGCGGGAGGTGCTGCGGGCCATGAACGACGCGAAGTACGCCCTCGTCTTCCCGGTTTGGCTGATCGTCGGGATCCGCTTCGGGCTCTTCACCCCCTCCGAGGCGGGGGCCTTCGCGGTGGTCTACGCGCTCCTCGTCGGCTTCTTCGCCCACCGGGAGCTCGAGGTCTCCGAGCTTCCCGGTCTGCTCGGCCGGGCGGTCACCGACATCGGCATGATCATGCTGATCCTCATGCTCTCGGCCATGCTCGGCTTCGCGATCATCGTGGAGCAGGTGCCGCAGAACATGGCCGCGTTCATCGCGGGTCTGTCCGAGAACCCGGTGATGGTGCTGTTCCTCCTCCTCGGCTTCCTCGTCATCGCGGGGATGTTCGTGGAGAGCACCGTCATGGTCCTGCTCCTCACCCCGATCCTGGTCCCCATCGTGCGCCAGCTCGGCATCGACGACGTCCACTTCGGCATTCTCATGGTGATCCTGGTCGGGCTCGGGAGCATGACCCCGCCGGTCGGAGTCATCATGTACACGGTATGCGGACTGCTGAACGTCAAGACCGATCAGTACGTCCGCGAGTCGCTCCCCTTCATCCTCTCCATCCTCGTCCTCCTGACCATCCTCGCCCTGTTTCCGGATCTCGTCCTGTTCCTGCCGCGCCTCGTCTACGGATCCTGATCGGGTGGATTCCGACCGGGCGAATCCCGGCCGGGGGGACCCGAAGACCCGGGGCGCGACTCGAGGACCACGAACCGCGGCCCCGCCGCCCAGGCCCGCGTGAGGGCGGGCGCCGGGGGCCCCGGACCGGGCGCTCCGTACGCGAGGTTGCCGAGCACGATGTCGGGGGTCCCGTCGCCGTTCACGTCGCCCGACGCGATGACCGCGAAGCGCCCGAGGCGCTCGAGCCCGGGGACCCGGGCGGCCCGGAACCCGGCCGGGCCGCGGTTCTCGAGATAAACGAAGCCGGCCGCCCGGTCGGGTCCCTGCGAATGGTCCGCGAACCACGCGACGGCCGCGATGTCCCGGTCCCCGTCCCCGTCGAAGTCCTCCGCCACCGCCCCGTAGGCGCCGTCGAGGCGATGAAAGAGGGCGAGGCGAAAGCCGCCGCGGCCATCCCCGAGGTAGAGCCGGATGCCGTGGCCGCGCTTGAAGACGGGGGTGAAGTCGGCGTTGTCCCCGGCCGTCACGAGGAGATCGGCGGCGCCGTCGCCGTCGAAGTCGAGCACCCGCATCGAGCTCGACCCGCGCTCGGGCGGGAATCGCCGGATGACGATCGGCGCCGCTCCGCCTGCCCGGAACGAACTCCGCTCCGCGTCGGCGGCCGACGACCGCGACGTGGACATGGACATGGACGCCTCCCGCGCGGTCCCACCCCCCGGGGCGGCGAGACGGGCGAGCGCCGCGGCCGGGAACCGCAGGATGCGCTCGTCGCCCTGCGCCATCAGGGCGTAGAGGTCGCCCTGGCGGAGAGCGAGGGAGACCGCCCCCGGCTCCCCGAGCAGGGTCAGGGCCTCGAACCGGCTCCCGGGCCGGGCGAGGTGGAGGGTTACGCTCCCCCGCGCATGACCGAAGCCGGCGACGACGAGGTCACGGAGGCCGTCGCGGTCGAGGTCCGCGGCGAGGGTCCGGACCGGCCGCGGGAGCCGCCGAAGGAGGCGCGTCACCCGCCAGTTTTCCCCTTTCGCTCCCGGCGGATCGAGGCGGACGACGCCGCCGCGGGACTCGTCGCCGGGGGCGAGGGAGCCGATCAGGGTGACGAGCCAGGCACGACCCCCGAGGGGAGCGAAGTGCACGGGCGGAGAATCGACCGGCACGTCCGCCACCGGCCGGAGGGCGCGGTCGTGGACCCGCACCCGGCGGCCCGCGGCGTCGCCGACGAGGACGAGCCCCGCCGCCTCGTCGACCTGGACGGCGGTGACCGCGGCGGGCTCGCCGTCCGTACGTGGAGGGGGCAGCCGCACCGCGAACCGCCCGGTGGTCCGCTCCGGTGGCGGAGCGGCGGGCAGGCGTTCGGCGGGCGCCCCGTCCCGGTAGTGATCGAAGACTTGCGCCCAGTCGGCGAGCGGGAGGAGCGGCTCCGCCGGGTACGTGCCGGCCGGAAGGCTCGGGTCCGGCCGCCAACGCCGCCCCCGGAAGTCGAAGATCCCGAGCCGCGCCCCCATCTCCGGGAGCACGTTGCGGGTCCAGGTCGCGCGGTCGAGGGCGGCGGGGTCGGGCACCGCATGACAACCGCCGCACCACAAGGCAGCGAGAGCCGCACCCGACGCTTCTTCCGCGCCGCCCGCCGCCCGTGCCCCACCGTCGATGACGGCACCGGCAAGGCCGCCCGCCAGGAGCCACCCCGTCAGCCCCGCTCCCGATACCCGGGACACCAGACGGCTCCCCTCCCAACCGCGATGGAACCGGAATACCCGCTGCAGGAACCCCGACGGGTTCATCGATGGCAAATGAGCGAGGTGCGATCGAGCTCCACGAAATCGTAGTCGTCGAGGGCCGGGACGACGTGCTCCTGGTTGTCCCGAAACAGGTTTTCGAGCTCCCGGTTGCCGATGTTGCCGGTAGCGATCAGGAAGAGCTTGTGCGGCTCGCTCAGCAAGAGAAAGGAATCGACGAAGTCTTCATCCTTGGTGATGACGGTTCGTCGTTCGCGCAGGGAGACAGCATTGAGCTCGGAATCTCCGGTGCGGTTCCCCTCCGGAAGGTCCATCGCATGGACGGCATCGTGTCCTTCGCTTCGAAGCCGGTGCGCCAACCGCCGGGGAAGCTGCGCATCGACCGGGAACCTCATCCCCTGACGGCCTGGACCCGCTTCATCTGGCTCAGGCGAACGGCGAAGGCCAGGGCAGCCAGAATGTCATCCCGCTCCAGATCGGAATAGTCCGCAAGGATCTCCTCGTTGCTCATTCCGGCGCTCAGCAGCTCGAGAATCATGTCGACCGGATATCTCAGGCCACGGATGCACGGTTTCCCGTGACAGATGTCCGGATGGGTCGTGATTCGTTCCAGGAGCCCCGAGGAGCTCTTCGAAAACTGGTCCATGACGCTTCGCCTCCTGACCGGCATCAGTGAACGAGAGACCGTCCATCTTCCGCTCCGTCGGAGGATGGAACATGGTGACTGCCAAGCCTAGCAGCTAGCCATGCGGAAGGGGCCGAAGCGGGCGGTGCCGTCGCGCTCGAGCTGGGCCACGAGGTCGATCTCCCAGTCGAGGTATGCCTGCATTGCGTCCTCGACGCCGGTGCCGCGGTCGTAGGGCCGGAGCCAGACGTCGTTGACGTCGTCGGCGATCCGTTCCCCCTCGCCGGCCACGAGCTCGAGCCCGGCGGCGCTCCAGGCGGCGGTCCCGCCGTCGAGGACCGACACCCCGCCCCCCAGGTCCCGGGCGGCGAGGGCGGCGAGCATCCCGTCGGGCGAGGTCAGCACGGTGACGTGGCGGCGCGGCAGGGAGGCAAGGCGCTCGGGCAGGTCCGCCCGCACCGCGTGCCAGGCCCCCGGGAGGTGGCCGCGCCGAAAGGTGCGGCTGTCCGCGAGGTCGACGACGAGGACGCTATCGCCCTCGATCCCGATCGCGAGCACGCTTGCCTTGATGAGCGCGGCGGGGAAGGCCCCGGCCGGTCGCGCGGCCGGACCCGGCCCGGAGACGAGCTCCTCCGCCTCGAGGGCGCCCCGAACGACGTACGCATCCCACCCCATCTGTCGGAGCCACGACGCAGTGAGAGTCGCACGCACTCCGTCGTCGTCGACGAGGGCGACCCGCGCGCCGAGGGTGCCGATGTACTCGTCCGTCGCCTGCACGAGCTGTCCGCCCGCGGCGTGGACCGCGTCCGCGACGTGACCCTCGCGGTACTCCTCGGGGCTTCGCACGTCGAAGATGAAGAGGGACCGCGCGTCCGCTTCGGCCCGCCACGCGGCGAGGGGCGCGGCATCCACGTACTCGACCCCGAAACGATCGGCCAGCCGCTCGGCCGCCCGCGCCGATCCCGCGCGCCACCCTTCGCCGCGGGGAGGGGGGCGGTCCTCCCGGCCGCGGGCGAGCTCGTAGCCCGAGAGGTGCCATCCCATGGTGCCGTTGCGAAGCGCGGTCACCCGGTTCGGGATGCCGGCGTTGATGAGGGACTGCGCCCCGATGATGCTGCGGGTGCGGCCCGCGCAGTTCACCACCACGGTCGTGCCGGGCTCCGGCGCGGCGTCTCCCACCCGGTGCACGAGCTCCGCCCCGGGGCAACAGATCCCGCCCGGAATGCTCATCGCCCGGAACTCGTCCATCGGCCGGCTGTCGAGCACCACGAGAGACTCGCCCCCGTCCATCATCGCCTTGAGCTCCTCGGCGGAGATCGAGGGAGTCTCGAACTCGTGCTCGACGTACTCGCCGAACGCCTTGCTCGGGACGTTGATGCCGGAGAACGCGGTGTAGCCGGCCGCCTGCCACGCCGGCACCCCGCCCGCGAGCACGCGAACGTTCGTGTATCCGAGCGCGGCAAACTTCGTCGCGCCGCGCTCGGCGAGCCCCTCCCCACCGTCGCAGAGGACGACCGGAACGCTCCGCCGCGGGACGAGCCGCTCCACCCGGAGCTCGAGCCGGCTGAGGGGCAGGCACGAGGCGTAGAGGAGGTGGCTCTCGCCGAACGCGCCCTGCTCGCGGAGGTCCAGGAGGGCGAGCTCGTCGGTGCCGAGGAGGAGCGCATGCAGCTCCTGCGGTGAAATCTCGAGGGTCTTCATCGGGGCGGCTCCGTCATTCGGTCGTGGTTCGTGCGGCGGCGTGGCGATGTCGCGGCGTGCGCATGGTCAGCGACCGCGCCGGGCGCGCCTCGAAAGCTCGTGAGGTGCACGGCGCGTTGCGCCCGGTCCGGCGCACGGGCGAGGCAGGCGGCGAATCGGGGCATCGCACCGGGTCACCGGAGCGCCTCCTCCATGCGTTCGAGCACCTGGGTGAGGATGCCGCGCGAGGTGGCGAAGTTGATGCGGACGTGGCCCTCCCCTCCGTCGCCGAAGTCGCGGCCGTCGTTGAAGCCGACCCGCGCCCGGTCGAGGAACCACTGGTACGGATCGGGGTCCAGTGCGTACTCCCGGCAGTCGATCCAGCCGAGATAGGTCGCGGCCGGCTGCACCATCCGCAGGCCGGGGAGGCGTTCACGAACGAATGAATGCAGGAAGTCACGGTTTCCCTCGAGGTGGGCGAGCAGCGCCTCGAGCCATTCGTCGCACTCCGTCCAGGCGATGCGGGTCGCCTCCATGCCGAAGCTGCTCACCGCTCCCCGGATGCGTTCCGGCCAGGCGTCGAACCGTTCCGCGAGCCGGTCCGATCCGAAGACCACCACCGCGCAGCGAAGGCCCGCGATGTTGAACGACTTGGTCGCGCTCGTCATGGTGACCGTGCGCGCCTCGACCTCGGGGCCGAGCGAGGCGAAGGGGATGTGCCGCGACCCGGAGTAGACGATGTCGGCGTGGATCTCGTCCGCAATCACGACGAGGTCGCGCTCGACCGCGATGCAAGCCAGCTCGTCGAGCTCGGCCGGCTCGAACACGCGCCCGAGGGGGTTGTGCGGCGTGCACAGGAGGAGGATGCGGGTGCGCCCGTCGATGGCGGCGCGAAGCGCATCGAAGTCGATCTCGTAACGGCCGTCGCCGCGCACCATCGTGCAGTGGTCGAGCCGGCGGCCGGTCGCCGCCACCGCCTGGAGGAACGGCGGATAGACCGGGGTCAGGGTGCAGATCCCGTCCCCCGGTCCGGTGTACGCCTCGATCGCGAGGTGGATGCCCTGGACGATGTCGGCGATCGCGATCATCCGCCCCGGCGCCACCTCCCATCCCGGGAAACGGCGCGCCGCGAACGCCGCGAACGCCTCCGGGAGACCGCTCTCGGGCAGCTTCGGGGAGTAGCCGAGATCGTTGTCGTGCATCATCCGGGCAAGGCCGGCGCGTATCGGTTCGGCCATGTCGAAGTCCATGTCCGCCACCCACGCCGGCAGGACGTCCGCCGGGTAGCGGTTCCACTTGGTGCCGCGCCGGTGCCGGAGGGCCTCCAGGGTGATTGCATTGAAGTCGGGCGCGTTGCTCAAGGTCGTCCTCCTCCTCAATCGGAACCGGCGGCGGCTGCCCCGGGCTTCCGATACGATCCGCCTCCTGCCGGCCTGCCCTTCAGGAGCGACCGTTCATGGACCGAATCACGGAACAAGACGTCATTGTAGTGGGGGCCGGAAACGCGGCGCTCTGCGCGGCGCTCGCGGCGCGCGAGCGGGGCGCACGGGTGACCGTGCTCGAGCGGGCGCCGGAGGGGGAATCGGGCGGAAACAGCCGCTACACGGCGGGGGCGGTCCGATTCGTGTTCGGGGGCGTGAACGACCTCGTGGAGCTCATGCCGGACCTCACCGAGGACGAGCGGCACAACGTCGACTTCGGCACCTACACGCGCGAGCAGTACTTCGACGACCTCGGGCGTCTCACCCAGTGGCGCTCCGATCCGGACCTCGCGGAGGCCCTCATCGACGGGAGCTTCGACACCCTGCGGTGGATGCGCGGCTACCGGGTGCGGTTCAACCCCTCCTACGGGCGCCAGGCGTTCAGGGTGGACGGGCGCTACCGGTTCTGGGGTGGCCTCGCGGTGGAGGTGTGGGGCGGCGGGCCGGGGCTCGTCCAGGCCCTGACCGAGGCGGCCGGCGCGCACGACATCCCCATCCTATACGGCGCGCGCGCGACGGACCTCGTCGAGGAGGACGGTGCGGTTCGCGGGGTCGACGTGCGCCGCGGCCGCGAGCGCTTCCGCCTGCGCGCGGACGCGGTGGTGCTCGCCTGCGGCGGGTTCGAGTCGAACGCGGAGTGGCGCACCCGCTACCTCGGACCCGGCTGGGACCTCGCCAAGGTACGGGGAACCCGCTACAACACCGGCGACGGGATCCGGATGGCCCTCGACGCGGGCGCGATGCCGTACGGCCACTGGTCCGGGTGCCACGCGGTGGGTTGGGACCGCAACGCCCCACCCTTCGGCGACCTCGCGGTCGGCGACAACTTCCAGAAGCACAGCTACCCGCTCGGGATCATGGTGAATGCGGACGGGCGCCGCTTCGTCGACGAAGGCGCCGACTTCCGCAACTACACCTACGCCCGCTACGGCAAGGTCATCCTCGACCAGCCGGACCAGTTCGCCTGGCAGGTGTTCGACTCGAAGGTGGTTCCGCTGCTTCGCGACGAGTACCGCATCCGGGAGGTGACCAAGGTCGCGGCCGGCACCGTGGAAGAGCTCGCGGGGAAGCTCGAGGGCGTGGACCCCGAGGCGTTCCTTCGCACCGTCCGCGAGTACAACGAGGCGGTCCGGACCGACGTGCCGTTCAACCCGGCCGTCAAGGACGGGCGCGGCACCCGGGGCCTCGCGGTCCCGAAGTCCAACTGGGCGAACCGGCTCGACGAGCCGCCCTTCGAGGCATTTCAGATCACCTGCGGGATCACGTTCACCTTCGGGGGTCTCAAGGTCGACGAGGCGTGCCGGGTGCTCGATACCGAGGGCGAGCCCATACCGGGGCTCTACGCGGCCGGTGAGCTCGTCGGCGGGCTCTTCTACTTCAACTACCCGGGCGGCACCGGCCTCGTCTCCGGCGCCGTATTCGGGCGGCGGGCCGGCGCCGCGGCCGGCGCCCGCGCCACCGCCTGATCCGACCGGATTGGCGGGTCGGTCAGGAGCCGTCCCGCAGGCGTTCGACCCGCGCCTCGATGCGCTCGAGGGCGTCGCGCGCGCCGGCCGCCTCCTCCCGGATCACCCGCAGGGTCTCTTCTCCCTCCGTGTACGACACCTCGAGGCGCGCCTCATGCAGGTTGTTGATGACGACCGCAATCACCATGTTGATCATGACCACCGCGGCGACGAGGACGAAGCTCACGAAGAAGATCCAGCTCATCGGGTGCAGCTCCATCGCGGTGTACATGACGTCCGTCCAGTCCTCGAGGGTCATCACCCGGAACAGGGTGAGGAGCGCGATGCCGAGGGATTCCCAGTGCAGCGGGTCGTGCTCGCGGAACAGGTGCACCCCCGCCACCGCGTAGACGTAGAAGATCACGAACAGCAGCAGCATCACGTGCCCGAGCCCCGGGAGGGACCGCACGAGGGTCGAGACGATGATCCGGAGCTGGGGCACGACGGTAATGAGGCGAAGCACGCGGAGGAGTCGCGCCAGGCGCGCGATGAGCGCGAACTCGCCGGTGTCGGGGATGAGGGCGAGAACGAGAACGGTGAAGTCGAAGAGGTTCCACCCGTCCCGGAAGTAGCGCTCGAAGCGCGGCGCGACGGCGGTGAGCTTGATGGCCGCCTCGAGAACGAATACCGCGAGGGCGGCCTGGTAGACCCAGTGGATCATCGGGCCGAAGCGGGCGTGCAGTCCGTGGCTCGTGTCGGCGCCGAGCCCGATCGCAGTCGCCAGGATCATCGCGATGACGACGCCGTCGAACGCCCGTGTCCCCACGATGCGCCGGCACGCCCGCTGCACACCCTTCATGCGCCGACCCCTCTCTCCTTCCTCGAGACCACTCGGCCGCCCCGGAACGACGGGTCGCGCGGCGGCCCCCTGCCGGCGTCATTTTAGTGGGCGCGGACCCCGGAACGACGATGGCCGCTCCCCGGCGAACCCCGGCGTATCGAGGCCGGCCCGCCTCGCCCCGCCGCCCGTCGATGTCTCCACTACACTAGCCCGGATGGACGTGGCCCCGCTCCTGGATCGCGCGCTACTCGCGAAGCGCCTTCGTCCTTGTCTTGCCGGCGCCACGAGGGCGCTGGTGTTCGGCTCGGTCGCCCGCGGCGACGCGGACGAGTGGAGCGACCTCGACCTCGTCGTCGTCGCCGAGACCACGAGGACCTTCTTCGAACGTCATCGCGACTTCGGCGATCTCTACGAGGTCTGGCCGCGACTCGACCTCCTCGTCTACACCCCCGCCGAGTTCGACCGGATGGTCGAGGAAGGGAATCCCTTACTCCTGCGGGTGCTCGACGAAGGAAAGGACGTCCTTTGAAGGCGGCGCGGAGCGAAGCGGAGCGCTGGCTGCGTCAGGCCGAGAGCGACCTCGCGTTCGCCGAGCTGGGAGCGCGCGAAGGATTCCCGGCGCAGGCGTGCTTCACGAGCCAGCAGGCGGCGGAAAAGGCGCTGAAGGCGATCGTCTACCTTTCCGGCGCACGTTTCGTTCCCGGACACTCCCTGGTCGAGCTGCTCGCGAGAGCGACGACCGGCACGGAGGGCCTGCTCCATCTCCGGGACTCGGCCCGTCAGCTCGATCAGTACTACATCCCCACCCGGTATCCCAACGGCCTTCCCGGCGGCATTCCCGCGGAAGTCTTCACCGACGCGCAGGCCGAGGATGCCGTGGGTCGGGCCCGCGCCTTCATCGATACCGCCCGCACCCTCCTGTCGCCTCGCTGACTCGCCCGGGGAGCGGGGTCGGGCCCGGGCGATGCCGGCGCCGCCCGCGCGATCAGGTGAACGCCTGGATGCCGGTCTGGGCGCGCCCGAGGATGAGGGCGTGGATGTCGTGGGTGCCCTCGTAAGTGTTCACCGTCTCGAGGTTGATGGCGTGTCGCATCACGTGGAACTCCTCGTGGATGCCGTTTCCGCCGTGCATGTCGCGGGCGACGCGCGCGATGTCGAGCGCCTTGCCGCAGTTGTTGCGCTTGACGAGGCTGATGGTCTCGGAAGGGCAGTCCCCCGCGTCCATCCGCCGGCCGGCCGCGAGGGCGCCCTGGAGCCCGAGCGCGATCTCGGTCTGCATGTCCGCGAGCTTGCGCTGCACGAGCTGGTTCGCGGCGAGCGGGCGCCCGAACTGCCTGCGTTCGAGGGTGTAGGTGCGAGCGCCGTGCCAGCAGGCCTCCGCCGACCCCATCGCGCCCCAGGCGATGCCGTAGCGCGCCCGGTCGAGGCATCCGAACGGCCCGGCGAGGCCGCGCGCCCCGGGGAGCCGGTTCTCCTCCGGCACGAACACCTCGTCCATCACGATCTCGCCCGTGACCGAGCAGCGCATCGAGAGCTTGCCGGTGATCTTCGGCGCGTCGAGCCCCGTCATACCCTTCTCGAGAACGAAGCCGCGGATGACGTCGCGCTCGCCGCCCGCCCCGTCGGGCTCACTCACCTTCGCCCACACCACGAAGACGTCCGCGATGGGCGAGTTGGTGATCCACGACTTGGTCCCGGTGAGCCGCCACCCCCCCGCGGCCGGCGCCGCGCGGGTCCGCATCCCGCCCGGGTCCGAGCCGTGGTCCGGCTCGGTGAGTCCGAAGCAGCCGATCCACTCGCCGGTGGCGAGCCGGGGGAGGAACCGCTCGCGCTGCTCCTCGGTGCCGTAGGCATGGATGGGGTGCATGACGAGGCTCGACTGCACGCTCATCATCGACCGGTAGCCCGAATCGATCCGCTCGATCTCGCGCGCGACGAGCCCATAGGTCGTGTAGTTGGCTCCCGCGCAGCCGTAGCCGTCGATGGTGCTGCCGAGGAAGCCGAGCGCCCCGAGCTCGCCGAAGAGCCCGCGGTCCACCCGCTCCTCGCGGAACGCATCGACGACCCGGGGCATGAGCTCCTCCCGGCAGAACGCATGCGCCGTGTCGCGCACCATCCGTTCCTCCTCGGAGAGCGCCGACTCGAGGGCGAACGGGTCGGACCAATCGAATGCGGGGCGCCCCTGCGGCGCCTCCGCCGCGGCCGGCGGGGACGCCGGCCGTGAATCGCTAGTGCCCTTTACCGTCACTTCGTTCCTCCTCGTCGGTCGCGGGCTCCGCCGGGCAACCCGACTGATTCGTTCCGTACTGCCTCGCCCGAACGTACCCTGACGCCCCGCGATGCCGCATCACGCCCTGCGAACCTGCGATGACGCACCGGGCCGCGCGCGCCGCGCCTGCCGCCTAGCCGAGACCGACGGCGAAGAGGGACTCCAGATCGTGACGCGAGTACGTGCGGAACGAGAGCAGCGTTTCGGTGGACTCGATGCCCTGGACGCCGCGCAGCCGTCCGGTGACGAGATCGGCGAGATCCTCGTTCCTTGCCACCCGCACCATGGCCACCAGGTCATAGCGTCCCGCCACCGTGTAGACCTCCGAGATCCCTTCGAGCTCCGCAAGCTCTTCGCCGACGGCCATCGTGCGGGCCCGCTCGGTCTTGATGAGAATGATCGCCGTCACCATTTCGCCCGTCCTCCTTCGCCGCCGCCGACGCCGTCCCGCCGGGTTACCGGCCGGACACGCGCGGTGCGTCCCGTTCGCGCCCATCCCTTGCCGTGCGGCGGCGGGAGACTCGCCCGCCAGCGCCGGACGTCGCCCCGTCCACCGCCGTCCCCGTCCCCGATCGGTCCGGGCCGGACCGGTCCGGGTCCGAAGCAGGTGCTCCCGCAGCCGCTCAGTACCCCTCGGCGAGCAGCGGGAACGCGCTCGTCGCATGGGGCTCGGCCACCGCCGGGGCGCGATGCAGCCAGCCCGCGTCGAGCTCGTCGTAGCCGTTCACGCCGAGAAGGCCGAGGCAGATCCGGATCTCGTGCTCGAGGAGCTCCAGCATCCGCACCACCCCGGCGGCGCCCGCCGCCGCGACCGCGAACCCGGTCAGCCGGCCGATCCCGACCGCGTCGGCTCCGAGAATCATCGCCTTCACCACATCGGCGCCGCGCAGGATGCCGCCGTCCACCACGACCTGCGCCCGGCCCGCCGCCGCCGCGACCACCTCCGGCAGGACCTCGATCCCGCCGCGCCCGTGGTCGAGCTGCCGCCCGCCGTGGTTCGACACGTAGATGACCTCGACCCCGTGCTCGCACGCGATCTCGGTGTCCTCGGCGGTGGCGATTCCCTTGAGGATGAGCGGAATGTCGAAGCGGTCCTTCAGCCGCTTGACGTCATCCCAGGAGAACCGCATCTGGAACTCGGGGCCGACCGCCCGCCGCCGGGCGGTGGTCTTGAAGCGCTTCGCGAGATCGCGCTCGCGCCGGCCGTAGTAGTCGAGGTCCACGGTGAGGGCGAACCCGTCGTAGCCGCACGCCACCGCGCGGCGCGCGTGGTCGTCGACCCAGTCGGCGTCGCCGCGCACGTAGAGCTGGTAGAGCTTCGGTCCGTCGGCCGCGGCGCTCGCCACCTCCTCGAGTCCCGGCTCGCAGGCGGAGCTCAACATGCTGACCACCCCGTAGTCGATGGCCGCCCGCGCGGTGGTCGCCCCGCCCCCGGGGTCGAAGTCCTGCAACGAACCGATGGGGGCGAGCACTATCGGAATGCGAAGCGCAATGCCGAGCAGCCGCCCCCCGGGATCGACCCTGGACACGTCGCGGAGCACCCGGGGGCGGAACGCGAGCTCGTCGAGGGCGAGCCGATTGCGCCGGAAGGTCGTCTCGGTCTCCGCACCGCCGACGAGGTAGTCCCAGGTCCCCGGCTTGAGCCGCGCCCGGGCCGCCTTGACCAGCTCGTGCAGCACGGCGTACTCGTCCCGAAGCCCGGATCCGCGCTCGCCGTAATCGGGTTCCAGGAACAGGTCCCGGACCGGAACGACCGCGGCCGGTACGCCGTCCGGCCTCGGCGGACCGGCGGGCCCGCATTCTTCGGCCGCCGCCACCTCAGCTCTCCAGCACCGCGACCACGTCGCCTTCGCCGACGACGTCGTCCTCCGCCACCTGGATCTCAAGGAGCCGGCCGCCAACCGGCGCGGCCACCGGGATCTCCATCTTCATCGATTCGAGGACGAGAATGGTGTCCTCGGCGGCCAGCGAATCGCCGACCGCGGCCTCGATCTTCCACACCTTCCCGGCGATATCACTCCGAACCTCGGTGGTCGGCACCCTTGAACCTCCCGCTGCGCTTCGCTCCCGGCGGCGCGATCATGCCCGTTTCGGGGAACGCTGGCCAGACCGTCCCCCGTGTCGTTATCATTACGAATCCTGATCGATCGTGCGCCTTTTCCTGGCCCGAGCCCGCCGCATGGACGGCGAAACACAGACGTGAATCCTACCGATACGGCAAACCCCGACTACTACCACCGCGTGGTCGACTGCCAGTGGGCCTGCCCGGCCCATACCCCGGTGCCGGAGTACATCCGGCTCATCGCGGCACGGCGCTACACCGACGCGTACATGGTGAACTGGTGGTCGAACGTGTTTCCGGGGATCCTCGGCCGCACGTGCGACCGCCCGTGCGAGCCCGCGTGCCGACGCGACCGCATCGACGACAAGCCGGTCGCGATCTGCCGCCTGAAGCGGGTTGCGGCCGATAACCGGGGCGACATCACCCCGTTTCTGCCCCGGATCCCGAAGGAGAAGAACGGCCGGCGCATCGCGTGCGTCGGGGCGGGGCCGGCCTCCCTCGCGGTCGCCCGCGATCTCATGCCGCTCGGCTACGAGGTGGTCGTCTACGACGAGGCGGACCGGGCCGGGGGCATGATGCTGAGCCAGATCCCGGCCTTCCGGCTGCCCTACGAGGTGCTCGAGGACGAGGTCAACTACATCCTCGACATGGGGGTCGAGTTTCGATCGAACCACTATGTCGGAAGCCTGAAGTCCCTCCTCGAACACGAGGACGACTACGACGCCATCTTCATCGGCACCGGCGCACCGCGCGGCCGCGAGCTCGACATCCCGGGACGGCAGGAGGCGGCGGACCACATCCACATCGGCATCGACTGGCTCTCGAGCGTCGCGTTCGAGCACACGGAGCGCATCGGGCGCCGGGTGGTCGTCCTCGGCGGCGGCAATACCGCGATGGACTGCTGCCGCACCGCCCGGCGGCTCGGGGGCGAGCAGGTCGACGTGGTGGTACGCAGCGGCTTCGACGAGATGAAGGCGTCGGAATGGGAGATCGAGGAAGCGATGGAGGAGGACATCCCCATCCACAACTTCCTCGTGCCGAAGGAGTTCCTGCACGAAGGAGGCCGTCTTACCGGGGTGCGCTTCGACCACGTGCGCCGCGAGGTGGACGAGAGCGGCCGGCGGCGGCTCGTCCCGACCGGCGAGGAGCGCATCTTCGAATGCGACGACGTCCTCGTCGCCATCGGCCAGGAGAACGCGTTCCCCTGGATCGAGCGCGACATCGGGATCGAGTTCGGAGAGTGGGACATGCCGGTGGTGGACCGGGTGACGTTCCGGACCACCCATCCAAAGGTGTTCATCGGCGGGGACGCCGCGTTCGGGCCGGAGAACATCATCTGGGCGGTGGCACATGCGCACGAGGCCGCCATCTCGATCGATCGCGCCTGCCGCGGAGAGGACCTGCACGACCGTCCCCCCGACCACGTCACCCTCGTCAGCCAGAAGATGGGCATCCACGAGTGGAGCTACGACAACGACATCGACCACGCCCGGCGCTACATCGTGCCCCATGCGGACAAGGAGAAGGCGCTCGCGGAGCGGCGGATGGAAGTCGAGCTCGGCTTCGATGAAGATCTCGGCTACAAGGAGGCGATGCGCTGCCTCAACTGCGACGTGCAGACCGTCTTCTCGGAAAGCCTGTGCATCGAATGCGATGCGTGCGTGGACGTGTGCCCCACCGACTGCATCACGTTCACCGAGAACGGCGAGGAAGCGGATCTGCGCACCCGGCTCATGGCGCCGGCCCGCAACGAAGAGCAGGCGCTTCTCGTCTCCGACCTCCTCAAGACCGAGCGGGTGATGGTCAAGGACGAAGACGTGTGCCTGCACTGCGGGCTGTGCGCCGAACGCTGCCCGACGAGCGCCTGGGACATGCAGAAATTCCTGCTCGACTCCGCGATGGCCTACGAACCCGAGCACGGGAGGGGAGGCGGAAACGGGACTGGAGGCGAGCGCGGGAACGGACACTGGCAGCCGCCGCAGCGCGGGCTGCCGCCCGAGGCACCGTCGCAACCCCGGCAAGAGCACGATCATGCCTGAACTGCGCGCGGTCAACGACTTCGTCATCAAGTTCGCCAACGTCAACGGAACGGGCTCGGCGAGCGCGAACAACCTGTTCGCGAAGGCCGTGTTCCGGATGGGGGTGCCGGTCAGTCCGCGCAACATCTTCCCCTCCAACATTCAGGGGCTCCCCACCTGGTACGAGGTGCGGGTGAGCGAAGCGGGCCACCTCGGGCGGCGCGGCGGGGTGGACATCATGGTGGCGATGACCCCCGCCACGTTGCGCGAGGACGTCGACTCCCTGCTTCCCGGCGGGTACCTCCTCCACGATTCCACCAAGCCCCTCGACCGGCGCCGGTTCCGAAGCGACATCAACTGGCTCGGGGTTCCCCTCACCGAGATCTGCCTCGGCCAGTACAGTGATCCCCGGCAGCGCCAGCTCTTCAAGAACATCGTCTACGTGGGGGCGCTCTCCGCCCTCCTCGACATGGAGTTCGAGACGGTGACCGGGCTCGTCGCGGACCAGTTCCGCGGCAAGGATCGGCTGATCGCCCCCAACGTGCAGGCGCTCGAGCTCGGGAGCGCCTGGGCGCGCGAGAACCTCGACTGCCCCATCGGCCTTCGGGTGCGCAGGAGCGACGCGGCCGGCGACCGGATCCTCGTCAACGGCAATTCCGCCGCCGCCCTCGGCTGCGTCTATGCGGGGGCGACGGTCGCGGCCTGGTATCCCATCACCCCATCGACCTCGCTCGTGGACGCCTTCACGAGCCATTGCGAACGGCTTCGCGTGAACCCCGAGACCGGGGTGAAAAACTTCGCGGTCGTCCAGGCGGAGGACGAGCTCGCGGCGATCGGGATGGCGATCGGCGCGTGCTGGAACGGGGCGCGGGGATTCACCGCGACGAGCGGGCCCGGGATCTCGCTCATGACGGAGTTTCTCGGCCTCGCCTACTTCGCCGAGATTCCGGTGGTGCTGTTCAACATCCAGCGCGGGAGCCCGTCGACGGGGATGCCGACCCGCACCCAGCAGGCGGACATCATCTCCTGCGCATACGCGTCGCACGGCGACACCAAGCACGTCCTGCTCTTCCCGAAGGACCCGACGGAGGCGTTCGAGCTCGCGGCGACCGCCTTCGATCTCGCGGAGCGCCTGCAGACTCCGGTCATCGTGATGAGTGACCTCGACCTCGGCATGAACGACTGGACCACCGACCCGTTCCGATGGGACGACGCGCGCCGCTACGACCGCGGCAAGATCCTCGACGCGGACGGACTCGAGCAGGTCCGGGACTGGGGCCGATACCTCGACGTGGACGGCGACGGGATCCCGTGGCGCACCATCCCCGCGACCCACCCGGAGCGCGGCGCGTACCTGGTGCGGGGCACCTCGCACGACGAGTACGCCCGGTACACCGAGGACAGCGAGGTGTACCTTCGCAGCATGGAAAGGATCGCGCGCAAGTTCGGGACCGCGGCGCGGCTCGTGCCCCAAGCGCTGAGCACTCCGGCCGCAAGCGATTCGCTGCTCGGGGTCATCTACTTCGGGACCACCAGCGCCGCCATGGAGGAAGCGCTCGAGGTGCTGCGCGAAGACGGGATCGAGCTCGATGCGCTGCGCATCCGGGCCTTCCCCTTCGGCCGCGAGGTGTTCGAGTTCATTGCGCGCCACGCGACGGTGTACGTCGTGGAGCAGAACCGAGACGCCCAGATGCGCACCTTGCTCGTGAACGAGGGCGACCTCGACCCCGCGAGCCTCGTCTCGGTGCTGCACTACGACGGGCTGCCGATCACGAGCGCGTTCATCGCGGAGTCGATCCGCGAGCGCCTCGCCCCGGACATGCGGGGGCGCGGCGGAAGGACGCGACAGCCGCAGGAGGCCGACTGAAGGGCCGCGAACGCCTCCGCCGCACGGAGGGGCTCCGCATCGGCCGCGGCGGCCGGCTTCCGCGGGGCGAGCGGGCGCTTCGCCGGACCGGAGGACAAGGATGAGGCCGGGCCGAGGCCGCGGCCGACCGGCACCTACGAATACGACGGGACACGACCAATGACCCACATCGCCAAGCCGCGATTCACCCACCCGCTACTCGGCACCAACGCGCTGGGACTGTCGCGTCGCGACTACGAGGGCTCGATGTCGACGCTCTGCGCCGGCTGCGGGCACGACTCGATCAGCGCGGCGATCATCCAGGCATGCGCCGAGATGTCGATGCCGCCGCACATGATGGCGAAGCTGTCCGGGATCGGCTGCTCCTCCAAGACCCCGAACTACTTCCTCTCGAAGTCCCACGGCTTCAACTCCGTTCACGGGCGGATGCCGTCGATCGCGACCGGGTCGAACCTCGCGAACCACGAGCTCTACTACGTCGGGGTGTCCGGGGACGGCGACACCGCCTCGATCGGGCTCGGACAGTTCGCCCATGCGGTGCGGCGCCAGGTCAACATGCTCTACGTCGTGGAGAACAACGGCACGTACGGGCTCACCAAGGGCCAGCTCTCCGCCACCGCCGACGTCGGGATGCGCAGCAAGACCGGGGAGATCAACCCCCACGATTCGATCGACCTCGTGAGCCTCGCCCTTCAGCTCGGTGCCTCGTTCGTCGCGCGCGGCTTCTCGGGCGACAAGGAGCAGCTCGTCCCCCTCATCAAGGCGGGGTTCTCGCACCGGGGCTTCGCGCTGCTCGACATCATCTCGCCGTGCGTGACGTTCAACAACCACGCCGAGTCGACCAAGAGCTTCGACTACGTGCGCGAGCACAACGCGATGATGAACCGGCCGGACTTCGTTCCGCGCCGCGAGGAGATCACGGTGTCGTACGAGGCGGGGGAGAGCCGCGACGTCACCCTGCACGACGGCGGGGTGGTGCGGCTGCACAAGCTCGCGGAGGACTACGACCCGGCAGACCGGGTGGCGGCCCTTCACCACGTGCAGGAGCTCCAGACGAAAGGCGAGATCCCGACCGGGCTCATCTACGTGGATGCGAAGGCCCCGGACCTCCACGCGCGCATGGGCACCCCCCCGGTGCCGCTCAACCGTCTCGGCGAAGCGGAGCTCTGCCCGGGCAGCGCCAGGCTCGAGGCGATCAACTCTCGCCTTCGCTGATCCGGCGGCTCACGTCCGCCTCGTCGGCGCCCGCCGGCGCCGCGGCCGGCCCGGATTCGCGCGAGCGGCCCGAGAGCACTTCCGTTTGCTTCGCAAGGTCGCGGCACGCCCCGGCGCCCGGGGAGCGAAACGCCGCGCTCGCCGCTTGCGCGCGTTCCGCGAGAAGATCACCCGGAGTCCCTCCGCTCGACCCGCGGCGAAACCCGACCCCCGGACCTGGATCACCGGAGTGCTCCAGCCTTCCCTGAGCACCCCGGCAAGCGCGCCGGCCGGTTGGCGCGCCGAGACTCGATCCCGGTATCGCCCCAACCGGCACGGCCTGCCCCCCCGGCCGAATCCCTGTACGCTTGTCCGCAAGCGGGCATTGCGGGCAGCTCACCCGCGTTGTCCGGGGACCGGCACAGGCGGAACCGGTACGGTCGGAGGTTCTGACGGACATGAAGTGGGACGACTTGCGGTTCTTTCTCGCGATCGCTCGAGCCGGTTCCCTGACCGCCGCGGCGCGCAGGCTGCGGACCAGCCAGGCTACGGTGTCACGCCGGTTGGCGAGTCTGGAGAAGGAGCTCGGTGTATTCCTGTTCGAACGGACGCGACGCGGTTACGAGCCGACCGAGGCCGGCCGGGAGATTCTGGACATCGCGGAGCATGTGGAGGACGAATTCGGCGAGATCGATCGAAGGCTCTTCGCAGGCGATCGCGCCCTCGCCGGAATCCTGCGAGTGACCTGCACCCAGCAGTTCGCGGATCAGCATCTGTGCCGGCTCTTGAGCGAATTCGTCGAACAGCATCCGGATATCCACTTCAGGCTTTACTGCACCTACGAGCTGTTGAGCCTGGCGCGGCGCGAGACCGACGTGGCGGTCCGACTGACCCGCGAGCCGCCGAAATCGCTGATTGCGCAACGAATTGCAAAGGTCGCCATCTCCGTCTACGGGAGTCCGGACTACTTGCGCGCCAGGCCAATCCGGGATTGGGACTGGATAGGCTGGCGTGATCTGGTCTACAACCAGCACTTCATCCTGGACCGATTTCCCAACGCGCGGATCAAGCATTTCGCAGACGACGTCCGAGCCATGCAGACCATGGCGCGGCATGGTCTCGGCATCGCCGCGCTGCCCTGCCATCTTGCCGATACCGACCCCGCGCTGCGGCGGATCGTGCCGGAACCGATGCTGAACCTCAGGCCCGACCTCTGGGTCATCTATCACCCGGATTCGAGGCTCGTTACGCGTGTGCGCCTTTTCGTCGACTTCCTCGTCGAACGTCTTCGGGCGAAGCGCGACCTGTTCGAAGGCTCCGGCGCAGTCGCGCGTGCTGCTGACGACGTGGCCTACGGGTGACCCCGGACGGAAAGCGAGCGACCCGAAATCCGGCCGACCCCACCGGGTGAGCCGCGCCGGATTTCCGGGATACCGTCCCGCTCGAGTCGCGCGCCGGGAGCCGAATGCCAGCTCTGGCGATGGTACGCCGCTTCGGCTTCGGCCGGCGGCCGATCCTCCACGAGCTCGAGCGATGGAAGAATCCACTGCACGATGTTCCGGTTTACTCTCATGCAATAATGCATGTCCAATATGTACTTTTCGTTATATCGAGACGACGTCGCATGCGAATAGACTCTCCAGCGGACCATGAACGGTTGAATCGAATCGCTCTCGATCCCCTCGGGATCCGTGGCCCTCGGGTTCGGAGCTTCTTGCCTCCGAGCCGGCACCGGCAGCCTTGACCGCCGGTCGCATCGGGGTGGTTTCCGGTTGGGGGTCGTTGCCGGCAGCCGCTTCCTACCCTTCGGGGGGCGGCGTGGACCGGGCGCAAGCCCAAGATATCGTTCCGGAGAGCCGACCGGAACGAGCGCAAGCGTGGAGCCTGGTGATGCTCGAATGTGCGCACGAACTCAAACAGGTGATGAAGGCGATCCATCGCTCGATATCTCTCGAAGACGTCCAACTCCCGGACGAGTTCTTCCCGGCCCACCTGTCGACGGCGCTGATCGACTCGATCTGGCGCTCGCAAAGCCAACACGATGCCACCGCCGGCTCGGCAGCCGAACGATACTGCGACCGATTCGAGGTTCCGCGGACTCGGGCGGATCGATGGACGCTGCCCCCGGTCGAGGAGCAGGAACCTCTGGCGGACCTGACCCGGCGCTACGACGAGCTCGGAGTCGACCGGATGGCCGACGAGGTGTTTCGCGACGGCACACCGCTCACCGAATTGACGGTTGCGAATGCGGAACGCGTTGTGCGCACGGCGCGAGGGCTCCGTCGCATCGGGATCGACGTGCTCCAGGACGTTTCGGCTCGACCCCTTGACGACGTCGAGCACGAGCTCCGGCTCGCGACGGGACTTTGCGAGCCCGCCTTCCGCATGCTCCAGATGTACACGGGCAGCGACGACTTCGTGCGCGGAGACGGCTACGTCCGAGACTTCGTCGCGGACGCATTGGGGGATCGGTGGGTCTCCAGAGCCCGGGCGGAGGATCTCGTGCGCTGCAGCGCGTACGAGCTGATTGTCTCGCCGCGGTTTCTGGACGATCGGATCTGGAGGTCACGCCTGATGCGGTAGAGCGGACCTTCACATCTTGGTCGAGGCGCCATCTGCCCCTCCGCGCCGGGATCGTGTCATCCACCGACCGCCGGCCCCCCGGGGGACGGGAGCTCGGCATCGGATACCGCTTCATTCCCGATTCGAATCAATCGCGGCCGGTCACCCATGTCTCGGAGAGGGCCAGGAAGGACGATGGGGCGCTTCTCCCGTGCAGGTCCCGCTCCACTACCGCGCCGGGAAGTCGCCGCCCGTCGAGGAACACGCTCGCTTCCCGGACATCGAAGAACAGCGAATACATCTCGTGGCGTCCGGTCGCGGAGCGCTCGGGCGCAAGCACGACGAAGAACGGGGCCTCGGCCGGTGACCATCGCAGATCGACCTCGTATCCCGGCGCGCTGAACCGCTCCCGGCACCCGCGGCGGGCCTCCCCTTTCGACACGTGACCGTCGAGTCCCACGTAGTCGAGCCGGTCCATCTCCGGCGCCGACCGGAACTGCGGGAAGTGACGCGCAAAGTCCGCCACCAGCCAGCGCGCGAGGACCTCGTTGTCGTGCAGGCAGACTGTCGTCCGCCCGCTGAGCAGCACGAGCGCCTTCCCCGTCCCGTGCCGCGAGTACGTGACCCTGAAGTACGACGCGCGCGTCACGTACGCGCCGCCGGGTTCGTGCTTGAGGTATATCCCGGAGTTGTCGCCGGACCAGGCCACCTCGCCGGGCCGGATCGCCTTGCCGTCCACCGCCGCGCCGCTCCGCTCAGCCCGTGCGGTCGACGTCGAGCCGGGCGACGATCCCCTCCGCGGCGTCGCTCGCCGCGGGGTAGCGCTCCATGACCTTGGGATCGTGCCCGGGGATGATGTGGTCCGGAGAAGTCGCGAGCGAGCGCAGCCGCTCGAATCCCGCCAGCATCCCGGCCACGTCGTGCACGATGGGATACGGTGCGTCTTCGGCGACGTTGTCGTAGAAGTGGCTCGCGTCGCTCGCGAGCACCACCCACCCGCGACGGGTCTTCACCCGGACCGACTGGATCCCCAGGGTATGTCCGCCCACGAGATGCAGCGTGATCCCGGGGGCCAGCTCCGCGTCCCCGGAATGGAATGCGACCCGGCCGCGGTACACGTTCTCCACCATGCGGGTCACGTGCCCCACGGAGTACGCGCCGCTGAAGAACGAGTGCGCCATGTGCGGGCCGGTCGCGTACTGCATCTCGAGCTCCTGCAGGTGAAAGCGCGCGGCCGGGAACTCGTCCAGGGTTCCCGCGTGGTCGAAATGGAGGTGGGTCACGACGACGTCGCGGACCTTCGCGGCGTCGACTCCGATCTTCGCCAGGCCCTCGGCGGGGGAGCAGATCAGGCGCGGCTGCCATCGATCGCCGGACTCGCGCCGGCGCCGCTCGAGCTCACCGGTGTCGAAACCGGTATCGACCACGAAGGCACGCTCGCGGTTGACGATCGCCCATACGTAGTAGCTGATGGGCTGGAGGGTGTCGTGGAGGGGATCGGTCCACGCGTTCGTGATGAACGTCTCGTAGCGGTGGCGCTCGGCCCGGTGCGCGTACTGGATCGCATGGACCTCCCAGGTATCGTCTCCGCTCATGATCGTCCTCCCTCCGTTACCGCGTTCCCGTCCGGCGGCCCGACCGCCGGCCGCATCACGCCGCCACCGCGACCGGCTCCGGCACGAGGGGCGAGTCCGCGCGGAACACGTGCCCCGCCCGCATGCACCACGCGGGGACGACGAGACGCTCCGCGACCACCTCCTCCCCGCTGTTGTCGGAGAGCCGGAAGCGGCCGGTCCGCACCTCGAGGACGCTCACGTCCGCCTCGCGCCCCGGTTCCAGGGTGCCGATCTCGTCCTCCATCCCGAGCATCCGCGCGGGATTCGCGGTCACCGTCGCGACCACCTCGTCGAGATCGAGCCCGATGGCGAGAAGCTCGCTCATGGCGATGGTGAGGTTGAAGGGCGCAACCCCGAAGAAGGGATTCCCGGAGCGCTCGCGCTCGCTCATCCGCGCCCCCGGAGCCCGCACGTTGTATCCGTGCAGATCCGCCCCGAGGGTCCAGGGACGGATGCCCGCGTCGAGGGCGCGGCGCGCCATGTCGAAGCTGAAGTGCGAGCCGTGGCCGACGTCCACCTTGACCCCGCGGGCGAGGGCCTCCTCGATGATCGGATGGACTCTCCCCGTCTCGCCCGAGACGAAGCCGCCGGGATGGCGGGTGAAGGGGTGGGCGAGCACGTCGCCCGAATCGAGCAGGGGAACGACCTCGCGCACGTACGCGTCCGCGTCTATCGCGACGCCGTCCGCGAGCGGCCAGAGCTGGCCGAGATGGACGTAGACGGGAACCTCCGTGCGCCGCGAGATCTCCTTGGCGAGCTTGACCACCTCGACCCCCCAGCGCGATGCCCCGCCTATTTCGGCGTGCGCCTTGATCCCCTTGACGAGGTCGCGGTTCTCCTCGATGGCCCGCACCGTATGGTCGACGTTCACCCCGTCCGGCCCGTAGAGCTCCGGGTACCGGTGACCCTCCAGGCCGCCGACGAGATACGTCGAGATGAAGCAAAGGACCCGGCTCTCGGCCCGTTCGGCGACGTAGTGCCGGAACCCCGGAATGGTCATGCAGCTCGGGCCGCCCTGATCCACCACGGTGGTGACCCCGGATCCGACCCCGACGAGATCGGCTCCGAGCCCGAACTTGCCGGTGACGTGCTCGTACACGTGGGCGTGGGTGTCTATGAGTCCGGGCACCACGAGCTTGCCGGCGGCGTCGATGCGCCGCGGCGCGCAGTCCGGCGGCAGGCTCGGTGCGACGGCCGCGATCCGGCCGTCGCGAATTCCAACGTCGAAACGACCGGACCGGCCCGCCGCCGGATCGACCAGGTTGCCGCCGGTCACGGCGATGTCGAAGCTCTCGGAATTCATTGCGTCCCCTCTCCCCGCCCGCGCCGTTCACCCGGCGTTCGGTGTACGCGAACGCGCCGCGAGCCGTCCAATGCCGGCTCGTGACGGTCGCGTGCGTGCGTCCGCGCGCCGGCCCGGCATCTCCTCGCGGGGCGCTCGGCCGGTCGGCACGCTCCGGGTGCGCACCGCCGCGTCGCGACCGCTCGACCTGCCACCCCACCGCTCGGAGTATATTCCCCGTTCCCCCCGCCAGTCGCGACGAGGAGAGCCGCCGTGATCGAGAGCCGCACCGCCCGCTCGGTCATCGACCACGCCGTCAGCCTGGGCGCCGATTTTGTCGACCTTTTCGTGGAGCGAAACCAGGTGAACGAGATCTCCACGCTCTCGGGCGAGGTGCAGGACATCGGCTCGGGCATCGACTTCGGCATCGGGGTTCGCCTCGTCTACGGGACCAGGGTACTCTACGGCTTCACCAACCGGACCGGAGCGCAGGAGCTCGAGCGGATCGTGTCGGACCTCGCCGCGAAGGACCGGCGCGACCCCGCCACGAGCGCACGGTCATTCGACTACCGCGACGTCCCGGACGTGCACCGGGCGCGCCGGACCCTCGCGCGCGACCCCGAAACCGAGAACAAGGCGACGTGGCTGCTCGCGGCCGATCGCAGCGCCCGCGCAGCGAGCAATCTCGTCGCGCAGGCCCGGGGCTCGTGCGCGCAACGGGAACAGGCCGTCGAGATCTTCAACAGCGAGGGCCTGCACGTCCGCGACACCCGCCACTACGTCCGGGCAAGACTCACCGCGATCGCGGCCGACGGCAGCGAGCAGGCCACCGGAACCGCGACCGAGGGTGGTCTCAAGGGGTGGGAGATCGCCGAGGCCGTCGACCCCGAAGAGACCGGGGCGGAAGCGGCCCGCCAGGCGCTCGTCAACCTCTCGGCCAGGCCCTGCCCCTCCGGCCGCCTGCCGGTGGTGATCGGAAGCGGCTTCGGCGGCGTGATCTTCCACGAGGCGTGCGGGCACCTGCTCGAGACGACCTCGGTCGCGAAGAAGGCATCGGTCTTCCACGACCGGATGGGCGACATGATCGCGAACCCGGTGGTGAGCGCGGTCGACGACGGCACCCTCGTTCGCGAGTGGGGCTCGATCAACGTCGACGACGAGGGCATGGCCACCGAGCGCACCCAGCTCATCCGCGACGGCAGGCTGGTGGGCTTCCTCGCCGACCGGATCGGGTCGGAGCAGACCGGATACCCCCGCACCGGCTCGGGACGCCGGCAAAGCTACGCGTTCGCCCCCGCGTCGCGCATGCGCAATACCTTCATCGAGCCCGGCGAGGACCGGTTCGAGGACATGATCGCCTCGATCGGACGAGGCATCTACGCGGCCCGCATGGGCGGGGGCTCGGTGCAGCCCGGCACCGGCGAGTTCAACTTCGCGGTCACCGAGGGCTACTTCGTCGAGGACGGCCGGGTCCGGTATCCCGTCAAGGCGGCGACCCTCATCAGCACCGGGCCGGACGTTCTGAAACGGATTTCCATGGTCGGGAACGACTCCGCCCTCGCGACCGGAATGTGCGGCTCGGTGTCGGGGGCGGTGCCGGTCACGGTCGGCCAGCCGACCCTCAAGGTGGACGAAATCCTCGTCGGGGGGAACGCCTGATGCCGGTCTGCGAAGCCGTCCGGGCGCGCGCGGAACGGGTGCTCGACCTGGTTGCCGGCGCGGGCGCGAGCGGCGATCTGATCGTGAGCGAAGGTACGTCGCTCTCGTTCAAGGCCCGCGACGGCGAGCTCGAGGAGCACAAGGTGAGCTCGAGCCGGATCTTCGGCGTGCGCGTCCTCAAGGACGACCGGGCCGGCATCGCCTACAGCGAAGCCTCCGACGGGGAAGCGCTTCGCTCCATGGTCGCCCAGGCGATCACCAACGCGAGCTTCGCACGGTCCGATCCGGACGAGCGGATCCTCGACCATGACGGGATCCTCGCCACCGACGACGCCCTTCTCTGTCCGACCGACGACACCTCCCTCGAGGAGAAGATCGACGCCGCGCTCGCCATCGAGCGCCGGCTCGCGGCGCGCGCCAAGGTCAAGAACGTCCCCTACAACGGGGTGCTGGACGTCGCCGGGGATCGGCACGTGTTCTCTACCGCAGGGCTTCGCGCGCACAGCCGGAGCCGGGTGTGCTCCGCGTGGGCCTACGCACTCCTCGAGGACGGCGACCGGAACGTCCTCGACGGCACCTCCCGGGCCGCGCGCCGGTTCGCCGAGCTCGACATCGACGCGATCGTCGACGAGACCCACGCGCGGTGTCTCGCCCTCATCGACGGCGAAGCGGTGCCGAGCCGGCGCTACGACGTCGCGTTCGACATCGAGTGCCAGAGCGCGCTCTTCGGCGTCTTCGCGATGATGTTCTCCGCAAAGGCGGCCAGAGACGGCGTCAATCCGATGCGTGACAAGGTCGGAGAGGCCGTCGCGGACGGCGCGCTCAACGTGTGCGATTCCCCGCGGCGCTCCGACGGGCTGCGTTACACGCTCTTCGACGACGAAGGGACCGCGACGAAGACGGTCCGCCTGATCGACGCCGGACGGCTCGCCACCCTTGCCCACAGCAGCGCCACGGCGGCGCACTTCGGCCTCGACCCGACCGGCCATGGCGTACGTTCGCCCCGGGGGCCGCTCGGCGTCGGAGTGCATCAGCTCAACATCGAAGCCGGCCGCGAGAGCGAGACCGCGCTCGCGAGCGGCGAGTACCTCGAGATCGTGGACCTCACCGGCCTGCACTCGGGGGCGAACCCCGTGTCCGGCGACTTCAGCTTCGGGGCGGCGGGGTTCCTGTGCCGGGACGGCGAGCGGCGCCGGCCCGTGCGCAACGTCACGGTCGCGGGCAATTTCTACGAGATGCTGAAACGGATCGCGGCCATCGGCGACGTGGAGCGCTGGAACGCGGCGCGCTCGTCGCTCATGGCGCGCATCCGGTTCGCGGACGTCGCCATTTCCGGCTGACACCCGATGGGATCGACTCGATTCGATGGGCGCGCCGGAGGGGCCGCTTCTCGTACGGGCCGCGGCGAGGCCACGAGGCGGTGAGGGACACGACGACACCGACCGGGGGGATCGGGGCGAGCGTCCTTCGGCATGAGGACGCGCGGCACCTCTTCGGCGAAGGGGAGTTCGTGGCCGACCTCCGGCTCCCGGGGACGCGCGACGTGGCGTTCGTGCGAAGCCCGCTCGCCCACGCCCGGGTGCGGAGGGTGACGAAACCCGCCGGCCGCGAGGGTGACGTGTTCACCGCCGCCGACCTCGCCGGCGTCTCCCCCATCCACGCCCCGTCGGCCCTGCCCGGCTTCAAGCGGTCGCGCCAGCCGATTTTCGCCGCGGAGCGGGTCCGTCACGTCGGCGAGATCCTTGCCGCCTGCGTCGCGGAGGATCGGGCGGCGGCCGAGGATCTCGCGGAGACGGTGGCGCTCGATCTCGAGGAGCTTCCGGCCGTCCACGACTCGCGGCAGGCGCGCGAGCCGGGAGCGCCGCACCTCCACGAACACTGGGGCGACAACGTGTTCCTGCAGTCGGTAGCCGGCACGGAGCTGGGCGCGCTCCGCGACGAGGCGGCGGTCTCGGTCACGCGCACCTTCCGCACCGCGCGGCAGTGCATGTCGCCGCTGGAGGGTCGGGCGGTGCTCGCGTACCGGGACCGCCGCCAGGACATGCTGGTCGTGCACACGGCCTGCCAGATGCCCCACATCGTCCGGAATGGGCTGGCGGAGTGCCTCGGTCTCCCTCAGGGCCGGATCCGGGTGATCGCCCCCGACGTGGGCGGCGGCTTCGGCTACAAGGGGATTCTCCTCGCCGAAGAGGTGTTCCTCGGCTGGCTCGCGATGCGGTGCGGGCAACCGGTCCGCTGGATCGAGGACCGGCGCGAGCAGCTCACCGGAAACGCGAACTGCCGCGAGCACCACTACGTGATCACCGGCCACGCGGCGGCGGACGGCCGCCTGCTCGGCATCGAGTGCGAGGCCCACGTGGACGCCGGGGCCTACTCCGCCTATCCGTTCTCGGCCGGGCTGGAGCCCGCGCAGGTGGGGAGCATCCTCCCCGGACCGTACGTCTTCGAGGGGTACCACTGCCGCACCTGGGCGATGGCGACCAACAAGCCGCCCATCCTGCCGTACCGGGGAGTCGCGCGGACCGGCGTGTGCTTCGCGCTCGAGGTGCTCCTCGACGCGATGGCCCGCGCGCTCGGAATCGATCCGGTCGAGCTCCGGCTGAAGAACCTGGTTCGACCCGAGCAGATGCCGTTCGACAACATCACCGCCAAGCACTTCGACAGCGGCGACTATCCGGAGTGCCTCCGGCGAGCCGCCGCGGCGCTCGCGACCGGGCCGGCGCGCGCGCGCATCGACGCGCCGGACGCCCCCGGATCGCCCCTCGAGCCGCCCGGTCCGGCCCGATGCGTCGGGACGGGCTACGCCGTTTTCTGCGAGCAGGCCGCTCACGGCACCTCGGTGTACGCCGCGTGGGGAGTGCCCATGGTGCCGGGCCACGAGCAGGCGACCGCGCGCCTCACTCCGGACGGAGGGCTCGAGCTCCGGGTCGGGGTCCACTCCCACGGTCAGGGCCTCGAGACCACCCTCGCCCAGGTGGCGCACGAGATCCTCGGGATCGACAACCGGGCGGTGAAGGTGGTGCACGGCGACACCGCGTACACCCCCTATTCCACCGGGACCTGGGGCTCGCGCTGCATGGTGATGGCGGGCGGCGCGGTGGCCGCCGCATGCGAGGAGCTCGGAGAGCGGGTGAAGCACCTCGCGGCGCACCTCCTGCAGGTGGCTCCCGGGCGGGTGGAGCTGCGAGACGGCTCGGCCTGGGGCCCGGGCGGGGGCCGGGTGGGCATCGCGGAAATCGGACGGCTCTGGTACCGGCAACCCGAGAACCTGCCGGACGACGTCGATCCCCGCGGGCTCGAAGTCACCCAGGGCTACCGCGCGGTACGCGATTCCGGAACCTTTTCCTACGCCTGCCACGCCTGCGTCGTGGAGGTGGACATCGAGTCGGGTGGAGTCGAGATTCTCGACTACGTGGTGGTGGAGGACGGCGGCGTCCTCGTCAACCCGTTGATCGTGGACGGCCAGGTCCTCGGCGGGGCCGCGCAGGGAATCGGGACCGCCCTCTACGAGGAGATGCCGTTCGACGAGGCGGCGCAGCCGCTCGCCTCCACCCTCGCCGACTATCGGCTGCCGGGCGCCGCGGAGGTGCCCCCGATCCGAATCGAGCACATGGAGTCGCCCTCCCCGTACAGCCGTTTCGGGCAGAAGGGACTGGGCGAGGGGGGCGCGATCGGTCCGCCCGCCGCAATCGCGAACGCGATCAACCAAGCGCTCGCGCCGTTGGGGGTCGAGGTCGATGAATTGCCCATCACGCGCGAGCGCCTGCTCGAGAAGATCGTGCAGGCCACGAAGTGACCCTCGCCCCGGCCAACGACTCAAAAGAGCTCGCGCCGTTGGGGGTGGAAGTGGACGAACTACCTGTCACGCGCGAGCGCCTGCTCGAGAAGATCGCGCAGGCCGCCACATGAAGGCCGCCTCCTTCGCTTACACGCCGGCGCGCTCGACCGCCCACGCCCTGGAACTGCTGGCGGAGCGCCCGGGCAGCCGTCCCGTGGCGGGCGGGCAGTCCCTCGGGCCGATGCTGAACCTGCGGCTCGCGCGGCCCGCGCGGCTCGTCGACATCCGCCGGTGCCCCGACCTTCGCCGGTACGAGGAATCGAACGATGCGGTGGTGTACGGCGCCGGCATCACCCACGCCGAGATCGAGGACGGCACCGTCCCCGATCCGAGCCCCGGCTGGCTGCGGCACGCGGCCCGGAACATCGCCTACCGGGCAATCCGGAACCGCGGCACGATCGGGGGCAGTCTCGCGCACGCGGATCCGGCCGCGGACTGGCCGGTGGTGCTGGCCGCGCTTGGAGCGGAGGTATGGATCGACGGCCCGGACGGGCGTCGTGCGGTACCGCTCCCATCCTTTTTCCACGGACCGTTCACGACGAGTCTCACGCCCGGAGAGCTCGTCACCGCCGTGCGCGTGCCGCGCCCCACGGAACGCGCACGCTTCGGTTACTCGAAGCTCGCCGCCAAGAGCGGAGAATTCGCGCTGGCCCTCGCCGTCGTGTTCGAAGATCCCGAACGCGGCACCCGCCGCGCCGCGATCGGTGCGATCGAGCGCGCGCCGCTCGTCATCGACATCGAGAGCCCCCTTTCCGGTGCGATTCCCGAAGCGAGCGCCCTCCTCGCGAACCATCTCCCGGCGGAGACCGGAGGTCCTCTCCATGCCGCGGCCCTTGCGCGCGCGGCCCGGTCGGTCCGGACGCGGGATTCCGCCGGCACAAGACCGGACTCCTTCCGTGCGGTGCCCGCCGCTGCCGGAGCCGAGACCGGGTCCGGATACGGATCCGGGAGGGGCGAAGGAGAAGGCTCCGGGATGGCGATGCGGCAACGGAGGGGAAGCTCGGACCCGGAACCGGATCCGGACCCGGTCCCGACGGCCGCGGACGCGCTCCCGCCGAAGGTTCACCTCACCGTGAACGGCCGTCCGGTCGAGTCCGATGTCCAGCCCCGCACCCACCTTGCCGACTTCCTGCGCGAGCGCCTCCACCTGACCGGGACCCACCTCGGCTGCGAGCACGGGGTGTGCGGCGCGTGCACCGTGCTCATCGACGGGGTCCCGGCCCGTTCGTGCATCGCGTTCGCCGCGGCCTGCGACGGCTCGGACATCCGCACCATCGAGGGGTTTGCCGAAGACCGGGTGATGAACGCGCTCCGGACCGCCTTCTCCGATCGCCACGCCCTCCAGTGCGGCTATTGCACCCCCGGCATGCTCGTGACCGCATGGGACCTCGTCCGGCGCATCTCCGACGCCGACGAACCGCGGGTCCGGAAGGAGCTTGCAGGGAACCTCTGCCGCTGTACCGGCTACCAGGGCATCGTCGAGGCGATCGGTGACGTCCTCGCCGGGGCGGCCGGGGCGGACGCGAGCCGCGTTCCGGCCCCCGCGATGCCGGTGCCGGCGATGCTGGACCGCCCCCGGGCGGCTTCGGGTGCGAGACCCTCCCTCCGGCCGGCGACCGCGGCGGGGAGCAACCGCGACGGCGCCGAGATCGCCTGGAGGGCGGCAATCCCTGCCGACCCGGAGAAGCTCTGGGGAATCCTCCGTGACGTGCCGCGAATGGTCGAAGCGATGCCGGGAACGGCTCTGGCGGGGGCACCGGACGAGATGCCGCTGCGGCTTCGGCTCACCGTCGCGATCGGCCCGATGCGACCCTCCTTCGACGGCGAGGCGCACGTGAGCTGGGACGACGACACCCGCTCCGGCTCCGTCGACGGACGTGCCGACGACGCGGCCTCGCGCTCTTCCGCCAATGGACGGGTGCGGTTTCGGGTCGTCGAGGACCCGGACGAGCCGGGCAGCGCCACCCTCGAGCTTGCCATCCGATATCGGATCCGGGGCCCGCTCGCGCAGTTCAGTCGCGGCCCGGTGGTGGACGCGGTGATGGAGCAGCTCCTTGCCCGATTCGCCACGAACCTCGACGCAGCAGCCGCCGGCCGGGCAATTTCGCAAGCCCCGCCCCCGGGCGGCCTGCGGCTCCTCCTCGCCGCCGCCGCCGCAACGGTCCGCCGCTGGTTAGCCGGCTGATCCGAACGCCGCCGGGTACCGGGTGCCGCCGTGCGCGACGAACGATCCGGCTACAATTCGGACCCTCGACCAGCCCCGCCCACGCGATTCGGAGACGAACATGGCCGCCTTGACGCCCGAAGAGATTCGAACCTACGAGGATGACGGCTACGTCGTTCCCGCGTATCGAGTTCCCGAGGAGCGCATGGCGGCGCTGGCCGCGGCGGCCGAGGAGGTCATGGCCGCCAATCCGGACACGCGCCCCGAGCAACTTCCGAACATCCACATCACGAACGGGTCCGGCACCCACTTGAAGGGGCACCCCGCCTTTCTCGACTTCGCCCTCGACGAGGACCTGCTCGACCTCGTCTCGTGCGTGCTCGGCGAAGACATCGTCATGTGGGGGTGCCAGATCTTCTGCAAGCCCGGCTCCGACGGGATGGAGGTGCCGATGCACCAGGACGGCCAGTACTGGCCCATCCGGCCGCTCGCGACGTGCACCGTGTGGCTCGCCATCGACGACTCGGACCGGGAGAACGGATGCCTCTCCGTCGTCCCCGGCTCGCACCGCGGCCGGGTGAACTTCCGTCACCATACCCGCGAGGACGACGACATCGTCCTCAACCAGGCCGTGGACGACCCGCGCGCCTTCGCCCGCCCGCCCGCGTACGTCGAGCTCGAGCGCGGGCAGCTCTCCATGCACGACATCTACCTCATCCACGGCTCCGCGCCCAACACTTCCGGCCGGCGCCGCGCCGGTCTCGCCCTTCGCTACATGCCGACCACGTCGTGGTTCCGGCGCGACCTCGAGATGCAGTTCTCGGGGTATCCGTCGAACTTCGCGGAACGGCCCATCTGGCTCGCCCGCGGGCGCGACGTCTGCGGCAAGAACGACTTCAACATCGGGCACGCCGCTCCGGTCACGGAACGCACCTCCGTCTCCGCACAGCTCGGACAAGCGGAAAATGCGATTCACGGTTGAGACTGAAGCGGAGGAAGACGGGCGCTGGATCGCCGAAATCGTCGAGCTTCCCGGCGCAATGCAGTACGGAGGGAGTCGAGGTGAAGCGGTCGCTCGCGCCGAGGCCTTGGCCCTGCGCGTGCTCGCGGAGAGAATCGAGACGGGTGACCGGCCGGCGGAGCCGATCGAAATCACGTTCGCCCCTGCTGCATGAGCAGATGGCCCGGCACTCGTGCCCGGCGCGTGCTCGCCGCCCTCGTACGCAGGGGCTGGAAAGTCAAGCGAACATCCTGATCACATCGAACACTTGCACGGGACGGTTACCCGGACTTCGTCTTTGCATTTCATGATGGAGAGGAGATTGGTCCCCGCATGCTGGCACGAATTGCGAAACGCACGGGATTGACTCCGGACGACCTTTGAATCGCCGGGTGAACACACTCGACTCGGCGTGAGAGAAAAGGGGGCGCCGAGGCGCCCCCTTTTCGATCGCAGGTTGGACGATGCGTCAGCCGACGATACCCCCGTCGTCGCGGGAGATCGCGACGATCGAGGAGCGGGGCGTGGTGTCCCCGCCGTCCGGGAAGTGGCTGTTGCCCCGTTCGCCCGGATGCTGGATGCCGACGAAGAGGGTCTTGCGGTCCGCGCTCCACGCGAATCCGGTCACCTCGCACTCGTTCGGACCCACCATGAAGCGCTGGATCTCGCCCGTCTCCGGGTCGCCCACCAGCATCTGGTTGTTGCCCTGCCCCGCGAACCCGTCCTTGTTCGAGTAGTTTCCGTCGGTCTGGATCCAGATCCGTCCCATGCTGTCGAAACCGAGTCCGTCCGGGGAGTTGAACATGTTGTCCGCGGTCACGTTCGCCGAGCCCGCGTTCGCGTCGGAGTGAACCGTCGGGTTGCCCGCGACCACGTAGAGGTCCCAGTCGAAGCCGGCCGCGAGGTGGTCGCCGCCGTCCGGGCGCCAACGCAGGATCTGACCGTAGAGGTTGCCAACCCGCGGATTCGGCCCCCCGGCGGGGGTCGGGTCTCCGCCCGCGTTCGGCTTCTTGCCGCGGTTCTTGTTGTTGGTGAGGCAGCAGTAGACCTCGGCCTTTATCGGGTTCGCGGCCACCCACTCCGGGCGGTCCATGGTCGTCGCGCCGACCGCAGAGGCGGCGATCCGGGCATGGATGCAGACCTCGGCCTGAGAGGCCATCCCGGAAGACTCGGGGGTGAGCTCCACCCACTCGCCGCGCCCGCCGTCCGCGAACTTCGCGACGAAGAGCCGCCCGGATTCGAGAAGGTCGGCGTTGTCGCCGCCCTCGGCGTACGTGCCGTCGCTCACGAACCGGTAGAGGAACTCGCCTCGCTCGTCGTCACCCATGTAGCCGACCACCTGCCCGTTGCCGGCAATCACGATCTCCGCGTTCTCGTGCTTGAACCGGCCCATCGCGGTCCGCTTCTTCGGCGTCGAATCGGGAGCCAGAGGATCGATCTCGACGATGTAGCCGTTGCGATTCGGCTCGTTGGGGTGCTTTGCGATGTCGAAGCGCTCGTCGGCCATCGCCCATGCGTATCCCCGGTCCTTCGGCCCCACCCCGTAGCGCTTGAACTCGGGACCGATCTCGATGTCGGGATCGCTCGAGGAGTAGTAGCTGTGGAAATTCTCCTCGCACGCGAGGTAGGTGCCCCAGGGCGTGCGCCCGTTCCCGCAGTTGTTCCAGGTGCCGAGGCAGTGCACTCCCTCCGGATCGGCGGCCGTCTTGAGGAGGTCATGGCCCCGCGCCGGCCCGGTGATCTCCATCGGGGCGTCCGCGGTGAACTTCCGGTTGTAGGGGGAGTCGACGACGATCGACCACTTGCCGTCGTTCTCGGCAATCTCGACGACGGACACGCCGTGCGCGGCCTTGCCCTTGCGCACGTCGTCGGCGTTCTGCGGGGCTCCGCTCCCCGACCCGCCGTACATGATCTTGAGGTTCGTGTACTCGTTGTTGACCGCGAGCACGCTCCGGCCTTCGCCGTCGTTGTACAACGACATGCCGTCGTTGTTGTCACCGAAGGAGAGCTCCTGGCTCTCCCCCGTGCCGCGGGTCATGTGGTCGAACTCGGCCCCGTTGGACCACATCGGCTCGCCCCACTTGGCGACGACGTGCCAGTTGTAGCCCGAGGGGACGGTGACCGTGTCGAGGGTGTTGGCGGGGATGGCCTCGAACCCGAACCCGTGGCCGGCGGCCCGCGCGGTGGAGGGCCGCAGCCCCCCCGCGCCGACCACGAAGGCGGACGCGCCGAAGGCGATGCCGGCGCCGAGGAATCCGCGACGCGAGATCTCCCTCTCCACCAGCCGGCCGAAATCGGTCTCCATGGGGCGCGGATGGTGGATTTCGTCGAACTCCTCGCACGAGAGCTCGTTCACCGGTGTGTGCTTGGTCTTGGACATGGTCGTTCTCCTCTCGCCGCGATCGCCGCGGCGTCATTGGTCATCGTTGGAAGGGTTCGACACTCCGCGGGCCGACGGGTCGGCTGGCCGAATCGCGATCCCCGACCGGGAGTGTCGGGGTTGCAGGTTGCAGGCCCGTGACCGGAGCGTTGCGGCCCGATAAACTGAACGCGCCGGCCAGGGCGGCCCGTCCGCGGGGCGCCGGTCGCCTCCGCCGAAAAGTGCGGCTGCCCTGAACGGAATCGCGCAGGCGCAAGCGTCACCTGCCGTCGCGGGCGGACCCTCGGCATTCCAAGAGTCAGCGTCGCATTCCGGCACGAAGTCTACTCCTTTTCCGCCCGGCTCACGTTCGCCTTCGCAAAGGCGGTCATGTGAAAGGCGGCGTGGGCGGGCCCGTAGACGTGATCACGACCGACCGGGCACGCCCGGCGGGCGAGGCATCCGGCTTCACGGCAGTCACACCGCGGCCGTTCCGTCAGCCAGTCCGCGCAACCTGCCGCGTCGAATGCCCCCTCGCGCACCGCCCCGACCGGGCACGGCGCGAGGCACGGACGCGCTTCGCAGTCGTCGCAGGGACGGCGGGTCCCCTCGTCCCGCGGCGGAAGGTCGAGGCGCTCCGGAAACGAGAGCGCGCCACGATAGGCGTGCCAGAGTCCGTACCGTGGATGGATGAGCGGCCCCATGACGGACGGCCAGACCGTGTCGGCGCGGAGCGCCCAGCGGATGAAGGGAAGGAAGGGCGGCCCGCCGAAGGGGAAGAGGGGATCGGCCCCGAGCTCGCGGGCGATCTCCGTGACGACCACCCCTGACCAGGCGTCGAGGGGTTGCTCCGTGCGGCCGAGGAAGCCGGACTCCGCGAACGGCTCCCAGACGCTCGACCCGACATTGCCGAGGAGGATGAGGGTCGCCGCCTCGGCCCCCGATCGGAGCCCCGGCACCCCGTCCTCCGGCCCGGGGTGGAACCCGCCCCGGACCTTCAGCCCGATGCGCTCGACCGCCGCCGCAACCGTGTCGTACGCGTCGACCGGTCCGGGCTCCGGATATCCCGATCAGGAGAGCCAGCGCTTGCGCCGGCGGTAGGACTTGGTGTCCCGGAAGCTCTTGCGCCCGCCCGCGCTCACCCCGAGGTAGAACTCCTTCACGTCCTCGTTCTCGGCGAGCGCCTTCGCCTCCCCGTCCATCACCACCCTTCCGGTCTCGAGGATGTAGCCGTAGCTCGCGTAGCGGAGCGCGACGGTGGTGTTCTGCTCGGCGAGAAGGAAGGTCACCCCTTCCTTCTCGTTGAGATCCTGGACGATGTCGAAGATCTCCTGCACGAGCTGCGGGGCGAGGCCCATGGACGGCTCGTCGAGCAGGATCACCGAGGGCTTCGCCATCAGCGCCCGCCCAATCGCGGTCATCTGCTGCTCGCCGCCCGAGGTGTAGCCGCTCTGGGCGTCCTTTCGCTCCCCGAGGCGGGGAAAGTAGTGGTAGACCTTGTCGAGGTCCGCATGGACCGCGGCCCGCCCATCCTTGCGTGTATAGGCGCCGGTCAGCAGGTTCTCCTCGACGGTGAGGTGCTCGAAGCAGCGCCGCCCCTCCATCACCTGCACGATGCCCTTGGAGACGAGGTCGCTCGGCGAGCCGTGCTGGTCGACCCGTTCCCCCCGGAACTCGATGCTGCCCTTGGTGACCTCGCCCCGCTCCGAGGGGAGCAGGTTCGACACCGCCTTCAGGGTCGTGCTCTTCCCCGCCCCGTTCGCGCCGAGAAGGGCGACGATGCCGCCCTCCGGCACCTCGAGCGAGACGCCCTTCAGCACGAGGATGACGTGGTCGTAGATGACCTCGATGTTGTTGACCGCGAGCAGGGGCTTCGCGTCGCCTCCGGCGGGCTGGGTCTGCATGTGCGGCGACCCTCCGAATCAGTGAACCCGGGAAGCCCGGGAAGCCGCCACCCGGCGGGGCGAGTCCGCCCCGCCGGGGGGCGCTGGGTGTCGAACGACGGGGATCAGCTCTCCGCCGAGCAGTCGCGCGGCGTGATGTTGTTTTCCGCCGCGAATGCGGCCGCCGCCTCCTCGATCATCGGGCGCACGACTTCGCGAATCGGCTCGATCCAGTCACTCACAAGGCTCCACTTCTCGCCGTCCCACTGCTGGATGAGCACCGGGCCGCTGCCCTCGTGGTCCTCGCAGGTGACCTTGATGGGCCGGGTGAAGTCGCCGAAGCCGAGCTCCGCGAGCCGCTCCTCGCCGACGTCGAGGTTCTCGAGCCCCCAGCGGACCTCGGCGCCGGTCATCCGCCGGTTGCCGTACTTGGCCTGAGCGGTCCGCACCGCCTCGACCCCGAGCATCGCGTTCACGAGACCCCGGTTGTAGAGGACCTCGCCGAAGTTGTTCTTCTTCGCCTCCTCGAGATCGCCGCCGTAGATGTGCTCGAGGATGTCCTCGTGGACCTGCGCGGTCGCGCCCACCGAGTGGAACGTGCCCGCCTTGTAGCCCTTCGCCGCGTCGCCGGCCGGGATGACGTCGTTCTCGCTGCCCGACCACCACACGCCGATGAAGTGGTCCATCGGGAACCTGATGGCGGCCGCTTCCTGGATGGCGACCTGGTTCATGACGCCCCAGCCCCAGAGGAAGATCCAGTCGGGCCGAAGCCGCCGGATCTGGAGCCAGGTGGCCTTCTGCTCCTGCCCCGGATGGTCGACCGCGAGACTGGTCAGCTCGTAGCCGTGGATCCCGGCGAGCTTCTCGAGGGTCGGGATCGGCTCCTTGCCGTACGCGCTGTTGTGGTAGACGAGGGCGATCTTCTTGCCCTTGAGGTTCTCCATCCCCCCTTCCTCGGAACCGACGTAGCGAATGAAGGCGGAGGCCTGGCTCCAGTAGGTGGTCGGGAAATTGAACGTCCACGGAAACACTCGCCCGTCCGCGGCGGCGGTCTGGCCGTAGCCCATGGAGAGGATCGGCACCTCGTCGACCGGCGCCTTCGGGATGAGCTGGTAGGTGATGCCGGTGCTGTAGGGGTTCACCAGGGTCGCGCCGCCGTGTTTGCCCTTGAGCCGCTCGTAGCACTCGACGCCGATCTTGGTGTTGTACTCGGTCTCGCACTCCTCGACGGCGATCTCGACGCCGTTGGCCCCGCCGTCGCGCTTGTTGGACAGCATGTAGAAGTCACGCATGCCGTTCGCGGACGGGATGCCGTTCGGAGCGTAGGGTCCCGTGCGGTAGACGAGCATCGGGAAGAACTGCGGGTCGTCCGCGTACGCGGCGGGGGTCGCCGCGATCGCGGCGAGGCCCGCGACGAGTCCTAGACCGTAGGTGGTCAGCTTTTTCATTACCTTCTCCTGTTGGTATCGTGAGGGGAGTTTCCGATCGGATGGCTCTCGATATCAATACTCGGCATCAATATGGGAACGGCCATCTGCGTAGTTTTTCCTTCGCGATCTGCCAAAGCCTCGCGAGTCCCCGGGGCTCGACGATGAGGAACCAGACGATGAGGCCGCCGAACACCATTAGCTCGATGTGCTTCTGGACGTCGATGGGCATGTGGAACCCGGCGAGCTGGGGCGCGTTCGTGAGGAAGATGGGAAGCAGCACGATGAACGCGGCGCCGAGGAAGGAGCCGAGCAGGCTCCCGAGCCCGCCGATGATGACCATGAACAGCACCTCGAAGGACAGGTCGATCGAATAGGCCTCGCTCTCCGCGCTGCCGAGGTAGAGGCAGAGGTACATCGCGCCCGCCACCCCGCAGTAGAAGGACGAGATGGCGAACGCGAGGAGCTTCGTCTGGTATGGCCGGAAGCCGATGATCTCGGCCGCGATGTCCATGTCCCGGATCGCCATCCAGGAGCGCCCCACCCTTCCCCGCACCAGGTTCTTCGCGACCACCGTGAGAACGATGACCACCACGAGGGCGATGAAGTAGCGGGTCTCCGCGGTCGCCTCGGGACCGGCCGCCATCACCCCGAAGAGCTCGCGGGGCGGCATGGTGATCGTTCCGGAGGAATTGTAGTTGTAGAACCAGGGGACCTTGTTGAACGTCCAGTTGAGGAAGAACTGGGCCGCGAGGGTCGCCACCGCGAGGTAGAACCCCTTGATGCGAAGGCTCGGAATGCCGAACACGAGCCCGACTCCGGCCGCGCACACCCCGGACAGGATGAACACCACGAGGAGGTTGAGCCCGGGGAACGCGGTGGTGAACTTGTAGGCCATGTACCCGCCGACGGCCATGAACGCGGCGGTGCCGAGGCTGAGCTGCCCCGCGTAGCCGGTGAGGAGGTTGAGCCCGATGGCGGCAAGCGAAAGGATGAGGAACGGGATGAGGACCGCCTGGAGCATGTACTCGTTGGCGATTGACGGAACCACGATCAGCATGACCGCCACCGCCGCCCCGACCGCCCAGCGGTCCTGGGCAATCGGCAGCATCGCCTGGTCGGCGCCGTACGACGTCTTGAACTGCCCCGCTTCGCGATAAATCATCGTCCCGTCACACCCACTCGGTAGTCATCGTCACACCCGTTCGATGATCCGTTCGCCGAAAAGCCCCTGGGGACGGAACAGCAGGAACACCATGGCGAGGATATAGGCGAACCAGTTCTCGATCGCCCCGCCGATGAGCGGCCCCCAGTAGATCTCCGCGACCTTCTCCCCCACCCCGATGATGAGGCCGCCCACGATCGCGCCCGAGATCGAGGTGAGGCCACCGAGGATCAGCACCGGCAGGGCCTTGAGGGCGATCAGCGAGAGCGAGAACTGCACTCCGCTCTTCGCCCCCCACATGATCCCCGCGACGAGGGCGACCCCTCCCGAAACCGACCACACGATGACCCAGATGGTCTTGAGGGGAATGCCGATCGAGAGGGCGGCCTGGTGGTCGTCCGCCACCGCCCGCAGGGCCCGCCCGATGGGGGTCTTGGTGAAGAAGATCGCGAGCCCGAACACGAGGACCGCCCCGATCACCGCCGCGATGATGTCGAACTGGCTGAGGAGGATGCCCTGGTACTCGAAGACGTCCTTGGGGATGCCGATGTCGAGGCGCTTGACGTTGCTCCCCCAGAGGGTCTCGCCGAACCCCTCGAGGAAGAAGGTGAGCCCGATGGTCGCCATGAAGAGGATGAACGGGTCCTGGTTGACGAGGGGCCGCAGCATCACCCGCTCGATGACGAGGGCGAGGACGACCATTATCGCGAGGCTCAGGATGACCGCAATCCACGCGGGAATCCCGAACTCCATCAGGCCGACCAGGCACAGCGCCGCGAAGAGCACCATCACTCCCTGCGCGAAATTGAAGATCTCCGACGCCTTGAAGATGAGGACGAAGCCGAGGGCGACGAGCGAGTACATCACCCCGGTGAGGAGGCCGTTGATGACCACCTCGGCGAAGAACGTCGGAAACTCCCACATCTCGACGAAGGGGGTGAAGAAGATTGCGGTCAACAGCTCCATTCGGATACCCGTTCGGCCGGCGGCGTGGCGTGGCGCGCCCGGTCAGTCATCGTCGTGGGCGATGCCGAGGTAGGCGTCGATGACCCGCTGGTCGGCCCGCACCTCGTCGGGCGTCCCGTCCGCGATCTTCCGCCCGTAGTCGAGGACCACGACCCGGTCGGAGATGTCCATGACCACCCCCATGTCATGCTCGATGAGGACGATGGTGGTGCCGAACTGGTCGTTCGTGTCGAGGACGAACCGGCACATGTCCTCCTTCTCTTCGGTGTTCATCCCCGCCATCGGCTCGTCGAGGAGGAGGAGGTCCGGCTCCGCGGCAAGCGCCCGCCCGAGCTCCACCCGCTTCTGGAGGCCGTAGGGGAGCCGGTTGACCGGGGTCTTCCGGATCGCCTGGATCTCGAGGAAGTCGATGACGTGCTCCACCGCGTTCCGGTGCTCCATCTCTTCTTGCCGGGCCGGCCCGAGGTAGAGCGCCTGCCACAGGAAATTGCGGCGCATCTTGAGGTTGCGCCCGGTCATGAGGTTGTCGAGCACCGTCATGCCCTTGAAGAGAGCGATGTTCTGGAAGGTGCGGGCGATCCCGGAGGCGGCCGCCTCGTGGGGCCGCATCCGCGAGCGGGGCACCCCGCGATAGGTGATGGTGCCGTCCTGGGGGTGGTAGAACCCGTTGATGACGTTCAGAAGAGAGCTCTTGCCGGCTCCGTTGGGGCCGATGATGGCGCGGACTTCGCCCTCGCGGATGTCGAAGCTCACCCCGTCGATGGCCCGGACCCCGCCAAAGGACAGGCTGATGTCCCGGACGTCGAGGACAACCTCCCCGACCGACCGGCCACCGGCACCGTTGGCCTGCTGCTGCGCTTCGACGACCTGCTCCATCGCGTGCGATCCGAGTCCTCGATGCCTGGTTGCCGGTGCGTTTCGATTCCGGGGCCGGAGGCGACGCCGTCCCCGTCTAGTCCGCCGCCGCGCGCGCCGGCTCCGGCGCGCCGCGCGCGTCGCGGATGAGAAGGTCGGCGCTGATCGAGCCCTTGCGCCCGTCCTCGAACGTGACCTCGGTGCTGATGTGGCACCGCTCGGCATCCCCGTTGAGGGCGTCGATGAGCACGTCGTAGCGATCGGCGATGATGCGCCGGCGCACCTTCTGGGTTCGGGTGAGCTCGCCGTCGTCCGCGTCGAGCTCCTTGTGCAGGATGAGGAAGCGACGGATGACGGAGCCCGCGAGCTGCCGGTCGGCGGCGAGGTCCCGGTTCACCTGCTCGATGCACCCGGCGACGAGGTCGTAGACCTCGCCGTGTCCTGCGAGCTCCTGGTAGCTCGAGTAGGTGATGCCCTGGCGCTCCGCCCAGTTGCCGACCGCGTCGAGGTCGATGTTGATGAATGCGGTCACCCGCTCCCGGCCATCCCCGAAGCAGACCGCCTCCTTGATGTAGGGGAAGAACTTGAGCTTGTTCTCGAGGTACTTGGGTGCGAAGAGGGACCCGTCCCGGAGCTTCCCCACGTCCTTCGCGCGGTCGATGATGCGAAGGTGTCCGTTGCCGTCGAGGATTCCGGCATCGCCGGTCCGCACCCACCCGTCCTCGGTCTTGGTGTCCGCCGTCGCGTCGGGGTTCTTGTAGTACTCGTGGAACACCCCCGGGCTCCGGTAGAGCACCTCGCCCTCGTCGGTGAGCTTGAGCTCGACGTTCGAGAGAGGCCGCCCGACCGTCTCCGGATCCACCTCCCCGTCGGGCTGGATGGTGACGAAGACCGACGCCTCCGTCTGCCCGTAGAGCTGCTTGATGTTGATCCCGATGGAGCGGTAGAAGTCGAAGATGTCCGGGCCGATGGCCTCGCCCGCGGTGTACGCGAGATGCACCCGGGAGAAACCCAGGGTGTTGCGAAGGGGGCCGTACACGAACACGTTGCCGAGCCAGTAGCGAAACCGATCCGCGCCTGAAACTGCCTCCCCGTCGAGAAGAGCCTTGCCGACCCGGCCCGCCACGTCCATGAAGTAGCGGAACAGGCGCTGCTTGAGGCGGCTCGCGTCCTCCATGCGGATCATGACGTTCGTCAGCAGGTTCTCGTACACCCGCGGCGGGGCGAAGTAGAAGGTGGGACCGATCTCCCCCAGATCCGTCATCACCGTCGACGCGCTCTCGGGACAGTTGACGCAAAAGCCGGTCAGGTACGACTGCGCGTAGGAGAAGATGTTGTCGCCGACCCAGGCCATCGGCAGGTAGGCGAGGATGTCCTCGTCCGCACCGAGGCCTTCGAACTCGACCCCCGCCCACGCCTGCCGGAGCACGTTGTCGTTGGTCAGCACGACGCCCTTGGGCCGCCCGGTCGTGCCGGAGGTGTACAGGATGACGCCGGTGTCCGCTCCCGAGCCCTTCTCGACCTCCGCCCGGAAGAACCCGGAATTCTCGCCGTTGTATCTGCGGCCGTCGGCCTGCACGTCGCGGAGGTCGCGCACGAGCTCCGGATCGTAGTGGCGAAGGCCCTTCGGCCAGAGGTAGACGATCGTCTCGATGCCGGCGACCTGCTCGCGCACTTCGAGGAGCTTGTCCACCTGCTCCTGGTCCTGGACCACCGCGAAGCGCGCGCCGGAGTGCTCGACCACGTACGCGAGCTCCTCCGCCACCGAGTCCTGGTACATCGGCACCGGGACCCCTCCGAGGGCCTGGGCGGCGCACATGGACCAGTAGAGACGGGGCCGGTTGTCGCCGATGACCGCGAGCTTGTCGCCGCGCCGGAAACCGAGGGCGGCAAGCCCCCCCGCGAGCGCCTCGACCTCGCCGAGAACCGCGTCCCAGTTCCAGGACTGCCAGATCCCGAACTCCTTCTCGCGGATGGCCGGGCGCCCGGCGAAGCGCGCCGCGTTGTCGAGGAGGAGCTTCGGGAACGTGTCGAGCCCGGGTTCACGCGGCTCGGCGGGAGTCGTCTTCCTGGCCATGGGCAACGATTTCAACGGTGCAAGGGCGCCGGTGCCGGAACTCGACGGATCCGGCAAGCCAAGCCGCGAATGCTACGGAATCGCCCGGCACCCCGCAACATCGGGACCGCTTCGTCGAGTTCGGCTCTTCGGCGCCGCGGGGACCGATGGCTCCCGGGGGCTCGCAGGCAGGTTCCCGGCCTACGTCCGTCCGCTCCGCGACGGGGCCTCGACGTTTACGGTGACGATGTCCGTGTCGTGGTACTGCCGGTGGCGCACGGAGGACGAGAGGTGCCGCAGCAACCGCAGGGACACGTCCCGCTCGATCGCACCCTCGCCGGTCCCGGCGCCCAGCGCGGCGAGCCGATCCTCGATGTTCTCCCCCCTTGGGGCAACGACGAACTCGAGCACCGCGCCGCCCTCCCCCCGCTTCGCCGAGAGACGCAGGCGCCGGCGACCCGACCGCCCTTCCTTCCCATCCCCGTCTTCGGCGGCGGGAACGAGGCTCAGCTGGGTCTCCTCCCCCACCGCGTCGAGTCTGTCCGCCATCACGGTGTCCCAGCCGGCCCGCGATGCGAACGAACGAAGGAACTCGCGCAGCTCCGGAAGAGCCGACATGCCGAAATCCGCCTCGAGCCGGCTCGGGCGCGACTCCGTCAGCTCGAGCAGTCCGGTCATGACGATTGCAACCAGCCCGCCGGCGGTCATGCCGTTGCGGAAGAGGCCGCCCGCGAACTCCGCGACCTGTTCCGGAAAGATCATCCCGTACTGGCAGCCCACCCCCACCCAGAACGCGACGCCGACGACGACGGTCTTGCGGTAGTCGAGCCCGTCGTTGACGACCGCCCGCATGCCGGCCACGAAGAGGATCGCGAGCAACACCGCCAGGTAGCCGGCGAGTACCGGGTTCGGCACGGCAAGGATCAGCGCGAACGTCTTCGGAAGGAGCACCAGTGCGACGAACACCGCTCCGGTGGCGACCCCCACCGTGCGGGCCGCGGCTCCGGTCAGCTCGATCACCGGCACGCTCACCGTGTAGGCGGTGCTCGGCACCGTGCCCGCGAATCCCGCCAGCAGGCTCGCCGTCCCGTCGGTGGTGACGGCACCCTGCACGGCCCGGAAGTCCACGGCCCGGCGCTCGCGCCAAGATACGCCCTGAACGGCAACGCAACTGCTCATCGTGCGAAGGGCGCCGATGAGGGCGATGAACAGGAATCCGGGAAGAAGCGCCCAGAACCCGGGCCCGAAGTCGAGATCCAATCCCGGCCACTCGTTCGCGGGGAAGCCGATCCAGGGAGCCTCCGCGATGGAGTCGAGGTCGTAGATGCCGAAGAATCCCGCCGCCACCGAACCGGCCGCCACGCCGATGAGGGGTGCCCAGAGGCGAAGCGCTCCCTTCGACCCGAGCGCGATTCCCAGGGTCGAGAGAACGGTCACGAGGGCGCACAGGGGCGCGGCGGCCCCCGGGCTCCCGGCCGGAGCCCGGCCGAGCAGTTCGAAGACGACCGGCATGACGGTGACCGGGATCAGCATGACCACGATCCCCGAGACGGTCGGGGTCATGATCCGCCGCAGGAGCGGGAGCCGCCCGGAGACCGCAAGCGGGACGAGCGCGGATACCAGAACCAGGGTCGCGAGCATTTCCGGCCCGCCCTCGACGAGCGCCGCGATGCACACCGCGATGGACGCGCTCGAGCTTCCCATCACCAGCACGTGACCCGTTCCGAACCGGCCGATTCGGAACGCCTGCAACACCGTGGCGGCGCCGGAGATGACGACCGTGGCGGACACGGCCCAGTACAGGTAGGCCTCACTCTCCCCGGCCGCCCGCATCACGACCGTCGTGATCAGCATGATGCCGGGAATCGTCAGCACCGCGAGCTGCAGGCCGAGCCCGAACGCGAGCGCGGCGGGGGGCCGCGCGTCGGGCTGAAAGCGGACCTTCTCCCTGCCGCGAGCCGGGTCGCTCACGCCCACGGACGGTCCGGAACCCGGCCAGGCCGGCCGGCGAAGCCGCGAACGCGGGTCCGAATCACCCTCTCCCCGAGATGCAAGGCCATGTTGGATCGCGCCCCTCGACCCCTGCGGGACGCGCCGGATTATAGGCGCCCGCGATGCGGCGCCACCGGTGGAGCGCCCCGGACATCGAAGGTGGACCGGCGGGCGCGGCGTGGCGCCCCGCCTGCCGTCCTGCGCCGGAACCTGCACCCGCGTCGGAAGTCGATGGACTCGCAATCGCGACAAGGGGACAATCGGCCGTGGTGTGGCTTTTCCCGAGCGGTTTCCACCATGCAACGAGACCAGTCGCACGGTCCGTCCGGCCCCCGGACGGAATCCGATTCCCCGCCCTCGAATGCTCTCCCGCCGGGCGAACCGATTGCGGTCGTGGGCATGGCGTGCCGATTCCCCGGCGCGGAGGACCTCGCGGCTTTCTGGCGGCTGCTCGAGTCCGGCGGGAACGCGGTGACCCATGGCTCGCCCGGCGAGAGCTGCGGGCGAGTGGGGGAGATGTTTCCCGACGACGTGCCCGTTCACGACGGTTCCCGCTTCGGAGCGTTCCTTTCCGGGATCGACCTCTTCGACGCGGAGTTCTTCCGGATCTCACCGCTCGAGGCCGCATCGCTGGACCCGCAGCAGCGACTTCTGCTGGAAATGAGCTGGGGAGCCCTCGAGGATGCGGGGATCGGCCCGGATCGGCTGGTGGGCAGCCGCAGCGGGGTCTACGTCGGGATCGGCAGCTACGAGTACCAGGAGATCGTCCGGAACGAGGGCGACGCACCCGGACCCGACACCACCTTGTATCTCGTCACCGGTAACCGCTTCAGCACCGCGAGCGGCCGGATCTCGTTCGCACTCGGACTCGAGGGGCCTTCGATCGCCGTCGACACCGCCTGCTCCTCTTCGCTCGTGGCGGTACACCACGCGGTGGCGGGACTGCAGCGGGAAGAGGCCGACCTCGCGCTCGCGGGCGGGGTGTGCGTGATCCTCTCGCCCGTGACGACCGAAGCGTTCGCGAACGCGGGAATGCTGTCGCCGACCGGCCAATGCTGGACCTTCGACGAACGGGCGGACGGTTTCGTGCGGAGCGAAGGCTGCGGGATGCTGGTCCTCAAGCGCCTGCGCGAGGCCGAGGCGGACGGAGACCGTATCTGGGGAGTGATCCGCGGCACCGCGGTGAACCAGGACGGGGAGCGCCCGGGGCTCCCCGCCCCGAAGGGGCTCACCCAGGCGCGGGTGATCGAGGAGGCGCTGGCGCGGGCCGGGCTCGCGCCGTCTCAGGTCGACTATCTCGAAGCCCACGGCACCGGGACCAGGCTGGGCGACCCGACCGAAGTGAACGCGGCGGCAGCGGTCTACTGCCGGGGGCGCGAGGCGGAACGCCCGCTGCTCATGGGCTCGGTGAAGACCAACATCGGCCACCTGGCGGCGGGAGCGGGGGCCGCGGGCCTCATCAAGGTGCTGCTCTCGATGCAAAAGGGCGTGATCCCGCGACATCTCAACCTCCGCGATCCCAATCTCGGGATCGACTGGAAGCACCTGCCGTTGCGGGTCACCACGGAGGCGACGGACTGGCCGCTCGTTCCCGGCCGCCGCCCGCTCGCGGGGGTAAGCTCGTTCGGTTTTTCCGGCACCAACTCGCACGTCGTCGTCGAGGGCTACGCAGTGCCGGACGGCGCGCGCGCGCACGGCGCGACGTCGTGGCCGGCCGGACCGGCGAGCCCGGTATCCGTTTCCCTGCCGGAGCCGCTTGCGGACCTGCGGCCGTCCGCGCAAGCGCTTCGTCCACGCGCGGCGCGGGTCCTGCCGCTCTCGGGAAAGTCGCAGGGGGCGCTTCGGGACCTCGCGGGCCGGTACCTCGAATGGCTCGGCGAACGGAGCGAAGCACTCTCTCCCGGGGACGGGAACACCGAGCCGCGGCTCGCCGACCTGGCGTGGACCGCGGGCGTCGGCAGGAGTCATTTCAGCCACCGGGCGGGCGTGGTCTTTCGCGACGCCGGATCGCTGCACGATGCCCTGCGGGCGCTCGCAGAAGCGGGAGACGGAGCGGGGCCGCGCCCCGCGGCCCCGGTGGCGTTCGCCTATACCGGCCAGGCCAGCCAATGGGTCGGGATGGGGAGGGAGCTCTACGAGCGCGAGCCGGCGGTGCGGACGGTGCTGGATCGTTGCGAAGCACTGCTGCGGGAAGAGCGGGGCGGCTCTCTCCTCGACGTCATGTTCGGCCGGACCGCATCGGCCCCGAGCCTTGACGATCCGAAGTGGAAACAGCCCGCCATCTACGCGCTCGAGTGCGCGCTCACCGCCCTTTGGTCGAGCATCGGGATTCGTCCGCAGGTCGTGTTCGGCCACAGCCTCGGGGAGATCGCGGCCGCGCAGGCCGCCGGAGTGTTCGGTCTCGAGGAAGGCCTGCGGTTCGCCGCCGCGCGGGGTGCGCTCATCGGGGCACTGCCGGGGGCGGGCGCGATGGCCGCGGTGTTCGCGCCCGCGTCCCGGGTGGCGGCGGCCCTCGACGAGCACAACGCGTCCTGCGGCGGGATGGGGATCTGCATCGCCGCCGACAACGGCGCGCAGCAGGTGGTGAGCGGTCCGGCGAGAGAGATCGATTCGCTGCTCGAGGGTCTCGAATCGCAGGACGTTCGCGTCGCCCGGCTGCGCAAGAGTCCGGCATACCACAGCGCCATGGTGGAGCCGGCGCTGGACGACCTCGAGGCGGCGCTGTCCGGCGTCTCGTTCGCGCCCCCTTCGATCACCTTCGTGAGCAACCTGACCGGCCGGGTGGTGGCGGCGGGCGAGACGCTCGACGCGGCGTACTGGCGCCGCCAGGCGCGCGAGCCCGTGGCGTTTCGCGCGTGCGTCGAGACCCTGGCGGACCTGGGAGTCGGCACGATCGTGGAGCTGGGGCCGCACGCAGTGCTCGGCCCCATGGCGTGCCTTGCCTGGCCGCAGTCCGCTCGGGGCACGGACGGGGCGCCGGTCACCTTGTCGAGCCTTCGCCGGCCCTCGGACACCGCGCCCGCCCCGGCCGGCGGCGACGCCTTCGTCGAGGCGGTCGGGCAAGCGTACGAAGCCGGTCTCCCGATCGCCTTCGAAGGGCTGTTCGCCGGGGAGGCGCGCCGCCGGATCGCGAATCCGGGCTATCCCTTCCAGCGCCGGCGCCACTGGATCGATCCGCCGAAGCGGCGGCGGCAGAGCGCCGGCCATCCGTTGCTGGGGGCGCGGCGCGAGTCGCCCCGTGGCGAGGTCACGTTCGAGACGGAGATCCTGACCACGGACCCGGCGTGGGTGAGCGACCATCGGGTCTTCGGCCAGATCGTGGTGCCCGGCGCGATGTTCGGCACCATGGCCGCGACGGTGTTGTGGGGCGAAGGCGCCCGCGCGGTGGTCCTGGAGGACTGCCAGCTCCACAGCCCGATGATCTTCCCGGCCGAAGACGGGGGAGAGGAGACCGGGGAAACGGGCCGGAAGCTCCAGATCGTGTTCGACGGCTCCGGGGCGGGGTCGTCGCGCCGCTTCGAGGTGTTCAGCAAGGGGGACGAAGAAGGCTGGACCCTGCACCTCGAAGGCCGGATGTCGCCCGGCGATCCCCGGGCGGAAGCCGCCGGGCGGGTGGATCTCGAGGGCCTCAAGGCGAGCATGGTGGCGGGGGACGTCCCGTCGCTCTATCGCAACAAGGTCAGCACCAGGGTCGTGCTCGGCCCCGCGTTTCGCCCGCTCCAGGCCATCTGGTCCCGGCCCGGCGAAGCGATCGGCGAGGTGGCCCTGCCGGACTGCCTCGACGGAGACGGTCTCGACCTGCATCCGATCCTGCTCGACGGCTGCTTTCAGACGGTGCTCGCGGCGCGCGATCAGGCCCGGGTCGCGGGCCGGTCCACCTACATGCCCTTCGGATGGGACCGGCTGTGGCTTGCGGGGCCGCCGCCCGAGCGGATCGTCTGCCACGTCCGCATGCGCGAGACCGCCGGCGGGAGCGCGCCGGCCGACGAGGACGCGGACGACTCGCCGGAAGTCGTCAAGGCCGATCTTCGGCTCCATTCCCCCGACGGAGAACCGATTGGCGCGGTGGCCGGATTCACGATGAAGCGGGCGACGCGGGCGGCCATGCTCTCAGCTTCGAAGGCGCTGAAGGATCTCCTGTACGAGGTCGTGTGGCGGGAGCAGCCTCGCACCGACGGGGTTCAGACCGCGCGATTCCTGGCCGGTCCGGAGTCGGTGGGCGCCGCGATGGGAAGCTACCCGGACTATCTGGCTGCCGAGGGCGTCGCGCCCGAAGAGCGCGCCGCGCTTCTCGCGGATCTGGACCGGCTGGCCCAGTCCCATGTCCTGAACGCGCTCGACGAGCTCGGCTGGCCGCGCCGGGCGGGCGCCGCGGTGGATCCGGAAGCGCTGCACGGTGAGCTCTCCCTGGCCCCGGAGCACGGGCGCCTGTTCGGCCGGCTGCTCGCGATGCTGACCGCGGCCGGAGTGCTCGAGCCGGCTCCGGACGGCGGCCTCCGCGTCACCCTCGGGTCGCAGGACCCGCTTCCGGACGAGGCGCTCGCGGAGCCGGAGGAGCTGGCCGAGCGGCTCGTCGCCCGACACCCGCATGGGTTGAACGAGATCGGGTTGCTCCGGCGCTGCGGCGGCGCGCTCGCGGAGGTGCTGCGGGGACGGACCGACCCCCTCTCGCTCCTCTTCGGCAGCGAGGAGACGAGCGCGGCGGATCTCTACCGGACCGCACCGGCCGCGCGCGCCGCGAACCGGATGCTGGCCGACGCGGTCCGGGCGATGGTGTCGGGCCTGCCGGACGGGCGGCGGCTCCGGGTGCTGGAGGTCGGGGCCGGTACCGGCTCGGCCACCGATCCCATCCTCTCGGGGCTGCCGGAGGGACGGTTCGACTACGTCTTCACCGACGTTTCGGCCGGATTCTTCGCGGACGCGGAATCCCGCTTCGCGCCCGGCGGGGCGCCGATGGAGTACCGGACCCTCGATATCGAGGCGGACCCGGCGGCCCAGGGCTTCGACGCGCACGGCTACGACCTCGTGATCGCCGCGAACGTGCTGCACACCACCCGGGATCTCGGAGAGATTCTCGCCCACTGCCGGGCGCTGCTCGCTCCGTCCGGCCGGCTCGCGGCGCTCGAGCTCGTTCGAGGCCGCAACCTCCAGGACCTCACCTTCGGCATGCTGGACGGCTGGTGGCGGTTCGACGACGCGTATCGGCCGGACCACGCGCTCGCGGCGCCCGACGTGTGGCGGCGGGCGCTCGCCGATGCCGGGTTCTCGGAGGTGGACGTCCTCGGAGTGGACGCATGCGACGGCGGGCGCCCGCTCGGACCGGGGATCCTCGTGGCGCGCGGACCGGCCGAGGTGGCCATGACGCCCGGCGTGTGGGTCGTGGCGTCCGACCGCGGCCGGACCGGCGCGGAGCTCGCGGCGGCGCTCGCGGCCCGGAACCAGACGGTGCTCCTGGCCGGGGAGGACGCGGCGCCCGCGAGCGGGCCGGCGGAAGGTCCGGGCGTCTTTCCGGCCTTCGTCCGCCCGACTTGCCGTGAGTCGTGGAAGACGTTGCTGGCCGGTCTGCCCGGGGACCTGCCTCTCGGGGGAATCGCGCATCTCGCCGCGCTCGACGGCCATGGCCCGCGTGCGACGACCGGCGAGGTGGCGCAGGACGTGCGCCGTGCGGGAGCCGGCGCGCTCGCGCTCGTGCAGGGCGCGGTCGATGCGGGCGCGACTCCCGAGAAGGGCCTCTGGTTCGTCACCCGCGGCGCCCAGGTGCTGGAACGCGAACGCACCGGAGCGCTCGCCGGGGCGACCCTCTGGGGCTTCGGCAAGGCGGTGGCGCGCGAAGCGCCCCGCCTCCGCGCGGCGATGATCGACCTCGACCCGGGCGGGGAAGGGTTCCCGCCCCACCTCCCCGACGAGGTCCTGTTCCCCGACGGCGAGAACCACATCGCCCTGCGGGCCGGCCGGCGCCACGTCGCCCGCCTGGTTCGAAGCGGTGCCGGTACGATGCGGTGCACCTTTCCGGAGGAGCCGGGGTGGCGGCTCGCCCCCGACCCGGGCGGCGCCCTCGACGGGGTACGGGTGGAGACCCTCGCGCGCGCTCCCCTCGAAGCCGGCCAGGCGCGGGTCACGGTCGAGGCGGCGGGTCTCAACTTCCGCGACGCGCTGCGCGCGACGGGGGCTCTCGACACGGGTCCGCTCGGCCGCGAGATGTGCGGCCGGGTCGAGGAGGTCGGCCCGGAGGTCACGAACGTCGCTCCGGGCGATCGGGTGGTGGGCCTCGCCTTCGGCGCCTTCGGACCCGAGGTGGTCACGCGGGCCGAGCTGTTGGCGCCCGCGCCGCCGGGCATGCCGGCGGCGGCGCTCGCGACGGTTCCGGTTGCCTTCGTCACCGCGGCGATGGCGCTCGATCTCGCCGGACTCGAGGCGGGCGAGCGCGTGCTCGTCCACGCCGCGGCCGGCGGGGTCGGGCTCGCGGCGATCCAATTGGTGCGCGCGGCCGGCGGGGAGGTCTTCGCGACCGCGAGCGCGCCGAAGCGGGAGTACCTCCGATCGCTCGGCGTCGAGCACGTGTTCGACAGCCGCGGGACCACGTTTGGCGAGGAGATCCGCGACGCGACGGGGGGCGCCGGGGTCGCGGTGGTGCTGAACAGCCTCACCGGCCCGGGCTTCATCGATGCGAGCCTCGAGTGCCTCGCGCCCGGCGGCCGGTTCGTGGAGCTCGGCGCTCGCGACATCCGAAGCGCCGAAGCGATGTCCGCGGCGCGTCCGGACGTCGCCTACCACGTGCTGCGGCTGGACGTCCTCAAGGAGGTCGACCCTGCACGGCCCGGAGCGACTCTCGCCCGGGTGATGGATCGAATCGCGGCCGGGGAGCTGTCGCCGCTCGTCCACACCCGCTGGCCTCTCGCCGAGGCAGGGGCGGCGATGGCATACATGCGCGCGGCGCGGCACGTCGGGAAGATCGTCCTCACCGCGCCACCGCTCGCAAGCGGCCGGTTGCGCGACGACCGGACCTACCTCGTGACCGGCGGCCTCGGCGGCATCGGCGGCGCGGTGGCCGGACTGCTCGCGGACCGGGGCGCAGGCGTGATCGTGCTGAACGGGCGCCGGGCCCCCGATGCCGCCGCGAAGGAGTCGATCCGGGCGCTCGAGGCGGGCGGCGCTTCGATCCGGGTAGAGATCGCGGACGTGACGGACGCGGCGGCGGTCGACGCGATGCTCGCGCGGATGGACGCGGAGCTGCCGCCGCTCGCGGGCGTGGTTCACAGCGTCGGGGTGCTCTCGGACGGGGCCCTCGGAAACCAGAGCTGGGAACGGTTCGAGCAGGTGTTGTGGCCGAAGGTGCTCGGTGCGTGGCATCTCCACCGGGCGACCGAGGACCGCGACCTGGATCTCTTCCTCCTGTTCTCGAGCGTGGTGGGGGTGCTGGGCTCGGCGGGCCAGGCGAATCACGCGGCGGCGAACGCGTTTCTCGACCAGCTTGCCGCCCGCCGGCGCGCCCTCGGACTCGCGGGGCAGGCGATCGCGTGGGGCGCGTGGGCGGGGGTCGGCGAGGCCGAGGAGCAGCGCGAGCGAATCGCGGATCACCTCGCCGCGCGCGGGGTCCGGTGGCTGACGCCGCAGCAGGGCCTGAGAGCCTTCGACCAGCTCGTGGCCGAGGACGCGACCGCGAGCGTGGTGACGGCGGTGGACTGGCCGGTCTACGCGGAGAGCTTCGGCCGGCGACCGTCGCTCCTCGAGGATCTCCTCGCGGCGGACGAGGACCGCGATGCAGCACCCGTCCCCACGGCGTCGCCGGACGACCTCGTGTCCCGGCTTCGGGAGGCGCCCTCCGGCGAGCGCGAGGAGGTGCTGGCGTCCTTCGTCAGGGGAGAGCTCGCGTCGGTGCTGCGCCTCCCCGCCCCGCCGCCCGCGACGGCGCGATTCTTCGACCTCGGAATGGACTCGCTGATGGCGGTCGAGCTCCGGAACCGGCTGAACCGCGCGTTCGCCGGAGAATACGTGGCTTCCAACACGGTCGTGTTCGACTACCCGGACACGGCCGCCCTCGCGCGGTTCCTCGCCGGAGAGCTCTCCTCGATCGTCGCGCGCGACGGGCCGGCGACGAGCCCGGAGCGGACGGTGCGGACCCGCCCGGTGCACGCGGAGCGCGTGCCGGGGCGGTCACCGCCGCCGCGACCGGTGCCGGCGCCCCGGGTGACGAGGCCACCGTATCCGGTCCGTCCGTCGGCCGCGCCCGCGCCCGCGAGCGCGGTCGACGGGATCGCGATCGTCGGCATGGCCTGCCGGTTTCCCGGTGCGCCGGACCTCGCCGCGTTTTGGGACCAGCTCGCCACGGGCGCCGACGCGGGGACGGCCGGGCGCCCCGACGGGGACCCGGGGAGCGATCCGGCCGCCGGGTCCGCTCCGCGCGATGCGACGTACCGGCACGGCGGGTTCGTCACCGGAATCGACGAGTTCGATGCGCGGTTCTTCGGAATCCACCCGATCGAGGCACGCACGATGGACCCGCAGCAACGGATGCTGCTCGAGACGAGCTGGCAGGCGCTCGAGGATGCCGGGATGGACCCGCTCCGACTGAGGGGCAGCCGCACTGGCGTGTACACCGGGATCAGCACCTGCGAGTACCGGGACGTGGTGGCCGCGAGCGGGGCCGATGTCGCCTATCTCGGAACCGCCGGGAGCGTCGCCGCCGGCCGGGTCGCCTTCGTCCTGGGTCTCATGGGACCGGCGATGCCCCTGGACCTGACCTGCGCTTCGTCTCTTGTCGCGGTGCACGAGGCGGTCGAGGCGCTGCGGCGAGGAGAGGTGGACATGGCCCTCGCCGGGGGCGTCAACGCGATTCTCTCCCCTGCGGTCACGCGGTTCATGGCCGAGCTCGGCATGCTGTCCCCGAGCGGGCGCTGCCGAACCTTCGATGCGGCCGCGGACGGCTATGTCCGGGGTGAAGGCTGCGGGCTCGTCGTCCTCAAGCATCTCCGCGACGCGGAGGCGGACGGCGACCGGATCTGGGGCGTGATTCGAGGCTCCGCGGTAAACCAGAACGGGGCGAGCGGCGGATTGACCGTGCCGAACGGGCCCGCCCAGGTGCAGGTGCTGGAGGCGGCCCTCGCACGCGCGGGCCTTTCGCCGGCGGACGTGGACTACCTCGAGGCGCACGGCACGGGCTCGGGGCTGGGCGATCCGATCGAGGTGCAGGCGGCGGCATCGGTCTATGGGAAGGGACGCGAGTCCGACCGACCGCTGCTCATGGGTACCGCGAAGACGAACATCGGCCACCTCGAGGCGGCGGCGGGCATTGCGGGAATCATCAAGGTCGTGCTCGCGATGCGGCACGGGACCATTCCGAAGCACCTGCACTTCAGGGAGCCGAATCCGCATGTGGACTGGGATCGGCTTGCGGTCCGGGTGACCTCGGAATCGACGCGCTGGCCCCTCGATGGCGAACGACCCGCGCGCGGGGGGGTGAGCGCGTTCGGCATCTCGGGCACGAACGCGCACGTCCTGGTGGAGGGCTACGGCGCACCGGGGGAAGTCTTCCCGGCGCCCACCGACGCGATTGCGCCCGAGGGCGCCTCACGACCGGTCGCGGTCTCTCTCCCCGATTCGATGACGGACCTCCCGGTCGCGGAATGCGAACCGGGCTCCCGCCGTGCCCGGCTCCTGCCGCTCTCCGGAAAGTCGCGCGGAGCGCTCCGCGCGCTCGCCGCGCGCTACCTCGCCCGGCTCGACGCGAAGCGCGACGCACCGGAGAAGGATGGCACCGGAGAAGAACCGGCTCTCGCCGACATGGCCTGGACGGCCGGCTCCGGAAGGAGCCACTTCGCCCACCGGACGGGCATCGTGTTTCGCGACGCCGCGTCGCTGCGAGCGCGACTGCGGGGGCTCGTGGATGGGGACGACGGACCCGAGCCGCGGGATGCGGACCGGGTGGCGTTCGTCTACCCGGGAGTGGACAGCCATTGGGCGGGGATCGGCCGGGCGCTCTACCGGAGCGAGCCGGTCGTGCGCGCGGTGCTCGACCGCTGCGACGCGGTGCTCCGCGATGAGCGCGATGCCTCGCTCCTCGACGCGATGTTCGGACCGGCCGACACGGCGGGAAATCCGGGCGACCCGATGTGGGCCGACTTGGCCGTCTACGCGCTCGAGTGCGCTCTCACCGCCCTCTGGTCGAGCATCGGAATCCGCCCGAGCGTGGTCGTCGGGCATGATGCGGGGGAGCTCGCGGCGGCCCGGGCGGCCGGTGTGTTCGGCCTCGAGGACGGGCTTCGCCTTGCCGCGGCACGGGGTGCCCGGCGGGCGACCCTTCCGGCCGGACAGGCGCAGGCGACCGCGGTGACGGGCTTCGAAGCGGCGCTGGAAGGGACCGTGTTCAGGAGGCCTTCCGTCGCGCTCGTCGGCGGCAGGTCGGGCCGCGCGACCGGGCCGGACGAAGCCCTCGATGCGAGCCGTTGGCTCCGGCGCTCGCGCGAACCGTTCGCCCTCGAGCAAAGTGTGGAGACACTTTCGAGCCGGGGGGTGGAGGTGGTCGTGGAGATCGGTCCGCGTGCGACGCTCGGTCCGGCGATCGCCTCCGCCTGGCCGGGTTCCTCGAACGGTGCACCGGCATCGGACGGACCGCGCGCGCCACTGGTACTGGCGAGCCTGCGGCCACCGGCCGGCGACGCCCCCTCGCCGATGGACGAATCCGGATTCCTGGAGGCGGTAGGCGGAGCCTATGAAGCGGGGCTCCCGGTTTCGTTCGCGGGGTTGTTCGCGGGAGAGGCCCGCCGCCGGGTCCCGCTGCCGGGCTATCCCTTCGAGCGCCGGCGCTACTGGGTCGAAGAACCGAAAGGGAAGATGTAGGCCGCGATCGGTAAATTTCGCCGCGCCCCCTCGGATCGCCCGGGCGGCCGCCAGGGACTTGCCGCCCGGTCGCCGGAGCCGGACCGGGAGGCTCGTCGCCGTTGGAAGGTCCGCCGTGGAGGCGCACCCCGTGCGCGGTCCGCGCCCGGCGCCGCCGCGAGGTCAGGAAAGGCCGTTCTGCTCGAGAAAGTGCCTGAGCAGCGCGGCGCACTCCGCCGGCTTCTCCAGTTGCAGCAGGTGGGTCGCCTCGGGCAGGAAATCGTAGTCGACGTTGATGAAGTGGCCGAGATCGAACGCCGGCAGGTAAGCATACGCAAGGGTCGGATCGGCTCCGATGACCTTGGTCGGGCACGGTAGGGTCGCGAGGTCCAGCAGCGGCGAAAAGCTCCTTACGTAGTCCGTGATCTGGGCTTCGTACTCCCGCGGACACCGCAATTCGTAGTCCCCGCCTTCCGGGGTCTCTCGAAGGGTGGTCCTCGCCATGAGCTCGCGCACTCCGGGCACGACCCGGAGGAATCCCGGCAGGTAGCTCAGGAGGTCCGCGAATTCGGCTTCCGTCCGGAATCGGTGTCCCCGGCGCCTCGTCGCCGCGGCGGCACGCTCGGCCGCCGAGTCGAACTCCGCCTGGTTCGCGCCCGGCTTGCAGATGGGGGGATCGAAGAGAACGAGCGCGGCGTACCGGTCGGTGAACGACAGCAGGGAGATCAAGGTCGAGACGGAATGAAAGACGCCGATCGTCGGCTTCCTTCCGTAGTGGCGATCGACGGCGTCGAGAATCCGATCGTGGTCATGGATCAAGGTCGGAATGTTGTGCTCCCCTTGGCGACCGACACCGTTCCAACCGTGATTCCGCAGGTCGTAGACCATCAGGTCGAAGTCGTCGGCGAGAAGCGACCAGAATGGAAGATAGAGATCGACGGCCAACCCGTTGCCGTGACTCAGGACGAGCCGCGGGCCCGCGGAATTTCCATGCCGGCGCACGGCGATGACCGTCTCGTCGTCGAGGCGGACGTCGCACACCGACAGCGGCTCGGGAATCTTCCAGACGGCCCCGGATGTCACGTCGTCGCGCCCGTCGCGGACACTCTCCCGACGAACGGCAAGGCGGCGCGCTGCGGTGCTCGGGATTTCCCGGGTGAGAAACGAGCCAAGGGTTGTTCCGTGACCGGCGAAGGCCCCGACGGCCGGGGCCTTCGCATCCGTCCGACACTCCTTCGGAGGATGGATACCAAGGGGGCGAGCGGCGGCCCCCGCCGGTCACCCTTCGTGCGAATCGAGGTAGCTCACGAGGTCCCGCAAGTTCCGGAACTGCGCGAACTCCTCGGGTGGGATGGTCACGTTGAACGCTTCTCCGACCTGCTTGACGAACGCGACCGCATCCACCGAGGAGACGCCGGAGTCGCCCAGTCCGACGTCGAAGTCCGGCTCCCGACCAAGGTCCAGGTGCTCGTGAAAGAGTTCTCTGACGCGGTCTTCAGTCGCTGACATGGCTTGATTCTCCATTGTGGGCAAGAGGGGGGCTCGCCCGATCGATTCAGTCCCGGAAGGAGGGGTCGAGCCGGTGGAGCTTGCGCATGAGGGCCTGGAATTCGAGCTCGCCGATTCCCGCTTCGGATTCGAGGAAGCGGTCGGTCTCGGCCACGGAGTGCTCGACGACCTTCGGATCGATGAGATGGAGCGGGCCTGCGGCCATCGCGTCGAGCTGCACCTGGCAGGCGCGCTCGAGGCGGTAGAGCCAGATGAACGCCTCGGGAATCGTCCGGCCGACCGTGAGGAGCCCGTGGTTGCGGAGGATCATCGCCTTGGCGTCGCCGAGGTCGGCGAGGAGGCGCTCGCGCTCGCCGAGGTCGAGGCTCGGGCCCTCGTACTCGTGGTAGGCGAGCCGGCCGTGGAACCCGGTCGAGTACATGTGCACCTGGAGGAGGCCGTCCTCGAGGGCGGCGGCGGCCATGCCGGCGCGGGTATGGGTGTGCATGACGCACTTGTTGACCGAGTTCGCCATGTGGACGGCGGAGTGGATCACGAACCCGGCCCGGTTCACGGGATGGTTCGATTCCCCCACCACGTTCCCGTCGACGTCGATCCGCACGAGGCTCGAGGCGGTGATCTCCTCGTAGCTGAGGCCGTAGGGATTGATGAGGAAGGTCGGCGTCTCGCCGGGGAGGCGAACCGTCAGGTGCCCGTAGATGAGCTCGGACCAGCCGAAGTGCTCGGCGAGCCGATACGCGGCGGCGAGTTGGACCCGAAGCGTGCGCTCGACCTCGTCGGGTTGGGCCGAAACGGGTTCGACGGCGGAAAGGACAGCGCTCATCGACGGTCTCCTTTGGATCCTGACAGTGCAATTCTAGCCGCGATGCGTCCCCTGGTCTCGTCGCGACGGGGGCGGGATGCCGCGATGGCGGACCACAAGGAGGACCGGGGACGGTCCGCGGGCATCGACACGAGCGTATGCTATGGAATGGTGGAGAAAGTCTTCACAACCGAACGGGGAGATGCCATGACGGACTATCGATCCAACCCCCTCCGCCGCCGTCTCGCGGCAGGCGAAATCGGAATCGTCACGCTCGGATTCAATTCGGCCGAGATGTGCGATTTTCTCGGCCCCATGGGGTTCGACGCGGTGTTCGTGGACTTCGAGCACGGTGGAGTCGACTGGAGCGAGCTCTCGGACATCAGCCGCGCGTGCGACCTGTGGGACATGGGCACCGCGGTGCGCGTCCCGCACATCGACGAGGCCCTGATCCTCCGCGCCCTCGATCTCGGCGCGAGCAGCATCATCGTTCCCCACTGCATCACCCCGGAGCAGGCGGAGCGGGCGGCCCGGGCGTGCCGCTACCCTCCGGAGGGGAACCGCGGCGTCGCGGGGAACCGCCGGAGCTACGGCGCGAGCGACTACTTCCACCGCGCGAACGAGGAGGTGCAGTGCATCGCGCTCATCGAGGACGCGGCGGCGCTCGACAACCTGGACGCGATGCTTCAGGTGGAGGGCGTGGATGTCTTCAACGTCGCGCCCTCGGATCTCGCGGCGAGCATGGGACACATCGGGAACCCCGGCCACCCGGTCGTGCAGCAGGCAATCAGGGATGCGATCGACACGATTGTCGCAGCGGGCCGGGTCGCCGGCACGCTGGTCAACGACGAGAACGCGCAGGGGTTCGTGGCGGCCGGCGCCCGCTGCCTCATGGTCCCCTGGCCGCGGTGGGTGGCGGCCGGCGCATCGGCCTTCCTCGGACGCATCCGCTCGCTGTCCGACACCTCGACCTGACCCCGTCGTCCGCTCGGGGGCGGAGGGTCAGCTCCCGATCGCCACCCGCCGGCATCCGGGGGAGAACGGTGGCGCAGCCCGCCGTCGAGCCGTCGCGCTCGTTTCCGGCCGCGACCCGCGGGAAGAGCGGAGGTTGGCGAAACTGACCGGTTCCCGGCCCGCACGCCAGGGCCGCAACGAAGACGGAGGTTGCCATGGCGCATTCCTACCTTTACGCCGGCGTGGCCGGCTACTTCGGCCGGCCGCGCGATGCGGGCGCGGTCGGCGTGTTCCGACGGCGCACGGACGGTGGTGAGTGGGAGCACGTGCTCGCCACGTCCGAGGTCCATACGTTATTCGTGCACCCCAAGGATCCCGACCTGGTCTTCGCCGGCACTTCAGACGGGGTGTGGCACAGCCCCGACCGGGGCGCGAGCTTTCGGCGGGCCAAGTTCCCCGACGGCGGCACCCAGGTCTGGAGCTTCATCGCCATCGACGATGCCCCCGACCGAATGTACGCCGGAGGGTCGCCGCTCGGCGTCTATCGCTCGGAGGACCGCGGCGCGAGCTGGGAGCGGCTGCCCACCCCCGAGATCCGGCCGCGCTGCGAGTGCCCCTTCTCCCCCCGGGTGATGCGGATGGCGCAGCGTCCCGGACGGCCGGACGAGATCTACGCCGCCCTCGAGATCGCGGGATCCATGCGAACGACCGATGGGGGCGAGACCTGGGAGGACCTCAACGAGGGCCTCGTGCGGCTGTCGGACCGGCCCCACCTGCGAAGCTCCATCGTGCAGCGCGAGACACATGCCGAAGGCATGCTCGACGGCCACGCGATCGCCATCAGCCCGGCGATCCCCGACACCCCGATCATCGCGCTTCGGATGGGGCTCTTCCGGGCGCGCGAAGGAGGCCGGCGCTGGGAGGATCTCGAGGTCGGGCGCTTCTCGCCGACGACGTATGCGCGCGACATCAAGGTCTCGCCGCACGACCCGGGGACCCTCTACACGGCCCTTTCCGTCGCGGCCGACAGCCGCGACGGCGGAGTCTACCGGAGCACGGACGCGGGCGAGACCTGGCAGCGCTTCGACCGGGTACAGGTGAACGGAACCGTCATGTCGGTCGGCCTCCACCATTCCGACCCTGACCTGGTCTGCATCGGCGCCCGCTACGACGGAGAGGTCTTCGCCACCGTCGACGGAGGCGAAACCTGGCAGGCGTGCCCGCTTCCCGGACCGGTGAAGGACGTCTATGCCGTCGCGTGCGGCTGAACTCTCCGACCGCGCGGCCGAACCGTTGCGCCGCATCGTTCGGGCCGCGCCCGTGCGGCCCGCATGTGGAAACGGAATCCGGCGCCGGCCTTCGCCCCGGCCACCGGCGGCTGCCGGTCGGAGCGCTCGCCCTCCGGGGGCGCGAGCCGGACCGCCCCGTCCATCCGGATCGTCTCCCCGTTCAGGATCGTGTTGTCGATGATGTGCAGGACGAGCCGCGAGAACTCGTCCGCGCGCGCGAGCCGGCGCGGGAACGGGACCGAATCGCCGAGGCTCTTCTGGATCTCGGGCGGGAGAGAGCGGAGCATCGGGGTCTCGACGAGGCCGGGCGCGATGGTGAGCACCCGCACCCCGAACTGGGCGAGCTCGCGGGCCGCGGGCAGGGTCAGGGCGACCACCCCGCCCTTGGACGACGCGTAGGCGGGCTGCCCCACCTGCCCGTCGTAGGCGGCGACGGACGCGGTGTTGATGATGACCCCCCGCTCGCCCGATTCGTTGACCGGATCGAGCCCGGTCATCCCGGCCGCGGCGAGCCGAAGGAGGTTGAACGTGCCGACGAGGTTGATGTTGACGACCCGCACGTAGTCCTCGAGGGGCAAGGGACCGGACCGGGACACGATGCGCCCCGGGGTCCCGACCCCGGCGCAGTTGACGAGGATGCGGGCCGCACCGTGCGCCTCGCGCGCCGCGGCGACCGCCGCCTCCCCACTCGCGCCGTCGACCACGTCGCACTCGAGGGCGATGCCGCCCGTCTCGGCCGCGACCTGCCGGGCACCGTCCACGTTCACGTCGAGCACCGCCACCCGCGCGCCCGCCTGAGCGAGTGCGCGGGCCGTCTCCGCCCCCATCCCCGAGCCGCCGCCCGTCACCAGCGCCGCGTGTCCCGCTACGTCCATCCCCTGACTCCTCCCTCGCCACCGTGAAACCGCTTGCCGCTCACGAGTCTACCGCTTTGCGCAAGTGACGGGACGACGCCCGCCGGGACGGTGATCCAACGCATCGACTCGACGACCTGCCTCGCGTCGACAACGTTCGGGTTCGCGGCGGCCCTCCGCGCGCAAGGAGTACGATCTCTCAGCCTCGCCCCTTCGGAACGACCTCGTGACCGGGCGCCTCCGGCTCGTCGTCGATCATCTGCGCCGGAAAGCCGGGGGCGAGGATCGCGAGACCGGTGGCCTCTTCGAGGCGGCGGATGATGTTGGGGGACCACTCGCGCGAGCCGTAGCGCGCCTCGCCGTCCTTGAATATCTCGACCAGGATCGGGTTGAGCTCGACCGGGACGCCGCACCGCTCGGCGAGCGCCTGGAACAGCCCGATGTCCTTGCTCACGAGATCCATCGTGAACGAGATGTCGCGCGAGCCGTTGAGGATCACCTGGCTCTCCGTCTCGTGGACGAACGAGTTTCCGGAGGAGATCCGCATCGCCTCCCAGGTCGTGTTCAGATCCAGTCCCGCTGCCTTCGCGGTCACCATCGCCTCGCAGCAGGACACCAGGTTGGCGGTGGCGAGGTAGTTGGTGACGACCTTGAGGATCGAGGCCGATCCGAGGGGTCCGGTGTGCAGGATCCGGCGGCCCATGGCGGTCAGCAGCGGGAGGACGCGCTCGAACGTCGGGCGCTCGCACCCGGCGAAGATCGAGATGTTGCCGGTATCCGCGCGATGGCAGCCGCCGGAGACCGGACAGTCGACGGGCTCGCCGCCGAGGGCACTCACCTTCTCCCCGAGCCGGCGGACTTCGGCCTCGTCGGTGGTCGACATCTCCATCCAGATCCTTCCCTCGCCCATCGCGGAGAGCAGCCCGTCCCCGGCCTCCAGCACCCGGGACGACGCGGCGGGGGTGGGCAGGCAGGTGATGACCGCATCGGCGGCCTCCATCATCCGCGCCGGGCTCTCCCCCCAGCGAGCGCCCGCATCCAGGAACGGCCGCGCGACGGCGCGATCGAGGTCTCGCACCGTCAGGTCGAATCCGTTGCGAAGCAGCGAGCCGGCGAGCTTGCCGCCGACGTTGCCGAGGCCGATGAAGCCGATTCTCATGTGCTCGTTTCCAATCCCGTTTCAGCCGCGCGCGGGCCGATGTCTACACGTCATCGGTCCGTCGCACCAGCGTCCTGCCCCGGGAACCGTGGTTGGATGGGCGTGCATCGCCCTCGACGCCGGTCAGGTCAAGGTTCGTCGGGACGAGGGCGACGAATCCGGGGGCCGGGACCAGCGCAGGAACCACGGGAGGACGCGGCCGCCCCTGAAGACGAAGCTCTCGGCTCCGCCGAGAACCAGGATGCCGCCCCGATTGGAGGGTGACGTCAATTTCGTGACCGGTGTCGTCTCGCCAGAAATGGAGGGGCGCGTCGAGGCGCCTCGCGGCGAAGCTCTTGATCAGCTCCGAGACGACGAACGGTTCGATAACGGGGCCGCGTAGCGGATGGCGCTCGACCGTCCCGGCGCCGCGAATGCCAAGCAGATAGCAAATGAGCCCGATATCCAGGAAGTGCAGTCGCGGGCGCCGGCGAAGGCGCCTGCAATAGTTCGCATGATGGGGAAGGAGCGTCGTCGCGAGAAAACCACGTGGATCCGCGAGCGACCGCAGGTCCGGTGCTTCAAGCGAGAGATGACGATGGTCCGCAAAGAGGGCGCGCACCAAGGTGGTCTTCCCCGACTGCCGGGGCCGGTAAGCGTCACGACCGGGCTGGTCGCAGCCGCCGGCCGCAGCGCGCCCGTCAGGTAACCGTGCAGCATGCTCGCGATCCTGCCCATGGCAGCATGCCTGCGCCAACACGGCCGCAACCCGGTATGGCAGAGCACGGTCCGCGACGACGGATGCTGCGTAAGCGGTGTGTGCGGGTCATCTTGCGGGGCGGTACGGTTGGATGGTCAAACGGTCCTTTTGGCGGAGGACCGAACAGATGGGTTCAAACGGAGGGGTCGAGGGAGGACGAGGGACGATTCGGCGTCGCTGGCCAGAGGCGGAGAAGGCGCGGATCGTTCAGGAGAGCCTGGAGAGCGGAGCGCGGGTATGCGACGTCGCGCGTCGCAACGGGGTGAAGGCGCAGCAGCTATCGGTTTGGCGTAGCCGTGCGCGTCGGGGCGAGCTCGCATTGCCCG
>JAPOPW010000011.1 GCA_026712715.1 Immundisolibacterales bacterium | reverse complement strand
GCCCGCCCAGCTCCGGAACGAGCTGCGGAAGCCGTGCACGGTGGTGCGCCCGGCAAGGTCCGCCTTGCGCAGGATGTGCAGCAGCGAGGACTCGCCGAGCGGACTGCCGCGCCGGACCGGCGACGGGAACACGAAGCGTTCGCCGCCGAGCTCGCGGGCCGTCTCCAGCGTGCGCACGGCGGCGTCCCCGAGCGGGACCGCGTGCGCCACGCCGGTCTTCATGCGCTCGGCCGGGATGCGCCACTCGCGCGCTATGAAGTCGATCTCGTCCCATGCGGCGCCGAGCGCCGCGCCGCTCCTTGCGGCGGTCAGCACGAGGAACTCGAGACACAGCCGCGAGCTTGGCGAGACCCCGGGCACGCTGCGCACGGCGTCGAGGGCGGCGCCGCCCTCCGCCCAGGGCAGTGCGCGGAAGTGCACCTTGAGCGCGGGCATCGCACGCAGCGCCCCGTCGATGGTCTCCTCCGCCACATTCGTCGCGACGTGGCCGTGGGCCTGGCACCACTGCAACGTGGTGCGGATGCGCTGGCGGAGCTTGCGCGCGAGCTGCGGGCGGGTGCTCCACAGCGGGTTGAGGATGCGCAGGACGTCGTCCTGACCAATCGTGTGGACGCGCAGGGCGCCGATCTCGGGGAAGGCGTGCTTCTCAAGCGACTGCATCCAGGCCCGGGCAGTCCTGGCGGAGCGCCACCGCGGCCGGTTCGCCTCGAAGATCGCGGCCGCCGCGGCGCGGAAGGAATCCGAGGCGGCGACACGAAGGCCGGGGAGAGCGACCGAATTTTATGTAAAAAATATTAAAATACGCGTTACAGATATGCATAAAATACTATACATAGTGGAGAATGTTCGTCAGGGACAGGAATCGGGTAGAGAGCGGACATGCAAGATCGAGCCGGGCGGAAGCTGTTCCATGGCCCGAGCGGCGGACGGGTTTCTCGGCACCTCGCAGTGCGCGCGACGGGCGTCATGCTGCGCGCCGGCCGAACGCGGGAGCGCCAGTCCCGCCTGACATGCAGGCCCAGCCGTACGGTGCGGGCTGCATATTCCCGTTCTCCCCGAGGCTTCCTGTCGCGACTCGGCGTCCGCGCGGCGGCGTGCCTGTTCGTCCTCGCCCTGCCGCTCGGGTTCGCGCTGCCCGCGGCTGCGCAGTCGAGCGTCAAGCTGGTGGGCGCCACCGGCCAATCTGACTTCAGTGCTCGGGGGTCAACTCTTGATTCCGCTTCTGAGCAGGATGAGCTTGGTACGTAATCGGGATGGTTCATGCGACGGTTTCCGCCGAGAACGAACCCCGAGGCTCGAGTTCCTGGAACGAAAGAAGAAATGGAAGAACTGCACACAGCGCGACCGACGCACCAAGCCGGGGATGTCCCGATCCCGCGGCCCCGCAAGGGCGCACTGCGCCTTGCTGCCGCGACCGCCATCATCGTCGTCGTCTTCGCCGCCGCCGCCGGCGCACCGTGGTTCGGCTACCTCAACTACGAACGCGACCTCGCGAGCATCGATCTGAACCACGTCCGCAGAGCGGTCGTGCACTCGGCGATCGGGCTGGATCTGCGTGCGAAGGCGGCGCACGCGGCTAACGTGATCGACAGCTTCCTCGTCGAGCGGATCGTCGACGCGCGGCAGATCGCGACAACCCCGAAGGTCGTCGATGCGACGCGCGAAGGCGCCTGGCGCCACGCCCAGTCCGGGCTCACCCTGATCAAGATCGAGGAGGTGGAGGTCCTGGGCGGAACCGCCCGCAGCCGCGGCTACTTCCCCGACGTCGATGCGCATCTGCGCCATCGGTAGCGCATCAGCCAGTACTTCGACGAGATCTCCGTTACGGACGAACACGGGTTCAACGTCGCCTACTCGCACCCCACCTCCGACTTCGTGCAAAGCGACGAGGACTGGTGGAAGGTCGCGTGGAACACGGGGATCTGGATCGGGGAGGTCGCGTTCGACCGCTCCGCCGTCGAGCCCTCGATCGCGCTGGCCACCCGGTTCGAGTCGGCGACGAACGGCGAACGCCTGGGTGTGTTGAAGGTTTCGATCAACCTTCGCTCCATCCAGGACCTGATGAGCAACGGCACGCACGGCTCGCCCGGGCTCGAGCTCACCATCTTCGACCCCCGGGGACGGATCCTCGCCGAGACCGCGTCGGAGCACGCGACGGATCGGATCCTCGCTGGCGACGACAGGGCGCCCCGGGTCCCGCCGGACTACCCGAGCGGGTACACCGCATCGGCCGGGGCGCCCCCGGTCGGCTTTGCCCGCACCGCCGGCACCACGCGCTACGCCTCGGCCGGCGCGCGCTACGCGGGTCTGGAATGGCTCGTCACCGCCACCCTGGACCCCGAGGCCCTCACCGAGCGCCGCGCGAGCCTCGATCACCTGGCCGACGCGCTTGCGCGCGCCGGCGCGTGGCCGGACCTTGCGCTCGCCGCCGCCGTCTCGTCGGCGGCCTTGGGCGCGCTCGCCGCGTTCTTCACGGTCTGGCTCGTCCTGCGGCGGGTCGATGCGGACGCGCAGGTGCTCGACTCGCTCCTCGAAAGTCTCGAGGACGGACGCGACCTGTGGACCGACCCGCCTCGCTCGGCGACGTTCAGCGGCATCACCGAGCGCGTGCGCCGCGTCGCCGGGGTGGGCCGGGAGCCGAAGGACCTCGAGGGCCGTCGCCTGGGCGCCCCGCCCCCCGACGGCGCGTTCGCGGTGTGGCCGGCCTTTGCCCGCGCGGCGGGCGTGGACCGCACGAAGGTCAACGTCGTCCCGGTGACCTTCCGCGAGCGCGAGCCGGCGCTCGCCAGAGGCGAGGTGGACGCGATCACCGGCTACTCGTTCTCCTCCTGGCTCGGCGCCCGAGCCCAGGGCTTGCCGGAGGACGATCTCACCCTCATCCTGATGCGCCACCACGGTCTGGACCTTTACGGTAACGCGATCATCGCGAGCCCGTGGCTGGTGAAGGAGCGCCCCGAAGCGCTGGCCAGCTTCCTGCGCGTGGCGGTGCACGCGTACCGTGAGGCGTTCCGCGTTCCCGACGCGGCGATCGAGGCGCTCGCCATGCACGAGCCCGGGATCCATATCGCGACGGAGACCGAGCGGCTGCGGCTCGCGATCCGCGACAACTTCCTCACCGACGAGGTGCGCCGATTCGGTTTCGGCGCCATCGACAACGACCGACTCGAGCGCGCGATGGACCAGCTCGGCGAGACCTGGGACTACCTCGTGCGCCCCGGGATCACCGACATCTTCGACCCCTCCTTCTTGCCACCGCTGGAGGAGCGGCGGGTCGGCCCGGCCCCGTAAGCCGCTCCCCGGCCCGCCCTCCGCCCGGAGGCTGAGACGAAACAGTCGCAGATCTGAAATTGATCGGGCTAAGGAGCGGCGACGATCGTGTTGTGCAACTGCTGCAGAGTCGCGCGGCGACACTTGATCGCCGTCTTCCGGGTCGTTCGCAGCACCCGCAGCGCTTCCACGGCGCCGGACCGGTCTTTGGCTACCTGGACCCGGTGTCTTGTACGAGCCGCCTCGGCCGCGGCGACCGCATCGAGTGCGTCGTCCTTGCCCTTGGCTCGGCGACTGGCGGGGTCCGGCCCGGTCACCTCGAGCACAGGGACACCGGACAGTGCCAAGTGCCGGGTGATGCCCGCTCCGTAGCTTCCAGTCGATTCGACCCCGACTCGCAGCAGCTCGCCGTGAGATTGGAACCAGCGAAGCATCGCCCGGTATCCGGCCCGGGTCGTGGAGAACGATTCGGTGCCCAGCAACGCTCCGTCCAGGTCCACATCCCAGCCAGGTGGCGACCTTCTGGTCGGTGACGACCTCGGCGTAGGCGTGACGCGACCAGGCCAACGTCATCACGAAGATCCACGTGCTCAGCAGCTCACCGGTGCGCGGGTCCAGGACCTCGGGACCCTTGCCGAAGTCGACCTGCGCCGCCTTGCGCCGACCCATCAGTCCGGCACGGGCAATGGCGCGGTCGGTGTCGCCCAACCGCATGCGGGTAAGTATTTGAAGATATTAGGACATCTCGAACCTCCGATTGGCCACCGGCTCCTCCCCTTTCGAAATTGCGCCGGGGAGGGTACCGGCGAGAAACGGTGGTCCGAGACCCCAGTTCAGCAGTGCCGCAGTGGCTCCATTATGGCGAACATCGGGTGGCGCCAATAACCCGAACATGCGGTGGCGCCATTAGGGCGAACACGAAATGGCTCCATATAGGCGGTCACTGACATACCGCATTGCGCGAGTCCCGCGCGTGTCACCCGGCGCCGCAGCCGTGAGCCGGAGGGGTGATGTTCGGCAACGAGACGTTCATCGTGCGCGTCGCGAAGGACGCTGTGGTCTCACGCGGGCGGGCGGGCGACTACGTCCGGGCTGATCCCGACGAACCCGCGGGACACGGCAGTCTGGTCGCGGTTCGCGACCCCGGGCACGGCGGGGAAACCGTCGTCAGGCTCCTCATCGAGCGCGAGGGGCGCTGGATCCGGCGCGCGCGACCACCGCGGCCCCGAACGCACCGTCGACGCCGACAACGAAGCCGACAACCGGAGCGTAGTGGTGCTCGCGGGAAACGCGGACTGAGCGCCACCGCCGACCCCGCGCCTTGCGCATCCGCGAAGGGGCCTGCTTGGAATCGACCACCTCACCGCCACGGCCACCCAGTCCGAGCCATGGCCGGGCAGTCAGGCGGCGAGGTAGTCCGACCACGACTTCATCAGTACGCGCCGCTTCTCGACCGGACCACCGGTGTCAAGCCGTGCTCCCGGATGGGTCACGGGAGGGCGTATGAGGCGTCAGTGATACTCGTCGACAATGTGGGACTTGTTTCATCATGAGTGCATAAAATCATTGGATATCAACTATATAGAATCATATATTGGCGCGCCCGACAGGATTCGAACCTGTGACCTTTGGCTTCGGAGGCCAACACTCTATCCAGCTGAGCTACGGGCGCGAGGGCGGGAAGGATACGCCGCGAAGCCCCCCGGCGTCCATGACCGGCACGGGCCGCCGGGTCGGTTCACCGCACGCCTTCAGCCGGCGCGCGCGCGCCCGCCATGCGTGAGCCGGGGGGAGCGCTCCCGCACCACCTTCATGAAGCCGTCGTAGAGCCGCCTCGCATTCTCGTTGAACGCACCCATGTGGGTATTCGCGCCGTTCTGCATCCGATCGAGCCCGCCCGCTCCGAGGGTTCGTTCCAGCGCCGCCGCGTACTCGGGGATGACTCCCCATTCGTGCACCGTCGCGCCGGTCAGCTCCACGTGATACTGGATGCCGAACGCGGAATCGCCGACGCGAAACGCCTGCACCGGACACACCGGGGAGCGTGCGAGCACCACCGCGCCCGCCGGCAGGCGGGTCACCTCCGCCCCGTGCCACTGCAATGCCTTGAAGGTGGCGGGCACCGAACCGATGACCGGGTCGCGGCGACCGTCTTCGGTGAGCTCCACGTCGAGGATCCCGACCTCGGGCGACGCCATCGACCCGACCTCGCCCCCGAGCGCGTCGGCGAGGAGCTGATGGCCGAGACAGACGCCGAGAAACGGCATCTCGCGCTCGCGCACCGCCTCCGCGATGGCCGCCTTCTCCGGGACCAGCCACGGATGCGCATCCTCCTCCCAGACGTCCATCGGCCCGCCCATCACCACCATGGCGTCGTAGCCGTCGAGCGAGGGAATCGCGTCGCCCTCGTCGAGCTCCACCGCGTCCCAGCGAACGCCGTCTTCGGCCATGAACTCACGGAGGATGCCGGGGTGTTCGGCTTCGATGTGCTGCAGCACCAGGAATCGCATGAGCGGGTACCTCGGGTCGAGTCTCGTGGGGGCCGGAATCAGAAGTCCGTCGGCGCGCCGCCTTCGCGCTTTCGCCGTTCCACGAATTCCGCGAGCTCCTCGCGGCGCGCCTCGTCGAGGGGCGGGGGTTCGAACTCCGCGAGGATCTTCTTCCAAAGACCGTTGGCGCGCTTCGCAGTGTCGATCGCGCCCCGCTCCTCCCACGTCTCGAAATTGCTCCAGTCGGAGAGGAACGGGCCGTAGAACGCCGTCTCGTAACGCTCCTGGGTATGCGTGCACCCGAAGAAGTGCCCGGTCGGTCCCACCTCCCGGATCGCTTCGACCGCGATGTCGTCCTCGGTGGCGGGCACCGGCCGCAGGTACACGATCATCTGCTGGAGCGTCTCGCAGTCCATGACGAACTTCTCGTACGACGCGCACAGCCCGCCTTCGAGCCACCCCGCCGCGTGATAGACCACGTTGACTCCGGCCGAGACCGACGCCCAGAGCGAGAAGGCGCTCTCCCAGGCCGCCTGGGCGTCCGGACAGTTCGCGGCGCAGGCGTTGGAGGCGCGCAGCGGCAGCCCGTAGAAGCGCGCCATCTGCCCCGAGAGCTGGGTCGCGCGCATGTACTCGGGGGTGCCGAAGGCGGGCGCGCCCGTTCGCATGTCGACGTTCGAGGTGAACGAGCCGATGGCGCAGGGCACCCCGGGTCTGATGCACTGGAGCAGCACGATGGCGGCGAGGCCCTCGGCGACGAACTGGGTCACCGCCCCCGCAAGGGTGACGGGCGCCATCGCGCCGGCGAGGGTGAACGGGGATACCACCGTCGGCTGTCCGCGCCGCGCGAGCCGCATCGCGCCGTCGAGCATCGGCCGGTCGTGCTTGAGGGGCGACGTCGAGTTGATGTTGGTGTACATGCGCGGCGACGCCTCGAACTCCGCGTGCGTGAGGCCCCCCGCGATCCGGGTCATCTCCATCACGTCCTCGACCCGTTCGGAGCCGAGCGAATAGGCATGCACGACCTTGTCGGTCAGGGTCAGCTTGTCGTAGAGGCAGTCGAGGTGGCGCACGGAAGGGTGGATGTCCACCGGCTCCACCGGGTAGCCGCCCGCGAAGTGGATGCAGTTGAAGTACTGGGTGAGCTTGAGGAGGTCGCGATAGCTCTCCCGGTCGCCGATCCTCCGCCCGCGGTCGAGGTCGGAGCAGTTGGGAGGGCTCGACACGTTGCCGAAGATCATGTGCCGCCCGCCGACCGGAATCTGCCGGTCCGGGTTCCGGGGAGTGATCGTGAACGTGGACGGAGCGAGCCCCACCTTCTCCATGACGAGATCGCGGTCCATCCGCACGTTGGTGCCGTCCGGGCTCGTCTCGCACCCCGCGGCGGCGAGGATCGTGCGCGACTCCTCGTTGAGGAACTCGATGCCGATCTCCTCCAGCACCCGCATCGCGCCGTCGTGCACGGCGTGGACCTGCTCCTCGGTAAGGGGCTCGGTCGGCGCATCGTGGTTGAGGGGGATCTCCCAGGGAAGCTGGCGGATCGCGGGGCCGCCGCCGCGCAGGTTGCCGCGGCGCCCGCCCATCCGCCTCCCGCGCCGGCGCTCGGGCGGCGGGGACCCTTGCGCCGTCATCGCCTCTGCCTCCGGACCGGAGCCCCGTTCCGCCCGCCGGGATCGGCGTGCCCCGCCCCACCCGGCGAACTGCCGGCAGCTTCGCCGCCGTGACGCGGTTGGTCCGGCGCCCGCTCGCCCGTGGTCCGCTCGCTCCGCCGGATCCGGTGCATGGCCATTCAGACGGTCAGGTATCCGCCGTCGACGGCCAGGGTGACTCCGGTCACGTACTGGGCGAGGTCGGAGACCAGGAACAGCACCGCGCCCGCGATGTCCTCCGGCGTCCCGTGCCGGCCCATCGGGATGTGCTGCATGAAACGGGCGAGCAGCTCCGGGTTCTTCTGGATGCCCTCCTCGTTGAGGGGCGTGAAGATGAGCCCCGGCGCGACCGCGTTCACCCGGATGCCGTGCGGCGCAAGCTCCGCCGCGAGTCCCGTCGTGAAGTTCTTCACCGCCCCCTTGGACGTGGTGTAGACCACCGAGTTCGGGGTGTGGAGGTAGGACTGGAGCGAGCCGGTGTTGACGATCCGTCCGCGCGTCTCCTTGAGCTGGTCGAGAAAGGCGTGGGTCACGTTGAACAGGCTGTTGACGTTGACGTCGATGGTGTCCCGCCAGTCGTCCACCGCGGTGTCGGAATCGATCTTCGCGCGCCGCACGATGCCTGCGTTGTTGAACAGTATGGACGCCGGCCCGAAGTCCGAACCGATCCGCGCCGCGAGTTCGCGGCAAGCGCTCGCGTCGGTCACGTCGGCGCGAAACGCGCTCGCGGCGTTGCCGACGAGGGATACGGTCTCGTCCGCCCCCTCCTCGTTGCGGTCGACGACGGCGATGCGCGCGCCCGCTTCCGCCATCGCGAGCGCGGTGCCCCGCCCGATGCCGGACCCGCCCCCGGTCACCACTGCCACGTGCCCGTCAAGCAAGCCCTTCGGTACCGTCATCGTCATGGCCGTCGCGTCTCCCGGTCAGCCTCCGCCCGGACCGAATCTTCGCACGTTGCAAGGGCGAATTCCGCGTGCGCGATGGCGAGCAGGGACCCGCCCGGACCGTCGTGGATCGCGAGTCGGAGACCACCGGACCGGACCGCGGGGGGACGGGGCTCCGGCCGGGGCGCGAAGGCCCTGCATGAACGACGGAAACCGGACGATCTGCGGGCGCGGGCTTGTCCGCGCCGGGGCGGTCTGCAATGATCCCGCGTGGAATTCTTGGGGAGTCTCCGTGAGCAAGGCCGACGACGTATTCATCCGCCGGTTCACCATCATCCTGGTGGTGTTGGCCGCCTACGGAGTGGCCGCCGGGATCCTCGGCGTCTGGATCGCGGGTTCGGCCCGTGACGCCTCGGCCGGGAGCGAGCGCGCCACCCTGGAGCGCATCGCGCCGGTCGGCAAGCTCAAGCTCGGGGAAGCGGGCCAACGGGCCCGCACGAAGGACGAAGCGGCGGCCGCCTCCGCCGCGGCCGCGAGCGAGAGCGAGACTGCCGCCGCGCCGGCCGGGGAGTCGGCCACGGACACCACGGGCGACGCAACCGCCGTGCAGGTCGCGTCCGCCGCCGCGGCCGTCGACGAGGTCGGGGAAACCATCTACAAGCAGTACTGCTTCGCCTGTCACATGACCGGGGTCGCGGAGGCTCCCAAGACCGGTGACACACAGGCCTGGGCGCCGCGCGCCGCCCTGGGGTTCGACGCGCTCTACAAGACCGTCCTCAGCGGCAAGGGCGCGATGCCCGCGCGCGCCGGGTTCCCGCACCTTTCGGACGAGGAGCTCAAGGCGGGGATCCGCTACCTGCTCGCCGTCGCGAACCTCACCGCCGAGTAGCCCGGCCAGGGTCCCTTCGCTGCGAATCGGGAATCTCGAGGCGGGCTGATACCCGCTGGCATCGGGAGGGAGCTTACGCAGGCGTCAGCACGTGGACCCTGCGCTCTGCGATCAGGTCGCGGGTCCTGGCCGCATAAGCCTTCATGTGGGGCGACGCCGCGTGCGCCTTGAGCGCGTCGAGACTCGCCCATTTCTCGACGACCACGAAGCTGTCGTCACCGAATCGGCTTTGCAGCGGACCGACATCATCGGCATCGACGGTCGCAACGTACTCGATGCACCCGTCTTCGGCATGGACGGCCGGAACGTTGGCCTGGAACGCGTCGAGAATCTGGCTGCGAAGCCCCGGCTTGGCGGTGATCACGGCAACGACGTGGACGATCGACATGGAGTCTCTCCTTGTGGGGGTTTCCCGACGGCGCGGTCCATGGGAGGCAACTATACGATCCGGACCGGGACTCGCGAACCGCTCCCGTCCGGGGCCGGACAGGACGGGCAGCTCAGATGGCTTCCAGGTTGGCGTAGGCGACGACCAGCCATTTCGCCCCGGCGCCCGCGAAGTTGACGTGAACGCGGGCGTGGGCGCCGTCGCCTTCGAGGTTTAGGACCACCCCTTCGCCGAACTTTCCGTGGCGCACGCGCTGGCCGAGCGCGAAGGAATGACCAGCGCCGCTCCCGAGCCCGCCCGCCGCCGTCCCGCCCCCCCCGCCCGAGTAGGCACGTCCGCCCCTCGTCCCGCCGCCGCGCCGTTCCCACCGGATATCCCCCCGGGGCGTGCCCGGCATGCCGCCGCCGAGGCGCACCTCCTCGACGAGACTGGACGGGATCTCGCGCAGGAATCGCGAAGGACTGGGATAGGTCTCCTGCCGGTGCAGCCGCCGGCTCTCCGCGCTCGTGAGGAACAGCCTCCGCTTGGCGCGCGTCATCCCGACGTAGCAGAGCCGGCGTTCCTCCTCGAGCTGGGCGTGGTCCTCGACCGAGCGCTGGTGGGGAAACAGCCCCTCCTCCATCCCGCACAGGAAGACGGCCGGGAACTCGAGCCCCTTCGCAGCATGCAAGGTCATGAGCTGCACGCTGTCCTCGTGCTCGTCGGCCTGCCCTTCGCCGGCCTCGAGCACGGTATGGCGGACGAATGCGGCGAGCGGACGGTCCGCGAACTCGTCCTCGGGATCGGGCTCGCGGGCGAGCCGGTCCTCGAAGCGCCGCGCCGCGGTGATGAACTCGTTCAGGTTCTCGAGCCTCGCTTCCGCGCGCTCCCCCTTCTCCTGGCGAAAGTGCTCGCGAAGGCCCGACACGTCCACCGCCGTCTCCACCAGCTCGTCGAGGGGACGGCCCTCCTCGCTCTCGGCCAGGCGCTCGACGATCCGGAGGAACTCCCGGACTCCAGTGCCCGGACGCCCCGCGATCGAGCCTTCGCCCACGAGCTCGGTCGCCGCGCTCCAGAGCGAAATCTCCCGGAAGCGCGCGTGCTCGCGAAGGAGCGCCACCGTCCGCGCGCCGACTCCCCGCGGCGGGGCGTTCACCGCCCGCTCGAACCCGGCATCGTCGTCACGGGACGCGACGAGCCGCAGGTACGCCACCGTGTCCCTGATCTCCGCCCGCTCGTAGAACCGGAGCCCCCCGTGGATGCGGTAGGCGACCCCGGCGGTTCGAAGTGCGTCCTCGATCACCCGCGACTGCGCGCTCGTGCGGTACAGGATTGCGTGGTCGTCGAGCCGCCAGCCCTCCCCCCGCGCCTGCTCGACGCGGCTCACCACGAAGCGCGCCTCGTCGAGATCGTTGTAGGCGGAGTAGGTGCAGATCGGATCGCCGCCCGAGCGCGACGTCCGAAGGTTCTTGCCGAGCCGGCCCGCATTGTTCGAGATGACCGCGTTCGCGGCGTCGAGGATCTTGCGCGTGGAGCGATAGTTCTCCTCGAGCTTGAACGTCGTGACCCCGTCGAATTCGCGCGCGAACTTCTGGATGTTCTCGATCCGCGCCCCGCGCCAGCCGTAGATCGACTGATCGTCGTCCCCCACCATGAAGAGCCGTCCCCGGTCCCCCGCGAGGAGCGCTATCCAGGCGTACTGCAGCGCGTTGGTGTCCTGGAACTCGTCGACCAGCACGTGCCGGAACCGCTCCTGGTACTCGGCGAGAATCTCCGGGTGCTCGCGCAGCACCTCCCAGGCGCGGAGCAGGAGCTCCGCGAAGTCGGCGAGCCCGCTCGCGGCGCACGCCGACTCGTACGCGCGGTAGACCTCCGCCATGCGCCGCTCCCACACGTTCCCGGGCTCGGCGAGGTGGCGCGCGCGGACCCCCTGCTCCTTCTGGGAGTTGATGAACGCCTGGGCCTGCTTCGGCGGCCAGCTCCCTTCGTCGAGGTTCATCTCGCGCATGAGACGGCGAACCATCCGGAGCTGATCGTCGCTGTCCGCGATCTGGAAGGAATCCCCGAGCGCAGCCGCCTGCGCATGCGCGCGAAGGAAGCGATGGGCGATGCCGTGGAACGTGCCGACCCACATCCCTCCGATCGGCCGGTTGAGGATCGTCTCGATGCGGGCCCGCATCTCGCGCGCCGCCTTGTTGGTGAACGTCACCGCGAGGATCCCGGAGGGGGGCGCCTGCGAGGTGGCGACGAGCCACGCGACCCTGTGGGCGAGCACCCGGGTCTTGCCGCTGCCGGCCCCGGCGAGCACCAGCGCGTGGCCGGATTCGGCGGTCACCGCGGCGCGCTGCTCGTCGTTGAGAGGGTCGATGATGTGAGTGATGTCGTCCATGCGTCACGCTTCCGGAGAGGCGGCCATTCTACCGGGCGGACCGCCGCGCCAAGCGCCGTCCGGCAGCCCGCACGGTCGGCGCCGCGCGGTGCCGTCCCGTGTGCCGGCCCCCGCACGCGCGGATGCCGGAATGCGTGTCGGCCGGCGCGACGGACCACCGTCCGGACGGCCGGCGGCGGTCCGCCCACCGCAGGGCAGCCGCCTGAGCGGCGGGCCGCAGGAGGGCTAGAATCGGCCCAAGCATGGACACGAACCCCGACCGAACCGTTTCCGGCGCCGCCGCGCCGCCGATCCTCGCCGTCGAGGCGCTCACCCGGAGCTTCGGCGGGCTGACCGCGGTGGACCGCTGCTCGTTCCGGGTCGATGCGGGCCGCATCACCGGGATCATCGGCCCCAACGGAGCGGGAAAGACCACCATATTCAACATGGTGGCGGGCGCCCTGCCGCCCTCTTCCGGCCGCATCCTCTTCGACGGCGACGATGTCTCGAGCCTGCCGACGCACGAATTGTTCCACCGCGGGATCGTCCGCACGTTCCAGATCCCGCACGAGTTCGGGCGCCTCACGGTGCTCGAGAACCTGATGGTGGTACCCACCTCGCAGCCGGGCGAGCGCCTGTGGCGGGTGTGGACCTCCCCCGCCCGGGTGCGGCGGCGCGAGCGCGAGGTGTGGGAGCGGGCGGAGGACACGCTGCGCTTCCTCACCCTCTGGGATCTGCGCGACGAGCTTGCGACGAATCTCTCAGGGGGCCAGAAAAAGCTCCTCGAGCTCGGGCGGGCGATGATGACCGAGCCCCGTCTGGTCCTCCTCGACGAGCCGGGAGCGGGGGTCAACCCGACCCTCCTCGTCAAGCTCCGCGACATGATCCGGCAGCTCAACCAGCGTCGCGGGTACACGTTCGTCATCATCGAGCACGACATGGACCTCATCGCCTCGCTCTGCGAACGGGTCATCGTGCTCGCGGAAGGGTCGGTTCTGACCGAAGGGACGATGGACGCGGTGCGCCGCGACCCCCGGGTCATCGACGCCTACCTCGGAGGCGGCGGGGAAGGCGGGGCGGCCCATGGCGGCTGAGCGGCCGGTGCTCGTGCTCGACCGGGTGACCGGCGGCTACGGCGGGGCCGAGATCATCCACGAGATCTCGATCATCCTCGGCCGGGGCGAGATCGTCACCCTCATCGGGCCGAACGGCGCCGGGAAGTCGAGCGTGATGAACGCGGTGCTCGGAACCCTCGTCATCGGCGGCGGCCGGATCCTGCTGCACGGCGAGGACATCACCGGCACGCCGCCGGAGCGCGTGGTGCGCCGCGGGGTCTCCTACGTGCCGCAGACCGCCAACGTCTTCCCCAACCTCACCGTCAACGAGAACCTCGAGATGGGGGCCTACGTGCGCACCGACGACTTCCGGCCCCGCATGGACGAGATGTACGAGCTCTTCGCGCCGCTCGCGGGGCGCCGGCGAAGCCCCGCCGGCACCCTCTCCGGCGGGCAGCGGCAGATGGTCGCCATCGCCAAGGCGCTGATGGTGGAGCCGGACATCCTGCTCCTCGACGAGCCGACGGCGGGACTCTCGCCGCGGTTCCGGGAGGAGATATTCGCGGTCGTCGAGGACGTCAACGCGCGCGGCACCCCGATCCTCATGGTGGAGCAGAACGCGCGCCAGGCGCTCGGCATCGCGGACCGCGGCTACGTGCTCGTGGACGGCCGCAACCGCACGGACGGCACCGGTGCGGGACTCCTCGCCGATCCGGAGGTAGGCGCGATGTTCCTCGGCGGCGGGACCGCCGAACCAGCGCCCGCTCCCTCTCCCGGCGCACCGATCGGGACCCCGGCCGGCACGGCCCGCGGCGAAGCACGCGCCGGGCGGCGGGACCCGGACGCGAGGCCGCCATCCGCTCCCGGGGCACGACGGCGATGATGGATTTCGTCAATTTCCACCTGATCCCCGGTGTCGTGCTCGGGAGCATCTACGCGCTCGGCGCGATCGGGGTCACCCTCACGTTCGGCATCCTTCGTTTCGCGAACTTCGCGCACGGCGAGACGATGACCCTCGGGGCCTACCTCACTCTGACCCTCGTCTTGCTGACCGGGTGGCACGCCCTCCTCTTCCTGCCCGTCGCGCTGGCCCTCACCGCGCTCCTGGTGCTCGCGATGGACCGGATGTTCTTCCGCCCGCTGCGCCACGCGCCGTCCATCATCCTGGTCATCGCCTCGTTCGGGCTGATGCTGATGGTGCGCTCGCTCGTCCAGGTGATCTGGGGGACCGAGCTGCAGGGGTTCAGCAAGGGCATCACGCTCCCCTGGGTCCTCTTCGACTCGCTTCGGGTCTTTCCCAAGCACGTCGTCATCCTCACCGCCGCCATCGCGCTGATGGTGGCCGTGCACGTGCTCCTTCGCCACACGCGGACGGGGAAGGCGATGCGCGCGATGTCGGACTCGCCGGAGCTCGCGCGCCTGACCGGGATCGACACCGAACGGGTCGTTCGGGCGACCTGGATCGTGGGCGCGGGGCTCGCGGCGGCGGCCGGGATCTTCCTCGCCTACGACAGCCACGTCGAAACCCTGATGGGATTCAAGATGTTGCTTCCGGTCTTCGCCTCCGCGCTCCTCGGCGGCCTCGGCCGGCCCTACGGGGCGATGGCCGGCGGGCTCGTCATCGGAGTGGTCGAGGAGCTCTCCACCTACGCGTGGATCGGATCCGAACCGCTCCTCCCCCCCGGCTACAAGGCGGGCGTCGCGTTCGCGATCATGGTCGCCATCCTCATCTGGCGGCCGAGCGGACTGTTCCGGGGACGGGTGTTCTGATGCGCGGGCGCCGCGATCTCGAGCCGTCGATCATTCCGCAGGTCTCCGGTTCGGGGCGCGTGGACGCAGCTTCGTCGCTCCGCCCGAGCCGGCCACGAGCGCATGACGGACAACGTGGCCTGCCGGGGTAGCGGGAAGCGGGAAGCGGGAAGCGGGAAGCGCAATGGAGCAGCTCTACGGCATCTTTGTCTACGCGGTGTTCCTGCTGACGATGGGGGGCATCTACGCCGTGCTCACCCTCGGGCTCAACATCCAGTGGGGGTTCACCGGTCTCTTCAACGCGGGAGTCGCCGGGTTCTTCGCGATCGGCGCCTACACGACCGCCTTCCTCACCACCGCCCCCTCCGCCCGCCACTTCGGCGGATTCGAGCTCCCGGCCGGGGCCGGAATGGTCGCCGCGATGGTGGCGAGCGCCCTCATCGCGTGGGGGGTGGCCCGGATCTGCATCCGGCTTCGCAGCGACTACCTCGCCATCGCGACCCTCGGGATCGCCGAGATCTTCCGGCTGGTGCTGAAGAACGAGACCTGGGCGACCAACGGCGCGCGCGGCGTCTCCCTCATCCCCAAGCCCTTCGAGCACCTTCCCGAGCCGTGGAACCAGGTCGCGATGCTGCTCCTCGTGTTTGCGATCGTCCTCGTCCTCTACGGGCTCCTCGAGCGAGCGCGACGCGCCCCGTGGGGCCGGGTGATGTCCGCCATCCGCGAGAACGAGGCGGCGGCGCGGGCGGCGGGAAAGAACGTCGACAAGCTCCGGATCGAGGCGTTCATCCTCGGCGCGGCCATCATGGGTCTCGGAGGTGCGCTCATGGCCCATCACATCAAGTTCATCGATCCGAACATGGCCGAGCCGGTGTCCGCCACGTTCCTGGTCTGGGTGATGCTGGTCATCGGCGGCAGCGCCAACAACCGGGGCGCCATCCTGGGTGCGCTCCTGGTCTGGACTATCTGGTCGACGACGGAAATAATCACCACCAGACTACCGACGGAGTGGGCGCTCAAGGCCGCGTATCTGCGAATTTTCCTCGTGGGTCTCGCCCTGCAGCTCATCCTGCAGCGGTACCCGGGAGGGATCTTCCGCGAGCGCCGGCTTCGCACCTCAACAACAGCATCCAACCGAGGGGGAGGATCTCACCCATGAAGTACGGAAAACTCCTGGGCGCCGCGGCGGCGCTCCTTGCGGCGGGCAGCACCGTCGCGCTGGCGGCCGACGTCAAGGTCGGCTCCGCCGCGGGGATCACCGGACCCATCGAGGGTCTCGTGCCGCCCATCCTCGCCGGCCGCGATCTCGCGGCGGCCCACGTGAACGAGCAGGGGGGCATTCTCGGCGGCGGCACCTACGTGCTGGTGCCCGGCGACTCCCAGTGCAATCCAAAAGCCGCGGTGGACGCGGGAACGAAGCTCGTCAATGTCGAGCAGGTGGTCGCGGTCATCGGTCCGAGCTGCTCCGGGGCCACGAACGGAATGGTCCAGTCGGTCAACATCCCGGCCGGAGTGGTGACGCTCTCGGACAGCGCGACGGCGCCGATGATCTCCTTCCTCGAGGACAACGACCTCGTGTTCCGGGCCGCGCCCTCGGACGGCTACCAGAGCAGCGCGCTCGCGCAGCACGTCTGGGACCAGGGGCTTCGCAAGATCGCGGTCACCTACGCGAACGACGACTACAACGCGGGCCTCGGCGAAGCGTTCGTAGCCGCCTTCGAGCACATCGGGGGGACGATCGCCGGCAAGCAGGCGCACGAGCCGGACCGCCAGTCGTACCGCTCCGAGCTTGCCACCCTGGCCGGCGGCGGCGCGGAAGCGCTCGCCGTCTTCGCCTACTACGGAGGAAGCGGGATCACGATCCTGCGCAACAGCCTCGAGAACGCCCTCTTCGACCAGTTCCTCGGAGCGGACGGCATGATGGACAATTCGGTCATCGAGCAGCTCGGGGCCGATACCCTCCGCGGCAAGATCACGCTCTCGCAGCCGGCCCCGCAGGCGGAGGGAGATTCCGGACCCGGGGAGTCGTACACCGCGTTCGCCGAGGCGTTCAAGGCGGCTGGCCACGATCCGGAGGCCCCCTACGTCGCGCACGGCTATGACGTGGCGTTCCTGATGGCGCTCGCCATCGAGAAGGCGGGAGCCGCGGACCGCAGCAAGATCTCCGCCGCGCTCCGCGAGGTGGCCAACGCGCCGGGGATGGTGATCCGCCCGGGCGAGTGGGCGAAGGCGCGCGAAGCCATCGCGGCGGGCGAGGATGTCAACTACGAGGGCGCCTCGGGCGACATCGAGTTCGACGAGAATGGCGACGTGGCCGGGGCGACCTACTCCTTCAACGGCGTCGGCGACGACGGCACCTGGACCCCGATGCAGTAGGCGCAAGCGCCAGTCTGCCGCAAACCGGCCCGCACCCGGCCCAGGGTGCGGGCCCACGGGCCCGAAGCGGCGCCTGCCTCTTCGGGCCTGTTTTCGCGGCCGGCTACGCGGAAAGGAAACGGTCGACTGATACCCCTGCCTGCCTCACGATCGCTCCGAGGGTACCTTCCGGCATGTCGCCGGGATGGTTGGGAACAGTGGTATAGCGGTTGGTCGTCCGATTGAACCAGATCTCGTGAGATCCGGCCGCCTGACGATCGAATTCGAAGCCGAGTTTCTTGAGCTTGCGGACAATCTGCCGATAGGCGAGTCCTGCGAGCCGACCCATCAGACTCCGACGATCAACGGGTAGTCGAAGGTGTCTCCGATTGACTCGAGCCGGGCCGAATCGTCGCGTTCCGCCCGGGCTTCGAGCAATTTGCGGGCGACATCGCGCGCAATCTCCAGCGTCTCGACTACGGTGCGGCCCTGGGCGACCAGCCCGGGAACCTCGTCGGAGGTTGCCAGGTACACGCCCTCGGGCAGTCTCTCGATGTGGAGGTTGACAATCTGTTCCATTGAACTGAGAGGTTCGGGAACCGGCAATTCCTGCATGGTCGAGAGTCCCGCGGGCGATGTCAAACACGATCTCGATTCGTGCGGGACTACTGCCCGAGGGGCTCCAGGGCGGCGGCGGATTGGGCGAGACGGACGAGGTTGACGAGCTCCGCCCGGTAGCCGAAGGGGTCGTCGCCGCGCGCGCCCTGCGCGAGGGCGATGACGTCGTCGTAGCCGTAGTCGCCGGTGTAGCGGCCGCCCCGAAGGAGCTGTCCGAACGCGGCCACCGCCGCCGCGAAGCGCGCTTCCCGCGGGGCCGTGTCCAAGCTCTCGAGGATGTCCGCGGGAATCACCGGACGGGAGATCAGGGTGCTGGTATCGGCATCCGGGAGCTTGTAGCGAATCTTGACGAACGCGAGCTCGTCCTCGAGCTCCCCGGCCGCGCCGGCGGCCGGTGCGCGTGCGTAGCGAAGGGGCGCGACGCGCTCCGCGCCCGAGCCCGCCGGGATGACCTCGTAAAGGGCGGTAACGGTGTGACCGGAACCGATCTCGCCCGCGTCCACCCGGTCGTTGCCGAAGTCCTCGCGGGCCAGCATCCGCGTCTCGTAGCCGATGAGCCGGTACTCGCTGATCGCGGCCGGGTTGAACTCGACCTGGATCTTCACGTCCTTCGCGATCGGGAAAAGCATCGAAGTCGCTTCCTCGACCAGCGCCTTGCGCGCCTCCGTCAAGCTGTCGATGTAGGCGGCATTGCCGTTGCCGTGCTGGGCGAGGCGCTGCATCAGGTCGTCACGGTAGTTGCCCATGCCGAAGCCGAGCACCGAGAGAAACACTCCGCCCGCGCGCTTGCGCGAGACGAAGCTCTCGAGCTCTTCGAGGCTGGTCACGCCGACGTTGAAGTCGCCATCGGTGGCGAGGATCACGCGGTTGACTCCACCCTCCACGAAGTGTCGCTCGGCGAGGAGATAGGCTTGCCGGATCCCCTCGGCGCCGGCGGTTGAGCCGCCCGCGTCCAGGCGGTCGAGGGCGGCCAGGATCCGCCCCCCTTCGGTGACCGGGGTCGGCGGGAGGACCGTGCCGGCCGAGCCCGCGTAGGTCACGATCGCCACCCGGTCCTCGGGGGCGAGGGCCCCGAGCAGCAGCTTGAGCGAATTGACGAGGAGCGGCAGCTTGTTCGGCGCATCCATCGAGCCCGACGTGTCGACGAGGAAGACGAGGTTCGCGCGCGGCGCCGCCCCGGTGTCGAGCGCGTAGCCCCGGATGCCGATGTGCATCAGCCGGGCCGCATCGTTCCACGGCGCGGGCATGAGCCAGACGCTGGCCTCGAACGGCGCCTCGCGGTTCCCGGGGCCGGGATAGTCATAGGGGAAGTAGTTGACCAGCTCTTCCACCCGAACCGCGTCCCTTGGCGGTAGCACGCCGCCGTTCAGCGACGCGCGCACGAAGCCGTAGGAGGCCGTGTCGACGTCGATAGAGAAGGTCGACACCGGCTCTTCGGCGACCACCTTGACCGGACTGACCTCGACATCCGCGAACCGGTCGCGTACCTGCTCCCGATAGTCCGCCCGGAAGCTCTCCCGGTCCGCCGGCGCGGTCTCCGACGTCGTCGTGGAGATGTGCTCCTCCCCGCCTGCCGATCCGACCGCTTCCGTTGCGCTATCGAGCGAGGAAGCGGCCCGGGACGGCGGGGCCGCCGTCGCGACGGGCGCGCGGGCCGGGGCCTCGACCGACCAGCGGCGTTCGCGTACGCGCGCCTGCGCGGCGTTGGTCGCCTCCCGGCGAGCCAGCTCCTTCGCGCGCGCGTGCAGGCTCTCCGCCTGCTTGCCGGCGGACAAGTCCGGCTTCAGCGTGTAGAAGTCGTAGGCGGATTCGGGCCTGCTTGCGCCCGGTCCGGCTTGCGGCGGGCCGATATCCGCCGGAGCGAGGACGAACTCGGGCGCATCCGGAGGAGCGATCGTGGTCAGATGCACGACGACTCCGGCGAGGAGCACGAGGCCGGCAACTCCGGCGAGGGCGAGGGAGGGGCGTGACGGGGGCATGAGGAGTCTCCGCATCCAGGACGTGCCGCGTTCCGGCACCTCTCCCTTGTGACGCGCCCCGTCGGAGCTTCCTTGGTGGTGGCGATCGAACGCCGCCATCGCCGCAGCCATCGCCCGTTCGCGGGCGGGCGCGGGCGCGCGCGGCGCGGTGACGCCGAGCGCCGACTTCAGCCTTCCCATCCCGTCGCTCACGGCCGCCCCTCCTTCTCTTGGGAAGCGAGGACGCGCAATCGCTTGCGGGCCTCGTGCATCCGCCAGGAAACGGTGGATTCGGACACGCCGAGGACCGCCCCCGCTTCCGCATGCCGGAGGTCCTCGTCGAGCACGAGGAGCACCGTCATCCGAAGGTCGTCGGGCAGCCGTTCGAGGGTCCGCCGGAGCCACGACGCCTCGCACGCGCGGGCGCCGTCCTCGATTCGCAGGAGGGCCTCCACCTCGACGTAGCCCCGCTCGCCCCGCCGCCGGGCCGCCTTGCGGCGCAAGGCGTCGCGCGCGGCATTGACCACCACCCGATAGAGCCAGGTGGAAAAGCGGCTCTTCGCGCGAAAGGACGAGAGCCGCGCGGGAAGACCGACGCAGACCTCCTGGGCGAGATCCGCCGCCTCGTCGGCATCGCCGAGCACCCGGGCGCCGACCCGGTAGATTCGCTCGTAGTGGCGCTCGAGGAGCGCCTCGAACGCATCCCGGTCCCCCGCCGCCGCCCGGAAAGCCAGCGTCTCGTCGGTGTTCTCAGCCATGCAGCAGCATCATCGGCCACAATACGATGTGTCGTCCATTGGACGCGCGCTGCGCCGGAATCCTTGGCGGGCCGGGGACAACGAATCGCCCGGTACATGGCCCTGGGCTGTGCACCGGCCAGCGGGACGGTCGGCGCCCGCATCGTGGTTCGAAGCCTGCCCTCGAGGCCCTGGCCGTCTTCGAACCCCGGGGACGGGGGCGCCGCATGCAACGCACCACAGGAGGAACGCGACATTGAACGAACGGACCATCCGCCCCCGGCGCAGCCTCATCTTCGCCCCCGGGAACCGGCCGGAGATGATCCCGAAGGCGCTCGCGACCGGGGCCGACATCGTCACCATCGACCTCGAGGACGCGATCGCGCCGAACGACAAGACGGCCGCACGCGAGGGCACCCTCGGCTGGTTCGCGGAGAACGACGACTTCGGCGGTGTCGAACCGGTGGTGCGGGTGAACTGCCTGCGCTCGGTCGAGGGTCTCGCCGATCTTCAGGCGATCGTCGAGTCGCCGCGCCCGCCGCCCGCCATCATGCTGCCCAAGGTGAAGTCACCGGGCGAGGTGCGGGTGCACGAGGAGCTGGTCGAGCAGGCGGCGCGGCCGATCCGACTCCACGTCATCATCGAGACCAACGAGGGGCTCGACGCCTGCATCGAGATCGCGCGGTCGAGCGAGCTCGTGGACGCGCTCCTCTTCGGCGGGGTGGACATGGCGGCCGAGCTTCGGGTGGAGCCGACCTGGAACGCGCTCCTCCACGCGCGCTCGCGGGCCGTGCACGCGGCGGCGAGCGCCGGCGTCGACCTCATCGACGTGCCCTTCCTCGACCTCAACGACATGGAGGGACTCGCGCGCGAAGCGAGCGCTTGCGCGGAGATCGGCTTTACCGGCAAGGGCGCGATCCATCCGAAGCAGATCCCGGTGCTGAACGAGTGCTTCAGCCCGAGCGAGGAGGAGGTCGAGCGAGCGCGCCGGGTGATCGCGGAGTTCGATGGCGCCGGCACCGGCCTCGTGGTCATCGACGGGAAGCTCATCGAGAAGCCGGTGCTGCGCAGCATGCACCGCATCCTCGCGATCGCGGAGCGGATGGGACGCGGCGCCTGAACCGATCCCCGGCCCGCCGGCCGCGGACGGAGGCTGTCGCGCCGGGAACCGGCACGTTGCCTGCCGGACGGTGGCGAAGGCGGCCCCGGCGCGGGATTCGTTGACACGCCGATCCCCCTCCCACCATAGTCGGCCGAGAGCACGCGAGGGTCGTCCGCATGGCGTTCTATGCCGATCTGCATATCCATTCCAAGTACTCGCGGGCGACGAGCCGAAACTGCGACCTCGAACACCTCTCCCTCTGGGCCCGGAAGAAGGGCATCGCGATCGTCGGGACGGGAGACTTCACCCACCCCGCCTGGCAGGCGGAGCTGAAGGAAAAGCTCGTCCCGGCCGAGCCGGGGCTCTTTCGCCTCCGCCCCGACCTCGAACGATTCGTGGAGGAACGGCTTCCGGCCGCGTGCCGGAGCGGGGGGACCACCACCCGGTTCATGCTGTCGGTGGAGATCTCCACGATATACAAGAAGCTCGACCGGACCCGGAAAATCCACCACCTCATCTACACCCCCGACTTCCAAGCGATGGAGCGGGTGACCGCGAGCCTCGACCGGATCGGCAACATCAAGTCCGACGGGCGGCCGATCCTGGGGCTCGACTCGCGGCACCTGCTCGAGATCACCCTCGAGTCGGACCCCGGCTCGTACCTCGTGCCCGCCCACATCTGGACCCCCTGGTTCGCGGCCCTCGGCTCGAAGTCGGGGTTCGACGCCATCGACGACTGCTACGGGGACCTCGCGCCGCACATCTTCGCCGTCGAGACCGGCCTATCGTCGGCCCCGCCGATGAACTGGCGGGTGTCGTCCCTCGACCGCTTTCGCCTCGTGTCGAACTCCGATGCCCACTCGCCCGAGAAGCTCGGGCGCGAGGTGTGCGTCTTCGACACGGACCTCGACTACTTCGCCCTTCGCCGGGCCCTGGAGACGGGCGAGGGGTACGCAGGCACCCTCGAGTTCTTTCCCGAATTATGCCTACAACCCTCTTATGTCGAGTCTCCTCTCCTATTATCTGTTTTCGTTACAGAATTCTCCAGTTTTTCTCTGCATAAGTCCTCCCCGCACATCCCCTATCTGTCCTTTGGGACTTGGCCTGTTCCTCTCGATTCTCCTTGTTGGCACCCTTACCAAACGTGACAGCGCATGGCCGCCCGTCCCGTTCTTCCCGACCTCTTGAAGCCTGGCCTCGACTTGGTGATCTGCGGGACAGCTGCAGGCTATCGGTCCGCCGAGATGCGCGCCTACTACGCTCATTCAAGCAACAGGTTCTGGCGTACTCTCGCGGAAACCGCCTTGACATCTCGGGAGCTCAGCCCCCCCGACTACCCACTGCTGCTGGACTTTGGCATCGGCCTTACCGACCTTGCCAAGCACTACAAGGGTGCCGACGCCGGCTTGGTCGATGACGATGTCAATCTCACCAGTTTCTGGAACAAGATCGGGTCAGTATCCCCTCGTGTCCTTGCCTTCAATGGCAAGACCGCTGCTCGACTGGCCCTCGGTCGCCGCTCCGTTGCCATCGGTCCCCAGGAAACTGGCTTCGGAACCACGATCGTATTCGTTCTCCCTTCGACCTCCGGACGGGCCGGAGGATATTGGGATCCTGTGCCTTGGCGTGAGTGCGCTGAGCTTGTCCGAGAGCTGCGTACTCCTTGGCGGCAATGAGCATTCAAGTCTGTCCTCTGCTTCCGCTCTCACGGATCAGCACCACGCTTCTCGGCCAGGTCGAGGGATCCGGATAGCGTGCGTGTCGACGCGACCGCGACGAACGGGAGTACACGATGAAGGTGGATGGGGGATGCCATTGCGGCAGCATTCCCTTCGAGGCCGAGATCGACCCGGACGCGGACGACAGACGGACCAAACCAATGACCGATCAAAACGCCCAATCGCCGCTCGGTGCCGAACGCATCCCCTCGCTTGAAGAGATGGGCGTCAAGCCCGAGCAGTGCGGCGTCGGTCATCCACACATCGACGCCCGGATCCTCGACGCCTGCCGCCTCATCGTCCAGCGCATCGACGAAGATCCCGCGCGGCTCCAGATCGCCTTCGAGAACCTCGAACGCGAACGCGCCCGGCGCGGGACGTTATCCCGGGCAAGCGAAGAATGGTGCAGGATCCTTGACCGTCCCTGGACGGAGATTCGTGCAATCCTCCTCGACCCGTCGAACGAAGGACAACGCCTTCGGAGCTCGCACCCGTTCCGCGGCCTCGTCGATACGGAAGAGAGCCGCGAGATCGCAGGCCGGCATCCGCCGCCATGGGCTCCTCTAGGCTGGACACCGCCACCGCCGCCGTCGCCCGAACTCATGGCGCGCCTCCTCGCCGATCAGCCCTGACCGTCATGACGCGCCATCGGCGGTTGTCCCGACGGGATTGCAGCTCGTCGGACCTCCGTACGACGGGCGGGCGTGCTTCGCATTGCGTCCGCATTGGAGCACGTACCGCCACCGTTCGACCCTTCGAGGGCTCCCTTGCGGTGAACCTGCCCCATGGGCAGCCTCGTCGTTCGTCCGCGAGCAATCGGCTGCCCGCCGGTGTGTCTCGACGTCAACTCGCTGGCGAGGCACCAGAGGGCTCGGGAAAGTCCGGCGCCATCATCCGGATGAATCGACGTGCAAGGGGCGACACGGGGGTCGCCCGGCAGGTGAAGATCCCGTAGCTCCGGCCCCGGGTATTTCCCTCGATGGGGATGGCCCGCACGCGGTCCTCGTCAGTAAGGCAAAGGGACGGCACCACCGAGATCCCGAGACCGTCCTGGACATATTGCTTGATGACCCCCCAGCCGTTCGTTTGTACCGCGACCCTCGCCTCGGTGGCGAACCGATGGGCGATCGATTCCCCGTTCGGCTGGTTGTACGTGCCCGGGGGAGGCACGACCGCGGGATACCTGGCAGCCTCGCCGATATCAACGAGTTCGCGTCCCGCGAGCGGATGGTCCTCAGGCGTGATGAGGACGAGATCGTAGGAAAGAACCGGGTGGTAGGAGAAGGCGTCCTCGACCGGCTCCATGGCTCCAACCAAGAAGTCGACCTCGCACGAGGAGAGCAGCGTCAGGCCCCGCGGCACGAGGGTTCTCGTCACGCGCAGCCGTACTTCGGGGTTCTCGTCACGAAAGGGTTTGGCGTACCGAGGAAGAACAAAGCCAACGGCGGATGGCCCTGCGGCGAGGTGAATCTCGCCGGACATGGGGTTGTCGGGCTGGTCGGCGAAATTCTCGGGCAGCCGGTCCACGCCCTCCACGAGCGGCATGGCGAGCTGGTACAGGAGTCTTCCGGCGGAGGTGAGAGCAACGCGGCGACCGCTGCGGTCGAACAGCACGGCCTCGAGCTCGAGCTCGAGTTCGCGAACGTGCAGCGACACCGCAGGCTGGGTAATGCCGAGGTGGTCGGCCGCCCGGGTGATGCTTTCGAACCTTCCCGCGTGGCAGAACGCGCGCAGCTGCCGCAGGCGGTCGCGCTTGTGGTAGATGCGTTCCCGACGGAGCACCATGGTCAGAAGTCGCCGGACGGCGATTCACCGACGTTCTCGATGAACCGCTTCGCAGCAAGCGAGATGATTTCGTCGCGACGGGTGAGCAAATCGTAGACACGCGGCGGGAAGTACTTCGAGAGCGGAATGCTCCACACCCGGTCCTTTTCGGTGACACAGATGTCCGGAACGATGGATCACCACGTTCATGGGGCCAGTGTCCCTCTGCCATTCGACCTCTTCGACGATTATTTCTGCCGCCGCGAACTCCTCGTCGTTGAGGTAGTGCACCATCCCTTCGTGGGCTGTGTTCTGAGGATGGTGAGATGTGCTCGACGAGAAAGTCGTGGGAGAGAGGTTCCTGCACGTGTCCTGGGTCACGAACAGCGCATCGGTGCCTTTCACGACGTCAGCCTGCGCCATGGCCTCGTCTCCCCCGCTCCGGTGGTTGGTCCTGAATGGCCCGCCGCGATGGCAGTGAAGGATGTGCGCAGCGGTGTCGACCCCCTTGGCTAGAGGCGCTCATCGCAGCCGCCACGGCGTTCCCGCGCTCACAATGCCCTCGAGATGCCGGCAACCACTCCCTGGGTCCGGTACTCGCGAATCGGGATGGTCGAGCGGTTCCGTTCGAGCGAATATCCGAAGTAGGGAGCGAAACCGAG
>JAPOPW010000068.1 GCA_026712715.1 Immundisolibacterales bacterium | reverse complement strand
GGGCTTCGCGAAATCCCGCACCCCTCGGGTCTACATGACCTACACGGGCGGGGCGAGCGACGTCATCACCCTCGCGCACGAGCTCGGCCACGCGTACCACACGTGGGTGATGCGCGATCTTCCGGACTGTCAACGCCGGTACGGAATGTCGCTCGCCGAGACCGCGAGCCCGATCGTCCGGACGGCCGTTTCGGGCCGGGGGCTACCGTTGCGACGGCGCGGCGGCGGTTCGGCCGAGCTTCCCCGTCAGCCGGTGGCAGGCCGCCGTCTGGTCGTTGTCGAGCCGGATCAGCGAAGGCTCCTCCGATGCGCAGACCGGTTCCGCGTACGGACAGCGCGGATGGAACCGGCACCCCGGGGGAGGCGATATCGGGCTCGGCGGATCGCCTTCGAGGATGGTCTCCCTGACCGCGTCACCCCAGCTCCCGAGCACCGCCGCGGAGAGCAGGGCTTCGGTGTAGGGATGCCGGGGGCTCTCGAAGAGACTCTTGCGATCGCCGATCTCCATGAGCTTGCCCGCGTACATGACGAGGATGCGGTCGGCCATGAACTCGGCGACGCTGAGATCGTGGGTGATGAACAGGTATGCCATCCCCATGTCGCGCTGGAGCTCCTTGAACAGGTTGAGGACGTGGGCCTGGGCGGACAGGTCGAGCGCCGCTACCGGCTCGTCGAGCACGACGAGACGAGGGTTGACGGCGATCGCGCGCGCGATTCCGATCCGCTGCCGTTGACCGCCACTCAGCTCGTGGGGGAGTCGCCGGGAATGCATCGCGCTCAAGCCCACCCGCTCGAGCAGCCCGGCCACCGTCTTCTCCCGGTCCTTGTCGAGACCGTGAACACGCAGCGGGTAGGCGACGGCATCGCCGACCGTCATCCGCGGATTGAGGGAGCTGAACGGGTCCTGGAACACGATCTGCATGAGCAGACGGGTCCGGCGGAGCTCTTCGCCGCCGACCCGGGTGATGTCGACGCCGTTGAACGCGATGGTACCGGCCGTCGGCTCGAGGAGACGGATGACCAACCGCCCCAGGGTCGACTTCCCGCACCCCGACTCGCCGACCACCGCGACCACCTCGCCGGGCCCGACCGAGAAGCTCACGTCGTCGACGGCCCTGACGGGCCGGGTCTCCGACCGGATGAAGGCGTTTCCCCGCGCCTGGTAGTACTTCCGCAGCCCTTCGACGCGGAGCAGGCTATCGTGCGCCACCGGCTTCCTCCGGGAACAGGCAGGCACTGGACCGGCCCGGGGCGACCTCGAGGAGCGGTGGCCGCTTCTCCTGGCAGATCGGGCGGCGGATGGGACATCTCGCAAAGAACGCGCACCCCGGCGGGGTCGCGGTCGGGAGGGGAGGCTCGCCGAGCATGGGGATCAGCGGTCGGCCGACGCGATCGAGCGAGGGCACCGCGTTGAGGAGCCCGACGGTATAGGGGTGCATCGGCCTCTCGAACAGGTGCTCGGTGCGGCAGTCCTCCACGACACGTCCCGCATACATCACCATGACCCTCGAGCACGCCTTTCGCACCACACGCATGTTGTGGGTCGTCAGCAGGACGGCCGTCCCGATGTTCTCGGTGAGCTCTCCGAGAGTCCGCAGGATGCTCGCCTGGACCGTGACGTCCAGCGCGCTGGTCGCCTCGTCTGCAATGATCAGCACCGGTTCGGTCGCGATGGCGGTGGCGATGAGGATCCGCTGGCACATCCCGCCGCTCAACTGGAAGGGGTAGGCGTGCAACACGTCGCGCGGCGACGGCACCTTGAGCACCTGAAGCAATCGGACCGCCTCGGCGATGGCCTCCTTGCGGTTCGTCCCCTTGTGAAGCGCGACCGCCTCCGCGATCCAGTCCCCGACCTTCATTACCGGATCGAGATGGCTCGCCGGGTCCTGGAACACCATCGAGATTCGCCTTCCCCGGATCCGACGCATCTGCTCGTCCGACAGGGAAAGGAGGTCCCGGCCCTCGAAGAGGATCCGTCCGTCCACAATCCGGCCCGGCGGGTCGCGCACCAGTCGCAGGATCGAGAGCGCAGTCACGCTCTTCCCGCTCCCCGACTCGCCCACCAGTCCGACGTGCTCGCCCTCGCCGATCGAAAAGTCGATTCCGTCGACCGCCTTCGCGACCCCATGGCGCGAATGGAACCAGGTCTTGAGCCCTTCGACCCTCAGCAGCTCCGCGTGTTCCATGCCCGTCGAACGCTCCGTGCCGGCCGGCGCTCCGGCTAGACTCCTTGAGGAGCCCCGATCTTTACAGATGAGTCAAGTTTGCAAAACGGTTTCAGGAACGAAACGTTCGAGGCTGCAACCAAGAGAAATGCTTGCATTTCTCCCTCTACGGAGCAGCCGGGACTCGAACAAGGATGGGTGGCTTCGAACATGTCTCGTCGGTCCGGGGCGCAGCCTCGCTAGACCTTCATGCGCGGGTCGAGCAGGTCCCGCAGGCCGTCGCCGAGGAAGTTGAAGCCGGCCGCGAGCACGACGATCGCGATCCCGGGCAACGTGGACACGTGGGGCATGAGGTCGAGGACCTCACGACCGTCGTTGATCATGCGCCCCCAGTCCGCCCGCGGAGGCTGGATTCCGAGGCCGATGAAGCTGATTCCCGCCCCGAAGACCACCATCGACCCGGCGAGCGAGGTCGCATAGGCGAGCACCGGAGCCACGCTGTTCGGAAGGATGTGGTGGAAGATGATCTGCAGATCGCGAGCGCCGCTCGCTCGGGCGGCCTCGACGAAGGTCTGTTCGCGCAGGATTGCGACGACCTGGGCGGTGACCCGGGTCATGGGCGGAATCAGCACAATGGTCAGGCTGACGAGGAGATTGAACAGGCCGGGTCCGAGGGTTGCGGCCACCGCGATTGCGAGCAGGATCGGGGGAAGCCCGAAGACCACATCCATTCCGCGCATGATCAGGGTCTCCGAGACCCCGCCGCCGTAGGCCCCGAACGAGCCCAGCAGGAGCCCGATGAGCCCCGCAATCGCGAGCGGCACCACCGCGATGGCGAGAGAGGTCCGGGAGCCCCACGCGAGCCGGCTCAACATGTCCCGGCCCTGGATGTCGGTACCCAGCAGGTAGCCCGGGGTCCCGATTCCCTTGAGCCGGTCGATGGGGTGAATCTCGTTCGGATCGTAGGGGCTGATGAATGGTGCGAGCAGCGCGACCAGGACCACGGCCATGACGATGGCCGCCCCGACCGCAATCCCCTGGTGGCTCCGCACGCCCGACAGCACGCGCGGCCACCCGCCCTCCTGCGATCCGCCCGTCGGGGCGGCGACGGGAATCGGTTCGTTGTCGGTTCGGTCCACCGCCGCTTCCTAGTCCGCGCGCACGCGCGGGTTGATGACCCGGTAGAGCACGTCCACGAGCAGATTCAACAGCACGAAAACGATCGTGCTGAACAGCACGAGTCCGAGCATCATCGGCATGTCGCGGCCGATCACCGACTTGTATATCTCGTATCCGAGGCCGGGCCAGCTGAAGATGATCTCCACGAACAGCGCGGCGCCGAGGATGAGGTAGCCGATCTGGAGTCCGGTCATGTTGACGATCGTGGGAAGCGCGTTTCGCAGCGCATGGCGGAGGATGACCGCCCGCTCCGAAAGGCCCTTGGCCCGCAGCGCGGTCATGTAGTCGAGCCGCATCCCCTCCAGCATCGCCGCGCGGGCGACCCGGGCGATGATTGCGGCCGGTGTGAGGCCGGCGACGACGCCCGGCATGATCATGTGCTCGAGCACGTCCAGGTTGGACTTCTCCCCCATGAACGAACGCATCCCTCCCGTCGGCAGCCAGCCGAGGGTGACCGAGAACAGAAAGATGAAGACCAGGCCGAGCCAGTACGCCGGCATGCTGAGCGAGAACACCGAGACCAGCAGGATCAGCCGGTCCGTGAGCGAGTTCTGCTTGACCGCGGCGATGACCCCCGCCCCGACCCCGACGACGATGGCGAAGAGACCCGCCGCCCCGGTCAGCAGCATGGTGATCCAGAACTTCTCCATCACGAGCGGCAGCACCGGACGGCGCTGTTGGATGGACACCCCCCAGTCGCCCTGGAGGATGTGCCAGAGCCACCGGAAGTACTGCACGTACGCAGGATCGTTGAGACCGTACTTCGCGCGCAGGGCCTCCCTCGCTTCGGGAGAGGCGAAGACGCCCATCAGGACGTCGATGGGGTCACCGGGAGCAAGCTGGATGAGGGTGAATACGACGGCCGACGCGCCGAGGAGCACCGGTATCAGGAACAAGAGCCGCCAGGCGAGGAAGCGAAGCATCTTGCCGTGAGCCCCGCCTGGTCAGGCCGAGAGGGTGCGCGGGAGGGATCGAAGGCGAGGCTCTACGCGACCGTTGCCTTCGCCGGGCGCCCGCTCGGCGCGCGGTTCCGGACGCCGGAGCCGATCGGCCCCGGCCTCCGAAACGAACGACCGCCGGACCCCCGAGGCGGAGAGCGCCGACGGCCGTCGAATCATGCCGTCCGACAGAATCGATCTATTCTTCGGCGAGCCACGCGTATCCCGGGAACTGGAGCCACGCCTTGGCCGGAAGCCAGTCCTGCACCTGCTTCATCGAGGCCATCGGCCGCAGCCCGTGCACGAGCGGGAAGCTGCCGCTGTCGTCGATGATGTGCTGCTGGGCCTGCCGGTGCAGATCCCGCCATTCGTCGATGCTGCTCGCCGTGTAGGCCTGCTCCATCAACCGATCGACTTCCGCATTCTGGAAGCACTGGTTGTTCAGCCCGTTCGGAACGCACTGCCCGCCGTAGTACCCCATGTCGAGGATGAAATCGGTGTCGTAGCCCCGGTCGAAGGTGACGCACTCGTCGTCGGCCTTCACGCGCATGTAGGCCGCCCCGAACTCGGCGTTGTCGCGGACCCGGATCTCCATGTTGACGCCGATGGCCTGCAGGTTGGCCTGCACGAACTCATAGGCCTGCAGGGCGCCCGCGACGGGCTCGTTCTCCGGCGAGGTGATGACGAAGAACCCGAACCCGTCGGGGTGGGCGGTCTCGGCGAGGAGCTTCTTCGCACCCTCCGGATCATATTCTTCGAAGATGGGAAGATCCGGGTCGAACGAAGCGGAGCCGATACCGTAGAGCTGGGTCGCCGGAATGGCCGTGCCCTTGAGGATGACCTCGGCCAGCGTTTTGCGGTCGATCGCCATGTTGACCGCCTTGCGCACCCGCCGGTCGGAGAAAGGCCCGCTCGCTTGCCAGCACTCGATCACCTTGGTTGCGGGCAGGCCGCGGAGAAAGATGTTGAACCGCGGGTCGCCCTGGAGAGGCTCGACCTGGTCGACCGGAATATCCCAGGCAATGTGGACCTCGCCGGCCTTGAGCGCGGCCACTCGCGCCGCCGGCTCGATGATGGGCCGATACACCATCCGGTCCACGTAGGGCTTCTTGCCCCAGTAGTCCTCGTTGCGCTCCATCACGGTGCGTTGTCCGCGCACCCACTCGACGAGCTTGAACGGGCCGGTGCCGACCGCGTGCTGTCCGATTTCTTCGTTGCCGAACTTCTGAATGGCGGCCGGGCTGATCATGTAGTAGTTGGGAAGGCTGGCGATGGCCTCGATGAAGCCGACGTTCGCCTCCGCAAGCTCCACCTCGAAGGTGTACTCGTCCACAACCCGCGAGCCCTTGAGGCCCTTCAGCACGCCCGTCGCGGTGCTGCCGGCCTGCTGGTCGTAGTATGGAGAGTCCTTGTCCGTCATCCGCTGGAAGTTGAAGTGGGCGGCCTCCGCGTTGAACGGGGATCCGTCGTGGAATGTCACTCCCTCGCGAAGGTTGAAGGTGTACGTCTTGCCGTCTTCGGAGACCGACCAGCTCGTGGCAAGCCCCGGCACGATCGGGTGAAACGGCTCGTCCGCCGTCCAGTCCTTCTCCACCAGTCCGTTGTAGAGCGGCATGAGGGCGTTGTGCTGCGAGCTGCTGATGTATTTCTGAATGTCGAGGTCGGGCGTATCGTTGGTCGTCGCCACCACGAGGGTTCCGCCGGTGCGGGCCTCGCCGAGTACGGCGGTGGCGCTGAAGAAGGCAAGCAGGCCGAGTGCGGTGGCCAGCACCGAACGAATGATGGACATTGCTTCGCTCCGATATTTTCCAGGCGCTACCGCCTTGTAGCAGAGCGCCGGAAGGGAAGTCAAACCGCGCCGGCCTTGCTGGTGGGCCAGTCAATGACTCCGATTTCATATTTGAAATCAATAGATAATTGAATTCTTACGATCCTCGTGTGGTTCTCCCTCCCAAATGGGAGACCCGACTTCGAGCCCGAATTCCCGCCCGGCTCCGGTCCCCGTTCCCGTCGCGGGAGGAAACACGAGATTTCAGCCTGACCAGGAATGGAACAGTCGACAATCGCTGCAGCTCACAATCGACTGCTTCATTCATCGGAGAACGCCGGCAGAACCGATTGGAGGAATCCGTTCCGCCTTGCGGCTCCGCCCTTCGCGCAACCTCGAGGCATTCGCATTCGGGAGAGTCCTCTCGTTCGGGGACGGTGCGGTCCCCGAGCCGGGGGTGGTCCCGGGATCGCGGCGCGAGATCCGGCCCCGCCCCGGCCGGGGAGCGGCCTTTGCCGTCTCGCCTCGAGCCGTTCGCTTCGAGCCCGGGGTTCCGCGTCGCGGCGGGAGGATCCAAACCGGGTATCGGGGTGTAGATAGTTGTATGATAAGGGAATATCTGACGATTGCACGAACCGTGTCTTCCGCGTCTCCGGGCGAAGAGGTGCACGGGGTGTCGCGGTGCCACAATGGTCCGCGGCGGTCTGGATGGAGGCCCGGATGAACGATCCCGTGGTTCGCGGCCTCAATCGGGTGCTCGGCCTTCAGTTGGGGGCGGTTCAACAGCACTTCATTCACGTCCTCATGCTCGGAGCGTGGGGAGAAGCAGCCGTCGCGAACCGGATCACCTCGATCGATGCGGTCGACCTTCCGAATGCCCTTCGCATCGTGGACTTCGTGGTGTCGACCGGACACCCGCCCTCGCTGGCCGCCGACCGTCGTTCCCTTGCGGTGGACATGCCCAAGCCCGGAGACGGCCTGAACGTGGTGCTGAACGCCGAATTGCAGCTCGATCGCCGATTGAAAGGGGTACTCGCGTCGGTCGAGCGGGAGCTGGCGCCGTACGCGCGAAATGCGCCGATCGAACTGGTCTCCGTTCCCTTGGGTTGCCGGGACGCGTATCAGGACTGGCTCGAGCAGCGCGTCGAGTACCCAGGCGACGAAGCGAACCGGGGCGAGATTGCGGGCCCGGCGAGTCTCGGGCTCGACTCGCTCTTCGCGAGCCTCATGGTCATGATCAATCAGACCCTCGTGCACGCCTTCGTCCATTGGCACGGAGGCGAGCGGGGACTGGCCGACTCGGCATGGGAGATGAGCGGTGCCGCAATGATGCACGCGGCCGCCGTCGTCGATTCGCTGGCCCGGCGACACCTCGCGCCCAATCCGGCGCATGCGGTGATGCTGGGCCATGTGGAGCTGCCTCGCGTGGCTACGGGGTCGCCGGAAGCATTGGAAAGCGATCGTCTGCTCGCCGAACGGTGTCACGCCGCAGCACGGCGGGCCGCCCTTGCCCGGCAGGAAGGGGACCTGGCCGCCGCGTGCGGCCGGATCGAGGCCTACTGTCTCGGGCTCGCCGGTTGGCGCCCGGGGCAGGGGCTTCCCCGACTCGACAATCCCTGTGTCGATTTCCGACGGGTTCTCCGCGACTACGTATGGACCGGCAGCACCAGCTCCGCGGCCGGCTGATCGGGCGCGCGGCCGGAGCGCAGACAGGACTGGAGGGGCGATGAACGCGGGTACCGGGGACGCGACGGCGGTGCAGGGGGTGAGCTGGGATCTCGCGAGCGAGTATCCGGCGCCGGGCTCGGTGGAGATCGAGGCGGATCTCGAGCGTCTGGACGGGCTTCTCGACGAGGTCGAGGGCATCAACGCCGTGCTGCTCCCGGTGCTGGAGCGTGCCGGTGACCTGAGCGTCGAGGCGGCGCAGGACGGCATCGAGGCGGCCCGCCGACTCTTCGTCCTTTCCGAGGAAGGGGCCCGCCTTCTTCAGGACCCCGCCGTGTACGCGAACTGCCTCCTCAGCGTCGACAGCGACGCCGCCGCCGCGCAGGTCCTTCGCGGCCGGTTGCAATCGTTCCGGAAGCGCTTCGCCGTGCTTGCCGAGCCGCTCTCGCAGTTCCTGGATCGGGCGCCGGACGACGTGGTCGAAGCGTGGCTGGGCGACCCGGCGACCGCGCCTGCGCGCTTCTCGGTCGAGCACTCGCGCAAGCGCCGCCACGAGCTCCTGAGCATCGAGGAGGAGACCCTTGCGGCCGGGCTCGCCGAGGACGGGATCCACGCCTGGGGACGCCTCTACAGCCAGCTTTCCGGATCCCTTTCGTGCGAGGTGACGGTCGGAAACGAGCGCCGGGTCATGGGACTCGCGGAGGCGAGCGGTCTCATGATGAAGCCGGACGATTCACTCCGCGAGAATGCGTGGCGGGCCATCAACGGGGCTTGGGAAGCGCACGCCGAGTCGTGCGCGGCGGCCATCAACGCCATCGCCGGCTGGCGCCTCGAGATGTGCCGGAGACGTTCGCGCGGCGGCCGGCCGGTGCATTTCCTCGACGCCCCGTTGCATCTCAACCGTGTTTCCCGGGCGACCCTGGACACGATCCTCGGGGTCGCCGCCGAGGCCGTGCCGCTCGCCCGCCGGGCCGCCCGGCTCCAGGCCCGGGCCTGCGGCAAGGAGCGTTACGGTCCCTGGGACCAGCGCGCCCCGGCCCCCGCGGCGGGGGCCGGGGCGGGGGGCGGGAGCGGGCCGATCCCCTACGAGGAGGCCGTGGATCTCATCGCCGCGTCGTACGGCTCGGTGGCCCCCCGGATGGGCGAGTTCGTGAGGATGATGGCCGGGAAACGCTGGATCGAGGGAACGGTCGGCGAGCGCAAGCGCCCCGGAGCCTACTGCACGGGCTTCGCGAAATCCCGCACCCCT
>JAPOPW010000012.1 GCA_026712715.1 Immundisolibacterales bacterium | reverse complement strand
CTGAAATGCCCCTCTCCCCCGCTCCACACCGACCCTCCGGGCCATCAACCGCCGACCGACCTCTCGAAAACGCTCCGAAGAAAGCGAAACAACGCGCCAGAAAACAAAATCGCGACCTTCATGCAACATGCGGGCTAGAGCCACGCAATATTGCAGTAGTTTCTCGAAATGGTAGCTGTGCCGCGCTTCCTTGAATTCGAGGCGCGCACCTTCGGGCGCTTCCAGCCATTGCCGAAACTGTTCTCTCGACGTGGTCATGTTGGTTCCCTGACAGCTGTCAGTAGAGGTAGCGGAACACACGTGCCGGGGAGGTCCACCGTCAGAACCGGCTCGATGGTCAACCGCTTCGTCGCTCGTGTGGCGGCGCGCACTCGCTTGAGGGCGGCGAGTTGGGCCTCGTCCCGCTCGTGCACGACGGCTTCGCGGGGGTCTGCACCCGCCAACCGCGCTCGAGGAAGTACTTGAGAATCGATTGCAAAGGGTGTTGCCCCGGCGCACGGGAGTTCAGAACAGATGTCCTTTCCTTGGCATTTACCTTATATACCAATTTCCGCGCCGCAACGACCTCTTCACAACTTTGTTTTGACTTACCTTTCGTCCTTCCTATGACTGGATTCACTGAGGATCCTGACCCCCGGAAGGCATTCGCCAAGGGGTTGGACTTCCGCGCCGCTGTCTCTCGGTACGACATTGGGAGTCGGCTTCGATAACGCACCAGCGATACGGTCTGGTCCCAGGACGCGGGACAAGGTGGCACGAGCTGCGGGGGGGCGGCGTTTCGGCGTCGGACAGCGACGAACTTGCGGCCCGCGATTCAGTACAGGGTCTCGGATGTGTTCGTCATTGCGGTTCGGTGCGTCGGGCTCGGCGGCGCGCTCGCCAGGCGCCGAGCAGGCGGCCGGCCGCGGCGCCGAGGAGGACGCACCAGAGGATGAAGGCGGCCTTGCCGCCGAGCCCGAGGTTGGCGAGGCCGGCGGGCACTCCGAGGGCGGAGGTCGCGGCCACGAACGGTGCGTAGGCGACGGAAATGAGCGGTGCGAAGGGCAGGAGGAGCGGCGATGGGCCGAGCACCGAGCCGAGGAGCCCGGCCACTCCCATGATGCCGGCGCCCCATGCGGTCGCCCTTGGATGCTTCATGGGCTGCGACGGTCGGGGGTCACTTGGATTTCGCCGGTTGTGGTCATCGAATAGTCCCCACCCTCGGGTGACGGTTGAAGGTCTTGCGGCTCGCTCGCGACTTCGCCGCAGCCTCTTGGGTGGCCGCCCGTGCGGTGCCGGGCCCCTGCGCCTGGGGGTGCGAGCCCGGTGATGCCCTCGCGCCGGCCGGCGGATACGGCCCCCTGACCCGCCGCCGCGGACCCGGCGGAATCGTATCGGATCGGCGCCGGAGGACGAGCGCGCGGGGGCCTCAAGCGGCATCCGGCCGTGACTGCGCGAGCACGCAGATATAGTCGAGGGCGATGCTGGCGGCCGCCAGTGCGGTGTTTTCGGCCACGTCGTAGGCCGGAGCCACTTCGACGATGTCCATCGCAACGAAGTCGATTCCGCAAAGGCCGCGAACGATGCTTTGCGCCTGATGCGTCGACAGTCCTCCCGTCACCGGGGTTCCCGTCCCCGGAGCGAAAGCCGGGTCGAGGCAGTCGATGTCGAACGTGAGGTAGGCCCTGGCGTCGCCGACGATGCGCCGCGTTTCCTCGGCCGCGGCCGCCGGTCCGTGCTGGTGGACCCAGGCCGCGTCGAGCCACGTGAATCCGAGCCGGTCTTCGTTGTGGGTCCGGATCCCGATCTGCACCGAGCGGGCGACGTCCACGATGCCCTCCTTTACCGCGTGCCAGAACATCGTCCCGTGGTCGATGCGGCCGTCCTCGTCGCGCCAGGTGTCGCTGTGGGCGTCGAAGTGAACCAGCGCGAGTGGCCCGTGGCGGGCCGCGTGGGCCCTGAGTATCGGCAGGGTCACGTAGTGATCGCCTCCGATGCTGAGCATCGACGCGCCGGCGTCGAGGATGTCCGCCGCGTGGCGTTCGATGCAGGCTGGGATGTCGGCGGGCCGGCCGTGGTCCAGGGCACAGTCTCCCGCGTCGACGACGGCAAGACGCTTCGTCGGATCGAACCCCCACGGCCACGGTGGTCCCCAGGAAAGCTGGGCCGAGGCGGCCCGGACCGCACGTGGCCCGAGACGTGCGCCCGGACGGTTGGTGGTCGCGAGATCGAACGGGATTCCGGTGACCGCGATGTCGGCGTCCGCGAGATCGCGCGTATAGGGTCGGCGCAGGAAGCTGAGCGCCCCTGCGTAGGTGGCCTCGTCGCGAAGGCCGTAGGGGGTCGTTGCCGTGAACGCGTTGTCCCCGATGCCCTTCATGGTCATGTCGCTTCACCTCGATCTCGGTCGATGCCGGCCGCGCGATGCGATTGCGTGGACGCGGCTTTCCGGGGAGGACCCGACCCCGGACGTGCCGGGCCGGGGGCGCACGGGCCCGCTCAGATCGTCAAAGTGATGCCCCGTCGCCGGCCTTCGTCCCTGACGTCTTTCACCAACGACTTGACGGTTGCGCCGTCGCGCGATCGCACGGCCGTGAAGTCGCTCTCGCGAACGCGGTCACCGAAGAAAAGACATTCGTCGTCCGGCTCGCACTGATTGGAAGTCCAGACGAGACCATCGGCGTCCGGAATATCGTGATGGACGGCTGCGGCCCACAAGGCAGTCTGACCGTAGACGGCCGGACTGGACGAGATGAGGTCCCTGAGCGAAATGCCCCATTTGCCCAGAGTCACGTTGCGCAGCTCGACAAGGCGCAGATCACGGATGGTCAAGAGCTCCGAATGCGTGCGAATCTGCACCTCGTTCAGACGAACCGTCCTGATCCTTGCGTTCGCGGGCACGTCGTGGAATATCGTCTCATGGATCGCCGCCCGCAGCGTGGCACTCGCATAGAGGGAGGGTACCGGCGCTCCGGTGCTGTCGTTGAACGGGGCGAAGCGTGTCGGCCCGCCGGATCCTGAGTTGAACTCAGCGGCCCGCCAGGTGGTTCGATGAACGCGATGCAGCGCGGTTCCCGAGGGCAGAACGCAAGATTGCGGGCGCGTGAGCGGAGACGGCGGCTTCCGGATCGTCATCGTCAGCCGATGGCCGGCTCACGCAGGCGGCCGGCGGCCGACAGGACGCCGTCCTCGTCGCCCAGCGCCGCTTCGGGCGACTTCCCGTCGAGCCAGCCATTGCCCGACCGAAACCAGAACGCGATCTGCCACGGCGTCATGTCGTCCGGCAGACGCTTCAGCACTTCCTTGATGACCGGCAGTGGATTGCCATCCGCGAACTGGAAGCGTGGAAAGAGCTGGGCACGGCCGCCACGCACCGCAAAGACCCTCTTCTCGCGCCGCCAGCGTGAGGCCGGTTCGCTCGGGTTGCGCAGTTGCGAACCGTGCATGAGCTCGTGGATTTCGGCGGCGGTCCAGGTCGGCACCTCCAGAAGGTAGCGCGCGCGAAGCTCGGCGTTGTCCTGCTCGAGCTCCCCATCGACATCGGCGCGCTTCTCGCCTTCGAGATACAGATCGACAAGCGCCTCGACATTGCGCTCGGTGATCTCCTTGCGGCGCTGCCCGACGATTCGCCGGGCCATCGTCGCGGTCGTGCGAATGACCGCCGCCTCTCGCCGGGACTCGGCGCCGATCAGAATCCATCGTTGCTGCTTGCCCTGCGAGCGCCTTGCCGCCCGGGTCTCCTCCTGCAGTCGACTCGAGAGCCTCTCGACCTCGTCCGTTGTCAGTTCGACCACGGTAAGGGCCTCCGGCAGCTCGGCCATGATCATCCGCTGGTATGAGTTTCCATAACAATGCACACTATAGTGAAACTCATGAAGGTTCAACCGGATGTTCGAATACCCTTACCCTGTCTTTGGGACCCGCGCCGGGGGAGATGGTTCGTGGCGGATCGGTTGACGCGGGAGCAGCTTGCGTGCGCGGGGGAGGGGTACGACCCGGTCGCGGTTCGGTCGGCGTCGATCGGGGCGGACTGCTACGTCGATCCCACGTTCCTCGATGCCGAGCGGGCCGAGATCTTCCGGCGGAGCTGGCAGTTCCTTTGCCACGAGGAGAAGCTGCGGGAGCCGGGGAGCTACGTGACGGCGCGGATTCAGGATCGCGGTGTCGTCGCGGTGCGCGGTGCGGACGGGGTGCTTCGCGCCTTCTACAACGTCTGCAAGCATCGCGGGCACGAGGTGCTGGCGGGCGCCGGCCGGGCCGAGCGGCACATCACGTGCCCGTACCACGGGTGGGTGTATGCGCTTGACGGGCGGCTCCACCGGGCCCGGCACTCCGAGCGCATCGAGAACTTCGACCCCTCCGCGATCTCCCTCGCCCCCGTCCGGGTGGAGGTGTTCTGCCACCTCGTCTTCGTGAACCTCGACGGCGAGGCAGCACCGCTTGCCGAGCAGGCGGCCGGTCTCGCGCCGGAGGTGATGGGGTATGCCCCGGACCTCGGCTCGCTCACCTTCGCGCACCGCCTGACCTACACCGTCCGCGCCAACTGGAAGGCGGTCGTCGACAACTTCCTCGAGTGCTACCACTGCCCGGTCGCGCACCGCGACTTCGTGAGCCTGGTGGAGATGGACACGTACAAGGTCTCCACCCACGGCACCTGGTCGAGCCACATGGCGAAGGCGGGCCGGTCGCAGAACAGCGCCTACGGCGTCGGGGAAGCGAGCGTGACCGACCACGCGGTCTGGTACCTCTGGCCGAACACGACCCTCATGCGCTATCCCGGCCGCGGGAACTTCATGGTGTGGCGGTTCGTCCCGACGGGGCCGGAGGAGACGTACGAAGCGTTCGACTTCTTCTTCGAGAGCGCGACGCCGACGGAGGCGGAGATGGAGGCGATCCGGTACATCGACGAGGTGCTCCAGCCCGAGGACATCGGGCTCGTCGAGAGCGTGCAGCGCGGCATGCGGACCCCCGCCTTCGAGCGCGGTCGCTACGTGGTGGACCCGGCGGGCTCCGGCTTGAGCGAGCACGCGGTGCATCACTTCCACGGGCTCGTGCTCGCGGCCTACCGCCGGGCGGGCGGCGCGTCATGAGCGCGGGAACGAGCACGGGCGCGAGCGCCGTCCGCGCGGGATATCTCGCCGGGAAGGTGGCGGTCGTCACCGGCGGGCGCGGCGGCATCGGGACGGCGGTCTGCGCGCGCTTCGCGGCCGAGGGCGCGACCGTGTACGCGACCGGCCTCTCCGAACCCGCGTCGGATGCCGATCCCCGTGCCGGTTCCGGTGCCGATTCCGAGGCCGCGCCCGGTGTGGTCGTCTTCCACCGCCACGACGTCACGAGCGAAGCGAGCACCGTCGAGCTCATGGCCCGCGTCGAGCGCGAGCACGGCCGGCTCGACGTGCTCGTCAACGCGGCCGGCATCGAGATCGAGAAGACCGTCGAGCAGACCTCCCTCGAGGAGTGGAACCGCATCTTCGCGGTCAACGTGACCGGAACCTTCCTCGCCTCCCGGCACGCGCTCCCCCTCATGCGCCGGGCGGGCGGCGGCTCGATCGTCAACTTCGGCTCCTACGACGGCTTCATCGCGGACCCGAACCTCGCCGCCTACTGCGCGACCAAGGGCGCGGTGCATGCCCTCACGCGCGCGATGGCCTGCGACCACGGCCCCGACAACATCCGGGTCAACGCGATCTGCCCCGGTTACGTCGACACCCCGATGCTGAGGAGCTTCTTCGATGCGAAGGGCGATGCCGAGGCCGCGAGCATGCGGGACGAGGCGCGCCGCGTGCACCCGCTCGGGCGCTGGGGCACGCCCGAGGACATGGCGAACCTCGTCAACTGGCTGGCCGGCGACGAGGCGCGCTACGCGACGGGGCAGCTATGGGTCCTCGATGGCGGCATCTCCGCCCAGGTCCAACAGATGCGCATCTGAGCCGCGCCCCTCGTCCCGCACTGGCGTGCCGCGCCCCGCCCCGGCGATGAACGCGTCGGGATGCCGTTCCGTGAGTCCGTTGCGGGGGCCCAGGTGGTCAGCCGGAAGATCCCGCAGGTTGCGGGTCACGACCCTCGAGATGCCTCCGGATCAAGAAGCGGAATGTCCATCGCGCGGGCGACCGCATTCATCCGCCGGTCGTAGCTCGCGAGCTCCACTTCCTGACCTTGGTCCGCCAGGTACGCGCACGACGCCAGATGCAGGGCGTCGAGGGTCCGCAGCGGCCCCGGACCGGGAAGGGCATCCAGCGCCCGCGTGAGAACCCTCGGAGTCAGCTCCAGCAGTGCGACCCGTCCGACAAGCCGGCGCGCCGCCTCGCCGTGTGAGTCCGCAAGCCCGCGCGCGTGCAGCGGCGTCCATATCTCGTATTCGAGAAGCCGGCTGGACACGAGTGTCCCGTCCCAGAAGGACGCCGCGGGCTGGCGGTCCTCGGTCAGCAGCCAGGCCAGCGCGACGGACGTGTCGAGATAGATCAACGGTCGCGTCGGCTCTCGTCGAGCTCGGCCAGAACCTCGTCCAGACTGGCGACCGGGGCGGGCTTGGGCGGCGGTCCGTAGCCCCCCAGCGCCGGCGGCGCGAGCACACCGGACCGCACCGCATCCGCCAGGAAGGCATCGGCGAGGACCGGGCTCCGGGTCTCCCTCAGCGGGCCCAGCTCCGCCACCACACGGTCACGGTCGGTCACCAGGATCGTCTCGCCGGACGCTGCGAGCCGGACGTATTCGCTCAGCTTGCTGTTCAGGACCTTGATGCCGACCGATCGCATGCCGGGCAAAGTAGCTACCGATTGCTACCTTGTCAATTGCCAACCTCGTCGATCCCGGTTGGGGCGCAGCTCGGCCGACAACGGTCAACAGACTCCGGTAGAAGTGCGGCACCGCACGTCAGCCTTGAACATGGTCTGCGAGGGCTGCGAGGGCTGCGAGGGCAGCGAGGGCAGCGATGGCATCGGCGGCGGCCTTGTCTTGTGAAGAGGGTTCAGGTCAGTCGTGTGCTTACCGGGTGGCCAGGTCCGGTGGTGGCCAAGTCTGATTCTGGGCGGCGGCCACCCCGACCCCGGCCGCCGTCCACCCCCCGTCGACGGCGATGCACTGGCCGCTAATGTGGCCCGCGGCGGGGGTGCAGAGGAAGACCACCGCATCCGCGATCTCCTTCGCCTTCGCGTAGCGGGCCTGCGGAATGGTCTTCAGATAGTCCGCGACCTGATCGGGTGGATGCGCGCGGGCCATGTCGCCCTCGACCGGGCCGGGCGCGATGGCGTTGCAGGTGATGCCGCGCGGCGCGAGCTCGAGCGCGAACTGCTTCGTCATGTGGATGAGCGCTGCCTTGGAAACGCCATACGACATTCGGCCAAACCCGGCCCTGAGCCCTGAGACCGACGCGATGTTGACGATGGCCCCGCCATCGGTCATGGACCGTGCGACCTCCTGCGACAGGAAGAACGGCGCGTAGAGGTTGGTTTCCATGGTCTGGCGCCACTCCGCCTCGGACACGTCCGGAACCGGGGTGAGCCGCACGATACCCGCACAATTGACGAGGGCTCCGGGACTGGAAACGGTCGCGACGACCTCGGCGCGCGCCGTCCGGTCCGTGATGTCGCAGCAGAAGGCCCGCGCTCCGAGGTCTGCCGCCGTCTCGTGGACCGTCTCCGCCACATCCACGAGCGCGACGTCCCAGTCGATTTCGCGCAGTCCCCTGGCGATGGCCTTGCCGATATCGCCGGCTCCGCCGGTGACGATGGCCGTCTTCGTCATGCCGGTGTGGCCTCCTCGGGGTAGAGGCGGACGTGGTCGATCATTTCGAAAGCGCCGTTGCTGCATGCCCAAGCCGCGGGAAACGGACATGCACGCGGCCGACTCCGGGGTCGTCGCGCCGTTTGGCGATCGTATCCCGGGTGGCGCGGGCGCGCTCGCCTTCGACCGGGTCGTGCGCGAAGTCCTCGGTCACGTTGCGGTCCAGGGATTGATGAGCGCCACCCCCGTTGCCTCGAAGTCCGCCCGATTGCCCGTGACGACCGTCATGCCGTGCACGATGGCGGTCGCCGCAATCAGCGCGTCGCGCTCCGACCGCGGGTCGGGCACGTGCAGCCGGGCGCATTTCAGGGCGATCGGGGCATCGACCGGCAGCGTGCGCTCCAGGAACTCCGGCAGTACGTGCCGGACCATCCAGCCTCGCAACCGCTCGCCCTGCTCGGAATCTCGCCCTTCGATGTGCAGGATGCCGATCTCGAGCTCCATGAGGGTGAGCGCGGAGACGTAGAAGCTCGCCGCGTCGTGCTCTGATATCCAGGCGGTCACCCGGGCGTCGGCCCTCCCGTCGCCGACCTTGCGAAGCTCGGAGACGACGTTCGTGTCCAGCAGGAACATCAGGCCAGGTCGGCCTCCGCGCTTTCGATTCGGGCGTGAGGCGGATTCAGGTCGATGTCGGCCAGCCCCGGCACGGACAGGGCAGCCAGGAGGTTCCGGTCCTCTCCCGCCAGCCGCCGGTAGTCCTCGATGCTGAGCTGCACATGCGCGGGCCTTCCGCGATCCGTGATGAACACCGGTCTCGACTCCGCCGCGTTTTACGCACAGGCGATGTCCTGGTTGAGCTCGCGGCCGGTGGCGGTCGTGATGGTCATTGCAAGCCCCGTATGCGGCGGTCGAGGAGACGGCGGCCAGACATGCGGAGGCGATGGGGTTCGAGGCCGGGTCGCCGCACCTGAAAACTGATCCCTGACTGCACTTTCCGCGACGGAACGCTTCTGGCGAACCGCTTTGCGACTGGCTAGAGTGCCCACGCCGCACGCGCCCATCTGAAGGGGAGGAACATTCGATTGGACAGGATTGGCCTGGAGAACATGGTGTTGGAGGGTGTCTCCGGGTTGTTCGCGAATTGGTGGTGGTTGGCTGGGTTTGTCGTCGCAATCGTCATCCTGCGCAATATCGCTTTCGGAAACCGTTCTCGTCGGAATCGGAAGAGGGGTCATTCGAGAAGAACAGGACGAAGGCGGCGCCACGCGGCTTCCCGGCGTTCAATCGTCACACCGCTCCATCCCGCACACCGGGTCGAGAGCCCCACCCGCACGATCACCGGCAAAGCCTTTGTGACCGACGGCGACGGTATACGGGTGGACAGACAGGAAGTGCGGATCGCCGGGCTCGACGCGCCTGAATGGGACCAGCGGGCGAAACACCTGGATGGCTACTGGTTCAACCACGGAAAGCGCGTGAAGAGCGCACTGATCCGGGAAATCGGCGGAAAACACGTCCGCGTCTCGGTTGAGGATACGGACAAGTTCGGGCGCCTGCTCGGCACCGTAACCCACGAAGGCAGGGACATCGGGGAGTGGCTGGTGCGGGAAGGACACGCGATCGCCGCCTATAGTGACCGCTACATTCGCATCGAGCGGGAGGCGCGTGAAGCGAAGCGTGGCATGTGGGCGCACGCCCACAATTTCGATCCCAGGGCTCACCGGCACCGGAAGCAGGGGAAGGATTGAAGCGGCCGGGGGATACCCCGCGGCCTTTCCCCGTCGGTCCCAGGGGAACGAACATGAGTGCGTGGCCGCCCCCGCCCGTCGTTCCGGCCGCAACGCTTGCATCCTTGCGCAATGTGTGGCCTGCCGACCCACGGACGCCCCTCCCGCCTCCGCCCGAACGCTCCCCGCCGGATCGCCTTTCGGCGGTACGAACCGGGCCGGACCTGCGTGCGCGAAGGTGTCAAGCTGCCGTCACCGCGTACCCCAGTCGCGGGAAGTGGACGTGCACGCGACCGACTTCAGGGTCGTCGCGCCGGATGGCGATCGTATCCCGGGTGGCGTGGACGAGTTCGCCTTCCACCGGGTCCCGCGCGAAGTCCTCGGTCGCGACGCGAACCCGGCCTTGCGGCGCGAGGTCGTGACCCGGCGCGCCACCACCAGGCGGGTCGTCCGGTTCGGTTTCCGATGCGATGCGAAGCGCGTCGCGCGGCGAAAGCTCGGAACGCTCTCCGTGCCCGACGGCCGCGATGCGAGCCATCCAGTCCCGGGTCCGCGGAAAGTCGTCGAGGGCATGCGCCGCCCTGCCGTCCAGCGCCCTCAGCCACCACAGCCGCTGGTAGAGAGCGAGGTCGGCGAGCCGGGGCAAGCGCCCGACCGCACATCGACGGTCGTCGGCGACAAGGTCCTCCACCCATCCGAGCATGAGGCGGAGCTGGCCTTCCTCATGCGCAAGGCCGGCGGCGACCTCGTCCCTGGTCGGCACGGGGTGGCCCCGCATCTCCGCGCGGTCCCGGAAGAAGGCCTCCGGCAGGGCATCCCGGTTCATCCCCGTGACGAAGCGCGCGGTGGGCCACATCAGCACCCGTTCGGCCCACGTGGCGAGGATGGCATCGAAGCCGGCCCCGCTCTCGGGAAGGAGCGGAGGTTCGGGGCAGCGCCGATCGAGCTCCGTCGCGATACGCAGGGTGTCGCAGTAGATGTCGGCGCCGATCTGGAGCACCGGAGTGCGGCGAAAGCCCCCCGTGAGCGGCAGAAGCTCCGGCTTCGGGAGGGTCGCCGGCACGGTGACCGAAGCCCAGGCGAGTCCCTTGAGACCGAAGGCGAGGCGAATCTTCTCCGCGTAGGGGGAGATGTCGTAGTGGTGGAGGATGAACTCGGCCATCTCGGTCAGGGATGGCCGTGCATGCGCGCGGCGCTCGCCGGCGTCCACGCCTCTCGAGTGGAGAAGAGCGCAAGGAGATGCCCGGTCGATACCCGGCAGTTCACGATGCGCATGGCGTTCGGCAGATCGACCGCATCGATCGCCACGATCCGATCCGCCACCGCTTCCTCCTTCCACGCTCCGAGCGGGGGCACATGGATGAAGTGCTGCTGTACCGCGGCGAGCTGCAGACGAAGGACGCGGCTCAAACCGCGGACCACCCCTTCGTTCATCCGTCCCTCCCGCGCAGCGTCCCCGAGCCCGACCGGTGTCGCCGCGGGAATTCGGGCCGCCCCGCGACAACCGTCCATCCAGTCTCGCATGAGGTTGTGGCTGGCGGGCGGACGCCTGCCGCCGCTCGGCCGGCTATACTGTCCATGGAAAGAGATCCGCTCAAAAGGTCACCTGATTTCGCACCGAAAATGGGGTGGGAGGAAGGGTTCCGATGCGGTGGCGCGAGCCGGGTGAGAAACGGACAAACCCACTCCGCTCCCATCTTCGAGGTGGTAGACGGACCGGACCAGGACCCCATGGTTGACGCAATGGCCGGCAACGAGCACCACGAGGTCATCATCATCGGCGCCGGCGTCGCCGGCATCTACCAGATCAAGCGCCTCGCCGATCTCGGGGTCGACGCCATCGTGCTCGATTCAGGCGGCGACCTCGGCGGCACCTGGTACTGGAACCGCTATCCCGGCGCCCGCTTCGACTCCGAGAGCTACACCTACGGGTACTCGTTCTCGAAGGAGCTCCTCGACGAGTGGCACTGGAAGGAGGCCTTTTCCAGCCAGCCCGAGAACCTGAAGTACCTGAACCACGTCGCCGACAAGTTCGACCTCCGGCGGTACATGCAGTTCGACTGCCGCGTGGAAGCCGCGCACTTCCACGAGGACGAGAACCGGTGGCACGTCTTCACGAGCGACGGACGCGAGCTCACCGCGCGCTTCGTCGTCATGGCCCTGGGATTGCTGTCGGCGCCGACCATGCCGCGCATCGAGGGGGTCGAGGACTTCGAGGGCGAGTCCTTCCATACCTTCCATTGGCCGCACGAGCCGGTGGCGCTCGAGGGCAAGCGGGTCGGCATCATCGGCACCGGCGCGACCGCAATCCAGGCCATCCCGGTGATGGCCGAGGAGGCGGCGGAGCTGACCGTGTTCCAGCGTCGCCCCAACTGGGCCGCGCCCCTCAACAACTACGCGATCTCCGACGAGACGATGGCGGACATCCGTGCCCGCTACGACGAGATCTTCGCGACCTGCGCGCGCACCCCGGGCGGCTTCGAGCACGAGCCCGATCGGCGCGGCTTCTGGGAGGTCACGCGCGCGGAGCGCGAGGCCATGTGGACACGGCTGTACGCCGAGCCGGGCTTCGGCATCTGGCTTCGGAACTTCACCGAGATTTTCACCGACGAGAAGGCGAACGCGGAGTTCTCCGCGTGGTTCGCCAATCGCATCCGCGAACGGGTGCACGATCCCGAGCTCGCCGAGAAGCTGATCCCGCGCGACCACGGCGTCGGGGTGCAGCGTCTGCCGCTCGAGACCAACTATTTCGAAGCCTACAACCGCGGCAACGTGCACCTCGTCGACGTCAGCGAGACGCCGATCGAGCGCATCACCCGGACCGGAATCCGGACCAGCGTCGGCGACCATCACCTCGACGTCATCGTCTACGCCACCGGCTTCGACGCCATCACCGGCTCCTTCGACCGCATCGACATCCGCGGCACGGGGGGCCGGACCCTGCGCGAGAAGTGGCGCGACGGCCCGTCGACCTTTTTCGGCATGTTGGTGCACGGTTTCCCGAACCTGGTCATGCCGACGGGTCCGCAGAGCTGCTCGGCCTCGACGAACTTTCCGCGCGGCATCGAGATCGGGGTCGACTGGGTAACCGACCTCCTCGAGTTCATGTGGGCGAACGGCCACGTGCGCGCGGAGGCGACCCGGGAGGCCGAGCGGGAGTGGACGGAGCACGTCACGCAGATGTACGCCGCCATGCTCCTTCGCAAGGCCCGGTCCTGGTTCACCGGCTACAACTCGAACGTCGACGGCCACGAGGCGGGCAACGTCCGCTACCTCGTCTACACCGGCGGCACGCCGAAGTTCGTCAAGAAGATCTCCGAGATGACCCGCAACGGCTACACCGGCATCACCTTCGAGTCCGGATTGAGCAGCGCCGCCGCGGATGCCGCCGCCGGCGCGCGGCGCGCCGGATAGCCGCAATACGTCGCCGTTCTCCGGCGCCGCGGGTCACGGGGCCGTCACTTCATGCCCGAGCCGCGGGAAACGGGCGTGCGCGCGGCCGACCTGGGGGTCGTCGCGCCGTATGGCAATCGCTTCCCGGGCGGCATCGACGAGTTCGGTCATCTCGGTCACGTCGCGGTCCGGGGATCCATGAGCGCCACCCCGCACAGCCCCCGGTCGAACGGTATATTGGGTTCACAAGAACCAGGTGATTTCCTGAACGACCGGAGGCCAGGAATCGGACGACCGCGATGGAACGGCTGAAGACGATACGAAACGGCGAGAAGGCAAGACCGACGTTCTCCCCCGAAGAGATGCACCGCCGCCTCGCGGCGCTGCGCGCGCACATGACGAAGCGGCAGATCGACGCCTGCCTCCTCACCTCCTATCAAAACATCAACTACTTCAGCGACTTCCTGTACTGCTCGTTCGGACGCCCCTACGGCCTCGTGATCACGCCGGACGCGCAGACCACCATTTCGGCCAACATCGACGGCGGGCAGCCCTGGCGGCGCACGTTCGGCGACAACGTCGTCTACACCGACTGGCACCGCGACAACTTCTTCGTGGCCGTCAAGCGGCTCGTCCGGGACGGCTGGCGGGTCGGCATCGAGGACGACCACGTCAGCGTCGGGACGCTGCGCAAGCTCCGGGATGCGCTGCCCGCTTCGGAGCTCGTAGACGTCGGCGAGGCGGCCATGCGGATGCGCATGGTCAAGTCCGGCGAGGAGATCGCCTGGATCCGCGAGAGCGCGCGCATCGCCGACATCGGGGGAGCGGCCGGCGTCGAGGCCATCGCGGTCGGGGTGCCCGAGTACGAGGTGGCGCTGCACTCGACGCGGGCCATGGTGCGCGAGCTCGGGCGCGGCCAGCCGCACGTCGAGCTGATGGACACCTGGACCTGGTTCCAGTCCGGCATCAACACCGACGGGGCCCACAACCCCGTCACCTCGCGCCGGATCGAGCGCGGGGACATCCTCAGCCTCAACTGCTTCCCGATGCCGGCCGGGTACTACACCGCTCTCGAGCGCACCCTGTTCGCGAAGGAGTGCTCGGAGGCGCACGTTCGGCTGTGGAAGATCAACGTCGAGGTGCACGAGGCGGGGATCGCGCTCGTCCGACCGGGGGCGCGCTGCTGCGACATCGCCGCGGAGCTCAACGCGATCTACGCGCGCCACGGCCTCCTCGCCAACCGCACCTTCGGCTACGGCCACAGCTTCGGCGTGCTCAGCCACTACTACGGCCGCGAGCGCGGGCTCGAGCTGCGCGAGGACGTGACCACGGTGCTCGAGCCGAACATGGTGGTGTCCATGGAGCCGATGATCATGATCCCCGAAGGCGAGCCCGGCGCGGGCGGCTATCGCGAGCACGACATCCTGGTGGTGACCGGGGACGGCGCCGAGAACATCACCGGGTTCCCGTACGGGCCGGAGCACAACATCGTTCGCGGCTGAGGCGCGCCGCCGCTCGGCCGGCGGCGCGAACATCCTTCGGGGCGGGTGACTCCATCGGCAGGGGGATGGCCGTCCTCGGACCCGCCGCGAGCAAGGACCACGCCGACGGCCGGCCGACGCGAGCCGAGGGACGAGCGCCCTCGGCCACGTCCCGGTGCGCAGCTCAACGCTGGTGGCGGTCATGCCGGGAACCCGGTTGGCCGTGGCGACGCTGGTGTTGGGGATGCTGGAGCCGGGGGCCGAAATGGCCGTGGCGGCGATGCTGGTGGCGGCGGTGCTGATGCCAGGGGTCGTGGGCGCGGTGGCCGTGGCGACGATGCTGGCGGTGATGGTGGAACTGGTGCCGGTGGCCGCGGTGGCCATGGCGGCGGTGGTGGTGCGGAGCGAAGACGAAGGGGTGCCGGGGAAACTGGTGCCAGTAGCCGTGCCGGCCGGGATGGCCGCGGGAATGCGCCCTTTGGTGGCGCGGACCCGGTCGCTCCGTATCGTGCAGCATCCCGTAGAGGGCTCCCGCGGCAACCCCGAAGAGAATCGCCTCGCCGGGGGAAAGGTGATGTCCGCGCTTCCCGGCGTCACCTTGTCGATCCGCGGAGAACGCCGGCTGGACGCCGAGCGCGGACACCGCGAACACCGCGAGCAACGACGCGAGCGATGACGCGCGCGGGGACAGTCGTTCCGATCGTGACTTCTGCATCGTTCCATCTCCTGGTTTCGGGTGAGTGGTGAGACCGAACGGAGGTCGGCAACACCGGATGGGCTCCATCTTGGGAGACTCCGTGTAACGCGTTCATGTCTTCATGGGCACGGATTTGTATCGCCGTGTTGCGGAGCGGCGCGCCGTTACATTCCGTTGCAGAAAACCCTCGGGCCGGACTCCCCGGAGTCCTACACTCGGCGCCATGAGGAACGCCCCGCACGTCCTGGTGGTCGACGACGACCGCGAGATCCGCGATCTCCTCGCCCGTTTCCTGCGCGGGCACGGCTACCGGGTCGAGACCGCCGCCGACGGGCGGGAGATGTTCGCGGCCCTCGGTGCCGGACGGTTCGACCTCGTCGTCCTCGATCTCATGCTCCCCGGGGAGGACGGGCTGAGCCTTTGCCGCCGCGTGCGTGCCGACTCCGACCTGCCGATCATCATGCTCACGGCCGTCGGCGAGGACACCGACCGGATCGTCGGCCTGGAGGTGGGGGCGGACGACTACCTTCCGAAACCGTTCAACCCGCGCGAGCTGCTGGCCCGCATTCGCGCGGTGCTGCGGCGCGCGTCCGAGGTCCACCGCCAGCCGGAGGGCGATCGGTCGAGGTGTTTCGAGTTCCACGGCTGGACGCTCGACGCCGTTCGCCGCTGCCTTCACGCGCCGGACGGCGCAGCGGTCGATCTGACCGCCGGGGAGTACGGCCTGTTGCTGGCGCTTCTGGAGCACCCGGGCCGGGTCCTGAACCGCGACCAGATCCTCGACCTGACCCGGGGCCGCGAAGCCGGCCCGTTCGACCGCAGCGTCGACATCCAGGTGAGCCGCCTGCGCCGGAAAATCGAGGACGATCCGAAGCGCCCGGCGCTCATCAAGACCGTGCGCAGCGGCGGCTACGTGTTTGCCGGGGAGGTGGAGGTGCGGGAGAACCGATGACCTTGCGACTCCTTCGCCTGTGGCCGGAAGGAATGGCCGGACGGCTCGGCCTGCTGCTGCTGGCCGGATTCGGCCTGTTCGCCCTCGTGGCCGGGCTGCTCCTCCAGGAGGAGCGGAGCGAGCGCAGGACCGAGAGCTTTGCGCGGACCCTGTCGGTGCGCGTGGTTGCGATGGTCGAGGCCCTCGAGGTCGTGCCGGCGGCCGAGCGCGGGCGCCTTCGGGCGGCGCTCTCGGACCGTCGGGTGCAGGTACGGCTGCTTCGTGGGCGACCGCAGGGTGCCGAATGGCAGCCGCCGGAGCACGTCGACGAGGGCGCCGCCGTGCAGGTGCAGCGGCTGCGCCCGCGCCCCGTGCTGATGCGCCTCGGCGCGCAGTCGCCGGACGCCGGGCCGGGCGGGCGTCCCCGCCTGCTCGTCGCGGCCGGACTGAAGGACGGCGCATGGGCCGAGTTCGCGATTCGCACGCCCCGCGAGCCGCGCCCCGGCATGTACTTCTGGCTGGGGCTCGCCGCGCTGCTCGTTGCACTGGTGCTCGTGTGGGGGGCGCACCGGATGACGCGCCCGTTGCGAGCGTTCGCCGAAGCGGCCGACCGCCTGGGGCTCGATGCGCAGGCGCCGGCCCTGCCGGAGCACGGCTCGCGCGAGCTGCGCCAGGCCACCCGGGCGTTCAACCGCATGACGGCGCGAATCCGTCGACTGGTGGACGACCGCACCTTGCTGCTCGCCGCCGTCTCGCACGATCTCCGGACCATGCTGACCCGCCTCAGGCTGCGCGCGGAGCTCATCGAGGATCGCGAACAGCGCGAGAAGGCGGCCGCGGACCTCGACGAGATGAACGCCATGCTGGACGCGACCCTCGCCTTCGCCCGGGACGAGGCGGCGGACGAGCGTCCCGGGCCGGTCGACCTCGCGGCCCTGCTGCGGACCCTCGTCGAAGACCTCTCCGATGCCGGGCGCTCCACGTCCTATGACGGCCCGCGGCGCCTCGTCGTGTCGGGCCGGCCGGTGGCGTTGCGGCGCCTGTTCGAGAACCTGCTAGACAATGCCGTGCGCTACGGCGGGGAGGCGCGAGCGGCTCTGCAACGGCGGGGCGAGGGGAGGGTCGAGGTGCTCGTCGACGACCGCGGACCCGGTATCCCGGAGGCGCTCAGGGAGCGGGTGTTCGATCCCTTCTTCCGCGTCGAGGGGTCGCGCAGCCGCGATACCGGCGGCACCGGACTCGGCCTCGCCGTGGTGCGCGCGATCGTCCGGCGCCACGACGGAACGGTTCGGCTGGAGGATCGTCCGGACGGCGGCCTTCGGGTGCGGGTCACCCTGCCCCTCGACGCGACCGCATCCTCAGGGACCGCAGAGCCGTAGAACCGGCAGCCGGGCACTCGCCGGCCGCGCGCGGTCCGACGCTTGGCAACCGCGGCGGCCTCAACGTCGCACGATTTGGAGCACGACCATGGGTTCGACCTGCACGATCACGTTCTTCTACTACGAGGACATCCACGCCGTCGCGCCCTTCTACACCTCGGTCATGGGATTCGAGCTCGTGCTGGACCAGGAATTCGCGCAGGTCTTTCGTGCCGCGCCCTCGAGCTTCCTTGGTATCGTCGACGGTCGTCGAGGCCATCTTCGCCACCGGAACGAGAATGCGGTTCTGTTCACGATCGTCGACGAAGACGTGGAAGGCTGGCACGATCGCATGTCGAAGGCCGACGTGAGCCGGCTGACCGAAATCCGCCGCGGGGACTTCTGCGATCACTTCTTCTTCGAGGATCCGGCGGGCTATGCGCTGGAGGTTCAACGGTTCCGCGACCCGGAGGTCGCAGCGTTGTTTCGACGATGATGTCGCTCGTCCGAATCCGATGGCCGCCCGCCCCGGGACGAGTCCGACCGGCCGAGTGTTCCCGGCTCGCACGCACACGGTCCGTCCGTCCATGCAGACGACCGTTCGCCGGAACCGTGGCGGCGCGATGACGTGCGCCGCTGGACTGAAATGACGGGCTTTCCGGGATCGCTCCTCGACGGCTACCGCTCCTTCCGGGAGAGCCGCTACGAGCCCGAGCGCGGGCGCTATCGTGCGCTCGCCGAGCACGGACAGACCCCCGAGGTCATGGTCATCGCCTGCTGCGACTCGCGCTCGGCGCCGGAGACCGTCTTCAACGCCGCGCCGGGGGAGATCTTCGTCGTTCGCAACGTCGCCAACTTGGTGCCGCCCTACGAGCCGGACGGACGCCACCAGTCCACTTCCGCCGCCCTCGAGTTCGCGGTGCAGAGCCTGAAGGTCCGGCACGTCGTCGTGCTCGGACACGGGCGCTGCGGCGGGATCCGGGCCGCATTGCACCCCGAGGCGGAGCCCCTCTCGCCGGGGGACTTCATCGGCAAGTGGATGACCCTCCTCGGGCCCGCCGCGCGCGAGACTGCGGCCGGCGCCGGCAGCGCGATGACGGAGGCCGAGCGGCAGACCGCCCTCGAACGCGTCTCGGTGCGCAACTCGGTCGCGAACCTCCGGACCTTCCCCTGTGTCTCGATCCTCGAGGACCGCGGCCGGCTCCACCTCCACGGCGCGTGGTTCGACATCGCCGACGGCGAGCTCTGGACGATGGACCAGGCGACCGGAGACTTCTCCCGGGCGGAGTGACGCGGCGGCGGCGGCCGCCCTCCCCGCCGCCGTTTCGACGCGGCCGGAAAGGCCTCCGGGCGTCCCGGACGCGCGCCACGGCGCGCCGCCGTCAGTGCCCCGGGCGGAAGGGCTTGGCGAGCGAGGCCGGGAAGTTCACCTTCTGGGTCTGGCGGTTGCGCGAGATGAGGACGAGGACGAGGATCGTCGCGAGGTAGGGGAGGGCGGAGAGGAACTCCGACGCGGGACCGATCCCCTGCCCCTGCGCGTGGAGCTGCAGGATGTTGACCCCGCCGAAGAGGATCGCCCCGAGGAGGACCCGGAGCGGGCGCCAGCTCGCGAAGACGACGAGGGCGAGCGCGATCCACCCGCGGCCCGCGGTCATGTTCTCGACCCAGAGGGGGGTGTAGGCGATGGCGAGATAGGCGCCGCCGAGCCCCGCCATCGCGCCCCCGAAGAGGACCGCGAGGTACCGGATCGGGATCACCTTGAACCCGATGTCGTGCGCGGCTTGCGGGTTCTCCCCGATGATCCTGAGGACGAGCCCCGCCTTGGTGCGAAAGAGCATCCACCAGATGAGCCCGAATAGGATGAACGCGACGTAGACGAGGGGGTCGTAGTCGAAGAGGATGCGGCCGACGACCGGGATGTCGGAGAGCACCGGAATGTGGAGCGCCTCGACGGGATCGATGGGCGCGGCCCCGAACTCTCGGCCGAGGAAGGCGGAGAGTCCGCCCCCGAGGATGGTGAGCGCGATCCCGGCCGCGTACTGGTTCGCGAGGAGGTTGAGCGCGAGCACCCCGAAGACGAGGGAGGAGGCGGCCCCCGCGAGCACCCCCGCGCCGGCCGCGACGGCAAGCGGGTACCCCGCGAACGCGACGTGAAAGGCGGTCACCGCGCCGATCAGCATCATTCCCTCGACCCCGAGGTTGAGCACCCCCGAGCGCTCCGCGACGAGCTCCCCCATCGCGGCGAAGAGCAGCGGCGTCGCCGCGACGACGGTTCCGGTGATGATCGCGATCGCGATTTCCATCTCGTCTCTCAGCGCCTCCCGACCCGGCGCGGCCGGTAGTAGATGAGGAAGTCGGCCGCAAGGAGGAAGAACAGGAGCGCCCCCTGGAACGTCCGGGTGAGCGCGGCGGGAAGCCGCAGCATGATCTGGGCCGACTCGCCCCCCATGTACAGGAGAGAGAGGAGGAGCCCTCCGAGCACGATCCCGAACGGGTGCAGGCGACCGATGAACGCGACGATGATCGCCGCGAACCCGTAGCCGGGGGAGATGTGGCCGGTAAGCTGGCCGAGGGGCCCCGCCACCTCCATCATCCCCGCGAGACCCGCGCAGCCGCCCCCGGCGAGGAGACCGAGCCACACCGAGTGCGAATCCCGGAACCCGGCGAAGCGCGCCGCCGCCGGCGCCGCGCCCCCCACCGTCATCCGGTAGCTCGTGAAGGTGTGCTGGACGAAGAGCCAGGCGATACCGACCGCGACGAGGGTGATGAAAATCGAGGTGTTGACCCGGTAGACGCCGACCAGCGGATCGAAGAGCGCGGACGGGCCGAAGAGGGCGGTCTGCGGAAAGTTGAAGCCGAAGGGGTCGCGCCACGGCCCGCGCACGAGGTAGCCGAGGAGCAGGACCGCGACGTAGTTCAGCATCAGGGTGACGAGAATCTCGTTGGTGCCGAAGCGCACCTTGAGGAAGGCGGGCACGCTCGCCCAGGCCATGCCGCCCGCGATGCCGGCAAGCGCCATGAGGGGCAGCAGCCACGCGTGATCGCCGTCGCCGAAGGCGAGCGCGAACCACCCGGCCGCGATCGCGCCGCAGATGAACATCCCCTCCGCGCCGATGTTCCACACGTTGGCCCGGAAGCCGATCGCGAGCCCGAGGCCGATGAGGATGAGGGGAGACGCCTTGAGCAGCCACTCGGAGACGCCGTTCGCGGAGCTCAGGGGTCGGACGAGGAAGACGTGGAGGGTCTCGAAGGGGTCGAGATCGAGGACGAGGAAGAAGATCGACCCGAAGACCACGGTGAGCGCGAACGCGGCGATCGGGGCGAGCACCTGGGCCGCGAGCGAGGGCGTGGGCCTCGGTTCGAACTGGAGTCGCACGTCCCTATGATCCCGTGCGCCCGGCGGCCGGACCGGCCGGTTCCGTCGCCCCGGCGGCGGCGCTCCCGCCCGCCATCATCAGGCCGAGCTCCTCGACGGTCACCTCGCCGCGGTTCCGGCCTTCCGAGAGCCGCCCCCGGTAGAGCACCGCGATGCGGTCGCAGATCTCGAGGAGCTCGTCGAGCTCCTCGGAGATGACGAGGACCGCGGCCCCCGCGCGGCTCAAGTCGATGAGGCTCTGGCGGATGAAGGCGGCGGCCGCGACGTCGAGACCCCACGTCGGCTGGGAGACGACGAGGACCCGCGGCGCGAGCTCCATCTCGCGACCCACGATGAACTTCTGGAGGTTGCCGCCGGAAAGGGCGCGGGCAACCGCGCCGGTGCCCGTGCACCGCACGTCGAAGCGATCGATCACCCGGCGGGCGTAGGCGTCCGCGCGGTCGCGCCGGACCATGCCGCCGCGCACCATGCCGCCGCGGGCGTGGGCGGTCAGGACGACGTTCTCGCGCAGCGACATGAGCGGCACCACGCCCCGCCCCAGGCGGTCTTCGGGAATGAAGGCGAGCCCGCGCCGCCGCCTCGCCCCCGCGTCGAGGCGGCCGATGGGCTCGCCGTCGAGCCGGAGCGCATCGTCGTCCGCCGACAGGGTGCGCTCGCCGCTCAGCAGGGCCGCGAGCTCCGCCTGTCCGTTGCCGGAAACTCCCGCGATGCCGACGATCTCGCCCGCGTGAACCGCGAGCGAGACGTCTTCGAGGTCGGTGCCGAACGGGTCCTCGGCCGCGGCGTCGAGGCCCCTCACCTCGAGACGGGGCGTCGGGTCGGGCCGGGCCGGCTCGCGGTGCGTCTCGGGCAGCGCCGAGCCCACCATCAGCGCGGCGAGCTTCGCCGGCGACGTGGTCTTCGGATCGGCGGTGCCGGCGACGGCCCCCGCCCGGAGAATCGTCGCGGTGTCGCAGAGCTCGCGGATTTCCTCGAGCTTGTGGCTGATGTAGAGGAGGCTGCACCCCTCCGCCGCGATGACCCGCAGGGTCTCGAAGAGGCTTCGGGCCGCCTGGGGGGTCAGCACCGAGGTCGGCTCGTCGAGGACGAGGAGGGTCGGGCGCTGCAGGAGGCAGCGCACGATCTCGACCCGTTGCCGCTCGCCGACGGACAGGTGGTGGAGCAGTCGGTCCGGGTCGAGCGGCATTCCGTAGCGCTCGGAGAGCTCGCGCACCCGCGCGGAGATCGCGGGAAGGTCGAACGGCTCGTCCACCGCAACCGCGATGTTCTCGGCGACGGACACCGTCTCGAACAGCGAGAAGTGCTGGTAGACCATGCCGATGCCGAGATGGCGGGCGGCGGTCGGACTCGGAATGCGGACCAGCTCCCCGTTCCAGCGGATCTCGCCCTCGTCCGCCGAGAGCGCCCCGTAGATGATCTTCATCAGGGTGCTCTTGCCCGCGCCGTTCTCGCCGAGAACGGCGTGGATCTCGCCCGGCATCACCGCAAGCGAGACGTTGTCGTTCGCGAGCACCCCGGGGAACGTCTTGGTGATCCCGCGAAGCTCGAGGCGCGGCGTCATCGAACCCCCGCAAACACGGCCGTCCGCACGCCGCTCGCGGCGCCGGCGGCGGCCGTCACTGTCACGTGGTGGTCAGCCCGAGTCCGGTCCCGCCCCGGCTTGGGACCGGACCGGCCCCGGACCAACCCCGGATGGGCCGGGCTCAGCCCTCGAGGTTGCCGACCATCCCTTCGACGAACCAGTTGAAGCCCCGGATGTCAGGGTCGGAGAGCCGGCTCCCTTCCGCGACGCGGACGTTGCCCTGCTGGTCCCGGAGCTCGCCCCGGTAGGGATGGAGCGACCCGTCCTTGATCGCGGCCTCGGCCACCGTCAACTGGTCGATGACCCCCGCCGGAAGCTGGTCGTTGTAGGGGGACATCGTCACCACGCCCTCCTTCACGCCCTGCCACCGGACCTTCGAGGTCCACGTCCCGTCCAGCACGTCGCGCGCCGCGCCGACGTAGACGCTGGTCCAGTCGAGCATGAAGGAGGTGAGGTTCTTCGTGGGGCCGAACTGGCGCATGTCGCTCGCGTAGCCGATCGACCACGCTCCGTTCTGCTCGGCCACCTGCACCCCGGTCGCGGTGTCGGTCATGGAGCAGATGACGTCGCACCCCTGGGCGACGAGGGCGGCCGTCGCCTCCTTCTCCTTCGCGGGGTCGAACCAGGAGTTGAGGAAGATGACGCTGCAGGTGATCGAGGGGTCGACACTCTGCGCGCCGAGCAGCATCGCGTTCCCGGGGCCCACGATGTCCGGGATCGGGAACCCGCCGATGAATCCGAGCTTCTTCGATTCCGTCACGTGCCCGCCCGCGATGCCCGCGAGATAGGTCCCTTCGTAGTACTTCGCCTCGAAGGTACCGAGGTTCCTTGAATGCTTGAGCCCCGAGCAGTGCTCGAACGCGACGTCGGGGAATCGGGGCGCGGTCTTCTGGATCGGGGTGCTGTGGGAGAAGCTGGTCCCGAAGACGAGTCCGTGGCCGGTGCTCGCGAGCTCGGCGAACACGCGCTCGCCCGCCTGCGGGTCCCAGACGTTGTCGATTGCGGTGATGCTCGCCCTCTCGCCGAAGGTGTCGGCGATGGCCTCGGCGCCGAGGCTGTGCTGCTTGGTCCAGCCGATCTCGGAGATCGGCGAGACGTAGACGATGCCCACCTTGAGCGGGTCGGCGGCGGCGACGAGGCGCGGCACGCCGGCGAGGCCCGTCGCCATCGCTCCGGTCGCGGCCGAGTACTTGAGCGCCTCGCGGCGCGAGATGTTCCTTGCCATGGGTCGGTCTCCCCCCTCTTGAGCTGTCGCGTGGCCGGATGATCCGGGGCGGCGACTCGCGGCCGGTCTGCGCCGGTGTGCGGAGACCGCCGCCTCATTCGCCCCCGTGCCGTCCGGCACGTGCCTGCGTAGTATCCACGATCTCCCCGCGGAGTCCCCTTCCCGTCCCTCGAGCCCCGTCCGGGGCGTCTCGAGCCGGCCAGCGGCACGGAGCGTGCGCGCCTCCTCCCCTCGCCCTTGGGGAAAGGGGTTTCATCCCGTCCAGCGTGAAATGACCCGTGAATCCTGAACGCACTCATACGTACTCGGTTTCCGATTTGTTAGCATCGTGGCGCGCCGGAAGGCGGGCACGACCACGGTGTGCCGCCCGACGTTGGCGTGCGGTGGGCAAGCGCGGAGGGAACGCGACATGGCCGAGCCCGATCCGATCCTGGTGAACGACTGGCACGCCGTCGTCGAGCTCGATTTCCTCGCGTCGCGAGGCTCGTTCGAGACGGTGCTGCTCGGCGTCCCGATCGAGATCGCCGAGTCGGGCGAAGGCTCCGGCGAGGTTCGCGTCTCCCGGCGCGATACGCACGCCCCCCTCCCCGCGCGCATCCGCTACGGCCACGTCTTCACCTCCATCGGCCAGCCCAACCGGGACATCGTCCACTTCCCCGAGTGCCACGAGGCGGATCGGATCCACGTGACGGGGGGTTCGATCGCGGTCCACGTCTCGGGACTTCGCGCAGTCGAGAACTTCCTCGACATGGGGCACTTCCCGTTCGTCCACACCGACTACCTCGGCGTCGAGCCGCACACCGAGGTCGAGCCGTACGAGGTCACGGTGACCGAAGAGGACGAAATCCTCGCGACGAAGTGCCGGTTCTTCCAGCCCCTCGCCTCGCCGAGCGCCGACGGCGGGATGATGGTCGACTACGAGTACAGGGTCGCCCGTCCGTACACGGTGTGCCTCTACAAGAGCAACCCGATCGAGCCCGAACGATGGGACTTCATCGTGCTGTTCGTGCAGCCGGTGAGCGAGGAGCGATGCATCGCGCACCCCTACCTCTCCTACCTCGCCCACAACCTCGACAACGAGACCAACCGCTGGTTCATGCAGCTCATCTTCGCGCAGGACAAGCCGATCCTCGAGAACCAGCTTCCGAAGCGCCTGCCCCTCGACCCCCGGGCGGAGGTCCCCGCCCGCTCCGATGCTTCGTCGCTCAGCTACCGCCGGTGGCTTGCCGCGCAGGGCGTGACCTACGGTGCGATCCCGGCCGCCGCCTGAACGGGCGCGGGCGGGAGCGAGAGCGGGCCGAGGTCGTGGCGTCCCGGAAGAGCCGGGCATGAGTCGGGAGCGTCGCTGGTTCCCGGTGTGCCGTGGCGAGGAGGCCGTCCCCCGCCACATCGTCCACACCGCCCTGCTCGGCCAGGAGCTCGCGGTGTGGCGCGCGGACGACGGCACCGTCAATGCCTGGGAGAATCGCTGTCCGCACCGGGGCGTGCGGCTCTCCGTCGGGACCAACCTCGGCGACCGGCTCAAGTGCCGCTACCACGGCTGGACGTACGCGTCCGGCTCCGGGCAGTGCCTCGAGCGGCCGGCCCACCCGGGCGAGGCGCCCCCCCGCATCGTCAAGGCGCGGCGATTCGGGTGCGTCGAGTCGGATGGCTACGTCTGGGTGCGGCTCGCCGGGGAGGGCGCGGGCGATGGCCCGGCCCCGGGCTTCGGGCGGGGAACGGCGCCGCCCGGGCTCACCCTTCGCAGCATCCACGTTTGGGCTCCGGCCGCGGCGGTCGCGGACGCCCTCGCGCGCCATGCCGGGGAGGCGCCGGACGGGTCGCCGGCGGAAGCCGTCGATCCGTACACCGTGCGAAGCGCCCACGCCGAGGCGGGCGAGATCCTGTACGCAATGCAGCCGGTCGCGGATGACGAGACGATCATCCATGCCGCGCTCGCCGAAGCACCGCCCGCGTCCGAACGAATCGCGGTCCTTCGCCGCGAGAACGGCCGAGTGTGTGCGCTGCGCGACGCGATCGAGGCGAGCGGGTCGCCGTGATCCCTCTCCACCACCAGGTGCCTTCCGGCAACCGCCACGCGAAAGGACCGCCGTGATCCGTCTCTACGACTACGTGCTCTCCGGCAACTGCTACAAGATCCGGCTGCTCTTGAGCCTCCTCGGTCTCGAGTGGGAGACGCGCTGGATCGACTTCCACCCCAAGCGCGAGCACAAGAGCGAGTGGTTCCTTGGCCTGAACCCCCTCGGCCAGGTGCCGGTGCTCGAGGACGGCGACTTCCGCTTGCGCGACGCGCAGGCGATCCTCGTCTACCTCGCCGCGAAGCACGACGAGAGAGGCCGGTGGTATCCCGCCGGTGACCCGAGGACCCTCGGCGAGATCGCGCAGTGGCTCGCCTTCGCCGACGGCATCACCGCGACCGCCTCCGCCGCGCGGCTTCACGACGGGATCTTCTTCGAGCTCGACGCGGACCGCGCGCGCGCCGGGGCGAACGCGCCCTTCCGGGTGCTGGACGAGCACCTGTGGTTCCAGGAGCAGGAAGGGCGGGAGTGGCTCTGCGCGCCCGGCCACCCCACCATCGCCGACCTCGCCTGCTTCCCCTACGTCGCGCTCTCCGAGGAAGGCGGGGTCTCGCGCCTGCCCTACCCCGCCATCCGCCGCTGGACGGACCGCGTCAAGCGCATCCCGGGCTTCATCCCGATGTCGGGCGTCCTCGTCGCCTGAGCGCGGCACCGAAGAGATCCGGACCATGCCCCATCACGACTACCGCCGCGACCTCATGGGGTCGGCGGCCATCGAGCCCGCCGGCCGCTTCGAGGCCGGGAGCTGGCAGAGCTTCACCCTCACCTACACCTGCGGGAAGTTCGGCATCGACGATCGGGGGAGCCTCAAGGTCGCCTTTCGCATGCAGACCGACCAGTCGATGATCCAGTGCGACGATCCGGCGGGGCCGGGGTTCACCACCGTCGAGACCTCGACCGGCATCCCTCTCACCGTGCGCTGCGAGCACCGCCGCAACACGCGCCCCTGGGGCATCTCGCTCTACGTACGCTGCGACCGGTATCTCTCCGCGGGTGACCGGATCGTCATCCGCTTCGGCGACCGCCGGCAGGGCTCGACGGGCTTGCGGCTCCAGACCTTCGTCCAGCCGCGGTTCGAGTTCCGCGTGCTCGCCGACCCGTTCGCGAGCTACGAGTACATCCTCCTTCCCGACGACGCCCATCCGACCATCGCCATCGGACCGGGACCGGGGGTGAACTGGGTCGCGATCCTTCCGACCCTTCGCCGGGCCGGGGATCGCTTCCGGCTCTGCTTGAAGTGCGAGGACCGGTGGGGCAACCCGAGCGACCGGGTGGCCCGGACCGTTCGCCTCGCCGCCGACGGGCCGATTGACGGCCTCCCCGAGACCGTCACCTTCCGGGCGGGACGGTTCGGCGTGGAAGTGGATGGCCTCTCGGTTGGCGACGCGGGAGCGCGCCGCATTCGGGTCCTCGGCGAGGACGGCGAGCCGCTCGCGGAGTCGAACCCCCTTCGCATCGAGACCGATTCCCCGTACCGCCACTACTGGAGCGATCTGCATGGCCAGAGCGAGGAGACCGTGGGAACCAACCCCGCCCGCGCCTACTTCACGTTCGCCCGCGACCGGGCGTTCCTCGACATCTGCGGCCACCAGGGCAACGACTTCCAGATCACGGACGCGTTCTGGAAGGAGCTCAACGAGCTCACCGCCGAGTTCAACGAGCCCGGCCGCTTCGTGACCCTCCCCGGCTACGAGTGGTCGGGGAACACTTCCCTCGGGGGCGACCACAACGTCTGGTACCGGCGCGAGGGCCGGCCCATCTACCGGTCCTGCCGGGCTCTCGTGTACGACACCACGCATCCGGAGACCGACTGCCACAGCGCGAAGGATCTCCTCGCGGCGCTTCAGCACGAGGACGCGCTCGTCACCGCCCACATCGGCGGGCGCTACGCCGACGTCAAGTACGCCCACGACGCGAAGATCGAGCCCTCGGTCGAGATCCACTCCGCGTGGGGGACCTTCGAGTGGATCGTCTTCGACGCCTTCGAGGCGGACTACCGGGTCGGCATCGTCGCCTCGAGCGACGGGCACGACGGGCGGCCCGGGGCCAAGTATCCCGGGGTCGCCGAGTTCGGCTCCTACGGCGGGCTCACCTGCCACCTCCTCGAGTCGCTGGATCGGGACCACCTCGTCGAGGCCTTCCGCCGCCGCCACCACTACGCGACCACCGGTGCCCGCATCTTTCTCGAGAGCGCAATCGAGCTGGATTCACCGGGAGTGCTCTTTCACCGCAATCCGGACCTGGGCGATGTCGAGCACGAGCCTTGCCGGCGCGCCATCATGGGGGACATCGTCCGGACCGGCGACGAGGAGCTGACCCTCCGGCTCGACGTCACCGCGCCTGCGCCCATCGAGCGGATCGAGCTTCGCGACGGTCTCGACAGACTCGAGACGGTGCGCCCCTACGGGGAGGCCGACCTCGGCCGGCGCATCCGCATCGTCTGCGAGGGGGCCCACTATCGCGGCCGGGGCCGGAACGTCTCCTGGGAGGGAACCGCGACCTTCGAAGGGGCGAAGGTCGAGCGCATCGCGCCCGTCAACTTCTGGAACGTCGAGCAGCTTCCCCGGCAGGTCGGCGAGGACGCGGTCGCGTGGCGCTGCGTCACCACCGGGGGGTTCTCGGCCATAGACGTGTGGCTCGACGAGAACGAGGGCGGGGTCCTGCGGCTTCGCACGAGCGAGGTCGACACGGACCTCGAGCTCGCCGGCATCGGTCTCGCCGACACGCGGCTCGACGCGGGCGGGCTCTACAAGGCGGTCCGCGTCTTCCGGCTTCCGGATGTGAACACCACGCGCTCGATGACCGTGAGCCGACGCGTCAAGCGCCGCCGCGACGCGGACACCCGCCTCTACGCCTGCGTGACCCTCGAGAACGGCCACCAGGCCTGGCCGAGCCCCATCTACCTCATCCCCTGATCGCGGCGCTGGAAGCGGCGGCGGGACAGCGCCGTTTCCGCTTCCGGACTCTGTCAGTACGCCTCGTCGCGCCGCCGGACGCGCAGAATCCGAATCTCCCGGGCATCTCCCTGGAACTGGAAGAACACCCGGTGATCTCCTGCCCGCAACCGCCACTCCGGCGGGCTTTCGCCCTTGCGCCTTGCGACATCTCCGCGGCCGGTCTCAGCCGGACCCACCACCCCGTCTCGAATCCGGCGCGCGAGTCGCCGCTCGAGCTTCTTCATGTCCCTGAGCGCCGGGCGTGTCCATACGAGGGTCCACGTCATATCCCGAGTTCGGAACGCAACTCACGGTCGGACACGCAGTCGTCCGCCCGGAGAGCCCGGCGGCCCTCTTCGAGCGCTTCGTGGTCTTCGTCACTCAATGGCTCCGCCGTCTCGGGAGCCCTCATGAGGGCTTGCAAGAACGCATCACCGCACTCAGAGAACAGCTCGAGGCAGCGCTCGACCGCCCCGAGCTCGCCCGCCGGCACGGCGTCGATCAACCGATGCAGTCTCTCTCTCTCTCCGAGGTCGGTCTTCATGGGTGCTTCCCCGTCTCCGACGACTGCTACAGGAGGTCGTCGATTCTACGGGAGCGCCTCACCTCCCGCTTTCGTGGACGCGAGAAGGAGATGGCGGTGGCGGTGCAGCTACCGCTTGGCGGCGTAGAACGAGACGCGGCGCTCGAGTGCGGCGAGGGCCTCCGAGACCGCGAAGGCGAGCGCGAACAGCACGACGAGCACCGCCCAGAAGTGACTCATCAGGAAGTTCGCGGAATAGAGCTCGAACAGCGCGCCGAAGCCGACGATCGAGATGAGGAGCTGGCCGATGATCACGCCCTTGACCGCACGGATCACGCCGATGCGCACGCCGCCCAGGATCTCCGGCAGCGCCGCCCAGAAGTAGACCTTGGAGAAAGCCGCCCATGGCGTCGCGCCGAAGCAGCGCGCCATCTCCACCAGCGACCGGTTGATCTGCATGACGCCGGCGCGCGCGTTGAGGATGATGATCCACACCGCGAACAGCCCGGTGGTGATGATGATTGACTTGAGGCCAAAGCCGAACAGCACCATCAGGACCGGAACCAGGGCGGTCAGGGGGGCGCTCAGGAAGATGTTCACCCACGGCAGCAGAAGCTCGTCGACGAGCCGGTTCTTCCCCATCAGGATCCCGACCGGGATTCCGATCGCGACGGCGGAGAACACACCGGCGAGAAACGCCTGTGCGGTCTCCGAAAGCGCCTTCTGGAAGGGCGCGGTGCCGACGATGGCGAAGAATGTCGCGAAGACCTCCGACAGCGGCGGCAGGAAGAACGTGAGCCCGCTTCGGCCCACCGCCTCCCAGACGAGCCCCCAGAGAATCAGGGACGACATGCCGGGAAGCCGGAATCCGAGGACTCTCATCCCCTACTCCACGTAGGACCGGAGCGACGCCCAGATCCGGTCCACGATGTCGAGGTACTCCGGATCGCGGCGGATGTCGTCGACATTCTTGGTCCGAAGGCCGCGGGGGCGGATGACCTCCGACACGCGGCTCGGGCGCGGCAGGAGGATGGCGACCTGGTCCGAGACGTAGACCGCCTCCTCGATGGAATGGGTGACGAAGAGAAAGGTCTTGTTCTCTCCCGCGACGAGGCCGAGCAGGTCCTCCTGGAACTTGCGGCGGGTCTGCTCGTCGACGGCCGAGAACGGCTCGTCCATCAGCAGCACCTCGCTGTCGACGGCGAGCGCCCGGGCGAGACCGACCCTCTGGCGCATGCCGCCGGAAAGCTCGTGAGGGTAGCTCTTCTCGAATCCGGCGAGGCCGACGTTGCGGATGTACTTCTCGGCGATCGCCTCGCGTTCCGACATCGCGACCCCGCGGAGCTCGAGCCCGAAGGCGACGTTGCGCAGCACGGAGGCCCACGGCAGGAGCGCGAAGTCCTGGAACACGAAGGAGCGGTCCGGCCCCGGCCCGGTGACCGGCCGGCCGTTGACCTCGACCTCCCCGGCCGTCGGCTCGAGCAGCCCGGCGATGATCTTGAGAAGCGTGGTCTTGCCGCATCCCGACGGGCCGAGCAGGGAGGTGAGCTGCCCTCGGGGGAAGTCGAGCGACAGGTCCCGAAGCGCCTCGACCTCGCCGTAGTTCTTGGAGACGTTGCGGGCCGAGACCGCCGCGGCCGGGACGGTTGCGTCCGCGCCCGCGTCCCCGCGCACCCTAGTCGGTAGCGTAGCCACGCACGTTTCCCGCGAAGAGGTACCGTTCGATTCGTTCGAGGAGGTTCAGGAACAGCACCGCGAGCACCATGATGGAGAAGATCGCTGCGTACATGCTCGGGTAGTCCGCGATCGAGCGGCTGTAGGTGATGATGTCGCCGATTCCGGTGGGGGTGATCTTGAGCTCCGAGAGGATCGCACCGATGAACCCCGCCGAGGTGCCGAGGCGAAGCCCGGAGAAGATGATCGGCGATGCGGCCGGGACCACGATCTTCAAGATGATGTCCCGTTCGTTGCCGAGAAAGGAGTACCCCATCTCCTTGAGGTTCGTCGGCGTGTTGCGGACCGCGCCGGCCGTGTTCAGCACGATGACCGGCATCGCCATGATGCAGACGACGAACACCTTCGACGTGAGCCCGATCCCGTAGACCATAACGAGCAGCGGGATGAGCGCCGCAAGGGGCGCCGCCTGCATGACGATGAAGATGGGGGAGACGAGCCAGTCGAACCAGCGGGTGAGACCGACCCAGAGCCCGAGCGCAATCCCGATGAAGGCCGAGATGAGGAGCCCGATCACCAGCGGACGAAGCGTGTCCACGTACGCCTCGAGGAGCGAACCGTCGATGGTCATGACGCCGAGCGCGGCCATGGATTCGAAGAAGGTCGGAAACGCGTAGCTCACCGGAATGCGCCCGGCGATCTCCCACGCGCCGAAGACGATGATCCCCGAAAGCAGCTTGAGAAACAGCGATCGGCTCATTGACCGGCACCCCCGAAACGGAAATCCCGAATGGGGCGGCGCCGTGGCCGGGCGCCGCCCCGATGGGCAGTGTACGGCGAAATCAGTTCATCGCGGCGTCGAGCGGCGCCATGTACCAGAAATCGTTCATGTCGAGGCTCGACAGGTCTCCTTCGAGCTGGCCGGCCTGGCTGTACCACTCGAGGTCCGCCATCGCCGCCTTGCGCCCGCCGCCGTTCGCATCGTAAAGGCCGCCCGCGACCGCTTCGGCGTAGAAGGTGTCGAGGCTGTCGAGGATCTCCGGCGGAAGCTGGCCGATGGGGCCGTCGGGATCGGTCTCGCGCCGCACGACGGTGGGGTCGGCGTTCATTTCCTGCCAGACGCTGAGCAGCGCGTCGACGAAGATCTGCACGTCCGCCTCGTTCGCCTTGATCCAGTCGAGATTGGCGAACAGCGCCTCGTCCGAGGCCTCGACGTCGAACATGGGCAGCACGTTGAACTTGTCTTCGTGCTGTCGCATCACCTTGTTCTTGTTCGAAAGATCGATGATCGTGGCGTCCGCCTGACCAGCCACCAGCGCGACGACCCGGTTCGCCGAGCCCGGGACGTAGGAGCGTTTCCCGAACTGGATGCCCACCTTGTCCTCGATGACGTTGGCGATCGCGTCGGTGCCGCCGCCGCGAGAATGCAGCAGGATGGGCTCGCCGTCGAGGTCCTCGAGAGAGCCGTATTTCTTGGTCGTCACCGGAAAGAACTTGAGCTTCGAGAGCTGGAAGATGATCCGAACCGGCGCCTTCGCGCGCTGCATGGCCGAATAGGGGGTGCCGAAGCCGATGTCCATCTGCCCGCTCAGCACCGCCTGGATCGCCAGCTCCTCGTCCGCGAAGGCGGTCCATTCGTAGTCGAGCCCGTTCGCCTTCGCCCGGTCGAGCGCGACGAAGAACGCCGCGAGCTCGTCGGACGGGGTCTCCGCGAGCGCAATCCGGATCGTGTCTCCTTGCGCGGCGGAGACGGGCAGTCCGAAGGCGATCGGCAGCGCCGCCGCGATCATCGCTTTTCTGAACAATTTCAACATTGCTGGTTCTCCTGAAGTTCCTGGCTTGATGCATCCGGCCGCCCCTTCCGCGGCCCGGCGGGTTGGTTGCGTGTGCCGCCGTGTCACACTTCTCCGAACAGGCGCGCCGAGACCGAGCTCAGGTGATCGCGCATCGCCGCGAAGGCGGACGCGGGAGCGCGCGCCTCGATCGCGGCGACGATCCGGTCGTGCTCGGTGAAGCTCGAATGGTCCGCCGGGGGGTGGGGGAGCTTGCGCACGACCGTGTTCCAAGCCACCGCCCGTCGGACCTGGTTGAGCCGGTCGAAGAGCGACAGCAGCAGAACGTTCCCGGTGGCCTCCGCGACCGCGCGGTGGAACATGTCGTCGCGCGCCTCGTACTCGTCCCAGGTGGCGGCCTCCTTCGCCCGGTCCCGGTTCAGGCGGACCCGTGCGAGTGCCTCGCCGGAGGCGCCGATGGCCGCCTCCCTCGCGAGCGCCGGCTCGAGCGCGAGCCGCGCGCGCATCATCTGCACCGGGGTGACCTGCCGGCTGAGATCGGCGAGGCGGCCGGAACCTTCCGCAGCGAGAAACGTGCCCTTGCCGACGTGGCGCCAGATCGATCCCTCGTGCTCCAGCGCTTCGAGGGCTCGACGCAGCTTCGTTCGGGTGAGACCGAGGCGCACCATCAGCTCGCGCTCGGAGGGCAGCCGGTCGCCCGGCTCGTACCTCCCGGCCACGATGAAGGCCCTGAGCGCCGCGAGCGCATCCTCGCGTTCCACGATGTCCGGCATTGCGACCACGCACCGGCTCCCGAATTGGTTGACCAATCGTCGCGACTGGACTACATATACTCCATAAGAAGATCATTGGCAATGAACCCTTCGAAACCCGGCAGCTCGTCCCGATTGGTCGGGAATGGTCGGAAATCACCTCGACCCTCCGCGCCGGAGACCACGGAAACCACAACGGAGACACGCATGCCCACCCTCGCAATCGAGCCGCCGCCGGCCGTCACCCTTCCCGTCGCCGGCTCCGACCTCGTGTTCCCGGTCCGTCGGGTCTACTGCATCGGACGCAACTACGCCGCTCACACCATAGAGATGGGGGGCGACCCCGATCGCGAGGAGCCCTTCTTCTTCCAGAAGAACCCCGACAATCTCAATGTGTCGGGCGAGTTTCCCTATCCGCCCAGGTCCAGCGACGTGCATCACGAGGCGGAGCTTGCCGTCATGCTCAAGTCCGGCGGCGTGAACATTCCCGTCGACGGCGCGCTCGATCACGTCTACGGCTATGCGCTCGCCCTGGACATGACCCGCCGCGATCTCCAGGGGGAGAAGAAGTCGCTCCGCCAGCCGTGGGAGATCGGCAAGGCCTTCGAGGGCTCCGCTCCGGTCGGCCCGGTGCACCCGGCGTCGCGGGTCGGCCATCCGACCGACGGCCGGATCGCGCTCGAGGTGAACGGCGAGATTCGCCAGGAGGGCGATCTCAACCACATGATCTGGAAGGTTCCGGAGATCATCTCGTACCTCTCGGACTACTTCGAGCTTGCCGGCGGCGACGTCATCCTGTCGGGAACGCCGTCGGGCGTCGCCGCGGTGGCGAGGGGCGACGTGATGGAGCTCGAGGTCGATCGCCTCGGCGCCATGACCGTCCGGGTCGTCTGAACGGCGCGTCGCGAACCCGGACGTCGCGGGGTCTCCTTTCCGCAGATTTCCCGCAGTTCCGGGTCAGCGCCGTTCGAAGCCGGCGGGCGGCCCGGCGCTCCCCATCCCGACCCTCAGCACCTCCGTCTCGAAGACGTCCTCCGGCATGACGTTGGCGATGTTGACGTCGGGGCCGAATGCGCCGATGAGGAAGTTCCGGAGCTGGTAGACCTCCGCCATCGTCGTCCCCGGGATCCAGGGGCCGCTCAGCTCGAACATCACCCTCTCGACGTCGAGTCCCGATTTCAGCTCTTCCAGGAGCGGAACGTTGAGCGCGTCGTCGTCGATGAGCTCGGCGCCCTCGACCAGGACCAGCTTCGAGCCGGCCTCGAAGCAGGTCTCGGCCTGCCGGACGAGGGTCGCGGCGGTGGAATGGACGTCCTTGGAGCCGACCTCGCCGTGGACTTCGAGCCCGCAGTCGACCGCCGTCGAGATGAGCCGGGTCCGTTCTTCGTCGGTCAGGGGAACGCGGTTGTCGGAGACCTCGATGGCCTCGAATCCGAGCCGGCGGGCCTCTTCGCAGTACGGCCGCACGCCGGGGAAGCCCCGGGTGGCGAAGACGTACTCGAGGAACTGGCCACCGATGAACGTGTGGACGTCGAACTCGCGGTAGATCTCGAGCTTCTCGAGAAGGTGGTCCTCGGGATAGAGCCGCGCGGTGCCGGTGACGAGCTTCGCGTAATCCACGAAGGGCGCAATCAGATCGAGCAGGCCTCGCATGTGGTCGCGCGGCAGTCCCGAGTCCTTCATCATCGTGAGGCCCCTGGTGCGGGGCTTCGAGACGCTCCGCTCGGCGGGAAGCGGAACCATGGCGAAGGGATGCTTGGTCATGTCGGTCTCCGGCGACGTGGTGGCGGGCCGGGGCGGCCCCGGTCGGTCCGAAACCGGGAGTCTACGGCTCGCTCGCCCGATCGTGCGCCTGCCGAGGCCGTGATGGCCCCGGAATCCGCCGCCGACCTCGAGACCGAAGCCCGCGGCCGATCCGTGGCATCGCCCCGCGCCTGGCCTCGACGTGGTGACACCAAATGCCGGCGCGTACCCGTCGGAACGACTCCCGGGGTCCCTTCCGCGCCATCACTTCGCGCTGTTCGCCCCGGCAACGCTCCGCGAAAGACCGAATAACGCCGTGCCACCACGCCATCGCCTTGACTCGCGCAGCGGGCGGTGGGAGCATCGACCATCGATTTCACTCCGCGATGCAGGTGCCGAATGGCGAGCATTCCGGAAAGCTCGCCACGGCAAGGATCTCGACGACGCGAGATTCCGTGGGCAGAGCGTTCCGTCAATATTCTCGGTCCGTTGGTGATGATCATGGCGCTTTGCCTGGTCATGGCGTTTGCCGATCTGCGGTTCTTCCGTGTGCAGAACCTGATGATCATCCTGCAGGACGCGTCCATCTTCCTGGTTCTGGCCATGGGCATGACCCTGGTGATCACCGGCCGCGGAATCGACCTTTCGGTCGGCTCGGTTGCGGCGCTCTCCGCGGTGATCATGGCCATGCTGATCAAGGATGTCGGGTTCAACGTATTCGTCGCCATGGCGGTCGCCATCCTGGTGGGGGTCGCCTGCGGTTCGGTGAACGGCTTCGTCGTCACCAAGCTGCGCGTGCCCGATCTCATCGCGACGCTGTCGACCGATCTCGTCTTTCGCGGGCTGGCGCTCGTCCTCGCCGCCGGCATGGTGCTCGCGAGGTTTCCCGACCCGCTGACCTGGATCGGCCGGGGACGCATCTTCGACCTCTTGCCGGTCGCGGCCGTGATCGGGGTCATCGCGATTGCGGTCGGCTACGTTCTGTACCGGTACACGCCCCTTGGCCGCTACGCCGTCGCGATCGGCGGCAACACCGAGGCCGCGCTCCTCACCGGCATCGACGTCCACCGGCACAAGATCTACCAGTACATGCTGCTGGGCGGCCTTGCCGGTCTTGCGGGCATTCTGCTCACCGGCCGTCTCAACGCGATCCAGGCGACCGCGGGGATGGGGCTGACCCTCCACACGATCGCCGCGGTCGTGGTCGGCGGCACGTCGTTGTTCGGCGGGCGCGGATCCATGACGGGCACCCTGGTCGGCGTGCTGCTGCTGTCCATGGTGGTCAACGCGCTGGTCATGCTGCGGCTGGACTTCTTCTGGCAGCAGGTTGCGGCGGGCCTCATCATCATCACTTCCGTCGCTTTCTACGCAGCCCTTCAGGACCCGAGCACGGGAGGTCTTTCCGGGCTGCTCAGACGCGCACGCAGCGGGCGCTCCTGACCGCCGCATCGTCATCGAACGCAAGACTGTTCAACGAAAGGGAGAAACAATCATGCGACTGAACACCCTTATCGCAAGCGTTGCGGGACTGGCCCTTTGCGCCACTGTCGCCGAGGCACGCGACGTCGCGGCGCTGGCCGACATGGAAGGTTCCGGCGAGGACGGCTACTGGGAGTACTACGAAGTCACCGACGAGGCCACGCTGGAGGCGTTTCAGGCCATTGTCGGCAAGCCCGGCGCGGCGATGGCGAACCCCCCGGCCGAGCCGGTCAAGATCGCCTTCATCTATCCGAGTCAGGACGTATCGGACTTCTGGCTGCGCAACTACCAGGCGATGATGGCGCGCCTCGAAGAGATGGGCATTCCCGCCGAGGACACGCAATTTGCCTCGGACGTCGGCGATCACATCGTCCAGGCGACCTACACGGATCAGGTCGAGCAGGAGGATTTCGACTACGTCGTCTTCGGCCCCACGGAGCTGCGGGTACAGCAGGACAACATCAAGCGCCTGATCGACAAGCCGGACACCGAGGTCATCGTCTGGAACTTCACGGTGGTGCCGCAAGCATGGGGCAGCGCGCAGCCCTTGGCCTACCTCAGCTTCTCGCACCTCGCCGGCGCCTTGATCATGTGTGACTATGTGCTCAAGAAGCTCGGCACCGAGGGCACGATGGCGCTGGTGCGCGGCATTCCCGGCGCGATCGACGATCAGCGCTCGGGCGGGTTCAGGGACTGCGTCACCGGCCAGAGCGACTGGCAGGTCGCGTACGAGCACGTCGGCATGTTCGAGCGTGAGCGCGGCTATACCGGCACGCAGCAGATCCTGCAGGCCTATCCGGAGGTCGAGCTCATCCACAACGCCAACACCGCAATGGCGATGGGTTCGATCTCCGCGGTGCAGGAGGCCGGCAGCGACGTCAAGGTGACGGCCTGGGGCGGCACGGGCGACGAGCTCGAGGCGCTGCGCCACGGTGAGCTCTGGGCGACGCCGATGCGCATGAGCGACGACGTGGGTGTCGCGACCGCAGAGGTCGTGCGCGCGCATCTTGAGGGCCGAACCGACGACATCCCGCTGGTGAGTCTCGGACGGATCACCATCGTGAGCGGCGAGACGGGTGCCGACGTCGTGGACGCGATGGAGCGTGAAGCCTTCCGCTATACCGGCATCGGCACGCTCGAGCGCTGAGGCGTCACGATCGATGAACCAGCCGCCTCCTTCCGTTCGGAGTGACGCGCCGCTTCTGGAAATGCATTCGATCGCGAAGCATTTCGGTGGGGTCATGGCGGTCGCCGGTGTCAGCCTGCACCTGGCTGCGGGCGAAGCGCTGGCGATCGTCGGCGACAACGGCGCCGGCAAGTCGACCCTCATCAAGGTCCTCACCGGCGTCCATGAGCTGGACGAGGGCGAAATCCGCATGGAGGGGCGGCTGGTCTCGATCACGAACAAACGCCAATCGCGCCAGCTCGGCATCGAGGCGGTCTACCAGGATCTGGGCCTGGTCGATTCCCTCGACGCCGCGGGCAACGTCTTCCTGGGCCACGAGCTCAAGCGCCGGGTCCTCGGCCTCAACTTCCTCGACAACGATCGGATGGCCAGGGAGGCGGCGCGGGTGCTCAGGGAGGAGGTCGGCATCGAGCTCGAGGATATCCACGTCGCCACTCATCACCTTTCCGGCGGTGAGCGTCAGGCGGTGGCGATCGCCCGAGCGATCTACGCCACCGATCTCAAGATCCTCGTCATGGACGAGCCGACCGCAGCGCTGGGCCCCGAAGAGACCCGCAACACCCTCGCGCTGATGCAGAACCTCAAGAGCCAGGGAATTGCGCTCATCGTCATCAGCCACAATCTCGATCATGTCTTCAGGGTCGCCGACCGGGTCATGGTGATGCGCGCCGGTCGCGCGGTCGCGACCCTGGACCGCCGAAGCGCCACCAAGCAGGACGTGCTTGCCTACATCGTCGATGCAGTGGACACGGAGGCGGCGTGACGGAATCTGCCGGCGCATTGGAACGGGCCCCCGGGTCCGACCCGGGCCGGCGTGGAGGATGAGGCGAGGAAGCCGATGCCGGACCCATCTTGCGCACGGTGCTCGTGCATCGTGGCGGCGCGACCCCGGTAGCGGCAGGAAGTCGAAAGGACGGGGGCCGGGCGCAGCGGCCTGCCTTCCTGCGCTCTTCCGGTCCGGTCAGGGCGTCATGGGCCGGCCCAGCGGTTGAGCCCGACGTCGCGGGCGGCGGCGCGAAGGTACATCTCCCGGTAGTAGGGCTCGAGCTCCGCGGCGGCCGCCGCCGTCCGGGCGAGCTCGCGCCGGTGCGCGGGAAAGAGCGCCCGCACCTCGTCCTTCAGGGCCTCCTCGTCGACGGTGAGGACCCGCCCTTTCTCGCAGACGACCCGGCCCGCGACCATCGTCATCCCCACCGACGAGCCGTTCTCCGAGAAGACGAGCTGGCGGCGAAGGTCGTTGAGCGGGGTGAACGCGATGGTGTTGAGGTCGACGAGGATGATGTCGGCCTCGCGCCCCGGGGCGAGGGCGCCGACCCGGTCCTCGAGCCCCATGCCGCGCGCGCCGCCGCGCGTGAGGCACCGGAGCAGCTCCGGCGCGGTCGGCCAGTTCCGGTACTCCGGGTCCGCGATCTTGTGGATGAGCCCGGCCGCCTTGGCCACCCCCCACATGTTCGCGCTGTCGTCGACGGTGGCCTCGTCCGTGCCGAGGCAGATCGGGACCCCGGCCGACCGGAGCCGCCGGAACGGCATGATGCCGCTCCCGATCTTCTGGTTGCTGATGGGGTTGTGGGCGACCGTGCAGCCGGAGGCGGCGAGAAGCTCGATGTCCTCGTCGTCGACCCAGATGGCGTGGATTACCATCATCCGGGGGGTGAGGACGCCGGCGTCGTGGACGTAGCGGATGAACGACTTTCCGTGCTTCTCCTCGCCGAGCACCCGCTGGAGCTTCGTCTCGAGGATGTGGATGTCGTAGGGGATCCGGTGCCGTTCGCTGAGCTCGGAGAGGATCTGCAGGTACTCCGGGGTGACCCGCTGGGGCGCGGAGCACGAGACCGCGGTGCCGAGCCTTCCCGCGCACGCGCCGTTCCAGCGCTCGATGAACCCGGTGTAGAGCTCGGTCAGCTCCTCGGTCGACTGCCGGGGGGTCTCGGCCATCCGCCGGCGGATCTCCTCCGGCAGGAGGTCGCGCAGAAACGGGTACTTCTCGTACTCGACGACGTTCGGCTGGTCGATGGTGACGACGGCGCGCATGCCGCTCTCGACGTAGGCCTGCATCAGGCCGTCGACGGCTTCCGCGGTCGCGCGCGGGGTGTAGAAGGCGTCGTCGTGAACGGCAGTCACCCCGAGCTTCAGCATCTCGACCGCGCCCAGCATGGTTCGTACGTGGTTCAGGTGCGCAGAGGGCGGCTCGTCGCTGAACGGCGGCACCTCGTGGAGCATGAAGATCTCGAGCGGTGCGTCGTCGGTCGCGCCCTTGAGGAAGTTGCCTGGCGAGTGAAGGTGACCGTTGACGAGACCCGGCATGGCGAGGAGGCCGTCGGCCTCGATGACCTCGAGGTCCCGGCCTTCGTTCGAAACGTCGAGGTCCGGTCCGATCCCGGCGATCTTCGTGCTCCGAACGAGGATGTCCGCGCGCGGGAACTCGGTGTCGTCGTCGTCCATCGTGAGGACGCGGGCGTTTCGAATCAGGATTGGCATGGCCGCCTCCATGGAATGCGCGGTCACGAAACCGCTTGGCAGCAGACTGACCGCTCCTCCCGTTCACGAAACAAGAGAGGAGCAGTTCGACGAGCCGACGCAGCGAAAGCGCAACCGCGGGAGCGGGCGCGCTCCGCGGCCGTCCGCCCGCGAGTCACGGAAGTGCCTCGTGGTCAGAGCCCGATTCGGGTCCGGCCCAGCACTTCGGGATTGACGAGATGCTCGGGCATCTCGCCGTTCAGCACCCGCACCGCCTCCTCCGCCGTGCGGCGTTCGAGCTCGATCGTCGACGCCTGCGAGAAGAAGGCGGTGTGCGGCGTGACGATGACGTTCTCGAGACCGAGCAAGGGGTGGTCCGCGGGCGGGGGAGCCGCGCTCAGGACGTCGAGACCCGCTCCGGCCAGGTGACCGCTCGCGAGCGCGTGCGCCAGCGCCTCTTCGTCGATGATGCCGCCGCGCGCGCAGTTCACGATGATGGAACCCGGCTTCATCCGCGCAAGCTCCGCCGCGCCGATGATGCCTTCGGTCTCCGGGGTGAGCGGGGTGTGCACGGTGACGAACTCGGCGCGCTCGAGGACTTCCTCGAACGTCCCGATCTCGACCCCGTCGATGCGCCCGCCCGGCGCATGCAGCGGATCGAACGCCACCGTCTCCATCCCGAGCGCCTTCGCCTTCGCGGCGACGGACCGTCCGATCCGGCCGAACCCGACGATCCCCAGGGTCGCTCCCCGGGTGCGGTGCATCGGACGGTCGAGCGCCACCGCCGACCAGCCGCCCGCCTTCACGGCCCGGTCGTGGGGAACGAAGCGGCGGTTCAGGGCGAGGATCATGCCGAGCGTGTGGTCCCCGACCTCGTCCATGCAGTAGTCGGGGACGTTGGTGACCACGATACCGGCCGCGGTCGCGGCCTCGATGTCGACGTTGTCCACCCCGATCCCGTACCGGCACGCGACGACGCACTTCGTGGCCGCCCGGAGCACGTTTCCGGTGACCTTCGCGAAGCAGAAGAGAATCACGTCCGCGTCGACCGCGAGCCCGGCCAGGGTTTCTTCCGAAGCGTCCGGAGCCGCAAACGGCTCGACCCCGGCCGCCCGCAGCACCTCGCCCTCGATCTCGATGTCGGGCCACACGAAATCGGTGATCAGGGCCTTTTTCACGTTGCGTCTCTACGTTGCAACACCACGTCGTGACTCTGCGTCGCGTCTCTCGGCCTCGAGACGGTTCGGTCCGCGGGCGGACCACGCGGCGAGCTCGAGCCGCTCCATGACCTCGGCCGGACCGCGGTTCGAGCGCAGATTGCGCGAAATCCAAAGCGTATTCAACTTGCCGATTCCCACCCTTGCGGTCGCCGTGAGGTTCGTTCCTCCTCCGGAATCGTCCGCCGGGATGCCGCTCCAGCCGGAAAACTCACCGACCTTTCTCGGGCCGGAGATTCCGGATTTCGAGGGGCGGCAGGACATCCGCCGGCTCGAACCCGAACACCCGTCCGTAGAAGGAGAGCTCCGCCTCGAGGCAGCGGCGCATGGTCTCGGCCTTGCGGAAACCGTGTCCCTCTCCCTCGAACATGAGACAGGCGACGGGGAGCCGCTGCCGCTCGAGCGCGCTCGCCATGAGCTCGGCCTGGTTCGGGGGAACCACGCGGTCCTCGAGACCCTGAAAGAAGATGACCGGACACCCGAGCCGCGATGCGTGGTGAAGGGGAGAGCGCGCCCGGTACACGTCGCGGTCGGCGGGCCACTCGCCGATCAGTCGATCGAGGTAGCGAGCCTCGAACTTGTGCGTATCGGCCGCAAGCACCTCTAGGTCGCAGATGCCGTAGTAGCTTGCGCCGGCCCGAAACGCGTCGTGGAAGGTGAGCGCCGCGAGCGTGGTATAGCCACCCGCGCTGCCACCACGGATCGCGAGACGGGCCGGGTCCGCGCGGCCGGTCCCGGCCAGGTGCGACGCGCCGGCGACGCAGTCCTCCACGTCGACCACTCCCCACTCGCCGTAGAGTCGCTCGCGATACGCGCGGCCGTATCCGGTGCTGCCCCGGTAGTCGACGTCGAGGACCGCGAAGCCGCGGCTCGTCCAGAACTGGATCGACGGGTTCAGGGTGTCGGTGGTGGCTCCGGTCGGGCCGCCGTGGCTCAGGACCAGGAGCGGCGGGGCCTCGCCGGCCGGTGCCCGGCACGACGCGTTGTGGGGCGCGTAGTGGTAGCCATGCGCAATCTCCCCTCCATCGCCGGTCGGATAGCGGAGCGCGACGGGACGCGACAGCAGGCGGTCGTCAATCGCAAGCGCGCTCGACGTGCGGAGCACACGGGTGGCGCCGGTCTCGAGCTCGACCGCCACGACCGCGGTGCTCCGGTCCGGCGCGCCGCCGATGAATGCGGCCGTCGAGCCTTCGACCTTGAGCGAGTCGATGCTCGTCCACGGCAGCGGAATCGTGCGCATCGAGCCGTTCGGATCGAGCCGGCCCAGCCGCCATCCGTCGCCCGTGCGCCAGGTGCCGACGACGCATCCGCTCGCGTCGAACCCGAACGTGGTCGTTCCGAGCTGCCACAACGGCTTCCCGAACTCGAGCCCGGCCCGATGCATGCAACGAAGCTCCCCGTCCCGCCAGCGGTGGAGATTCCACCATCCTTGCGGATCGGCGACGCACCAGAGCGCCCCGTCCGGCGACCAGGCGGGCTGGAACGCGGAGCAGCCCGAGCCGCCGGTGATTCGGGTCGGCGTGCCGGGTGCTCCCTCCCGGTCGAGCTCGGCGAGCCACAGCGCCGCCGCATCCCAGGGCATGTCCGGCTGGTCCCAGGCGAGCCAGGCAAGGTACCGTCCGTCGGGGCTGGGGGCAGGTGCGGCGTAGAAGTCACGGCCGGACGCGAGCACCCGCGCGGAGCCGTCGTCGATCGATATCGCCACGAGATCGTTGACGGGCGGGGCATCGCCCCGATGCGTCTCGCGCACCGCAAGCAGGCGCCGCCGCCCCGGGTCGAAGGTCAGATCCCCGAACCGGGCCGAGCCTTGGGGGGTGAGGGGGGTCGGCGGGGCGGCGCCCGCCCGGGCATGCACCCGACCGTCCGCGTAGCTCGAGAACCACAGCCGGTCCCCGGATACGGCGTACGCGCCGCCTCCGTACTCGTGCACGCCGGAGCGCACGTTGAACGGCGGGGGAACGAGGTCCTCGAGCCGTCCCGAAGCGTCGGTTCGAACGAGCACGTTGCGCCCGCCTTCCCCGGGACGCCCCTCGAGCCAACCGACGCGACCCGCCTCCAGGCTGACCGACGAGAGCCGGATCGTTTCGGCAACGATGGCCTCGGAGGTGATCGGGGACGGCCACGTTCCGAAGGGTAGGGTATTCATGCCGGTTCGCTCCTGGTTCCCGTTACCGGCGCGCCGGGTTCCCGGCCCCGGGCTCCACCCGACCGAAGTCCGGATGCCGGCCGGCGTCCGGAAGGTCCATTCGTGCTCGATCCGCCGGCGCGTCCGTTGCGCGGGTCAGGTCCCCGGCGACCGGCGGCACGCGGTCGGCGAGGGTGCGGATCTCGGCGAAGCGGGAAATCAGGCGCGGGCGAGGTTCGCGTAGTCGCCGATGAGAAGCCGATACGGGGCCTCGTCCTCCTCGATCTCGGGGAACCGGCCGACCGGCTGGTGGAAGCGGTTGTCGTTCACGTCGTCGTTGACCACCGAGACCTCGCCGAGGAGCACCCGCCCGCGCGGGGCGGTGAGCTTGTGGTAGCAGCCGGGCTCGAGGGTGACGCTCTCGCCGGGCGCGAGCTCGAGGGTGGTGCCCGCCGGAACCCTCCGCCGCACGCCGTCCAGGCTCAGGGTCACGTCGGAATCGGCGTAGGTGCCGTCGTCCGCGGCGTTGTACACCTCGACGCCCATGGTGCCGCCCGCCCGCACGATGATGTCCTCGACCTTGATCCAGTGGTGATGGGATGGGCAGTGCTGTCCCGGATCGATGACGAGCGCCTTCTCGCAGTAGGTCTTTCCCGCCCCGGACTTCAGGTTCGCGAGCCGGCCGTTTCGCATCGTGAACAGGAGCAGGCCGCAGGTGTGGTACTCGCCGAGGCCGAAGTCGGTGATGTCCCAGCCGAGGCCGCAGTCGACGATCTCCGAGATGTCGCCGTCGGGGCACGCCCAGTCGTCGGGAGTCCACGACGCGAACGGCGGGAGCCGGAAACGCTCCGCCTCGAAGTATGCCTCCGCGTCGCGAATGAGCGCGTTGATCTCCGAACGCAGCATGTTTTCCCTCCTTCAGTTCCAAGCTCAGCGGGCGGCCGGAAACTCCTCGACGCCGATCTTGGCTTCCCGAAGAATTGCGCGGAGCGTTCCTTCTGCCATGTCTCTGAATGGCGAGGAACCGTTACCTTCCGGCCGAAATGCGAGTGTCGCCAAATCTCGTGACTACCCGTGCCCACGCGGTCGAAAACAAAGCCGAAACGTCGAAGGCGCCGCCCAACTTCCCGGTACCTGAACCCGGACAGCCGCCCCACTACGGAACGCTGACCGGTACCGGCAAATCCAGCTCGACAGCGCTTTCGGGGATACTCGCCAACGCACGCGGGAGCGGGTCGCCGTGCTCGATGCACGACTGCGCAACCTTGCGCGCAAGACCCTGCGCAATTTCGGCCGCTTCGGTCACGCTGCGCCCTTCGGCAACCAAACCGGGCACATCCGGACTAGTGGCGAGGAATCCACCTTCTTCCCACGGCTCGATATGCACCCGGATCGCCGCTTCGTTCATGGCATTTTGCTCATTCGCGGGGTGCGGGTAGCATAGTCCAATCATGCTTCCGGACTCCAGTTGAGCAGAGGAGACCATGACGGCCTCAACCACGATTCCCGCGTCCGATCCGATCACCCTCGAGGTGGTGCGCAACAAGCTCGACGGCATCGCGAACGAGATGCAGTCGACCCTGGTCCGGAGCTCGTTCTCGCCCATCGTGAAGGAGGGACTCGACGCGTCGGCGAGCCTCTTCACCCTCGAGGGCGAGACGCTCGCCCAGGCGACCGCGATCCCCATCCACCTCGCGACCCTCATCCCGGTGGTGCGCACGGTGCTCGGCAGGTTCCCGGTGGCCGAGATGCGCGAGGGCGACATCTACATCATGAACGACCCGTACCTCGGCGGGACGCACCTTCCGGACATTGCGCTCGTCATGCCGATCTTCTCGGCCGGCCGGCCGATAGCCCTGAGCGCCGCGATGACCCACCACCAGGACGTGGGGGGCATGTCCCCGGGCTCCGTCCCGCCGAACGCGACCGAGATCTTCCAGGAAGGGATCCGCATCCCGCCCCTCAAGTTCCGGGACGCGGGCGAGGTCAACCGCACCCTCGTCGATCTCCTCTGCCTCAACGTGCGGGTGCCGGAGACGTTCATGGGTGACCTGAACGCGCAGGTCGCGGCGTGCTCGATCGGCGCGCGCCGGGTGGCGGAGCTCGCCGAGCGCTACGGCGCGAACCGTCTTCCCGCGCTCACCGGCGAGCTCCTCGCCCGCTCCGAGCAGCTCGTGCGGCGCGCCGTCGAGCGCCTCCCGGACGGGCGCTATTCCTACGTCGACTGGCTCGACAACGACGGGGTCGATCTCGACGAGCTGGTCCGCATCGAGGTCGCGATCGAGATCGCGGGGGACCGGGTTACCATCGATTTCGCGGGCACGAGCCCCCAGGTCCGGGGGCCCTTCAACTGCGTGCCCTCCGGCGCCTGCGCGGGCGCCTACTTCGCGGTGCTCGCGATGTCCGACCCGTCGATCCCGATCAACGGCGGCTGCTTCCGGCCGATCGAGCTCCGCCTTCCGGAGGGGAGTCTCGTCAACCCGCGCGAGCCGGCCCCCGTCAACTCGCGCACCTCCACCATCAAGCGCATCGCGGGGACGATCATCGGCGCGCTTCGCCAGGCCCGGCCCGAGGACGCCCCGGCCGACGCGGCGGCCGCCCTGCACGTCCTCGCGTTCGGGGGCGCCCGCGAGGACGGCTCGCGCTACGTCGTCGGCGAGCTCATCGCCGCGGGGAGCGGCGCGAGCCGGGGCCGGGACGGCGTGGACGTCATCGAGACCGACGGCTCGAACTGCATGAACCTCCCGGTGGAGGCCCTCGAGATGGACGTGCCGATTCGCGTGCACCGCTCGGAACTCCGCGCGGACTCGGGCGGGCGCGGTTCGTATCGGGGCGGTCTCGGGATCAGCCGCGAGTACGAGGTGCTCGCGGGCGATGTGGTCTTCACCCACCGCGGCGAGCGCCACCGGCGCCCGGCCCGGGGCGCCGCGGGGGGCGATTCCGGGGCGTGCGCGCACTCGGTCATCCGACGCGCGGACGGGGCGGAAGAGGTGATCCCCTCGAAGACTCTCGTGCGGCTCGCGCCGGGGGACCGGGTGGAGGTCAACACGGCGGGCGGTGGCGGATACGGAGACCCGGCCGACCGTCCCGCCGACCTCCTCGCCGCCGACCTCGCAGGCGGCAAGGTCGGCGAGGCGAGCTGGTCGGCCCCGGCTGCAGCCCCGACCCCGGCGGCCGGGGACGACTGAGCGCTGCTTTCGCCGTCCGGGCGCTCCGCCCGACCCTGCCAGTCCGGGCGCCGGACGTGAACGAGAGCATCGGGACCGGCGGCTCGCACGACCTCAGGAAATCGGGGCCTCTTCCGGGCTACAGCACCGGCATGCCGAACAGGGTGGCGTGGAAGTGAGTGAGGATGCCGGCGACGACCGCGCCCGACACCAGCGCCGCCGCGTCCATCGCGAGCCGCGGCGCCCTGGCCGCATCCGGTCCCTTGCCGCGGACCATCGCGCTCACCGCCGCGAGCGCCGCGAACCCCGCGAAAGTTCCGAACAGCACCACCGAGCGCAGGTCTCCGTTCGCCGCGAGGTGGGCGAGCGCCCAGAGCAGGAGCCCGAGCAGCATCGGGTGCCGGACGGCGGCGCGGATGTGCGTCGGCATGTTGGCCGCCGCGAACAGGACGAGCGCGACCGGCACCAGCCCCATCGCCGCGTGGCGGCCCCAGTCCGGGGGCGCGTAGACGGGCTCGTACGGGGCCTCCCCGAATCCCCACACCACCATCACGAGACTCGCGAGCGCGACGAGCGAGAATGCGCCGCGATACGGCATTGCGCCCATCCGGGACACGAACGCGGCGCGTAGCGGCGGAACGCTCGGAATGAGGTGCAGGACGACGAAGAGGGCGAGGCCGGCGATGAGAAGGGTCATGGTGGTAGCTTCCCGGTTGCTGGAGTGGGAATGGAAGCCGTTCGGCGCCCCTTCCCGGGGAGCGCCGGCGAGCGTCCCCGGCTACCCGTCGTCGTCGTCCGCGGGCACGCCGGCCCCGCTCTCGAGAAAGGCGAAGGCTCCGCCCTGAACGTCGGCGCCGATGGCGTTCGGGTCCTCGGGCGCGCTCGCCATGATCTCGTCCGCCCAGTCCTCCGCGTTGTCCTCGGGCCGGTAGCCGAGCCGCTCGGCCGCGGAGTTGTCCCACCAGGTGCGCGTGTTGCCGGAGACCCCGTAGACGACCTCGAACCCGAGACCCGGGTGGTCGAGGCCGATGCCGATGAGCTGCGCGAGGTCGCGGTGGCTGGTCCAGATGCTGAGGCGGCGCTCGTCGATCGGCTCCGGATAGGCGTTCCCGATGCGGATCGCCATCACCTCGAGGTCGTACTTGTTGGCGTAGAGGGCACCGATCGCCTCGCCGAACGCCTTGCTCACCCCGTAACGGCTGTCCGGGAGCACGGTCACGTCGGAGCCAATCTTCTGACTCCGCGGATAGAAGCCCACCGCGTGCACGCTGCTCGCGTAGATGACCCGCTTCGCCCCCGACCGCCGCGCCGACTCGAAGACGTTGTAGGTCCCGTCGATGTTGATGTCCCGGATCGCCTCCCAGGTGTCCTCGCTCGCGATGCCGCCCATGTGCACGACCGCGTCGACGCCCTCGACGATGCGCTGCACGGCGTCGAAGTCCCGCAGGTCCACCTCGACGAACTCCTCGTCGTCGCGGAGATCCTCCGGGGTTCGGATGTCGCTCAGCCGGAGCCGGTACCGCCCCTTGAAATTCTCCCGGAGGCCGGTCCCGATGAGGCCGGCCGCCCCCGTGATCAGCACGTACTTCATGCTCTCGTCTCTCCCTTCGGGTTTGTGGCGCGGTCGAATCGTCCCGAGGCGCGAATGCGCCTCCACTGGCGGGAGCGAATGGTACAGGGCGCAGGCACGACCGGGACGGCGCGCAGGCCCCGGACGCCGGAAACGTTCACTTCGCCCCGGCCAGGGACAGGAATGAGGGGACGAGCAACTGGACGAACGGAAGGCAATCCTCGATGTCGCCGGCCGTGTAGTGGTGCTCCTCGTGCAAAAGGTTTGCCGAGCCGACGACCATGTCGTCGTGGATTGCGAGGACGTTGATGATCGACCGGCAGCCGAGCTGCTCGATGAGCTCGTGGTCGGCGAAGCCCCAGCGGATGTCGTCCCGCGTCCGGCCGAGGTAGTGCTGCCGTCCCTGTATCACCTGCTTGAACCAGGGCGTGTCGACCGACCGCTTGCGCCCGGCGACCGGATAGGCGACGGGGTCGCTGGTGTAGACGCGCTCGGCCTCGCCGATCGAGTGGTCGAGGACCATCAGCGTGAACAGCTTGTGCCCGACGAGCTTCCCCAGCGCGGCATCGATCGAGGCGAAGACCGGCTCCGGCGGGTGCGGTCGCGCCGATGCCCGGACCACGTCCAGGAGTAGGTTCCAGCGGGCGGCGTCGGACGGTCGGCTCACGGCGGCGTCTCCCTGCATGGCGAAATCGTCACTCCGTCGCCCCCAGCCGGTGCGCAAGCTCCGTGGAGACGACGGGGGTGGTCGGCGACAGTCGGAACGGGCATCGACGGATTCTATGTCGGATCGGGGAGCGACGATGCCGTCGCCCTCGCAATCGGTACCCGCTCCGTGCTCGCTTCGCTCCTTGCCGAGCTGAAGGACGCACGACCCGCCCGCCGTGCGATGATGGGCGACGGGCCGGCGATGCAATCGTGGTCCTTCCCCGGTCTTCAGCGGACCGGCAATCCCCCTGCCGGACGGCGGCAATGCGGCCGCCTCCCCACCCTCACGCGGAGGAACCACGATGAATCTTCCCAGCGCACGCGCGCGTCCTCGCTCTTGTTCAGGCATCCGGCTCGTGCTGCCCCTCGCGGGTTGGTTCGCGCTCGCCGCGAGCATGCCGGCGACGGCCGCCGAGGACGACCTCGACCTCACGTCGAACGTCCAGCGCATGAGCTACATGATCGGCCTTCAGGTCGGAGCGAGCCTCGGCCGACAAGGCTTGCTCGAGATCGACCCGGCGGCGCTCGCGGCCGCCGTCGACGACGTGCTCAACCGCCGCCGCCCGCGCCTCAGCGACGAACAGATGCAGGCGGCCCACGCCGAGTTTCAGGCGAGTCGCACGGCGGCCCAGGCCCGACAGGCGGCCGCCAATCTCTCGGCCGGTGAGGAGTTTCTCGCCTCGAACCGCGAGAACGAAGGGGTCGTCGAGATGCCGGACGGGATCCAGTACCGCATCCTGCGCGCCGCCGAAGGGGCGAGTCCGTCGGTCGAGGACGCGGTGGTGGTGCACTATCGCGGGCGACTGCTCGACGGGACCGAGTTCGACAGCTCCTACCAGCGCGGCGAGCCGGCCGAGTTCACCCTGGGCGGCGTCATTCCCGGCTGGCAGCTCGCGCTGCAGGCAATGCCGCAAGGGTCGCACTGGGAGGTATGGATCCCCGCCGCGCTCGCCTACGGGGAGCAGGGAGCCGGCGGCGCCATCGGCCCGAACCAGGTGCTGCACTTCGAGATCGAGCTCCTCGAGATCAAGTCGGCGAACTGAACCGCGGCGATCCGGTCGGTCGGCGCGGCCGGCGTGCCGGCCGACCCGCGGCCCTCCCTGCGCCGCGCGGCGGGCACCACTTCAGCCGCGCGAGGATCCCTCCCGGTTCCGCGATTCCCTCCCCATCCGGCCGCAGGCGACGGCGGCCGCGGCATAGAGGAGGGCGGCCGCGGCGATGACGAACGCCTGGCCCTGGTGGACCGCGATCAGAGTCGCGAGCACCGCACCGACGACCGACGCGCAGCCGTTGACTCCCCACGCCCACGGGACGAGCGCGGGGTCCAGGCGGCGCAGTCGGGCGAGGGCTCGGGGAAAGGGCATCCCCATGAGGGTCGCGAGCGGCGCGACGAGGACGATGGCGGCCGCGATGCGGGTGCCCGGCGATGAACCGAGCAGCCAGCTCGTGAGGTGCGGGAGGGCGGCGATGGCGGCCGCCGCGAGCGCGACGATGCCGGCGACCGGAAGGGTGATCGATCCCGAGTTGCCCGAGTCGCCGGTCCCGCGCCGGCCCGCGAGCCAGCTCCCGACTCCTGCGAAGACGAGGAACGCCGCGAGCACCACCACGAGCGCATGCAGCGGGTGGCTCAGGATCACCGTGAACCGGCCGATGAAGGCGATCTCCATCATGAGGAACGCGAGGCCGAGGCAGAAGAATCCGCCGAGCGTCACCGGGCGCCGCGCCGTGCCGCTTCGCCCCCCGCGGCGGCGAACGAGGAGCAGGGGGACAAGGATGAGGGCCGCGCTCGCGACGGCGGCCTGGACGAGGGTGACGGGAAGGGCGAGATAGCCGACCGCGAGGAGTCCGCTTCCGCCCTCCCGGCTGAGGGCGAGGACCTCGGGTGCGTGCGCCCACCGGAAGAAGCTCCAGAGGTAGGGCCGATCGTCGGTCGCGGGGCGGATGTCGAACTTGTAGCCGCGCACGAATCTCTCGCGCTCGGGACCGAGCAGGCGCGCCGCCGCCTCGTGGAACCAGGGGCGCTCCAGCACGTTGAAGCGGTTGGATTCGCCGGCTTCGATCCCCGGCACGTGGACGAGGTCGAAGGCGCGCGCGCGGGCGAAGTCGCGGACGGCCGCGGTCCGTGCTTCCGTGAGCGGCGACCGGCTCGCGACGAGGGTGCTCGTGTTCCAGCTCCGGATCCAGGCGAGGTGCCGTGCCGCGGGCTCGATCCCTTCCGTTCGGAGGGCGTCGACCAGGGTCGCGAACCCCCTCGGCCCGCCCCGCGGGGGAAGCTGGGCCCAGCCGGTGACGGCCAGCAGCCCGTGCGGCGAAAGACGCGCGAGCATGGCCCGCATCGACTCCACGGTGAGGAGCCGTTCCTCTTCGAGCGCGTGCAGCCCCGACGGGCTCGCGCCGAGCGCATCCACCGCGATGAGGTCGAAGCCCTCCCCGCGTCCCGCTTCGACGAATGCGCGCGGATCGGCGACGTGGAGCTTGACGGTGGGGTGCCCGTACACGTCTCCGGAGAATCCGGAGTAGCGATCCCGGGTGATCGCGACGAGGTCCGGCTGGAGCTCGACCGCATCCACCGAACGCGCCCCGCCCCCGAGCGCCTGGAGCACCGCGATCCCGCCCCCCGCCCCCAGCACCAGCACCCGCGGGCGCTCGAGAAGGTGGTAGGGAAGGGCCGAGGTGAGGTCGCCGAGATAGGCGGGCGGCGGGCTTCCCGGGCGGTGGCGCACGATCGCGGTCGGCCCGTCGGCATCGACGAAGAGGGCCACCTGCTCCGGCACCGGCGCCCGGGCAAGGAGGCTCAAGCCCGGCGCCCATCGAAGCGGCACCTTCTCGTTCTCGACCGCGCTCACCAGGCCGAGGGGGCCGGAGCGGCTCTCGGCGGGCTTGGCCCCGGTCACCCGAAGCGCCTGCGGAAGGGGCTTGAAGGGCGAGATCCGAAGCTCCCCCCAGCCCGGATCGACGGCCAGCACCACGATGAGGGCGGCCGCGTTCGCGAGCAGCGTCCACCGGGCGATGTGCGCAGCGCGCAGGGCCGCGAGCCCGGCCGCGACGGCCGCCATCGCTCCGAGGCCGTCGAGGGTCCGATCCGGCGGGAGGAGATGGAGCAGTCCCACCGCGGCCAGCGCTCCGCCCCCGGCGCCGGCGAGGTCCGCCGCGTAGACGCGCGAAAGGCTGCTCCCGAAGACGATGAGGGCGCGCCCGATCGCGGTCGCCGCGATGAAGAACGGAAGGGCGAGGAGAAGCTCGATGAGGAACAGCGAGCCGAGCGGGCGCAACGACCAGGGAAGCTCGAGCACGTTGAAGGGGACGTGCTGCGCGATCGCGAAGCAGGCCGGGGCGGCGACCCCGAACGCGAGGGCCGCGAGCGCGACGAAGGGCCCGACGGAAAGCCGGATCCGTTCGCCCGCGACCAGCAGGAACGCGCCGCTCGCCCCGAACCCGAGGAGGGCGATGCTGATCACCATGAACGCGAAGTGGTGCCACTGGACGATCGCGAGGAGCCGCGTCAGGAGGATCTCGTAGCCAAGGGCGGCGGCCGAGAGCAGCGCCACCGCCGCGAGCAGCAAGACGCCGGGGGCGCGTTGCTCCGCGGCATTCATCGCGGGCGGTCAGTGCCCGCCGGTCAGCGGCACGAATCGCACCGGAAGGATCTGGCGCACGGTCACCTCGCCGTCCGCCCCCTTGCGAACGAGGAGCAGCATCTGCACGGAGAAAGGCTCGCCGACCGGGATCACCAGCGCCCCGCCGGGGGCGAGCTGCGCGACGAGGGGGGGCGGCACATGGGTGGCCGCGGCGGTGACGATGATTGCCTCGAACGGCGCCGCCTCCGGCCACCCGTGGTACCCGTCGCCGAGGCGGATGTCGACGTTGCCGTAGCCGAGGCGCGGCAGCCGCTCCGTCGCCTGGCGGGCGAGCGGGGGGACGATCTCGATGGTGTGCACACGATCGACGAGCTCCGCGAGGACCGCGGCCTGGTACCCGGAACCGGTGCCGATCTCGAGAACCCGGTGATGGGGGCGGAGCGCGAGCAGATGGGTCATGAGGGCGACGATGTAGGGCTGCGAGATCGTCTGGCCATGGCCGATGGGGAGGGGGCGGTTCTCGTAGGCCAGCCCCTCGATCTCCGGCGGCACGAACGCGTGCCGGAGGACCCGGTCGAGGGCGGCCATGACCGTCGGATCGATCGCCCCGACCCCGGTGCTCGCGGCGGTGCGGGTCGTCGTGTCCGCGATCGCGTCCAGCATCCCGCGTCGCGCCGGCGCGTAGTCCGCGTCGCTCCACCCCGACCCCGCCCACCCGAGCGCAAGGGCTCCCGCCGCCCCGAGGAAGGCGCGCCGGCCGAGCGGCCCGCCGGTCCGGCCCCGTCCGCCCGGCCGCAGCGTGGTGAACGTGCCGAGCGCCCTGTCGTCGCCAGCCCGATCGATCATGACGGTAGCCCCCCGGGTTGCCGCGTCTTCGTCCATGATAATGACGATGGGGACGGCGGGGCGCTCGGTCTGCGCTCCGCCGGCATCGCCGGACACGGCAGGGAGGAACGATCATGCCCACCGCGGCAATCATCGGGGCGAGCCGGGGCATCGGCCTCGGACTCGTCGAACGGTACGCGAGCGCGGGGTGGCGGGTGCACGCGACCACCCGCACCCCGGAGCGCCCGGGAGCGCTCGGGGAAGTCGCGGGCGACGTGCACCTGCACGGGCTCGAGGTGACGGACCGCGCACAGCAGCGCGCGCTCGGGGACGCGCTCGACGGCGAGGCCGTCGACGTCCTCATCCACAACGCCGGCGTCTACGGGCGGGGCATGCGAGCCGCCACCGTCAACCGGATCAACGCCGAGGCGCCGATCGAGGTCGCGGAGGCGTTGATGGACGCGGTGCGCCGGAGCGAGCAGCGCAAGATCGCCCTCGTCACCAGCATGATGGGGGCCCGACGCGGCTCGACGAAGAGCCTCGGCAAGTACGGCGACTCCAAGGCCGCGCTCAACGATGCGTTCCGGGCGCGCGAGGCAGGCTGGCGCGAGCGCGGGTGCCTTGCGGTCGTCATCCATCCCGGGTGGGTCCGCACCGACATGGGCGGGCGCAACGCCGCGGTCTCGGTGGAGGCGAGCGCCGGCGGAATCTTCGACCTCATGGCCGGCCTCGACGCTTCCGGCCACGGCCGCTTCTGGACCTGGGAAGGCCGCGAGCACCCCTGGTAGGCAATGACGTCCGACCCGCGAAATTGGACTTGCGGCCACCTTGCGCGAAACCCGGCCTCGTGGCGGGAAACGGGCGTTGCCTCCCCCGCGTGCGGCTCCGGGGGATCATGAGTTGACGGACGACGGCGGAGTGGAGACGGGATGACGACCGGGCGAATCGACGTGGGCGAGATCCGGATGGCTTACGAGCTCACCGGGCCGGAAGGGGCGCCGGTCGCCTGCCTCAACCACTGCTTCGGGAGCGACCTCCACTACTGGGACCGGCACCTCGACGCCTTCGAGGGCTTGCGCGTGCTCCGCTACGACACCCGCGGCCACGCGCGAAGCGACGCGCCACCCGGGCCGTATCGCCTCGAGATGCTGGCCGCCGACGTCGCCGGACTCCAGGATGCGCTCGGCATCGACCGGGTGCACTTCTGCGGCGTCTCGCTCGGCGGACAGATCGCGCAGACGTTCGCGCTCGCCTACCCGGAGCGAATCGAGTCGCTCATCCTCGTCAACACCACGTGCGAGTACGGCGACGAGCAGGTCGCGCTGTGGCGCGAGCGGGCCCGGCAGGGCGTCGCGGAAGGAATCGAGCCCCTGCACGCGACGTTGATGGCCCGCTGGTTCACCGACGAAGCGGTGGCCCGCCAACCTCCGGGCTACCGCTACATGGCGGAGGCGATCCGGCGGTTCCCGCCGCAGAGCTTCGCCGCCGCGGTCGAGGCGATGTGCCACCTGCACACCACCCCGCGGCTATCGCGGATCGCCGCCCCGACCCTGGTCATCGGCACCCCGGAAGACCCGGGCGCGCCGCGGGAGGTGACGGAGAAGATGGCGCGCCTCATCCCGAACGCGGAGCTCGAGTGGCTGACCCCGGCCCGTCACCTCGCGAGCCTGGAGCACCCCGAACGCTTCAACGCGCTCGTGCGAACCTTCCTTGCGAAACAGGTCTGAGCGGGCCGCTTTCCGCCCCCGCGCCCGCCCGCCCCCTCTTGGAACCGGACGGCCCTTCGGGGTACGAAGGTTCGAAGACCGGAACGCGAAACCGCCGCGGTTGACACGGTGGAGGGATCGGCGCGAGACCGGCCCGCTCACCGCCGAACGGGCGGCAGGCAGCACATCGAGTTGAGCGGCCGGACCTTCGGCCGGTGCGGGTCAGGCGTTCGGCCCGGCCTCGAGTTCCACCAGCAGCTCCGCGATCTTTTCCATTCCGGTGCTCCAGCCCTTGTCCATGCCGCCCATCGCGGCGGCAAAGCAGGCAACCTCCGCCCCGTTCGCGTTCTCCGGAACCCAGGTGAAGCGCATCTTCGTCCGACCGTCCGCCTCTTCGAACGTCACCGCCGTGCGCAGCACCCGCGGCCAGTCCGCCATCATGGGATTGGCGACGACGCTCCAGTCGGCGTCCGCGACGGAGTGCAGCCAGACGAGGCGTCCGGGCGGCTCCACTTCAACGTACTCGACCCGCTGGTAGTGGGAGTTGCCGCCCCATCGCATCTCGAGGAGCCACAGGCCCCCCGGCTCGAGGTCGAGTCGATGGACGACGGTCTCCGCCCCCGGTCCGTACCAGCGCGGCAGCAGAACGGGATCGGTCCAGGCCCTCCAGACGAGCTCGCGTGGCGCGGCGAACTCGCGTTCCAGCACGTAGATCGGCAGCTCACTCATCCTCGTCCCCTCGATCCGATTCGCAATCGCGCTGCCGGCACCGCCCGTTCCGGTCGAGCGTCCGCGGGTTCCGGCCGGATCGCCGCGAAGCGCGCGATGCCCCTTCATCCGGCGGCGGCATGGTAGTTTGCGGCGGAACGAGACGTCCATCGACCGGGCTCGCCGGCCGCGCGGCTCGCCGCCGCGGACGGAGGGTGGCGAGGGCGGTTTCCTGCGCCCGCGGGAGAACGCGGGCGGCGATGACGGATACGGGCCGGCACTCGGCGAAGGGAACGCGAAGGCAACCATGGGCGAGATTGCGGGCGCGGGGCTGCTGTCGCACGTTCCGACCATCATGCTTCCGAAGAAGGTCCGGCTCGCGCTCAACGAAGGGCGTGAATCGAGTCTCGTCCCGGGGCTCGAACGGCTGCGCCGCGAGGTCCTCGACGAGCTTCGACCCGACACCTTCATCGTCTTCGATACCCACTGGTTCACCACCGTCGAGTTCGCGGTCACCGCGCAGGAGGGGCGGAGCGGCCGCTACACCTCCGACGAGCTCCCCCGCGGCATCCGGAGCCTCCCCTACGACCTCGCCGGGAACCGGCCGCTCGGGAGAAGAATCGCACAAGCGGTGCGGGAGGATGCCGGGGTACCCTGCGTCGCGGTCGACGACGAGCACCTTCCCATCCACTACCCGACCGTCAATCTCGCCCACTACCTCGATCGCGGCGAGCGCTGGATCTCCGTCAGCATCTGCCAGACCGCGCGGGACGGGGATTTCCTCGCCGTGGGTTCGGCGCTCGCCCGCGCCGTCGAAGGGTCGCAGGAGCGGGTGGTGCTGCTCGCGAGCGGGGGCCTGAGCCACCGCTTCTGGCCGCTCGCCGAGCTGCGCCGGCACGAGTCCGCCGACCCCGTGCACGTGCGTACCCCCGAGGCGCGGGCGGCCGACCTCGAACGGCTCGCCTGGTGGTCGGCGGGCGACCACGCCGCGGCGATCGACACGATGGATGCGTACCGGCCGCATCGACCCGAGGGCATGTTCGGGCACTACCTGATGATGGTGGCCGCCCTCGGCGGGCGCGAATGCGCCGCGATCGGGAGGCGGTTCAGCGAGTACGAGAACGCGGCCGGCACCGGTCAGGTCCACGTCTGGTTCGATCGCCCGGCCGAGGGCTGGCGCGGCGCCCGGCGTCGATGACCCGGAAGAATCACCGAACCTCGTCGCGGCGGCGTCCCCGCCCCGCCCGCAGCCCGGTCCCCGCCCCGGGCGGACTCAGTGGGAGATGGCGTGCGAGGCGTCCACGTAGATGGTCTCGCCGGTGAGGTAGGGAATGTCCTCCGTGAGGAGGGCGGCGACGAGGCGCGCCACTTCCTCCGGACGGCCCGCGCGCTTGAGCGGCACCCGCGACTCCAGGTAGCGGCGCATGTCCTCGCGCGCGAGGAACTCGCGGTTGAGGGCCGTCTCGACGTACCCGGGAGCGACGTTGATGACCCGGATCGACTGCTCCGCCCACTCCGCGGCGAGGCACCGGGTCATCGCCCCGACGGCCGCCTTCGACGCGCAGTAGGCGAGGTTGTAGGGGACCGCCATCCGGTCGAAGAACGAGCCCATGTTGATGATGGTGCCCCCGCCCGCGCGCACGAGGTGCGGGTAGATCTCGCGCGCCCCGGTCATCACCGCGGTCGCGTTGAGGGACATGATGCGTTCGTACTCGGCGGTCTCGAGCTTGCGGCTCTGGACGGACGCGTGGACCCCGGCGTTGCTGACGAGGGAGCCGATCGGTCCCCCCTTCGCGATCCTCGAGAACGCCTCGCGAAGCGCCGCCTCGTCCGTCACGTCGCACGTGAGCGCCCGCCCGGCGGGCGCGTCGCCGCTCCGTGAGAGCGACCAGACCTCGAACCCGCGCGCCTCGAGCTCGACCGCGACCGCCGCCCCGATCCCGCGGCTCGCTCCGGTGACGACGGACGAGCCCCGCGCCGCCGGCCGTTCAGGCATCGCGGAACGCCGGTGCGCGCTTCTCCACGAACGCGTTCATTCCCTCGGCCGCGTCGGCGGTCTGGTACGAGAGGGCCCCGGCGTCCGCCTCCACCTCGAGACCCTCGCGAACCGGAAGGTCGAGAGCCCGCCGCACCGCGTCGCGGGCGAGCCTCAGCACGGGAAGGGAGTACCCGGCGAGCTCCGCCGCGAAAGCGAGCCCCGCCTCGATGGGATCGCCCTCGACGATCCGGTTGACGAGCCCCATCGAACGCCCTTCGTCGGCCCCGACCATGCGGCCCGTCATGACGATGTCGAGGGCGTTCGCCTCGCCGACGAGGCGTGGCAGGCGCTGCGTTCCGCCGTAGCCCGGAACGAGCCCGAGCTTGATCTCGGGAAGACCCATGCGGGCGCCCGGGCTCGCGAGCCGGAAGGTGCAGGCCATGGCGAGCTCGAGTCCGCCCCCGAGGGCGAACCCGTCGATGACGGCGATCGACGGGACCGGGAGGTCCGAGATGCGCTCGAAGAGGGCCTGGCCGAAGCGCAGCCCCCGCCGGTGCTCGACGGGGGTGCGGCCGATCAGCTCCGTCACGTCCGCCCCGGCGCAGAACGCGCGCTCGCCCGCCCCCGCCACGAGGAGCGCGCGCACCGCGCCCTCCTCGATCCCCCGCTCGACCTCCGATATCCGCCCCTCGATCTCGCGCAGCACCGCGAAGCTGAGGGCGTTCAGCGCTTCCGGCCGGTTCAGGGTGAGAATGGCGGCGGCGCCGCGGCGCTCGAGCTCGACCGGCATGTGCGGTTCCTCCCGGATGAAGCGGGCCCGGATCATAGGCCAGCCCGTCCGGTCCCGTTCGATCGCGGAGCGAGCCACCCGGATCGAGGCGCTCCAAGGCGCCCTTCGGCCGCCCGCCGAGGGGCTTGCAATGATGCCTTGCCGGCACCCCGTTGAGCCCGCTCGCGCGCAGGCTAGAATGCGCGCCGCCATGCACAGCTTCACGGACAACCAGTTGCGGCGCGTGATCCGCACCCTCCTCGAACGGGCGGGAAGCGAGCCCGCCGAGGCTGCACAAGTCTCCGACCACCTCGTGGACGCGAACCTTCGGGGCCACGACAGCCACGGGATCGGACTCATACCCCACTACGTCGAGAACATCCGCAAGCGCACGATGCACCCGAACACCGGGCTCTCCCTGGTCCGGGACGGCGGGGCGGTGATGCAGTTCGACGGCGGGTTCGGGTTCGGTCAGCGGGTCGGCGCGGAGCTGATGGACCGGCTCATCGAGCGGGCGCGCGAGCTCGGCACGGTGGTGGCGGCGCTTCGCAACGTCCACCATCTCGGGCGCATCGGGACCTACGCGGAGATGGCGGTCGCGGCCGGGATGGTCTCCATCCACTTCGTGAACGTGACCGGTCACCCGCCTCTCGTCGCCCCCTACCGGGGGAGCCACGGACGGTTCGCCACCAACCCGATCTGCATCGGCGTGCCCGGCACGGCCCGGCACGAGCCATTCCTCCTCGACATGGCGACGGGTCTCGTCGCGGTGGGGAAGGTCCGGGTGGCCCTCAACAAGGGCGAGGAGATGCCGCCCGGCACCCTCGTCGACGCGGGCGGGCAGCCGACGACGGACCCGAAGGTCATGTTCCCGGAGGACGAGGCGGCGCGCGGCGCGATCCTGCCGTTCGGGCTCCACAAGGGCTATTGCTTCCTCTTCGCGGCGGAGCTGCTCGCCGGAGTGCTCGGCGGGGGCGGGACCTCGAACCCGGAGACGCACGAGCTCGACACCATCTGCAACCACATGCTGACCGTCGTCATCGACCCGGCTTCCCTCGTCGAGCCGGAGTGGATGGAACGCGAGATCGACAAGCTCGTCGACTACGTCACCTCGTCGCCGCCCGCGAACCCCGACGAGCCGGTCCTCGTCCCGGGCGATCCCGAACGGATGAACCTCGAGAAGCGGATGGCGGAGGGGGTGCCGGTGGACCCCGTCACCTGGGACGGCATCCTCGCGGCCGGCGAGCTCGTCGGACTGCCCCGGAGCGAAGCGGCCGCCCTCCTCGCCAACGCCTGAACCGCGCCGCTCTCCCGTCACCGAAGACACCGGGCGTTTCCCGCGGAGCGGCGGTTCGGGGACGGCGAAGTCCTTCGTGTCGCAAGCCTTCGCACGTCGCGGGCGGCCGGCGGCTCAACCCCGCTCGCCCCTTCGATAGGGCTTCATGAGCGCTTGCGGGTAGGTGGCGCGGCGCGACATCAGGATCAGCGCCAGGATGCTCAGCAGGTAGGGGGTCATCAGGAACAGTTGATAGGGGATCTCCTTCGCCACCGCGTGCTGAAGCCGCACCTGGTACGCATCGAAGAGCCCGTACAGCAGCGCTCCGAACAACGCCTTTCCGGGCCGCCAGGAGGCGAACACGACGAGCGCGATGCATACCCACCCCCTCCCCTGGACCATCGTGAAGAAGAAGCTGTTGAATGCGGCCAGGGTAAGGAAGGCGCCGCCGATCGCCATCAGGGCGCTGCCCACGATCACCGCCGTCATGCGCACGGCATTGACGCTGATGCCCTGGGCTTCGGCGGCCTGCGGGTTCTCTCCGACCATGCGAAGCGCCAGTCCCATCGGGGTACGGTTCAGCACGTAGGCCGCGACGAGAATCAGCGCCAGCGCAAGCCAGGTCATGGGGGTCTGGCTGAACAGCGCCTCGCCGACCAGGGGCAGCTCGGAGAGCCCCGGGACGGACATGGGTTGAAACGCCTCGATGGTGGGTGGGGTGGACGCGCCGGGCAGCAGCAGGCGGTAGCTGAAGTACGTCAGGCTCGACGCGAGGAGGGTCACCCCGAGCCCGACCACGTGCTGGGAGAGCCCGAGCGGGACCGTCAGCAGAGCGTGCAGCGCGCCGAAGACCGCCCCGCAGGTTGCGGCGAGCAGCACCCCGGTCCAGAGGTCCGCACCCATGTACACCGACGTCCACCCGACCATGGCGCCAGCGGTCATGATTCCCTCGATTCCGAGGTTCAGCACCCCGGCGCGTTCGCACACCAGCTCCCCCAGGGTGCCGAAGACGAGCGGCGTGGCAATGCGCACCGCCGCCGCCCAGAAGCTCGCGGTGAGGAGGATCTCCAACGGCTCGCTCATCGCCGGATCCGGTACCGGGCCGCGAACATGGCGAGCAGCATGCACATCAGGGATGCGGCGACGATGACGTCGGCAATGAAGCCCGGCACCCCGAGCGTGCGGCCCATCGCGTCGGCGCCGACGAACACCCCCGCGACGAAGACGGCCGCGCCGATGACCCCGAGCGGATGGAGCTGCGCCAGCATGGCGACCACGATTCCGGCGTAGCCGAAGCCCGGCGACAGGTCGAGCGCGAGGTAGCCGCGAAGCCCGGTCACCTCGCACGCGCCCGCGAGTCCGGCGAGCCCGCCGGAAAGGATCGCGACCCTGATCATGACCGTCTGAACGGTCATGCCGGCAAAGCGGGCCGCGGCCGGATTGGAGCCGACGGCGCGCGCCTCGAATCCCCAACGCGTCCGCGTGTCGATCAGCCAGAACACCACCGCCGCGACGACGGCAATCACGAATCCCAGGTGAAGGCGGGACTTCGGAACGATCTTCGGAAGCGCCGCTTCGTCCAGCACCGGCGCCGACTGGGGCCAGCCGAACCCCAGCGGATCCTTCATCGGCCCCTCGATCATCATCGAGATGAACAGCAGCATCACGAAGTTGAGCAGCAGGGTCGTCACGACCTCGTCGACGCCGAGGCGGGTCTTGAGCAGGGCGGGTCCGATCAGCCACAGTGCGCCGGCGGCAACGCCGATCGTGAGCACGAGGGGAATCAGGATCCAGGGCGGCGCCGCGATGGCGCCGGCGCCCACCGCGGCGGCCGCCGCCGCGCCGAGGTAGAGCTGGCCCTCCGCGCCGATGTTCCAGAGCCTCGCGCGAAACGCCACCGCCGCCGCGAGCCCGGTCAGGACGAGCGGCGTTGCCCGGGTCAGGGTCTCGGTCGCGGCACCCCGCGACCCCAGGGTGCCCTTGAGCAACAATCCGTAGGCTTCGAGCACGGGCGAGCCGTGCCACATGATGAGCGGCGTGCAGGCCAGCAGCGCCAACGCGATCGCCGCGAATGGCGCACCGAGCGCGAGCCAGGCGCTGGGGGTCTCGCGTCGCTCAACGCGCATCGCGGACCGTGTCCCACTGCCCCGCCATGAGCAGCCCGATTTCCCGCCTGGTCAGGCTCTCGGCCGCCCTCGGTGGCGACAGGCGGCCCCGATGGACCACCGCAATCCGGTCCGCGATGGAGAGCGTTTCGTCCAGGTCTTCGGAAATCACGAGCACCGCGGCGCCCCCGTCGCGCGCCTCGAGCAGACACTTGCGAACGTAGGCGGCGGCACCGACGTCGAGCCCTCGGGTCGGCTGGTTGGCGATGATGAAGCGTGGACGAACGGAGAAGACACGTCCGAGGATGAGCTTTTGCATGTTGCCGCCCGACAGGAGGCCGGTGGGCGTGTCGGGACCCCGACAACGGATGTCGAAGCGTTCGATCAGCTCCTCGGCGAATGCCTTCGCTTCACGGCGCCGGATGATGCCGAACCGGGCGAAACGCCGCCGGTTGGCCGTGTCGAGGATGGCGTTCTCCCACAGCGCCAGGTCCGAAACGATGCCGAGCGCGTGGCGATCGTCGGGGATTCTGGCGACGCGGCCACGCGCGTCGCGGGACGCCGAGGAGCGAGATGCATCTTCGCCGAACAACAACGCCTGTCCGCGCGTCGGCGCGGCATGGCCGCCCGCCACCCGGGCCAGCGACCCCTGTCCGTTGCCCGCCACGCCGGCGACCCCGACGATCTCCCGCGCGCGAACGGTGAGGTCGACGTCGTGGAGCCGGTCCCGGCCGCCGGTTCCCGCGTTCACGCCGCGCAGCTCGAAGACCGGCTCACCGGGGGTCGCGGCCGATCGTCGGGTCGCCGGGACTTCGTGACCGACGATCATTTCGGCCAGTCGCGACGCATTGGTTCCGGTGGCCGGCCGCTCGCCGATCACGCGTCCGGCCCGCAACACCATCACCCGACCGCAGGCGGCAATCACCTCGTCCAGCTTGTGGCTGATGAAGATGATCGACAGTCCCTGCGCGGCCATCTGTCCCAGGGTACGGAACAGGGACTCGGTTTCCTGGAGGGTGAGCACCGCGGTGGGTTCGTCCAGGATCAGGATGCGGGCCGAGCGGTAGAGCGCCTTCAGGATCTCCACCCGCTGGCGCTCACCCACCGAGAGCTCGCCGATCAGTGCATCCGGATGGACATCGAGTCCGAAACGCCGGGAGTGCTCCCGCAGGCGGCTGGCCGCTCCCCGGAGGTCCGAGCGAAGCCGCCACATCGGCTCCGATCCGAGGACGATGTTGTCGAGCACGCTCAGATTGTCCGCGAGGGTGAAGTGCTGGTGGACCATGCCGATCCCGGCGGCGATGGCGGCCCGCGGCGAGCCTGGGGGCAAGGGCTCGCCGAACGCCTCGATCCGGCCCTCGTCGGCCACGTAGTGACCGAACAGGATGCTCATCAAGGTGGTCTTGCCGGCCCCGTTCTCGCCGAGAAGCCCCAGCACCTCGCCGCGCCGGAGCTCGAGCGAGATGTCGTCGTTGGCGACGAGATCGCCGAAACGCTTGGTGCCCCCCGCGACCCGCAGCACGACCTCGCGCGCCGCCTCGTTCACGAAAGGCGCACCCGACTCCGACACGGCGCCGACCCGGTGCGCCCCGTCCGGCCGCCCGGTCCGATCGGGACGCGGCTCGTCAGGTTCAGGTCGGCTCGGTGTCGGTGATCGCCACCTCGAGGGAGCCGTCCTTGATGGCGGCCCGCTTCTCTTCCATGAGGGCGACGGCCTCGCCGGTTACCAGCCCCTCGTCGAACACGATGTCGTTGCCGCCGTGCTTCATGAAGCTGAACTCGCTGTAGTCCCGGGCCTGGATGTTCCCGGCCGCCACGTCCGCCGCCGCCGCATCGACAATCGGACGGAAGTACCACATCGCGTTGGCGAACACCGTTCCCGGATAACGCGGCAGGTAGTCGATGAGCGAGCCGACGCTCAGGATGCCGCGCTCCCTGGCCGCGTCGGCGGTGCCGATGCGTTCGCCGAACAACACGTCCGCCCCGGCGTCGATCTGGGCGAGTCCCGCCTCCTTGGCCTTGGGCGGGTCGAACCAGGTGCCGATGAAGCCGACGAGGAACTTCGCATCGGGACGGGTCTCGCGCCCCCCGTCCCGGAAGGCATGGATGAGCCGATTGACCTCCGGTATCGGGTACCCGCCAACCGCGCCGTACACGTTCGCCTTGCTGACGAATCCGGCCAGGATGCCGGTCAGGTAGGCCGCTTCGTGGTTCCAGGTGCCGAAGACGCTGAAATTGCTGCCGTCGGGGCCGCCGCTGGACCCCATCAGGAACGCGGTATCGGGATAGTCCCTCGCAACCTGACGTGCATCGCGCTCGACCCCGTAGGACTCGCCGACAATCAGTTGGGCGCCCTCGTCGGCGTATTGCCGCATGGCCCGCGGGTAGTCGGTATTGGCCACCGATTCGGAGAATGAATACCCGATCGTTCCCGCCGCATCCGCCTCCCGCATCGCGGTGTGCAGGCGCGAGTTCCAGGCGTTCTCCACCGGTACGGTGTGGATGCCGGCCACCTTGACGGGGGCCGCATGGGCGGTCGGGACATGGAGTGCGAGCGGGGCGATGCTCGTGGTCAGAAGGAAGGATCGTCGTGAAACGGCCATTGCCGGTTCCTCCGCTGGCGCGACCGAGGTCGGTCGGCTCGACATGGTACGCCACGGCCGGCTTCGGCGACGGTACGACTCGACCGGAATTCGAGCGCTTTCGCGGAAGTCGGATCCCGTCTTCGAATTCGCTCGACTACCCGCCGCAGCTCGCCGAGGGTCAGGGCGCCGAGAAAGGGCTCTTCGGTACGCAATCAGGGTCGCTCTTGCGGGGCGGCAGCATCAGAACAGGGACTCGCTCCTTTCTCCGGTGCGTCGTCGCCCATGAACGGGCGTGCCGAATCCGCGAGTGTCTTCGCGCAAGCCCCCACACGGTGGCCGAACATATCCCCAGGATCGCCAAGCCACCGGCACCACTCAACACCGCGAGGTACCACGGCCACGCCGCCACCTGTTGCACCATCGTTTTCAGGGGGCCAAGGTTCGGATACATCTCATCAAGCTTCCCCCTGACCCGGACCTTCCAGCCGAGACCGCCGTAGTCCGCACGCAACAGGCGATAGGCAGGGCGAGCGGCAGTGGTTGCGACTTCCACTATCGTGTCGCCATCCGCCAGGTCTCCCGCAGCCCCGGAAGGCTCCGCCCCCTCGCCCGCGGCACGCGTCGCGGCCCCCTTGCGTTCGCGCCACGGCTCCGAGTCCGCCAACATCTCTCCGCCGGGACCAAACACCGATACCTCGATGCCGGGCACGGACCGGGCGGTCGAATCCAGAATCGACTGCACGTAGTTCAAGTCCACACGTACCCGCAGCACCCCCAACCCTCGATTGGAGATCGGTTCGTCGATCCGCATCGCGATGAAGAGAGATTTCACCTTCGAGCGGTTGTCGTACTCGGGATCTCCCACGTCGAGACCGTTCGTCCATGCCGCTGTCCACCACCGCTCATCGCGCTGCACGAAGTCGGGAATGGAGTGGCTCATCGCGATGTTGTATCCGAATCGGTCGGTAACGGAGGCGTCCAGCAAGAAAGGGTTCGACGACAGATGATGGAAGAGATGGATGTCCAGTCTCGGGAACAGTCTGAGCGACCGGAACTCACGCATCTCGGCTTCAACCGCCTCGATGTCCATATCGTCGAACCCCCGGGCCTGATGGGCCCTGGCTCCGCTTCTCGCGGCGTTCGACACGCGCGGGTCGGACGCAATCGCATTTGCGTCTTGCAACCGCTCGAGCAAGAAACCGTCCACTTCCCTCGCGACATGCACCGCGTGGGCGCGAGCGTTCGTCCGCGCAACCGGAATGAACCGGTCGTGCATCCGCAAGAGATCCGAATTGAATTGATCGAGCGCATGAATGAGCCACGCGTTGCCCAGCGCGACGGTGAACGCAAGCGGAAGAACGATGCTGGCCCCCAACGCTGCGAACAGCAAACCTCTCGAGGGAAGCGAGCCTGACGTCCTGCGCCGCGGCTCTCGAGACCCGCTCGGCTCAATCATTGCCGCCGTGCCCACCAGCGCATGGATCGGCGTCCGCAGCAGGAAGTTGGTGAGATTTCCGGGCTAGGCGTGGTTTCATGAACTGACGCGTATTCGTGATGCAAGCACGGCTATCGTCAGACCCGAGGTGCGTGGACTGCAGATGACTATATGTCGGGGTTCCGGGTCACCACCACCGGGTTCATCGAATAAATTGAATTGGTCTGAGTTATATATGTTTCCCGATTCGGATAATATGTTTCATGATGGTCTTCATATCTGCATCAGTAGGTATCGACCCCGTTTCGGGGCTCGGAAATTGAATAAAGAGCAACGTATGGACTTTTTTGAGCAGAAATATTGAATTTCATTATTGCCATGATGATCATCATACAAGATACCGATTTGCCAATCCGCACGTTTGCAGTGGATCGAAGCTTGTCAACGACATCGAGACAGCGCGCCTTGCAAGGCGCCCTTGCCTGGCGAGTGCGAACTCCACCCGGCGACTGTCGCTCCAGCGGGTAGCCGTAGCGGCTCGAGTTCATCGGCGCTCGGGCGGGAGAGTATCGCCGGGTTCAACCCTGCCACGGCAGGCCCGGAGCCGATCGACGCGCAAGAAGTGGCGCACCGGATCGGGATCTGCATCACCCCGGCCCATCGGCTTGTCCGCGAAGGCACGTTACCGGCGACACGGCTCCTGCCGCGGGTTCCGTGGCGAATTCCGGTCGAAGCACTCGAGAGCCCGTCAGCTTGGACGGGCGTGCGGGAGAGCATCGCCCGCCGCCCCGGAAATTTCAAACAATCACAATACTATGGAGCGCCCGACGAACCGGCGAAGCGACGGTCTCCGAATGCGGGGACGCACTTCAATCGGATGTGCGCCGCGCGATTCGGACACCGTCGCTCGGGTCAAACCGGGGCAAGCGGCGCGTGGTGCTTCGTGCCGGGGCAGACGATCCCGCCCCGGTCGCCGATGGTGGTGCCGCCCCAGCGGGCCGCGTAGCGATCGGGGAGGGGCCGGCCGTTCGGGGGACAGAGCCACAGGCGAAGGAGATGCCGCTTGCGTTCCGGTTCCGGCCAGTCCTCGAACGCGGTGCGATCGTGGAAGATCGTGTGGTTGTGGAGGAGCTGGATGTCGCCGGGTCTGAACTCCATGTCGAGATGCAGCTCCGGGTCCTCGGCGAGCTCGTCGAGGAGATCCATGGCGTCGACGTGGAGCGCGGTGATCCGGGGCGCGCTCGGGTGGCGTTGCGAGGACTCGATGTAGCGCCTCGAGACGTAGCTCGAGACGAGCCCCGCGTGGTGGTTGAACACCGCGTTCAGGAAGAACGGTTCCTCGTTCTCGGGGACCTCGCCCCGGCGGTCGAACGGTACCGGCTCGGAAAGGACGGCGGCCAGCTCGGGGCGCCGGCGCGCCATCTCGTTGTAGAGGGTCACCGAGCTCACGATGCTGCTCAGGCCTCCCCGTTTCGCCGGCTGGACGCACAGCAGCCCCACGATGTCGCACGAGTCCGAGTGATAGAACTGGCGCTCGGTGGTCTGGTAGGTGCGCACGTTCGGATCGCGGGTGTGGAAATCGAGGTCGCGGACGTGCCCGAGGACGTGTCCCATCGCGTTCTGGGACACCGCCCGGCCGAACCACGAGCCGAGCCCCCAGTAGGTGCGCGCGGTGCGCTCGATCGGCCAGCCCTCGATGTCGAGGCCGCGAAGGAGCACGAAGCCGCGCCCTTCGATGATCTCGTCGCGGAGCGCGAGGAGCCGCGGGCCGAGGTCGGGGAGGAGGAAGTCTCCGGGCCCGATTCCCTCGATCGGAAGATGCGAGGTCGCGCGCCATGCTGTGTCCAGCTCCGCGCGATCCGCCGCCGTGAGCCGCACGATCCAATCGTCGCGCTCGCGCATCTCGGCTCCCGTCCAGGCCGCCGGCCCGTCGTAGCGGCGCGGGAGCTCCCCCGCCTCCATTTCCGCGAGGGCGGTTGCGCCGGGGACGGGCGGCGGGGCGCTTGGCGGGCGGGCGGACGGGGTGGGGATTTCCGCCGAGCGGGACGCGCTAACGGTTGCCATCGTTTCGGTCTTCCTGCTGCTCGAGATTGCTGCAAGCGGCCCGCCGGGCCGTTCGGCGCGGAGAGGTCGAATGCCGCTCCGGCGAGTCTATGGAGGCTCGTGGCGGCTGTCCACGTGCCACGCGGTTACCATTTCGCAGCCACGCCCGAGCCCGATTGGGTCGGCAGGCCGAATGGGTCGCCTCCAGGAGGCGGGCGAATGGACCGGACCGAACGCTTCTACCGGATTGACGCCCTGCTCAGGGAGCGCGGGGTCGTCTCCATCGAGAGCTTTCTCGGAGAGCTCGGGATCTCGCGCGCCACCTTCAAGCGCGATCTCGAGTATCTCCGCGACCGCCTGCACGCACCGATCGCGTGGGATCGGAGCGCCGGCGGCTATCGGTTCGTGGAGCCGGCCCCGGCCGCGCCCCGCTACTCCCTTCCGGGGCTGTGGCTGAACGAGACCGAGATCCGGGCGCTCCTCGCGCTCCGAGAGCTCCTCGAGAGGGTCCACCCGGGCCTCCTCGGGCCGCACGTCGAGCCGTTGATCGAACGGGCGCGGGCGCTCCTCGGCGGTGAAGGCGATGGGGGGGCTCCGGAAGTGGCGCGGAGGGTCCGGATCCTGCACGCGCCCCGCCGCGAGGTCCGATCCGCGCAGTTCGGTACCATCTGCGAGGCGCTGCTCGCGCGCCGCCGGGTGCGCGTCGTCCACTACAGCCGCCCGCGCGACGAGACCCTCGAGCGAACCCTTTCTCCGCAGCGCCTCGTGCACTACCGCGAGAACTGGTACCTCGACGCGTGGTGCCACCTGCGAAACGACCTTCGGAGCTTCGCCCTCGACTGCGTCCGCCACGCGGCGGTGGTCGACGAGCCCGCCCGCGACATCGCGGACTTCACCCTCGACCGCGACCTAGGAGCCGGCTACGGGATCTTTGCCGGGAAGGGGCGTCCCCGCCTGGCCCACCTCCGCTTCACCGAGATGCAGTCGCGCTGGGTGGCCGACGAGGTCTGGCACTCGCGTCAGGAGGGCACCTTCGACGAGAGCGGCCGCTACGAGCTCAAGGTGCCCTACACCGAATCCCGCGAGCTCGTCATGAACATCCTCAAGTACGGTCCGGAGGTCGAGGTGCTCGGCCCCCCGGCCCTCCGCGCCGAGGTGGCCGATGCCCTGCGCGCCGCGACCGCGCTGTACGTCCCCGCCACCCGCGACGCGGACGCCTGACACGACTGCCCGCCGGCCACGTACCGCGAGGCTCGGTCGACCCGGGTCGGGGGCCGTGCGTGGCCCGAACCCGTCCCGTCGGCGTGCGTCGCGAGAACGTGCGAACATTGGGACACGGTCCGCCCCGCGCCAGGTGAACGGAGTACCCGGCTCCGCGAAGGCGGGCGATGCCGGGAGTCCGCTCCGGACTTCCGGAATTGAAATTGGACCAGGGAGAAGAACGACGTGAAGACAACAATTCGTCGAAGCATCGCGGCATTCGCGGCGACGGGAGCGTTCGCTCTCGGAAGCGCCGCCCATGCGGAAATCGACTGCATGGCCCCGCCGCCCTCCGATCAGGACCACACCCTGATCGCCGCCTATGCGGCAAGCCCGCCCGCCGTGGACGAGATTGCGTTCACGATGGAAGTCGAGAACATCATGTACAACACGTACGCGGGCGACCTCGTCCAGTACGTATCGGTCTGGTACCCCGAGCACGGAACGTGCGGCGCTGGGGTCAACCAGGAAGGCGAGAAGCAGGTCACCGGCCGCTGGGCGGAGAGCTGGGAGGAGTCCGAGGACGGAACCATCTGGCGGTTCAAGCTCCGCAAGGGCATCGTCAGCTACGCGGGCAACGAGATGACCTGCGAGGACCACCGCTGGAGCTGGGAGCGCGGCTTCGAGATGAAGGCGGTCAAGTTCTTCTTCACCAAGGTGCTCCTCATCGACAAGCACGAGGACGTCTCCTGTCCGGACCCCTACACCGTCCAGTTCAGGATCAAGGCGAAGAACCCGCTCTTCCTGCAGCTACTCGCCATGAACTACTACGGCGGGGTGTTCGATTCCACCGAGGCGATGAAGCACGCGACGGCGGACGACCCGTGGGCGAAGGAGTGGCTGAAGAGCAACACGGCGGGCTTCGGGCCCTACCACCTCGAGAGCCACACCCCGGGCCAGGAGCTGATCCTGGTGCGGAACCCCAATTTCGAGCCGCGGCCCGCGGTCGGCAAGGTCATCGCCAAGATCGTGCCCGATTCGGCGACCCGCCTTGCGCTCCTCAAGCGCGGTCAGGTCGACTATGCGATGCGGCTTCGCCAGCGCGAGTACCGGGAGGTGGAGAACGACCCGAATCTTCAGGTTGCATTCCACCCGGGGAACTTCATCCCCTACTTCGGCCCGGTGCAGACCAACGAGATCATGGCCAAGGCGGAGGTCCGCCGGGCGCTCGCCTACGCGGTTCCCTACGAGGACATCCACCAGAAGGTCTACTTCGGCCGCGGCCAACGGATCAAGACGATCACGCCGCAGATCTATCCGAACGCGACGGACAAGTTCTGGGTGTACGAGGAGGACCTCGAAAAGGCGAAGATGCTGCTCGCGGAGGCGGGATACCCGGACGGGTTCGACATGACCATCTCGTACGACAAGGCGATCTCCGAGATGGAGGAGACCTGCACCCTCATCAAGAGCAACTTCGAGAAGATCGGGATCCGGGTGCAGCTACAGGGCCTGCCGTCCGCCGTGTACTCGGACACCAAGTTCAGCCGCAAGCAGATGGCCCACTGCGACAACTTCCAGTGGCCGTGGATCGCGGACACCGGCTACACCGCCTGGGTCTACCTGACCCACCCGGAGGTGAACGTGATGGACGCGGTGCAGAACGACGACCCCGAGCTGAATGAGCTGACGGAGAAGATGTTCGTCACCGACTTCGGGCCGGAGCGCCTGGCGATGGACCTGCGCATCCAGGAGCGGGTGGCGGAGACGGTGCCGTGGATCTTCCTCGTCAACCCCGGTTGGCGCGAGGCGCTCAAGGCGGAGTGGAAGGGATTCTCGTGGTATCCCGACAACAACATCCACTTCGACCGGCTCTACAAGTGACCTGAAGCCGATCGGTTCGCAATGAAGGGAACGGACCTCGCCGGGACGCCCGGCGGGGTCCGGACAGGGGAGTCGAGGTCCGCCCCCGCGGCGCGGGGGCGGAACCGGGTCCGCCCCGGCGCTCGGCTTTCGCGGAGAGCGTCGGGGACAGCCCTTTGATGCTCGCCCCGGCGCCGGCCGCCCGTTCCCGCGGAGGGGGTTGTTCCGGGCCGCCGCCGGCCGAGCCCGTTCGCCGATAGCATGCGCTTCGCACGCTATATCGCACGACGGCTGCTGCTTCTTCCGGTGCAGCTCCTGCTCGTGTCGCTCATCGTGTTCTTCCTCGTCCGCCAGATGCCGGGCGAGCCGACCTTTCTCTACACCGGGCCGTTCGCGACCAAGGAACGGGTGGAGGAGGTGCGCCGCCAGCTCGGGCTCGACCAGCCGATACACGTCCAGTACGTACGCTACATCGAACGCGTGATCCGGGGGGACTTCGGCATGTCCCTGCGCACCTCGCAGCCGGTGATGACCGACGTTCGGCAGCGCTTGCCGGCCACCATGGAGCTCATCGGGTACGCGGTGGTCTTCTCGGTCCTCATCGGGGTGCCACTCGGCGTCTACACCGCGATCCGGAAGCGGGGCATCATCAACCGGGCGGTGTTCCTCTACGGGATGATGGCCGGGGCGCTCCCGGACTTCTGGTTCGCGCTCATCGCGATCTTCGTCTTCTTCTTTCACCTCGGCCTGCTGCCGGGCCCGATCGGGCGGATCGACCTCATGGTGTCGACACCCGAGACGATCACCGGCATGTACACCGTCGACGCTCTGTTGACCGCGAACTGGGCCGCATTCTTCTCTTCCGCGTCGCACCTCTTCCTCCCCGTGCTCACGCTCGTCTTCATCTACATGCCGCTCGTGCTCAAGAACGCGCGTTCGGCGATGGAGGACATGCTCGGTTCGGAGTTCGTCGTCTACGCACGCGCAGCCGGGCTCCCGCGGCTCATGCAGTGGCGGTATGCCCTGCGCAACGCGATGCCCCCGATCATCACGGTGACCGGCATCCTCGCCTGGTTCCTCCTCGGGGGCGCCGTCCTCGTGGAGACGGTGTTCGCGTGGGGCGGTCTCGGCCAGTATGCGGTGCAGTCGGTGGTGAACTCGGACTACGCGGCCCTGCAGGGCGTCGTGCTGCTGTCGGCCGTGTTCACCATGCTCGTCTTCCTCGTCGTCGACCTCGCGTACTTCGTCGTCGACCCCCGGATCAAGTAGGCGACGGCGGATGCACGTGGGTGACGAGGGAAGGACATCGGAGATGACGGAGGCAGTGCGCAATGCGCGTTGCGCGCCGGGGCCAGGCGAGGCACCGGTGGAATGAGCGAGGCGGTGCAGGTGCCGTCGCCCGCGAGCGGGGGGATTGCCGCCGCCGCTCCCATCCCCCGGGCGGGCGGGCTGCACACCTTCGCCCGTTTCGTCGGCCAGCGGCCGGCCTTTCTCACCGGCCTCGCGATCGTCGGCATTACCGTGTTCCTCGCCGCGGTCGGCCCGTATATCGGCCCCTATCCGACCGAGACCGCGCTGCCCGGCGATACCCTGCAGCCGCCCTCGTGGCGGCACCCGTTCGGAACCGACGTCTCGAACATGGACATCTTCTCCCGGGTCATCGCGGCGCCCCGCATCGACTTGACGATCGCCCTCGTCTCGACCTTCATCGCCTTCGTGTTCGGCGTGCTGCTCGGGGTCATCTCGGGATTCTTCGGCGGCGAGCGCGGTCTCGCGCGCTACGCGAGCGAAGGGATCATGCGCGCCGCCGACATCGTGCAGGCATTCCCGGTGTTCATCTTCGCCCTCGCCCTCGTCGGGTTCCGGGGGCCGGGGGCGATCAACGTCATCGCCGCCCTCGCGTTCCTCAACATCCCGTTCTTCCTTCGCATCACGCGCGGCGCGGTGCTCCAGGTGCGCGAGCGCCCGTTCATCGAAGCGGCGCGGTGCGCCGGCAACTCGGAGTGGCGGATCGCGTTCTTCCACGTGCTGCCGAACGCGCTGACCCCGCCCGTGGCCAACATCTCGCCGACCATCGGGTTCTCCATCCTGCTGACCTCCGGGCTCAGCTTCGTCGGCGCCGGGGTGCCGGTCCCCACCCCGGAATGGGGCTCGATGATCGCGATCGGCGCCCCCAACATGATGACCGGGCAGTGGTGGACGGCCCTCTTTCCGGGCATCGCGCTCGGCATCTCCATTCTCGGCTACGCCCTCGTCGGCGACGGATTGAAGGAATTCCTCGATCCGACCAAGCGGGTCTAGATCGGACTGGGGCGGATGCCGACTCTCCTCGCCATCGACGACCTGCACGTCTCGTTCGAAACGGACCGCGGCCGGACGGCAATCCTGCACGGGATCTCCCTCGATCTGGAGCCGGGGCAGACCATCGGGGTCGTTGGGGAATCCGGCTCGGGCAAGACCGTGCTCGTGCGTGCGGTGCTCGGCCTGCTCGACGCGCCGTTCGCGATTGACGGCGGACGGATCGAGTACGAGGGCGCGAACCTCCTCGAGTACGGCGAAGCCGAGCTCGAACGCATTCGGGGCAGGGACATCGCGCTCACCACCCCCGAGCCGCGCAAGCACCTCAATCCGCTGACGACGATTGGCGACCAGATCGCCAAGGTCATCCGCGCCCACGCCGACGTGAGCAAGGAGGCGGCGATGGCGCGCGCGGTCGAGCTCCTCGGCATGGTCGGGATCCCCGACCCGGAGCTTCGTCTTGCCGGGTATCCACACGAAATGAGCGGCGGGATGTGCCAGCGGATCATCATCGCGATGGCGCTCGCCCACGATTCGAAGATCCTCCTCATCGACGAGCCGACGGCCGGCCTCGACGTGACGATCTCGCGCCAGATCCTCGATCTGATCCGCGGCCTCGTTCGCGACCGGGGGGCCGCCGCGCTCATCGTTTCGCGCGATCTCGGCGTCGTTGCCCACTATTGCCGGGACGTCGCGGTGATGTACGCGGGCCGGATCGTCGAGCAGGCCGAGGTGGGGACGTTCTTTCGCCAGCCGCTCCATCCCTACAGCGCGCGGCTGCTGCGCGCCGCGGCGGCGGCGAGGGACCGGGCCGTCGGACGCGCCGAGGCGACGGCGCTGCTTCCTCCCGCGCTTGACGGCTGCTCCTACGCGCCGCGCTGCGCCCTCGCGGAGCCCGCGTGCGAAGCGTCGATCCCCGGCCCGGCGGAGCCTGCCGCCGGCCGATGGGTTCGCTGCCTCCGGGCGGCGGCCATCGCGCACGGCGAGGTCGCGGTCTGATGTCCGGCCCCCTCCTCGCCGTCGACGGGCTGGTCAAGCACTTCCCGATGGACCGGCGCCGGAAGGTCCAGGCCGTCAACGACGTGTCGTTCGAGATCGGGGGGGGCGAAGCCCTCGCCCTCGTCGGAGAGAGCGGCTCGGGAAAGACGACGACCGGGCGGTGCATCCTTCGCCTCATCCAACCGACCGCGGGAGCGATTCGATTCGACGGCATGGATCTCCTCGCGATGGAGCCCCGGTCGTTTCGCGCCCTGCGTCCGCGCATCCAGATGGTCTTCCAGGAGCCGTACGACTCGCTGAGCCCGCGGATGCGCATCGGGGCGATCGTGGAAGAACCCCTGAAGCTCGCCGGATCGGCGGGACCGGCGGAGCGACTGGATAGAGTCGCCGAAATCCTCGACCTCGTGCGGCTCGGATCGGGCACGATGAACCGCTATCCTCATCAGTTCAGCGCCGGACAGCAGCAGCGGATCGGCATCGCGCGGGCGCTCGCCACCCGGCCGGACCTGGTGGTGCTGGACGAGCCGACCTCGGCCCTCGACGTCTCGGTGCGGGCCGAGGTCCTCGATCTGCTCTCCGATCTGCGAGCGGACCTCGGGGTCTCCTACCTCTTCATCAGCCATGATCTCACCGCGGTGCGGCGCGTCTGCGACCGGGTGGCGATCATGTACCTCGGGAAGATCGTGGAGACCGGCGAGACCGAGGCGATCTTCGAGCGTCCGCTGCACCCCTACAGCCGCGCGCTGCTGTCCTCGGTCCTCTATCCGGACCCTGAGGTGGACCTCCCCCGGTTCACCCTGGAAGGGGAGATCCCGAGTCCGATCAACCTGCCCCGGGGCTGCCACCTGCACGGGCGCTGCCCGTGGGCCGAGTCCCGGTGCGAGGACCGTTACCCCGAAGTGGAGCGGCACGACGCGGGGCGTGCGGTCTCGTGCCACCGGGCCCGGGAGATGGCCGGCGCCTGATTGCCCGCGGGTTGCGGTCGACGGCGGCGGCCGGGCCGGTCACCGGTTGCGGAGCGTCGCGGGACGTTGCGCCCACTCGACCCGACCCACCCCAGCCCAACCCGGTCCGAACCGACCCATCCGGTCCGGCTTGCGCGAAAAGTCGGACGCGGGTCGTCCGGTTCCGCCCGGAACGCCCGGTCTCCGGCGCCGGCGACACCGAGCGCCGGGGTGGGCCGAACCGGACGGCGCGCTCCGGTCAGGCGTCGCTTCGCTTCGGAAAGCAGCTCTCCCAGTCCACTGATTCCTGGTAGGCGTGCGCGGCCCGGATGAGCTCGTCCTCCCGGAAGAAGGGGGCAGTGAGCTGGAGGCCGACCGGCATCCCCGCCACCCCCGCGCAGGGAACGCTGATGCTGGGGAATCCGGTGTAGTTGAAAGGGGCCGTATTGTGGATGATGAGGCCGAGATCGTCGCCCAGTTCACCGCCGAAGAGGGTGCGATCGAAGGCTTCGACGTGGTCCGCGGGCTCGGAGTAGGGATGCGCCCGGGCGGGAACGGTGGGCATCGCGAGGAGGTCGACCTCGGCGAAGGCATCGAGGTACTGGCGCACGATGATCGGGCGCAGGTTCTGCGCCTTCGCGTACAGCCGGCCGTTGTAGCGCTCTCTCGCGTACCTCGCGGAGAGCAGCATGACCTTGAAGTTGAGCGGCATCTCGTGGCTGTGGCTTCGCTTCGCCCGCCCGAAGGTCGCCATGAGCGAAGCCGGGTAGAACGATTTCGAGAGCCCGCCGCCGAGGTTCGTGTCGTAGGCGAGCCACGCCCCTTCGAGGTAGATGGGGATGACCGCGGTCGAGGCGGTGGAGTGATCGGGCACCGAGACGCTTCGCACCGTGGCGCCCGCCTGTTCGAGTACCGCGACCGCCTCGCGGACGGCGTCGTCGACGGCCGGCTCGCCGTTCCTGACCCCGAATCCTTCCTCGAGAAGTCCGATCCGCAGGCCCTCGACTCCCTTGCCGAGGGCGTCGCGGTAGTTCGGCAGGTCCTCGGGCACGGAGGCTTGCCGCGGATCGTAGCCGTCCCGGCCCGCGACGCAGTCGAGCACCGTCGCGAGGTCGTCGACGGTCCGGGTCATGGGGCCGGTGTAGTCGATGGTGGGTTCGAGCCCGAAGACCCCGGTATGCGGGATGAGGCCGTGGGTGGCCATCAGTCCCACGCACCCGCACCACGCGGACGGGATCCGAACCGACCCGCCCTGGTCCCCGCCGAACGCGAGGTCCACGTAGCCCCCGGCGACGGCGGCGCCGGAACCGGAGGAGGAGCCGCCCGTGACGTAGGAGGGGTCGTGGGGGTTGAGGGGCCGGCCGAAATCGCCCACCCCCGCGAAGCCCGGACCCCCGAATGAGAAATCCTCCATGTTCATCTTGCCGGTGATGATCGCGCCGGCATCGAGGAGGCGGGTCACGACGGTCGCGTCGAACTCCGGAATGTAGCTGTCGAGGAAGTACGAGCCGAGGGTCATGGGTACGCCGGCGACGGCGGTGTGATCCTTGAGCCCGACCGTCTTGCCCTTCAGGGGCCCTTGCGCCGCGCCCTCCACCCGGCAGCGACGGATGAACGCGTTGAGCGGGTCTTCGTCGGGAGTGGGACGGCGGCCGGGGTCGCGCCGGACATGCCGGAGCGGCAACGTGTCCTCGCGGATGCGGAGCTCGTGAAACCCCTCCATCGCGTCGATGTGCTCGAGCATGCGGCTGCGAAAGATGCGGGCTTCGGTCCGGGTGAGATGAATTCCGAGCTCCTTGGCGAGCTCGATGACGTCGTCCTTTTGCGGGCGTTGAAACGGCATGCCGGGTCCCCTCGTGTCCGGGTTGGGATCGGAGGCTATCATCGCACCATCGAACTTCATGGCGCGGGGGCGATGGATGCGCGCCCGGGCCTGGACACGAATCCGGACCCGGGGAGAAGACGATGTCCGAACGGCCCGTTCACTACCAGAGCCTCATGGAAGTCTCGTCCCGTATCCGCCGCGGCGAATCGGCTTCGGTCGAGGTGACCCGGGCCATGCTGGACCGCATCGCCGCCCTCGACGGCGGCCTGCACGCCTACTCGGTCGTGATGGCCGATGTGGCGATGGCAGCGGCGGAGGCGGCGGATCGGGAGACGGCGGCCGGAACAAGCCGGGGGCCGCTCCACGGGGTGCCGGTCGCGGTGAAGGATCTCTGCCGGACGAAAGGGGTGCGGACCCGGGCAGGGATGCCCCTGCTGAACGACTACGTGCCGGACTACGACAGCACCGCGGTGGCGCGGTTCCGTGAGGCGGGGGCGGTGCTGCTCGGCAAGCTCGAGCTCACCGAGGGCGCGTTCGCCTGCCATCACCCCGACGTGGTGGCCCCGGTCAACCCGTGGAACTCCGATTTCTGGCCGGGCGCCTCGTCGAGCGGCTCGGGGGTCGCGACCGTGACGGGCCTTTGCTACGGCTCGCTCGGCTCCGACACCGGGGGGTCGATCCGATTCCCCTCGCTCGCCTGCGCAGTGACCGGTCTCAAGCCCACCTGGGGCCGGGTGAGCCGCCACGGGGTGTTCATGCTGTCGGACACCCTCGACCACCTCGGGCCGATGGCCCGCACCGCCGAGGACTGCGCCGCTCTCCTCGGCGCCATCGCGGGGCGCGACGACCACGACCACCACACATCGCTCGAGCCGGTTCCGGACTACCTCGCCGAGCTCGAGAAGGGCATCGGAGGGTTGCGGATCGGCTGGGACGAGGACCACTGCACCCACGACGTGGACCCCGAGGTGGCATCCGGGTTGCAGGCGGCGCTCCGCGACCTCGAGCGGGCGGGGGCGAAGGTCGTGGAGGTCACGATCCCCGACACCCGCGAGGTCATCGCGCACTGGGCGGTCATCTGCGCCGCGGAGACCGCGGTGGCCCACGAGGACACCTATCCCGCCCAGGGATCCTCGTATGGCCGCGAGCTCAAGGCCCATATCGACTTCGGGAGGGCCGCGACCAGCCTGGACGTCGGCCGGGCCAACGCCTGCCGCAATCACTGGCGGGGCACCCTCGCCCGCTTGTTCGAGCGCATCGACATGTTCATTGCGCCGCCGTATCCGGACCTGACGCCGACCGTCGACGGTTTCATGACGGTGATGGACTCCCCCGACGGGCTCCACCGCCTCACCCGCTACACGGCGCCCCACGACATGTCGGGAAGCCCGACCCTCTCGCTCCCCTGCGGGTTCAGCTCGGCGGGGAGGCCGCTCGGCTTCCAGCTCGTCGGGCGCGACTTCGGGGAGGACATCCTTCTGCGGGCGGGCCACGCGTACCAGCAGGAGACGGACTGGCACCACCGGCACCCCGACCGATAGCGAATCGTGCGGGACCTGCCCCGGGCCCCGGTCGCTCGGGGCTACGTCCGCGCGCCGCCGGACGCAGAGCCGGGGTTCAGGTGAAGGGAACGGCCCCCGCGGCGGCCGCTTCAACGGGGCGGGAGGTGCTCCTCGAACCAGGCGCGGGTCTCGTCCATGACCTCGGTGAAGGCGGGGTCCACGTACACCTCGTAGTGCCCGTAGCCTTCGAGCACCACCAGCTTCTTGGGCTCCCCCGCCCGGTCGTGGAGGGCCTGCGACTCCTCGGGCGGAACGAGGCGGTCGTCGTCGGTGGTGATGAAGAGAATCGGGCGCGGCGCGATCTTGTCCACCACCCACTCCGGATGGAAGCCGAGGGTCTCGTCCACGTACTCGAGGGGGAGGGTGTCGAGGGCGGACGGGACGTTGCGGCGCGCGGCGGCCGCGAGCTCCGCCGACTGCCGGTCCGGGAGCAGCACCTCGCTTCGCTCGACGAGCTCCGACTCGCCCTCGGTCGCCCGCTTGACCCGGTCCGCGGCGGACCGCTCGAGGAGGTCGAACCACTCGTCGGGCCGGCGCACGCTCCGCATCCAGCGTTCGCCGTGGCCGATCCCGACCACGCTCACGATGCAGCGCACCCGCCGGTCGACCGCGCCGGTCCACACTACCGTCGCCCCGCCGTAGCTCGTGCCGTAGATGCCGAGCCGCTTCTCGTCCACTTCTCCCTGCGCGCCGAGGAAGGTGAGGGCGGCCTGCACGTCCGCGACCCGGCTGTAGGGGGCGAGGCGGGTGCGCGGTCCTTCGCTCTCCCCCCAGCCCTTGTAGTCGAAGGCGAGGACGACGTAGCCGGCCTGCGCGAGCACCCTTGCGTTGTCGGGAAGGTAGAGGTCCTTCACCCCGGTATAGCCATGGCAGAGGACGATGCCGGCCCGCGCCTCGCCGGGGCGAAGGTCGGCCGGCCGGTAGAGGTCCCCGACGAGCTTGAATCCCTCGGAATGGAAGGTGACGGGGGTTGCGCTCATGCCGGTGCTCCTCTTCGTTCTCGCGGGTCGCGGCAGGCAGGTCGCTCCCGGACGTGCGCGCCGGCGGGCTGGCTCGCCGCGGCGGGTCGTGTTGCACGGGCGGGTCCGGCCGCGTTGCGGCGGGCGAGTGTCGCGGGCGGTGGCAGTCCGTCCGGCGCACGTTGCGGCCGCGGCGCAATGATACGCTTGCCGCAGTATGCGCCCGCCGGGAGAGGGATCATGAAGACCAGCGAGTCCCGCATTCTCACCACCCACATGGGGAGCCTCCCGCGCGGGGAAGTGCTCTCGGACCTGCTGGTGGCCCGGGACAACGGGGAGACGGTCGACGAGGCGCTTCTCGCGCGCGAGATCGCGACCGCGATGCAGCACGTCGTGGACCGCCAGCTCGCGAGCGGGGTGGACATCGGCAACGACGGCGAGCAGCCACGGGTCAGCTTCCAGACCTACGTGACCTCGCGGATGACCGGGTTCGGCGGCGAAGGCAAGCGCCCGATGCCGCTCGAGACGAAGCTCTACCCCAAGTGGGCGGAACTTCTGAAGACCCGCCGGGCGGCGCGCTCGCGGGTCTACAACCCGCCGGCCGCGATCGCCGAGGTTCGCTACGAGGACTTCTCGGGGGTGGAGGCGGAGTGCGACGGGTTCCGCCGATGCCTCGATGCGGCGGACGGCGCGTTTCTCGAGACCTTCATGACCGCCGCCTCGCCCGGCATCGTGACGACGACGATGATGAACCACCACTACGATTCGCACGAGGACTACCTCTTTTCCGTCGCCCGCGAGATCGGCAAGGAGTACCGCTACATCGCGGACCGGGGGTACCTCCTCCAGATCGACGCGCCGGACCTCGCGATGGAGCGGGCGAGCTTCTTCCAGGATCTCTCGATCCCCGAGTTCCAGGAGCGGGTGGCGCTGCACGTCGAGGCGATCAACGTCGCGGTGGAGGGCATCGCGCGCGATCGGGTCCGGCTGCATTCGTGCTGGGGCAACCGGGACGGCCCGCACACCGAGGACGTGGCCCTCGAGCACGTGCTTCCCCACCTTCTGGAAGCGAAAGTCGGGGCCCTGTGCCTTCCTTTCGCCAATCCGCGGCATTCCCACGAGGTCGAGGCTCTCGGGACCGGCGCCATTCCCGACGATCTGATCGTCGTCGCGGGGGTCATCGAGTCGACGAACAACTACGTCGAGCACCCGGAGGTGGTCAAGCGGCGCATCCTCGAGGCGGCGGACGCGCTCGGGGACCGGGAACGTCTCGTCGCCGGGGTGGACTGCGGGTTCGGGACGTTCGCGGGCGACAGCTTCGTGGCCGAGGACGTGGTGTGGGCGAAGCTCGCGATTCTCGCCGAGGGGGCGAAGCTCGCTTCCGCGGCGCTCCGGTAGCCGGGCCGCCACCGCGAAGAGGGGTGGGCGCGGACGCGGCCGGCCCCGGGGCTCCGAGAGAATACCGTCGCAATTGCGCAACAGGCTCGCCTGGTGAGCCACCAGGCGCCGACAATGGCGTCCATGAACCTTCTTCCATTTTCGTTGCCAGGGCCGAAACGGAGTGTCGGAATGCCGGCGCCGCGCGCAATCGAAGGCGTCGGCAATGCCGAAGTCGAGCTGCCGATCCTGGTCGACCGGGTGGATCCGGCGCCTACCGCCCTCACCGTCGCCATCTCCTCGCGGGCGCTCTTCGACCTCGAGGAGAGCCACCGGGTCTTCACCCGCGCCGGCGTCGAGGCATACGCCCGCTATCAGGCGGCCCGCGAGCACGAGGCGCTCGGCAAGGGTCCCGCCTTCGGCGCGGTTCGCAAGCTGCTCGCCCTGAACGAGCGCGCGCCGCGCCGGCGCCGGGTGGAAGTGGTCCTCCTCTCGCGCAACAGCGTGAACGCGGGAATGCGGGTGCTCCACTCGGTCGCCCGGCACGGGCTCGATATCCGGCGCGCCGTATTCGCGGGGGGCGACGAACGATACCGCTACCTCGGAGCTTTCGAGGCGGAGCTCTTTCTTTCCGCCGACGCGGGCGCGGTCCGGAAGGCCATCCGGGCCGGGCACGCGGCGGCCATGCTGCTTCCGAGGGAAGCCGGCAGTGAAGGCGACGGCCGGGCCGGGCACGAACGCGAGCTACGCATCGCGTTCGACGGGGACGCGGTGCTCTTTTCCGACGAGGCGGAGCGGGTGTACCGGTCCCACGGGCTCGACACCTTCGAGCGAAGCGAACAGGCGGCGGCGCGCATGCCGCTCCCGGGGGGGCCGTTCCGGGGGTTCCTCTCCGCCCTCCATCGCCTCCAGGCGGAGTTCGGGCCCGAATCGGCACCGATCCGCACGGCGCTCGTGACTTCGCGGGCCACGCCCGCCCACGAACGCGTGATCCGCACCCTGCGCGGGTGGGGGATTCGCATCGATGAAGCGCTCTTTCTCGGAGGAAGCGAGAAGCGCGAGTTCCTGCGGGCGTTCGGGGCGGACATCTTCTTCGACGATCAGCGGTGTCATTGCGACGCGGCGCGCGGGGTAGCCGCCATTGGACACGTCCCGAACGGCGTCGCGAACGAGGAGGGCTGAGTGGCCCTTCGCCTTCACCATTCCAACCGGTTGGAGGCACTCGCGTCGGCATTCGCCGAAATCCTGCGCGCGGACCCGGGCGACCCGATCGATCCCGAGCACATCGTCGTCCCGCACCGGACCATCGGCCGGTGGCTCTCGTTCGAGCTCGCGCGCGAGCTCGGTATCGCCGCCAATCTTCGCTTCGAGCTCCCCGCCGGGTTCGCCTGGTCCCTCATGCGGGGCGCGGTTGCGAACCTGCCGCGCGAACACGGGTTCTCGCCGGCTCAGATCCGCTGGCGGATTCACGACCTGCTGCCCGCCTTCGCGGCGGACGGCCGGGCGGGCACGGCGGTCCGGCGGTACCTCGCGGACGGCGATCCGCGCAAGCGCTTCGAGCTCGCGGATCGCCTCGCCCGGGTGTTCGATCGATGCGTGGTGTATCGGCCGGACTGGGTCCGCGCATGGGACGGCGGCGACGCTTCGAGCTGGCCGGCGCGGCTCTGGCAACGGGTGGTGGGGGCGGAGCGCCCGGCTACCCACTGGGTGGCGGCGATCGATGCGTTTCGTGCCGCGCTCGAGAGCGGCGCGGGTCCGGAAGGGTGGCCCCGGCGGGCGAGCTTCTTCGCGGTCCCCTCCCTCTCGCCTTCGTATCTCGAAGTGCTGCGCGGGATCGGCGAGGTCATCGACCTCGACCTCTTCGTGCTCAATCCGTGTCGCGAGTACTGGGGGGACATCTACTCGCGGCGCGAAATCGGTCGACGGACGCAGGGCGCGGACCCCGCCGAACGGTATCTCACGGAAGGGAACGAGCTCCTCGCCGCGTGGGGGAGGGCCGGCCGCGACACCTTCGATTCCCTCGTGGACATTGCGAGCGTCGCGGAGGACGAACGCTTCGTCACGCCGGAGGGGTCCGGGCGGCTCGCCGCGGTCCAGCGCGATGTGCTCGCGCTTCGCCTTGCCTCGGAGGGCCGATCGGCGGAGAACGGGGCGCAAGGGGAGGGGGCTCCGGAACGGGACGACTCGATCCGGATCCACATCTGTCATTCGCCGGTGCGCGAGGCCGAAGTCCTGCACGACCGCCTCCTCGGGCTCTTCGATGCGCACCCCGGCCTCGCGCCGGCCGATGTCCTGGTGCTCACCCCGGAGCTCGACCGCTACGGTCCCGCCGTGGAGGCGGTGTTCGCGGCGGCGGCACGCATTCCGTTCCGGGCGGCCCGCCGCCGGTTCATCGCATCGCCGGCGGTACGCGCGTTCTTCGAGCTCCTCTCGATGCCGCGCTCGCGACTGGGAGCGGAAGCGGTGCTCGCTCCCCTCGAGGCCGAGGCGGTGCGGACCCGTTTCGGGATCGCCGAGTCGGACCTTCCCTCCATTCGCGGCTGGGTCCGCGAAGCCGGCATCCGATGGGGGGCCGATGCGGCGCACCGCGAGGCGGAAGGCCTCCCCGCGACCGGCGAGCATTCGTGGCGGCAGGGGCTGAGGCGTCTGCTGCTCGGCTACGCCCTCCCCGATCCGGGCGAGCTGGTGGCCGGGCTGGTTCCCTGTCCGCCCCGGGTGGGCGGGTTCGAGTCCGGCATGGATGGGGCGGCCCTCCTCGGGCGGCTCGTGACCTATTGCGAGCAGGTGTTCGAGCTGCGCGAGCGCCTCGCGGGCGAGCGGCACCCGCGCGAATGGGTCGGGGCGCTCCGCGAGGAGATCGGTCGCTTCTTCGCGGGGGCCGGGGCGGACCCCGGCCCCGCGACGGCGGCGCCGCGGTCTTCGGCCGCCGCATCGTTCGAGGATGAGGCGCGGAAGCTGCTCCAGCTCGTGGAGAGCTTCGAGCGGGAGGCCGCCCGGTCCGAGTCTCCAGTCGGGTTCGACGTCGTGCGCCACGTGCTTCGCGAGCTTGCCGACGCACCGCCCGGCGAACCCGTCCGGCTCGCCGATGCGGTGACCGTCGCCAGCCTCACCCCGGGCCAGGTGTTCCCCGCCCGGGTCGTTTGCGTGATCGGACTCAACGACGGCGCGTTTCCGCGCGCGCCGTCGTTCCCCTCGTTCGACCTCGTGGCGGCATCCCCGGCGCGGCGCGGAGACCGGGACGTGCGTCACGAGGACCGGTTCGTCTTCCTCGAAGCGCTCCTCGCGTCCCGCCGCGCCTTCCACGTGAGCTATACGGGGCGGGGGCCGCGCGACGACGCGCCGATCCCCCCCGCAACGGTGGTGGATGAGCTCCGGGACTACCTCGAACGACGCTTTCCGGGCGAATCGTTCGTAGTGGAGCATCCGTTGCAGCCATTCAGCCCCCGATACTTCTCGAGCACGCGGGAAACCGTGGACGGCTCGACGGCAGCACCGGGGCCGGGGAGCGTCGCGGCGCATGCGGGCGACGAGGAGCTGTTCAGCTATTCGACGGGCATGTGCGAAGCGGCTCGCACCCTCGTTTCCGGAACCCGGGAGCCCGCGTCGGCGTCGCGATTCGACGCGGCGCTCCCGGAAGACGGTTCGGAGCTCGAAGACCTCCCGCTCCGGGTCTCGCTCCCCGAGCTCCTGGGCTTCTTCGCCAACCCGACGCGATGGTTCCTGCGGGCAAGGCTCGGCGTGCGGCTCGAGCTCGACGACACCACCCTCGACGACGAGGAGCCGTTCGATGTCGACCTCCTCGATCGCCACCGACTCCGGTCCGACATCCTGGAGCGGATGGAAGCGGGGGTGTCGCGCGGCCGTGACGAGTCCGTGCAGCGAGGAACCGGGCGATTGCCCCAGGCGGCGCTCGGCGGAATCGTCCATGAACGGATCTGGGGAGAAATGGAGGGGCTCCACCGGTCGCTGGACCGCCATCGCGACGCGCTCGGGGCTCCTCCGGTCGAGATCGACTTCGAGATTGGCGGCTTCAGGGTGACCGGAGCCGTCGAGAACGCCGGACCCGGAGGGCTGGTGTGGTGGCGGCCGGGAACTCTCCGGGCCCGTGATCGAATCGACACGTGGCTCCGGCTGCTCGCTCTCGCGGCATCCGGACACCGCACGACGAATGCCGTGGCGCTCTTCATCGAGAAGGGGGCGGCAAGCGCGACTTCGTTCGCCGTCCCGCACGACGCGTGCGAGCGGCTGCTCGCGTGGCTCGACGTGTGGCGCGAGGGACGCTCCTCCCCGCTTCGCTTCTTTCCCGAGACATCGCTCGCCTACGCCGGCCAAGCGGCGCGCGGCGTGGACGAAGCCGTCGCCCGGGAGAAGGCGCGCGAGACCTGGTCGCCGAGCCCCGGTTCCTTCAGCCGCGACGGCGAGTTGGAGCGCGACCCCTACCTCCGCCTCGTCTACGATGGGCGCGATCCCTTCGCCGAGCCGTTCGAGGCGCTCGCGGACCGGCTCCTCGTGCCCCTGGTGGAGGCGATGCAGTGAGCGCCTCCGGCACACCCCGGAGCGACCCGGATGGCCTCTTCGCCCGTGGCTCGGGCATGAACCTCGTCGAGGCGAGCGCCGGCACCGGCAAGACCCGCAGGCTCACCGGGATCGTCGCCGGGATCGTGGTGCAGGGAAGCCTGCGGCTCGACGAGGTCCTGGTGGTCACGTTCACCCGGGCGGCGACCGCCGAGCTCCGCGATCGCATCCGGGAGACGCTCCGATCCGCCGGGAGGGCGGTCACGACGGGGGAGGCGGAGGAAGGCTCTCAGGCATTCGAGCTCCTCGCCGACTGGCTGGAGGACCCCGCGTTCGATTCCGCTGCCGCGGCCCGGCGCCTCGATACCGCGCTTCAGGACATCGACCGCGCCAACGTGTTCACCATCCACGGATTCTGCCAGCGGGTGCTTTCCGATCTCGCCTTCGACGGCGGCTTCCCCTTCGAGTTCGAGATGAGCGGAGACGACCCCGGGCTGGTCGAGGGCGCGGCGCACGACTTCTGGCGCCGGCGCATGTACCCCGCTTCGAAGACCCTCACGGGCTACGCCGTGGAGAGAGGGTTCCGGCCCGCCGACCTTGCCGCCTGGGTCCGGCAGTGGCGGGCAAAGCCGGACCTTCGGATCGAAGGGGGAAAGCCCCTCGCCGCTCCGGTCGAATCTCTGGAGACGGCGTGGCAGGGCGGGCTCGAAGAGGCCCGGGTGAGCTGGGAGCGCCACCGGGACGCGTTCCTGGAGGAAGTGCTGCGCGGGAGCTGGCTCAACCGCGGCAGGTACCGTGCCCCGCGGACGGGCAACGAACTTGCTGCGATCGACGCTCTGTTCGCAGCTCCCGAACCGCTCCTGCCCCCGCCCGGGCTGGTCGGGCGGTATGGCGCGGAGGCGCTCGAGGCCGCCTGCAAGAAGGGCCGCGAGCTGCCGGACATTCCGGTGTTCGAGGCGCTCGACCGCCTGGAGGAGGCGGCCGGCGAGCTTCGCGAGGGCCTCGAAGCCTGGCTTCGTTCGGCACGTCGCGAGATTCTCGTCGAGGCGCGCGAGTCCATCCGCCGGCGGGTCCGCGAGGACCGGCGCCTCGCCTATGACGACCTCCTGCTCGAGTTGCACGATCGCCTCCGGGGCGAGAGTGGAAAGCGCCTCTCGGAGCGCATCCGGCGCGCGTACCCGTGCGCCCTCATCGACGAGTTCCAGGACACCGATCCGGTCCAGGCCGACGTGTTCATGCGCATCTACGGAACGCGGGGCGACGCCCCTCGGAAGGGTGGGGTGGATGCGCCCGGCGCGGTGGTCTGCGACGCCTCCCGGGGCGCGGCGCCGGCTCGAACCGCCTTCGATCGCGACGTTCCGGGGGGGCGTCGTCCGGACGAAGGGAACGAGAGGCGTCCCGCCTCCGAACGCGGGCACGACCACCCCGGCCCGGGTGGGCTCCTGGTCGTCGGCGACCCCAAGCAGTCCATCTACCGGTTTCGGGGGGCGGACGTCTACGCCTATCTCCGGGCAAGCGACGCGGCGGACACGCACCATTCCCTGGACCGCAACTGGCGTTCCTCGCCCGCCCTCGTCGGGGCGGTGAACGCGGTCTTCGCAAGGCCCGACCCATTCGTCGTGCCCGAGATTGCGTACCCGCCGGTGGCGCCCGGCCGCGAACACGGCGCACCGGCGCGCTTCGCCTCGGCGGACGGAGAGGGTCCGCTCCGATTCCGGCTCCTCCCCGAAAGGCCGGACGGGAAGCCATGGCCGAAGCGCGGCGCGTCCCGGTTCGCGGCGGACGCGGCGGCGGAGGCAATCGCCCGGATCCTCCTTCGGGCCGGGGATGAGAAGTCCGGCGACGACGGTGACCCGCCCTGCGCCGGCCGCGAGGGAGGGCTGACGGGCGCCGACATCGCGGTGCTCGTGCGCACTCGCGCGCAGGGCCGTCTGGTCGCGGACGCCCTCGGCGAGCGGGGCGTCGCGAGCGTCGAGGTCGGCGACGAGAGCGTGTTCGACTCCCGCGAAGCGGAGCAGATGGAGCGCCTGCTCTGGGGGCTCGTGGAGCCCGGTCGCGAGGCGCGGGTGCGGGGAGCGCTCGCTGGAGATCCGTTCGGTCTCGATTCGCCCCGCCTTCTCGAGCTCGAGGAGAACGAGGAAGCATGGAACGAGTGGTCGGGCCGGGTGCGCGAGTGGCGGTCCGCCTGGCATTCGGGCGGAATCGGCTCCCTCCTCCGGCGTCTCGTCGAATCCGAGGGCGGAGCCGCGCGCCTGCTTCGCTACCGGGACGGCGCGCGGCGGCTCACGAACGTCCGCCACCTGACCGAGCTCCTCCAGTCGGCCGAGTCCGAGCAGCGGATGGCGCCCGCCGCACTCGCGGTCTGGTTCAGCCGGCGGCGCGCGGAAGCCCGGTCCCGGGACGAGGATACCGAGCTCCGGATCGAGAGCGACGAGCAGCTCGTGCGGATCCTGACCGTGCACGGCGCGAAGGGGCTCGAGTTTCCCATCGTATTCCTGCCGTTCGCGTGGGACGCGCGTGACCCCTCCCGCGTACGAACGGACCACGCCGCCTACCACGGCAGCGCCTCGGAGGGCTATCCGGAGGTTCTCGATCTCGAGCCGGACGAGACGGCCCGGGCCGCCGCCCGGCGCGAGGAGCTCTCCGAAGAGATCCGGCTCCTCTACGTCGGGCTAACCCGGGCGAAGTACCGGTGCGAGGTCACCTGGGGACGGGTGAACGGCGCCTCGCGCGCTCCCCTCGCCTGGCTTCTCCACCGGGGAGAAACGGGTCCCGCATCCGCCTCTTCCCCCGCCGGTGATCCGGGACCCGGGGCGGGAACGACGGACGGGATTTCCCCGGGTGCGGGGCTCGATGCCGCCGAGGCCCGATTTCTCGGCCTCGATGCCTCGAAGCTGCACGAGGAGGTCGAAGCGTTCGCGGCGCCTCGAGTGGACCAGGTCTCGGTGCGCGTGCTGACCCTCGACGAGTCCGCCCGCCCCACCGTACTTCCCGCCCCGCCGCCCATTCCGCTCGCCGCGCGCCGGCTCGATCGCCCCCTCCCGCATACTCGACGATTGACGAGCTTCTCCGCCCTGACCGCCACGGACGATCCGACCGCGGCGCCGATTGCTCCGACCGATGTCGACGGCCCGGACCACGATCAGCACGAGACGTCGAGGATCGAGGACGACGGGGCTCTTCCGGGCGAAACGGACGAAGGCCGGACCGCCTTCACTTTTCCGCGCGGCCCCACGGCCGGGAGCTGCCTGCACCGCATGTTCGAAGAGCTTGACCGGTCGGACGAACCGCGGGCCGACCTCGACGGGATCTGCCGGGAGGCGCTCTCCGCGTTCGGGTTCGCGGCGCAATGGCGCGACGTGGCGCGTTCGCTGGTGGAGCGCGTGCGGGCAGTGAGGCTGACGGAGCGCGCGCCGTCTCCGGCGGACGGGCCCGAAGGCGCGAACGGGTTCCGCCTCGCCGACCCGATTCCCCGGCTCGTCGAGCTCGAGTTCGCCTTTCCCGTCGCCGGACTCGATCGCGACCGCCTCGCTGCCGTCCTCCGGGACGGGGGATATCCCGACCCGTTCCCGTCCTCGTCGGGCCGCCGCCCGGACGTGCCGTCTCCGTCGCCGATCGACGGTTACCTCCGGGGATTCATCGACGCCGTGGTGGTGCACGCCGGGCGCTGGTACATCGTCGACTACAAGTCGAACTGGCTCGGTCCCGCGCCCGAGGACTACTCGTCCGCGGCGGTCTCCGCCTCGATGGGCGCGAGCGTTTACTCCCTGCAGTACCTCCTGTACATCGTGGCCCTGCATCGCTACCTCGGCCTTCGGGTTCCGAACTACGACTACGAACGGCACATCGGCGGCACGTTCTATCTCTTCGTGCGGGGCATGGACCCCGTGGCCGGAATGGACCGCGGCGTCTGGTTCGACCGGCCCGCGGCATCTCTCGTGCATCGACTCGACCGTCTCTTCCGGGGAGACGAAACGTGACCGTTCCCCTTCTGGACGGGTTTCTCCACGCGGGGCACATCGAGGACATCGATCGGCACTTCGGCGCGTTCGCGGGGGGGATCGACGGCCGCGACGGGCCGGAGGTGGCGCTCGCGGCGGCCCTCGCCAGCCACTCGGCGCGCTCCGGACACGCCTGCCTCACCTTGCCGGACGTCGCGGGGCGCTCCTGGCCGGATGCCGGCGCCGCGGCCCTTCCCGCGTTCGCCCCCTGGGTCGAAGCGCTCGCGACGAGTCCGGCCGTGGCCCGGCCGGGCGCGCGAGAACGTCGCCCTCTCGTTCTCGACGGGCAGGGACGGCTCTACCTCGAGCGCTACTGGACCGCGGAGCATGACACCGCTACCGGCATCCTCCGGCTCGCGTCCCCGTCCCCGTCCCCGTCCTCGCCGGAGCCGGACGGCCTCGAAGCGGCTCTCGATCGGCTCTTTCCGAAGTTCGCCTTCCCGGACGAACGGCCGCGTTCGGCCGCCCGTGCCGCCCTTCGCCGTCGGCTCTGCGTCGTGACGGGAGGTCCCGGCACCGGCAAGACCACGACGGTCGCCGCGATCGTCGCCCTTCTCATCGAGCTCGGAGTAGCGGCTCCCACCCGGATCGTGCTCGCCGCACCTACCGGCAAGGCGGCCGCCCGGCTTCAGGAGGCGGTGCAAAGGGAGATGCTGATGGAACGTGGGGGACGCGCGGCGCTGGCGACCGTGGTACCGGGCGCTAGAGCCTTCCCGGCCGAGGCGAGCACCGTTCACCGGCTTCTCTCCCGCGCGAGGCGGGGGGCGCTCCCGGTGGACGCTCTCGTTCTCGACGAAGCGTCCATGGTGGATCTCGGGCTCATGGCGCGGGTGTTGGCGGCCCTCCCGGAACGTGCCCGCCTCGTCCTCCTCGGGGACGCCTCGCAGCTTGCCTCCGTCCAGCCGGGCTCGGTGTTCGGCGACCTCTGCCGGGCCGGGCGGGGGAGCGGACCGCTCGCTTCATGCGTGATCGAGCTCGTGCACAACTGGCGCTTCAGTGAAGCGGGCGGGACCGGCCGCATCGCCGGGGCGATTCGGCGCGGCGATGCGGACGCCGTCCTCACCGCACTGCGCGATCCATCCCGCGACGCGGAACACGCCCCCGAGCTTCACCCCCTTCCGGACCCTGCCGCGTTCGAGCGTCTCGCGTTCCGCCTCGCGGACGAGCGGTTCGCGCCGCAGGTCCGGGCCGCGCGCCGGTGGACCGGGCCGCCGGGCGACGATGCAAGCCCGGTGCAAGCCTTTCGGGTGCTCTGCGCACACCGGGTGGGTCCGTTCGGGGCCGAACGATTCAATCGGCTCGTGGAGCAGCGGCTGCGCCGGCACGGTCTCGTCTCGGCGAGTGACGACTTCTATCCCGGCCGGCCCGTCCTCGTGACCCGCAACGATCCGCGAACCGGTCTCTCGAACGGCGACACCGGCGTGGTGCTTTGCGGACCCGAGGGGCGCGGCCGGGTCTGGTTCCCCGAGCTCAAGGCATCCGACGGTGGCCCGTTTCTCGTATCGCCGGCCCGTCTCCCGCCCCACGCGACCTTCTTCGCCCTCACCGTGCACCGGGCGCAGGGCTCCGAGTACGACGAGGTGGCGGTCGTGCTCGGGACGCCCGAGTCCCGGGTCGCGACCCGCGAGCTTCTCTATACCGCCGTCACCCGGGCACGGGGAAAAGTCAGCCTCCACGGCTCCGAGGATAGCGTCGCCGCCGCCGTCGCCCGCGTGACCGAGCGTTCCTCCGGTCTCCACGATGCCCTCACCCCCGCTTGAGGAGCGCCTCCTCCACGTCATCCCCACACCGTTTGAGCCGATTCACGCCCTTTCCCCTGGAGCAACGACTTGACCTATCCTCGACCCTGGCAGCCGGTTTCGATTGGCGGCGCGCCGAAGGGAGGGGGAAGACGATGGTGCATCGTTCCGTTCGATCCGGACAAGCGGTCGCGGCGCTTGCCGTGGTCTTGGTTCTCTGTTTCGGACCCGCATATGGCGCCGGTTCGGGGCCGGAGACCGAGGACCCCCTGAGCGATGACCTGGGACCGCGCCCCGAGCTTTCACCGGCAGAGGTGATCCGGATCCAGCTCGAGGCGCTTCGGAACAACGACGAACGGAACCGCGGGATCGAGGTCGCGTTCCGCTTCGCCTCTCCCGCCAACCGTGCGAGCACCGGCCCCCTGCCCCGCTTCGTCCGGATGATCGAGGAAGGTCCCTACGCGCTGATGCTCGAGTATCGAGAGGCGATCTTCGGCGCGGTGGAGGTACGCGCGGAGCGCGCCCGCCAGCGCGTGACCCTGACCGGCGCCCGCGCTCGAATATCGTACTGGTTCCATCTCTCCCGGCAATCGGACGCACCCTTCGTGGGCTGCTGGATGACCGACGCGGTATACATCGAGAAGGTCGCCGCCCGGGCCGCGTAGTTCGCGGCCGGCCGCCCGATGCGGGTATCCTTCGGGCCGGGATACAAATCGGAAATCCGGCACAATTGGAGCGTCCGGGCCTGAAATCTGCGACCGTCCGACTTGACCTGCGGTGCCGGCGGGAGCCGTCCCGGAGTCCGGTGCCGGCGCCGCTGCGGCCCGATGTGGACTCGACCGCATCCGTGGCCGGCGCCGGTCGCGGGGAGTCCGGAACATCCGGGGTCCGGTTAGCGTGGGCGGCGGAACGGGGCCATACTAGGCCCTCGTTCCGCGCATGACCACGAGAGGCAATGAAGCTTCTATGCGTCGGTGACATCCATCTCGGCCGGCAGCCTTCGCGCCTGCCGGAGGGAGTTCTGGACGAGATCCGGGCCGGTGATCTCGGGCCGGCCGCGGCGTGGACCCGCGCCGTCGACTTCGCCCTCGACGCCGAGGCCGACGCGGTGCTGCTCGCGGGAGATGTCGTCGAGCAGGAGGACGACTTCTACGAAGCCTACGGCGATCTTCGACGCGGGGTCGATCGCCTCGCGGCGGCCGGGGTGCCGGTGCTCGCGGTGAGCGGCAACCACGACGTGCAGGTTCTCCCGCGCCTCGCGGATGCGGTACCCGGCTTTCGCCTCCTCGGACGCGGGGGGGAGTGGGAGGTCGAAGAGGTCTCCGGGCGCGACGGACGGCGGGTCCGTGTCCTCGGCTGGTCCTTCCCCGAGCGCCGGGTCTTGACGAGCCCGCTCGCTGCGCACGAGCTGCCGGCGCTGGATTCGGGTATCGGCCCGGTGATCGGCCTGCTCCATTGCGACCGCGATGCGACCGGCAGTCCCTATGCCCCGGTTCGCGCCTCCGAGCTCGAGAGCACCCCGGTCGATGCCTGGCTCCTCGGCCACATCCACAAGCCCGATGCCCTCGCCCCCCCGCGTCCCATCGGCTATCTCGGGTCCCTCACCGGCCTGGGTCCCGGAGAGGCCGGCCCGCGCGGCCCGTGGCTGCTCGAGAGCGACGGCACGGAGCTTTCCCTGCAGCACCTGCCGCTCGCGCCGCTTCGCTGGGAGGAGCTGGACGTCCCGCTCGACGAGCTCGAGGCGGGTGAGGACGTGCACGGTCTCGCGGTCGCCGCCCTGGAAGCGCTCCACGAGCGGATATCCGCGGGTCGTTTCCATCCGCGCGCGGTCGGATGCCGGCTCCGGTTCACCGGCCGAACCCCGCACCGCAAGGAGGTCGAGCGCTCCCTGGCGGCCGGCGACCCGCTTCGCGTCGTCCATGCGCGGGAGGGAATCGTGTACTTCGTGCACGACTGGCGGATGGCCGCGCGGCCCGCTCTGGACCTGGACGAGCTGGCCCGGGGAGCCGATCCGCCGGCCCTCATCGCGCGCAAGGTCCTTCTGCTTCGCCGGCCGGCCGGGGACCCCGAACGCAGCTCGCTTCTCGCGGGTGCCCGGCAGCGTCTCGAGGCCCTGAGCGGACGGCGCAGCTTCGCGGCGCACGGACTTGCGCCTCCGCCCGACGCCGAGCTCTCGGAGCTGCTGGAGCGCGCCGCGCTCGGCGTCCTCGACGAGCTGATGGCCCAGCGCCGCGATCCGGCATGAAGCTCCGCCGCCTGGCGATTCGCCGTCTGCCCGGAATCCCCGGACCCGGATTCGAGATCGATCGCCTCGGGGACGGGATCAACGTCGTCCACGGGCCGAACGCGTCCGGCAAGACGAGCATCCCGCGCGCGGTGCGGTCCGTGCTGTACGGCTCCGAGCTCGCCAGGGAGATCGTCCACGTCGAAGCCGTCTTCGCCGTCGAAGACGAGGAGGAAATCGAAGCCGCCCGCACGGGCTCGAACGTTACCTGGACCCGGGACGGCCAGCGGATCGAGGCCCCGCCACTCCCGGAGCACCGCTTCCTCCCCTGCTACACGCTGCATATCGAGGACCTGCTCTCGATCGAGGCCGATACCGACGCCGAGATCGCCCGCCATATCCTGCGGGAGCTCGCGGGCGGCTACGACCTCGAGACGGCCCGCCGGGACTGCGGATTCGTCGTGCCGCCCCAGATCGGGCGCACGGAGGTGCGCGAGCTCGAACGCGCCGAATCCGCGCTGCGAAAGGTCCAGCAGCGCCAGCAGGAGCTGCGCCGCGAGGAGGACGGCCTCGCGACGATCGAACGCAGACGGCGCGAAGCGGAGAACGCCGGCCGCGAAGCGGCGCTCGTGGACCAGGCACGGCGGCTGCTCGAGAAGCGCCGGGAACGAATCGGTCTCGAACGGCGACGCGACGCGCTGCCGCCGGACATGCACCGGCTCGTCGGCGACGAAGTCGAGAGGCTCGAGGGTCTTCGCGCGGCGAGGCAAGAGACCGTCGGAAGCCTTGCCCGTGCCGACGCCGAGCTCCGGCGCGCGGAGCGCTCCCTCGATGAGACCGGCCTCGCCGGCGGTGGGCCGGTCGAGGCTTCGATCGCGGAGGTGCGCCTGCGCCTCGACCGGCTCCGCGAGATCGAAGGCGACCTCCGCCGCGAGCGATCGGCGGAAGCGGAGTCGGTCGGGGCCCGCAAACGGGCCGTTGAAGAGCTCGGCGGCGAGCCCGAGGAACGAGTGCACGTCGAACCGGAGACCATTCGAGTCGTGGAGAGGGGACTCGAGGAGAGCCGTCGGCTGGCCGCCGAGCTCCGGGGAACCGAAGCGGAGCTCTCCGGGCTTCCCGATCCGGAGACGACGGGAACCTGGACGAATCCCGCCGGTAATCCGGAACGCCTTCGCGACGCCCGGCATGAGCTCCTGCGCTGGCTGTCCGCGTCGGTCCCGCCCGCGTTCGGGACCCTGAGACTGGCGGCCCTTCTCGTGCTCATCGTGGTGGCGGCCGCCGGCGCAATAGCCCTCGGACAGCTCGTTCATCCGGGAGGACTGGCCCTGCTGGTGCCGGCCGGGGCCGCCGCCCTGTGGCTCCTGTTGCGGCGCGACGCCGGCATCAACCAGCGGCGCGAGGCGGAACGACGCTACCGAACCCTGGGTCTCGACCGACCGGACAACTGGGAGATCAGCCGGGTCGAGGCCCGTCTCTTCGAGCTCGACGGGGAGCTCGTCGACGCGCGCCGCCGGGTCGAGGAGACCCGGCGGCGAAGGGAAGTCGAGAAGAGGCGGGAGACGCTCGCATCCGACCTCGAAGAGGAGCGTTCGCGGCTCGCCGCCATCGCCCGAAGGGTGAACTTCGATCCCCTGGTGCTGGACGCCCCGTTCCATCGATGGCTTCGGCTCACCGAGCAGTACGATCTCTCCGGCAACGCGCTCGAAGAGAGCCGGTCCCGCCTCGAGGCCCTTCACGTCGAGGCACGCGAGGTTCGCGCCGGCGTCGTTTCCTTCCTGGCCGAGCACGGCGAGGGACTCGACGGCAACGGTTCCGAAGCCGGCGAGCCCGGGGCCGGCCCGTCTGCATCGGAGTCCGCCTTCCTCGTTCAGCGTCTGGACCGCGTGTCGGATCGCGGGCGGCGGCGCGACGAAGCGCAGCGCGACATCGGCGCGGCACGAGAAAGCCGGGATCGGTTCGCTGCGGAGATCCGGGGCCGAGACGCCGCGATCGAGACGCTCTACCGGGATATCGGGCTCGAGGCCGGCGACGAGGCCGAGCTCCGCCGCCGGCTCGCGCATCTGGAGGAGTGGCGGTCGCTCGATCAGCAGCTCTCCAGGGCGCGCGTGGAAGAGGACCTGCTGCGAAACGGGCTCGGACCCCGCCTCGACCTCCTCTCCGCAGTCGAGGAGGACGACGAAGCCGAGCTGGACCGCCGCCACGGGAACCTGGGCGAGAGGGCGGCTCGCGCGACGGATCTCGCGGACGAGATCGCGCGGATCCGGAACCTCGTCGATCGGACGATGCAGGAGCGCGTCCTCGAAGACGCGCGGACGCGGCGCCAGCAGGCCGAGGACGCGCTCCGCGGGCGCTACGACGAAGCGATGCGGGCCGACGCGGGGGCATTCCTGTTGGAGCAGGTCGAGTCCGAGCATGTACGCACGAGCCGCCCCGCGGTCCTGCGCCGGGCCGAGGAATGGTTCGCTCGCTTCACGCGGCATCAGTTCCGGCTCGAGGTGGGCGAAGAAGGAGTGGGCGCAAGAGAGATCGGCACCGCGGACGGAAGGCGGCGGTCGCTGTCCGAGCTGTCGAGCGGCACCCGCATGCAGCTCCTCCTCGCGATACGCATCGCCTTCGCCATCGAGGCCGAGCGGGGACGGACTCCGCTTCCGTTCTTCCTGGACGAAGCGCTGACGACCGCCGATCCGGAACGCTTCCAGGCCGCCGCCGACAGCCTGCGGCGGCTCGCGGACGAAGAAGGTCGCCAGATCTTCTATCTCACTGCGCAACCGGACGAGCTCCGTTACTGGGCGGAGGCGGCGCCGGACGTCATCGACCTCGCAGAATGCCGTCGGGCCGGTCGCACGGTCGCCCGGCCGGCCGAGGTCGAGCTGCCTCCCGCCGCGGCGGAGCCCCCGCGGCCCGATGGAGTCGCGGCGGAGGAGTACGCGGTCCGGATCGGGGCGGCTCCGGTCGATCCCTGGGATCCGGCTTCGGCATTGCACCTGTTCCATCTCCTCCGGGACGATCTCGGACTGCTCTGGCGGCTCCTTCGAGCCGGGATCGACCGCCTCGGTCCGCTCGCGTCCCTGCTCGCCTCCGGCGAAGCGTCCCTGCTCGTCCCGGAGGACGGGCAGCGTCTCCTGCGGCTGCGCGCCGCCGGCGCGGAAGAGTGGGTCGAGGCGTGGAGGGTGGGACGCGGCCGGCCGGTGGACCGCAACGTGCTCGCTGCATCCGGAGCGGTATCCCCGGTCTTCATCGACAGGATGGCCGCGCTCGCCGACGAAGCCGGCGGCGACGCCCGCCGTCTGCTGCACGCAGTGGACACGGGGGCGGTGCCGCGTTTCTGGGACCGGAACCGGGGGCGGCTCGAGGAGTGGTTTCGCGAGAACGGCTACCTCGAGGACGTTCCCGCGCTCGACCCGTCGGCTATCGAACGGCGGGTTGCCGCCGCGTTCTCGGCCCATGGCGCCCCGGACGAGTTCGCGCTCGACGAAGCCGCAAAGCTCGCGCGGCGCATGGCGGCCGGCCTTCCCTCCCGCCGTGACGCGGCCTAGTACCTCTGCAGAGTGGTCTTGATCGATTGAACATCAAGCCGGTACGTGCCGGTATGGCCTCATTCACACCGTCTCAAACGGTCAAGACCTCTGTGCAGAGGTACTGGGAGTGTGCGTCGCAGGACGCTCCCGCAAGCGCGAGGTGGGGACTCGACGACAGATTCTTGGCCGAAATACGCTCGTTTGGATGTTGAATTCCTAGAATGGAAAAAAATATTGGCAGTTCAGAGGCCCCAGTGGGGACTCTTCTCGGGGAGCTCTTCTGCGGCGCGCACGCCTAGGAACCGGCCGAAGCTTCGGCGGAAGCCATCCGCGCCTGCCAGCGGGCGTTCATCTCCTCGAACTCCCGCTCCGACTTCTTCCAGTCGAACGGCTGTTCCGCGCCGGTCGCCGAATCGAACTCGCTTCGCTCGACGGTGATGAGATCGCCGCCGTAGACGTGGATCGCGCCGGTCGGCGCGAGAGTGGGGATTTCGACCGCGTGGATGGCGTCCTCTCCCATGATCCGCGTGTCCCGAGCTTCCAGCCGTACCGTTCCCTGCCGCTCGATGGCCCCATCGTCCGTCCGCCCGAAGAACGTGTTGTCTTCGACCCCCCGGTAGATTCCCATCACCGCCCAGAGATTGTGCTCGTGCGGATCGACGGTTATCTCGGGCGGCCACACGATATGGAGCACGAGAAGGTCTGCCGAACGGAAGAGCACGGTGGAGTGACCGCGGGTGAGCGGCCCGAACGCCCGCGCCACCGCCTCGGGGTCCGAAACGGCCCGGGCCACGACCTCGCGCACCGCATGGCGCGGCGAGCTTTCCGCATTGGCGGCGTGGAGGTCACCGAGGAGGGAGTCGACGGAGAGCTTCATGGTCCCGATCCTCCGGACGCGAAGGGTTCCCCTTCATCATGCACGAGCGGCCGTGCGCCCGCCAGCCGTTCCTCGAATCCTCGCGCTTCGGGCCGCGCATCGCACGAGACGTCGGAACGGAGCGGGTCCCGCCCTCGCGCGCCGCCCGCGGTTTACACTCCCGCGCGCCCCGACGAGCTGGCATCGGGCAGGAGCCGCACGACATGAACGGACCACTCTCCGGCTACCGCATCGTCGACCTCACGACGGTCGTGCTCGGCCCGTACGCCACCCGGATACTCGGCGACCTGGGGGCGGAGGTCGTCAAGGTGGAGCCCCCCGAAGGCGACATGCTGCGCGAGATCGGTCCGCGCAGGAGCCCCGGCATGGCGCCCATCCACCTCGCCCTCGGGAGCAGCAAGCGAAGCGTGGTCCTCGATCTCAAGCGACCCCCCGCGCGCGCCGCGCTGATGCGGCTCGTGGCCGGGGCGGACGCCCTCGTGCACAGCATGCGCCCCGGCGCGATCGCGCGCCTCGGCCTCGCCTACGACGACGTTCGCGCCGCGCGCCCCGACATCGTGTACTGCGGCGCCTGCGGCTTCGGGTCCGGGGGACCCTACGCCGGGCGGCCCGCCTACGACGACCTCATCCAGGGAATGTGCGGGATCGCCGACCTGATGGGCCGGGTGACCGGCGGACCGCCCCGCTACGCACCGACCATCGTCGCCGACAAGACGGTGGGTCTCTTTGCCGCCAACGCGGTCCTCGCGGCCCTGCTCCACCGCGAGCGCACCGGAGAGGGGCAGGAGATCGAGGTGCCGATGTTCGAGACCATGGTGTCCTACGTCATGGTCGAGCACCTCTGGGAACGGACCCTGCGCCCCGACGACGGCACGCTCGGCTACGTGCGGATGCTCGCTCCGAACCGCCGGCCCTTCCGCACCCGCGATGGCTACCTGTGCATGCTGGCGTACACGGACCGCCATTGGAAGTCGTTCTTCTCCCTCGCCGGGTGTCCCGAGCTGAGCGCCGATCCGCGCTTTGCGCACATCTCCGCCCGCACCGAGAACGTGGCCGAGCTCTACGCCAAGGCCGAAGAGCTGCTCGGCGAGAGGACCACCGCCGAATGGCTGGCGGAGCTAGAGGATGCGGAGATCCCGGCCGGCCCCGTCAACGCGCTCGAGGACCTGCTGGCCGATCCCCATCTCGCCGGCCAGGAGCTCTTTCGGCGGATCGACCATCCGAGCGAGGACGACATCCTGCAGATCGGCCCGACGGCCCGTTTCTCCCGTTCGCCGGCCGAGGTGCGCCGCCCCGCGCCCCGGCTCGGAGAGCACACCGTCCAGGTGCTGCGCGAGGCGGGGCTCGACGACACCGAGATCGGCGACCTGCTCGACGAAGGCGATGCGGTCCAGTCCTGATCCGCCTCCCCTCAGGGAATGACGAGGAACACGCGCGCGCTGCCCCGCAGGATGTTGAGCGCGATGGCGCCGCCCGCGGCCGCGGCCACCTCCGAGAATTCCGCCACCGAGCGAACCTTCACCCGATTCACGGCGGTCACGATGTCGCCCTCCCGCAGTCCGTTGCGCTCCGCGTGGCTTCCCTCCTCCACGTCGGCGACGAGCACCCCTTCAACGGTCGCGTAGCGTGGATGGCTCGGATCGATGTCGCGGAACTCGGCGCCCCGGAACTTGTCGACCGCCTCGCTCTCGGCCAGGACCTGACTCGAGGAGCGTCCCGTGCGGGCCGTCATCGTGTTCAGCTCGCCATCGCGGATGTACGTGATCTCCATGTCGGTGCCGAGACGCATCAGTCCGATCATGTTTCGAAGCCCGGTGCTGTTTTCGACGGGCCGCCCGTCGATGGCTACGATGACGTCCCCCGCCTGGAGCCCCGCCTCCTCGGCCGCCGATCCGGGCAGCACCTGGGAGACGAGCGCGCCGACGGCCGTATCGAGGTTCAACGCCTCCGCGATGCTCGGGGTCACGTCCTGGATATGGATTCCGAGTTGTCCGCGGCGGACCTCGCCGTACTCGATGAGTTGATCCATGATCTCCCGGGCCATCGCGGCCGGGACCGCGAAGCCGATGCCCACGTTGCCTCCGGCCATGGTCATGATGGCGCTGTTCACCCCGATCAGCTTGCCGTCCAGATCGACCAGCGCGCCGCCCGAGTTTCCGGGGTTGATGGAGGCGTCGGTCTGGATGAAGTCCTCGTAGCCGCCGACGTTGAGGCCGGTCCGGCCGAGCGCGCTCACGATCCCGGAAGTCACCGTCTGGCCGATGCCGAACGGGTTTCCGATCGCGAGCACGAAGTCGCCGACTTCGAGCTCGTCCGAGTCGCCGAAGGAGATGGCTTTGAGATCGTCCGCCTCGATTCGCAACAGGGCGATGTCCGTCCCTTCGTCGCTTCCGAGGACGTCGGCCTCGAAGCTGCGCCGATCCGCGAGGGTGACGACCAGCTTGTCGGCGTCGCTGACGACGTGATGGTTGGTCATCACGTACCCCTGTTCCGCGTCCACGATCACCCCCGATCCCACGCTCTGGCGGGGCTGTCCGCGCTGCGGCCCCGGCAGGTTGAAGAACCGCCGGAAGAAGGGATCGTCCAGCATCGGATGCCGTGGCGCCTGTTTTCGCGTGATGACCGCGATGTTGACGACGGCCGGAGTCACCTGCTTGAGCATCGGCGCGAGAGTCGGCTTGCCGTCGCTTCCAGTGGGATAGGGCCACTGTGCAAAGGCCGCGGCCGCGACGGCGAAGGACGCCAGGAACAGCAGCGTCCGGAAACCTGCACGGTGCGAAACGGTCATCTCGAATTCTCCTGGCGGGGGCGCCCGCTCTTCATTTTGGACCGCCGGGGCGGCCTTTCAAGTCGGCGGGACGGTGCCGGGCCCGGCCGGTCATATCCCGATGTGCCGCGTGATCGCATCCGGGCTGGCGCGAAGCTCCCGGCTCGTCCCGCTCCACACGATGCGGCCCTTCTCGAGTATGAAGTGCCGATCCGCAATGCGGGTGAGGTCGTCGATGTTCTTGTCGATGATGAGGATCGACTGGCCGGCCGCCTTGAGACGGGCAAGGCAGGCCCAGATCTCGCGACGCACGAGAGGCGCCAGGCCCTCCGTCGCCTCGTCGAGTATGAGCAGATCGGGATTGGTCATGAGGGCGCGTCCGATGGACAGCATCTGCTGCTCGCCTCCCGACAGCAACGCTCCGGGCACGTTGCGGCGCGCCGCGAGGGGGGGGAACAGATCGTAGACCCCCTCGGTGTTCCATCCTCCGGCACCCACGCGACGCATGCGCGCGGTCGCGATCAGGTTCTCGTGGGTGCTCAGGTTGGGAAACACCTGGCGAGCTTCGGGAACGAGGCCGATGCCCGCCTGCCCGATCCGCCACGGCGGCTCGCCGGAGAGCTCGCGGCCCGCCATGCGGATCGAGCCGTCGAGCGGGGGAACGAGGCCCATGATCGCGTACACGGTCGTGGTCTTGCCCATTCCGTTGCGGCCGAGAAGGGAGGTCATCTCGCCGGCGCCGACCTCGAGATCGACCCCGAAGAGCACCTGGCTTCGCCCATAGGCGGCGGCGAGTCCACGGACCTCGAGAAGGGACGAGGACGCCCGGGAGTCACCCATCGCGATTGCGCCCGGAAGGATTCACGGCCCGCTCGAGCTCCCGTGCCCGTCCTCGTTTCCGTCGCCGTTCCCGGAATCCGGGAAGTCCTCGCCGAGATAGGCCCGTCGTACCTCCGGATCGCTCCGGACCTCCTCCGGCCCGCCGGAGGCCACGACCCTTCCGCCGACGAGGACCGTGATTCGGTCCGCAATCGCGAACACCGCATCCATGTCGTGCTCGACGAGCAGCAGGGTCCGCTCGCGCCGCAGATCCCGCAGGATCGACACCATCCGGACCGACTCCTCCGGCCCCATTCCCGCCATCGGCTCGTCGAGCAGCAGCAGGCGCGGCCGGGTCGCGAGCGCCATCGCGATCTCGAGCTGGCGGTGTTCGCCGTGCGAGAGGTCTCCGGCCGTGTCCTTCGCGCGGTCGCCGAGGCCCACCCGTGCGAGGCATTCGAGGGCCGTGCTCCGAAGCTCCCGGTCGCCCAGGGCTTCACCCCACATCCGATACGCGTGCCCGGCCGCGGCCTGCACCGCGAGCGCCGCGTTCTCGAGGACGGTGAGCGTGGCGAAGATGCTCGTTATCTGAAACGATCGGGCGAGACCGAGCCGGGCCCGGCGGTGAGCGGGAAGGCGGGTGATCTCCCGACCCGCGAGCTCGATCGATCCGGCGTCGGGGAGGGTGAAGCCCGCAACCTGGGCAATGAAGGTCGTCTTCCCCGCTCCATTGGGGCCGATGATGGCGTGGGCCTCGTGCTCGAACACGTCGAGGTCGATGCCGTCGGACGCGACCACCCCGCCGAACCGGCGGGTGAGGCCCCGAACGCGAAGGAGCGGATCCTTCATGCTCCGGGTCCCGCCCGGAGCGGGTCGAAACGGGAGGGCGGACGATGATCTCGAGCTGGGTCCGGCGGCGCCGGAGCGACCGGGAAGCGGAGGACAAGCTGCCGGAACGCGTGCAGGCGGCAATCCGACGCCAGGAGATCGAGAGCCAGCGGCTCATCAGTGTGCTTCAGCTCGGCGTGGTCGTGTTCTTCATGCTCCTCGCCGCCATTCAGCCCGACCAGCCGGCCGCCGTACGCGATCCCGACATCGTCGATCCCGTACCGATCGTGCTCGGCGGGTACGCGCTGTTCACCCTCGTGCGGCTGTACCTCTCGTGGCGGGAGCGCCTCGGCCCGTTCGTGCTGTACCTGTCCATCGTCGTCGACATGGCGCTCCTGCTCGCCCTCATCTGGTCCTTCCACATCGAGTACGGGCAGCCGCCGTCGTTCTACCTCAAGGCCCCCACGATGATCTACGTCTTCATATTCATCGGACTTCGGGTGCTGAGCTTTCGGGCCCGCTACGTGGTGGCGGCCGGGATCACGGCCGCCGCGGGGTGGGCGGCGCTCACCGCGTACGCCGTCTACGCGGCCGACGGCCACGAGATGATTACCCGGGACTACGTCGAGTACATGACCTCCAACTCGATTCTCGTCGGGGCCGAAACGGACAAGATCATCGCCATTCTCGTGGTGACCGTGGTTCTCGCGGCGGCGATGAACCAGGCCCGGCGCCTCGTCGTGCGCTCCGCCACCGAGAGCGCGGCGGCGCGTGACCTCGCCCGCTTCTTCTCGCCCGAGGTCGCCCGCCGGATCACCGCCTCGCAGCAGAGGATCGAAGCCGGAACCGCGATGGCGTGCGACGCCGCGGTCGTGTTCTGCGACATCCGCGGATTCACCCGGTTCTCGCACACGGTAACGCCCGGCGAGGTGATCGCGATGCTGACCGACTATCAACATGCCCTCGTTCCGGCCATCCAGGCCCACGGCGGAACCATCGACAAGTTCATGGGCGACGGGATCATGGCGACGTTTGGCGCCGTTCGGCCTTCGGGGTCGGCGGCCGCGGACGCGCTGCGCGCGGTCGACGCGGTGATGGAGGCGGCCGCCGGGTGGACTCGCCGCCGCGCCGCCGAAGGCCGGCCCGTGCATCGGGTGAACGCGGCGGCCGCGTTCGGACCCATCGTGTTCGGTGCGGTGGGTGACGGAGACCGGCTCGAGTACACCGTCATCGGTGATCCGGTCAACCAGGCCGCCAAGCTCGAGAAGGCCAACCGGACGCAGGCGGTGGACGCTCTGACGGACCGGGCCACGTTCGAGGCGGCGGTCCGCCAGGGCTACGAGGCAGGGTCGGTCGAGCACCGTTCAGGCTCCCGGCTCGAAGGGTTCGACGAACCGGTGGACCTCGTCGTCCTCGCGCCCCGGTCGAGCAGGCCATCGAGTCCCCCGCGATAGAACAGGACGACGAGGATGAGGATGAGGCCGAACGCGAGCGGCCAGTAGATGCTGAATCCGGACAGGAACTCCTCGAGCAGGATGAACGCGGCTGCGCCGAACAGCGGGCCGAGGGCGCTCCCCGCCCCGCCGAGCACGACCATGAAGATGAGTTCGCCGGAGCGGGTCCAGTCCATCATCTCCGGGCTGATGAAGCTCGTGAAGTTCCCGAGGAGGAAGCCCGCGAACCCTGCAATGGTGCCCGCGAGGACATAGCACGCGAGGCGGTACCGGAACGTGTTGTAGCCAAGAGACTGCATGCGGGCGTCGTTGTCGCGCGAGCCCCGCACGACGAGCCCGAAGCGCGATCGCACGATCCGGCGAACGACGTACGTCACGAGGGCGAGGACCGCCAGCGATACGTAGTAGAGCTGCGGGTTGCTCTCGAGATCGACGAGCCCGCCCGTCTCGCTCCGGAGATCGATGACCAGCCCGTCGTCGCCGCCGTACTCCTCGATGCTGACGAACGCGAAGTAGACCATCTGCGCGAACGCGAGGGTGATCATGATGAAGTACACCCCGCGGGTGCGAAGGCTCACGAGGCCGGTGACGAAGGCGAAGAGGGCGCTTGCGCCGAGGGCGAGGGGAAGCTGGAGCCAGGCGGAGTACTCGCCGTAGTAGGCGGGAATCCCGACCGCGTAGGCGCCGATACCGAGATAGGCCGAGTGCCCGAAGCTGATCATCCCCCCGTAGCCGAGGATGAGGTTGAGGCTTGCGGCGGCGGTGGCGAGGATGAGGATGCGGGTCGCGAGATCGAGGTAGAAGGGCTGGTCGAGCCAGGCGGTGAGCAGCGGCGCCGCGGCGAGGAGCGCGAAGGCGAGTGCGCCGGCGAGCGAGCGCCGGTCCCGGCTCCCGCGGCGGAGCCGCGCGAGCGCGGAGGCGACGCCGGGGGGTGCCATCAGCGCACCCGGGGCGGGAACAGTCCCTGCGGCCGGAAATAGAGGATGGCGGCCATCAGAATGTAGATGAGCATGGCGGAAACCGCGGGCGCCGCGGTCTCCGCCGCCTGGTTGGAGAGCACCAGCTTCATCGCCCCATCCAGGAACGATCGCCCCAGCGTATCGATGAGCCCCACGATGAGAGCGGCGACGAAGGCTCCTCGAACCGATCCGATCCCCCCGATGATGATCACCACGAAGGCGACGATGAGAATCTCGTTGCCCATGCCGATGCTCGCCTCGGTAATCGGGGCGATGAGCAGACCCGCGAGACCCGCAAGCGCGGCGCCTGTGCCGAAGACGAGGGTGAACAGGGCCTGGATGTTGACGCCGAGCGCATTCACGAGGCGCGGATTCGAGGCGCCCGCGCGGACCAGCATGCCGGTCCGGGTGCGCGCGATCACGACCCACATGGCAAGGGCGACGGAAAGGCCGGCCGCGATGATGAGCAGGCGATAGATGGGGAAGACGACACCTCCAGGGAGCGTCACCTGGCCGTTCAGGATCGGCGGCAGCGGGAAGCTCAGACCCTCCGGTCCCCAGATCAGGTGAACCAGGGTGTCGAATACCAGGATGAGGCCGAACGTCGCAAGCACCTGGTCGAGGTGGTCGCGCTGGTAGAGGTGGCGGATGACGAGAACCTCCACCACCACTCCAATCGCGAACGCGGCGGGGAGAGCGGCCAGGATTCCGAGCAGGAACGAGCCGGTGGCCAGGGTCACGGTGGCGCACACGAACGCGCCCGCCATGTAGAGCGAACCGTGCGCGAGGTTCACGCAGTCCATGATCCCGAAGACCAGGGTGAGGCCCGCGGCCAGCAGGAAGAGCAGCACTCCGAGCTGGAGCCCGTTCAGGAGCTGCGTGAGGACGAGGGTTGCATCCATCCGATCAGGGGACGGCCGGGGCGGGCGGAGGTCTCTCGGCCCGGCGCCGCGGCCGGATCCGGCGGTTGCGGCGGCCGGCCGGGGAGCACGAGTGGCTTCCCCCGCCGGTTCGGGTTCGGGACGGACGAGCCCCTACATCTTGCACTCGCTCGCGTAGCTGTCCTGGTGCGCGGTGTACACCGTTTCGACCGTCCGGGTGGTCCAGTTCCCGTCCGCGTCCTCGACCACCTCGCGGAGGTAGAAGTTCTGGATCGGGAAGTGATTGTTCCCGTAGGTGTACGGGCCACGGACGGAGGGGTAGTCCGCCGCGGCCATCGCCGCCCGCAGGCCGTCCATGTCCTCGAGGTCGCCGTTCACCGCCTCGACCGCGCTCTTGATGAAGAAGATCGTGTCGTAGGACTGCGCCGCGTAGAACGACGGGTAGCGGCCGTGCTTCTCGCGGAACGCGGACACGAACTCGTGGTTCTGCGGAACGTCGAGGTCGGGGACCCAGAACTGGGTCATGAGCGAGCCGAGCACGCCCTTGAGCCCCGCCTTCTGCAGGAGCGGCAGGGAGATGGAATCCACCGTGAACACGGTGTAGAGCGGGATCTCGTTCACCAGACCCGCCTGCTCGTACTGCTTGATGAAGGCGGGACCGGCGCGTCCGGGATAGAAGACGAAGATCCCGTCCGCCCCCGACGCGCGGGCCTTGGCGAGCTCGGCCGAGAAGTCGAGCTGTGCATCCTTGCCCCACTTCGTCATGTCCTTGCCGACGACCTCTCCGGTGAAGGTGCGCTCGACCCCGGCCACCATGTTCTTTCCGGCCGCGTAGTTCGGGGCCATGACGTATAGCTTCTTCACCCCCTTGCGGTTGAGGACCTCGCCCATCGCCATCGGCGTCTGGTCGTTCTGCCAGGAGGTGGAGAAGAAGTTCTCGTGACAGAGCTTTCCGGCGAGCTGGGAGGGACCGGCGTTCGAGCTGATGAGGAATTTTCCCGCGTCCAGCACGGACTTGCGGGATGCGAGGAGGACGTGCGACCAGATGAACCCGGCCACGAAGTCGACGTCGTCCGCCTTGACCAGCTTGTCCGCCTTCTGCTTGCCGGTCTCGGGCTTGAAGCCGTCGTCCTCGTAGCGGACTTCGACGTCGATTCCGGCCATCTTTCCCCCGATGTGCTCGACGGCGAGGTCGACCGCGTCCTTCATGTCGCGTCCGATCACGCCAGCTCCGGTGGTGAGGGTCGTCACGAAGCCGATCTTGACCTTGTCGGCACCCTGGGCGGGGCCGAAGGCCGCCACGACCAGGCAGGTAGCGAGCCCGAGGGCGATCGGTAGCTTGATGCGCATGTCATTGGCCTCCTTGGGGCGCCGGGCGTCCGGCGCCGCCGCATTGATTTCCGGGTGTGGCGATGATAATCGAAAGCGGGTCGCGGCGGTCTCAACCCCGGGCCGCGAAGTCGGCGAGGTACCGCAGCCCCCGGATCGCGCGACTGCCGTACCAGGACACCATCTCCGCGTCGATGAGGGCGATCGGAACCCGGCGGCCGCCCGGAGCGGCACGGACGAGCGTGGCGTGCTCCGGCTTGAACGGGTACGGCTCGCTCGAAAGGAGAACCAGGTCGATGCCGGCGAAGAGCGCTTCGCCGAGCTCCACCTCGGGGTAGCGGACGCCGGGGTCGTGACCGGCCGTCTCCCAGTTGACGAGGGCGAGGGTCCGCGAGATGTAGGTGTCGCGCGAGACGGTCATCCACGGCTCCTTCCAGATGAGGTAGAGCACCCGGCGGGACGGAAGCCGGCCGGCCGCCGCCCGCAAGGCGTCGAGCTCGCTCGCGAAGTCGCGCGCGAGCGCGTCCGCCGCCGCCTCGCGGCCGAAGATGGCGCCGAGAAGCCGGTAGAGCCCGGGGTTGTCTCCCGGAACGAGAGGGTGGGTGACGACGACGTGGGGGGCGAAGGACTCGATCGCGTCCACGTCGCTGCGGCGGTTCTCGTCCACGTTGACGATGACGTGGGTCGGACCGACCTCGCGCAGGCGGTCGAGACGGACCGTCTTCGTGCCGCCGACCCGGGGCACGGACCGGACGGCGGCCCGCGGATGCACGCAGAAGGTGGTGCGCCCGACCACGAAGGGACCGAGCCCGAGATCGAAGAGCAGCTCGGTGATGCTCGGGACGAGGGATACGATGCGGGGCTCGGAACCGGCCCGCGGATGCACCCGGCCCGCGAAGTCGGTGCGGTCGGCGGTCACCCGACGGGGCTCGCGAAGCGGGGTCTCGACCGCCTTCGAAGAGCCCTTTCGCGCCCGCCTGCCCGCGCTCCCGGACCGTGGAGGAGTGCGTTCCGTGTTCAGCCGTCCGCGTCCTCCGCCGGTACCGGAGCCGTGGAACCGGCCGCCCACCGCGGGGGTCGCTTCTCGAGGAACGCGCCGACCCCTTCCTGCGCGTCGTCGCCCATCATGTCGCACGCCATGACCCCGCCCGCGTAGCGGAGCGCCTCGGTCAGACCCCGTTCGACCTGCCGGTAGAACATGCGCTTGCCGGTCGCCACGGTGGCGGCCGGCTTCGCGCGGATCGCGTCGCATAGCTCGGCGACGGCCGTGTCGAGCGTCTCGGGCCGCGCCACCCGGTTGACGAGGCCACGCGCGCGCGCCGTCTCGGCGTCGATGAACTCACCGGTGAAGAGCATCTCGAACGCCTGCTTGCGAGGCACGTTGCGGCTGAGCGGCACGCTCGGGGTGGAGCAGAAGAGGCCGTGGTCGATGCCGTTGACGGCGATCCGGGCCTCGGTGCTCGCCACCGCGAGGTCGCAGGTCGCCAGGAGCTGGCAGCCCGCCGCGGTGGCGAGGCCGTTCACCCGCGCGACGACGGGTTGCGGCAGCCCGACCATGCTCAGCATCATCCGGCTGCAGCGCTCGAACAGCGCTTCGGGGAATTCCCGGTCCCGATGGGCATGCATCTCCTTGAGGTCGTGCCCCGCACAGAACGCCCGCCCCGCTCCGGTCAGCACGACGACGCGGACCGAGGGGTCCGCCGCGATCCGGTCCAGCGCGTCCTGCAGCGCCGCGATCATCGACTCCGAGAGCGGATTGAGGCGGCCCGGACGGTTGAGGGTGAGGGTGGTCACCCCATCGCGGGAGGTCTCGATGAGCTCCGGGGACGTATCGTTCATCTCTTCTCCTCGCCGGGTTGCCGTCCGGCCGTCCCATCTGCCCGGGGGCACGATGGCCGGCCGGTGCCGGAGGACGCTTCGCGCGGGGACCAGGCGGGCCGGGAGCGCGCCCCCCCAAGGGGTACTCGGTTCCACCGAGCGATGGTATTCTGCCTCCTCCGACCCCGGCGACGCGAGCTATCGGGAACGCACAGCGTGCCGAGCGTCCGCCCGCAGACTCGATTCGATCACCATGGCGGGACACAGCAAGTGGGCCAACATCCAGCACCGCAAGGGCGCACAGGACGCCAGGCGGGGCAAGCTGTTCTCGCGCCTCATCCGGGAAGTCTCGATCGCGGCCCGGCTCGGCGGGCCGAGCCCTGACGGCAACTCGCGCCTTCGCCAGGCCATCGACAAGGCGCTCGCGGGCAACGTTCCCAAGGACACCATCGAGCGCGCCGTGCGGCGGGCGAGTGGAGACGCGAATCTCGGCAACCTGGAGGAGATCCGCTACGAGGGTTACGGCCCGGGCGGGGTGGCGGTCATCGCCGACTGCGTGACGGACAACCGCAACCGGACGGTGGCCGAGGTCCGGCACGCATTCACGAAGTGCGGCGGAAATCTCGGCTCCGACGGCTCGGTCGGATACCTCTTCAACCGCGTGGGGCAGTTGAGCTACCCCGCCGGGGTGGACGAGGACCTCCTGATGGAAGCCGCCATCGAGTCCGGCGCCGAAGACGTGGTCGTCAACGAAGACGGCTCCCACGACGTCGTGTCGTCGCCGGAGGACTACGAGGCGGTACGCGATGCGCTGCGCGCCGCCGGGCTCGAGCCCGAGGATGCGGGAGTGACCCTTCGGGCAGTCTCCAACGTCACGCTCGACCTCGACGCATCCGCCCGCATGGTGCGGCTCATCGAGGTTCTCGAGGATCTGGACGACGTTCAGCAGGTCTATTCGAATGCCGCCATCTCGCTTGAAACGCTCGACCGGCTCGATCGGGCCGGGACTTGAACCGCGCCGGGCGCAAGCCGGGCCGCCACGTCCGGTTCGCGGGCCGCGCGGTTGAGCGGCGCGCGGATCATCGGCATCGATCCGGGCTCGCGAATCACCGGCTACGGGGTGATCGAGGCCATGCCGGCCGGTAACCGGCACGTCGCGAGCGGCTGCATCCGGGTCGCCGGCGACGACATGGCAGGGCGCCTTCACGCGATTGTCGAAGGGTTGCGGGAAGTCGCGGAACGCCATGCTCCGGCGGAAGTCGCCATCGAGCGGGTGTTCGTCAATCGCAACGTGGAGTCGGCCCTCAAGCTCGGGCAGGCACGCGGCGCCGCCCTGGTGGCCCTCCCCGGCATTCCGGTGTTCGAGTATGCCGCGACACGGGTCAAGCAGGCGACGACGGGAAGCGGAAAGGCGTCCAAGAGCCAGGTGCAGCACATGGTCCGCCTGCTCCTCGGGTTGCCCGAGGCGCCGCAGGCCGACGAGGCGGACGCGCTCGCGGTGGCTCTCTGCCATGCCCACAGCCGCGACATGCTCGCGCGGATGCGCCCGGACCGGACCCCGTGATCGCTCGCCTGGAGGGCGTGCTTCGGGAGCGCCGGCCGCCGCGGCTGCTCGTAGACGTGGGCGGGGTCGGCTACGAGCTCGAGGCACCGATGACCACGTTCTATTCGCTGCCGCCGGTCGGCGAGCCGGTCGTTCTGCACACTCACCAGGCGGTGCGCGACGACGCCCCGTGCCTCTACGGATTCGTCCGCGAGGTGGAACGGGACACGTTTCGCCGGCTGCTCAGGGTGAGCGGCGTCGGCGGGAAGGTCGCGCTCGCCCTCCTCTCCGGTCTCGATGCCGACGCCCTCGCGCGCTGCGTGCGGGCGGGCGATTCGGCCGGACTCGCGCGGATCCCGGGCATCGGGAAGAAGACGGCGGCGCGGCTTCTCTTCGAGCTGAAGGATCGGCTCCCGGACGCGGGCGGCGCGGCGGTGGACGTGCCCGTGGAGCCTCTCGCCGAAGCGGTCGCGGCGCTCGCCGCCCTCGGCTTCTCGCCGAACGAGGCGCAGCGCCGGGTGGCCTCGGTCGATTCGGCGGACCTCGACAGCGAAGGGATCGTCCGCGCGGCCCTCAAGGCGGTGGTGTCCTAGTGCGCCGGTGCCGTCGTGCCGCCCCTCCGGTTTCCGGCTCAGGGAGGCGTGGGATCGCTTCGCCGCGGCGCATGAGGCACGCACGACCAGCGGTACGAGCCGCGGCTCGGCGGAAGGATCCGCATTGAACGATCGCCTCATCGCGCCGGCGGCGGAATCCGGCGAGGAGATGCACGAACGGGGCATCCGTCCGCGGCGCCTCGACGAGTACATCGGCCAGCCGCCGGTCCGCGAGCAGCTCGGCCTCTTCATCGAGGCGGCGCGCGCGCGCGGCGACGCGCTCGACCACGTCCTCATCTTCGGACCCCCGGGACTCGGCAAGACCACCCTCGCCCACGTCATCGCCCACGAGATGGGGGCGAGCCTTCGCCAGACCTCGGGTCCGGTCATCGAGCGGGGCGGCGACCTCGCCGCCCTGCTGACGAACCTCGAAGCGCGCGACGTGCTCTTCATCGACGAGATCCATCGCCTGAATCCCGCCGTCGAGGAGATCCTCTATCCGGCGATGGAGGACTGTCAGATCGACATCATGATCGGGGAGGGCCCGTCCGCGCGTTCCCTGAAGCTGGACCTTCCGCCGTTCACCCTGGTCGGGGCGACGACCCGGGCAGGGCTCCTGACCTCGCCGCTGCGCGATCGTTTCGGAATCGTCCATCGTCTCGAGTTCTACAGTCCCGAAGAGCTCGCGACCATCGTCGCGCGTTCCGCCGAGATCCTGGGCCTGTCGATCGACGGAGGGGGGGCCGAGGAACTCGCGCGGCGTTCGCGCGGCACGCCGCGCGTCGCGAATCGGCTGCTGCGGCGCGTGCGGGACTACGCCGAGGTGCGGTCCGACGGTCGCATCGTCGCCGAAGTGGCGTCCCGGGCGCTCGACATGCTCGAGGTCGACGCGAACGGGCTCGACACGATGGACCGCAAGCTGCTGAGGCTCCTCATCGAGAAGTTCGACGGGGGGCCGGTCGGGGTCGAGAGCCTGGCGGCGGCCCTCAGCGAAGAGCGGGGTACGGTCGAGGAAGTGGTCGAGCCCTATCTCATCCAGCAGGGCTTCCTCATGCGCACCCCCCGCGGCAGGGTCGCGACCGGTGCCGCATGGCGGCACTTCGGACTGGCGGCCCCGGTCGTGGCCGACCTCTTCGGCACGGAGCGCGAGCCGGTGAGCGAGCCGCCGCGCGGATGATGCACCCGCTCCGCGGAAACGAGGCTGCCACCGGCGGAAGCCGGCCGCGGCGTCCCCTTCCGCTTCCCTGACCCCCCTTCATTTTCCGGCGGCGCACCGGCCCGCCCCTTTCACCGATCCTCGTCGCGAGGACGCCGATCCGCGGCGCCCTCCGGCTCCGGTGTCCGGCGCGCGATGGGGATGCGCCGCGGGCCCTGCGCATGCCCTGCGAAGGGCGCGCGCGGCATCCCCGAACCCGGCCGAACCGATTGCTGCACCGGCGCGGGTGCTACAATGGCGCAGTTGCGCAGGGCAAGTCTGGTGCTGGAACAATCGATCACGAGGGTGACGGACGGGCTCGTGATTGAAGCAGTCGTGCATATGGCTCGCGTCCATGTCGCCGGGAAGCGAACACGCGGACGCCCCGAGTCCCTCTTCCGCAGCATGTTCCCCGATTGCGGAGGTCCGCCGACGGCGGGCGGCACGGCACGGTAGCGGGTATTCGCAATGGCGGTCGATCTCTCCATCGTGAGACTCGTGCTCGGCGCGAGCATCGTCGTTCAGCTCGTCATGCTCGTCCTGCTCGTCACTTCCGTCGTCTCGTGGGCGTTGATTTTCCGCAAGCGCGGCGTGCTTGCCCATGCACGGCGTGAGACGGCCGACTTCGAGAGCCGGTTCTGGTCCGGAACGGACCTCGTTTCGATGTACAACAGCATCAACAACGCGGAGAGCGACCCCGGCGGGATGGGAAGCATCTTTCGCGCCGGATTCCGCGAGTATGCGCGCCTGCGGCGAACCGGGATCGACCAGCGCGACGTGATCTACGGCTCGGAACGGGCGATGCGGGTCGCCATGCGGCACGAGGTCGACGATCTCGAGAGCCATCTGTCCTTTCTCGCGACCGTCGGTTCCACGAGTCCCTACGTCGGGCTGTTCGGGACGGTGTGGGGAATCATGAACTCGTTCACGGCCCTCGGAAACGTGGGGCAGGCGACTCTCGCGATGGTCGCGCCGGGAATTGCGGAAGCACTGATCGCAACCGCCATGGGACTCTTCGCGGCAATTCCCGCCGTCATTGCCTACAATCGGTACCTGAGCGACGTGGAATGGCTGTCCAATCGCTTCAGCACGTTCGTGGAGGAGTTCTCGACCATCCTCCAGCGCCAGCGGGTCGGCTGAGGCGCGGCGGCGGGAGTAGAGGCAATGGCTTCGAATTCGCGCAAACGCCCGATGTCGGAGATCAACGTCGTGCCTTATATCGACGTGATGCTCGTGCTGCTCGTGATCTTCATGATCACCGCCCCCCTCCTCACCCAGGGCGTCAAGATCGATTTGCCGAACGCGCCCGCGGCCGTTGTCGAGGCGACGGATTCCGAACCGCTCATCGTCAGCGTGGACTCGCAGGGACGCTATTTCATCAATTTCGGGGGAGACGAGACCGAGCCGGTCGACGAGGCGACCCTGCTCAATCGCGCCGCCGCCCTGCTTCGCCACCGGCCGGACATCCAGGTGCTGGTCAAGGGTGACGAGTCGGTCGCATACGGCGCCGTGGTCATTGCCATGGCAATCCTCAAGGAGGCGGGGGCTCCATCGGTGGGCCTGTTGACGGAGCAGCCCGAATCCCCCGGTTGAGAGCCGCCATGCGCGAATTTCTCGACCAGATAGGACCCTACGTACTTGCGATTCTCGTCCACGCCGCCGCCGCCGGGGTGCTCGTGCTCGCTGTCGAGTGGCCGGGGTTCCGGAAATCGGTGCCCGCGCCCGTGGAGTCGGTCCAGGCCACGGTCGTCGACGAGGAACGGGTGCAGCTCGAGCTGCGGCGCATCCGTGATCGGGAGACGGCGAAGAGGCGCGAAGAGGAGGAGCGGGCGGAGGCGGCTCGGGCGCAGCGCGAACACGAGGAGCGCCGGCTCGCCGAGATGCGCGACCGGCGCCAGCAGGAGAAGGAGGAGAGCCGGCGCGAAGCCGATCGTCTTCGTACCGAGCGCGAACGCCTGATCGAGGAGCGAAACCGGGCCGAACAGGAGCGCCAGAACGCCAACGCGGCCCGGATTGCGGAGGAGCAGCGCCGACAGGAGGCCGAGACCGCCCGCCACGCCGAGGAACGACGCCGGCAGGAGGCGGAGACCGCCCGCGTGGACGAGGAACGGCGCCGGCAGGAGGCGGAGGTGGCTCGGGTGACCGAAGAACGCCGCCAGCGCGAGGCGGAAACGGCGCGGCAGGCGGAGGAAAAGCGCCGGGTAGAAGCCGAATCCGCGGCCCGCCGGGCCGAAGAGCGCCAGCGCCTGGAGGTCGAGAAGGCGCGCCGGCGCAAGGAGATAGAAATGGTTCGGCGGCGGGCCGAGGAGGAGCGGCGCGCGAGTCAGGCGGAAGCCGATCGCCGGCGGCAGGAAGAAGAGCGGGCGCGCCGGGAGCTCCTCGCCCGTGAGCAGCAGCGTCTGGACCAGGAGCGCAAGGCCATTTTCGCGAAAGCGCTCGAGGAGTATATTGGCGCCATCCAGTCGAGCGTGACCCGAAGCTGGCGCCGCCCCACCGGGGTTCCGGCCGGACTCAAGTGCACGGTATCCGTGGTGCAGGCCAACAACGGAAAGGTTCTCCGCGTGGAGATCACCCAAAGCAGCGGGAACGTGGCATTCGATCGCTCCGTCGAGCAGGCGGTCCTGTCCGCTTCGCCCCTGCCGCCGCCGAGGCAGCGGGCCCTGTTCGACCGCGAGATCGTCTTCCTGTTCAACCCCAGGAGCTGACCCTTGCGAACATTCCGGAACTGGCTTTTCATCGTCGCATTCCTCGCCGGAGCGTCCGCCCCGGCACGGGCGGCACTGGAAATCGAGATCACCCAGGGTCTCGAGAGCGCCACGCCGATCGCGGTGGCGCGATTCGGACACGCGGGTTCGGGTCCGGCGCCACCGGAATCGATTTCGGCCATCGTCGCCGCGAACCTCGCCCGGAGCGGACGCTTCGCCCCGCTTCGGGACCTGCCCCAGCATCCGGTGCGCAAGGAGGACATCCGATGGCCGGACTGGCGGCGCCTGCGGGTCGGCAGCCTCGTCATCGGCTCGATCGAGGAGACGGTGCGAGGCGGCGCGCGCGAATATCAGGTGGCGTTCCGGCTCTTCGACACCTTCACGGCCGGCCAGCTCGCGGGCCAGCGCTATACCGGCATCCGTCCGGACCAGCTACGATGGGCCGGCCATCAGATCAGCGACGACATCTACTACGCGCTCACCGGAGAAAAGGGGGCGTTCGCGACCCGGATCGCCTATGTGACCGAGACCGCCGGGCAGGAGGGCGAGGTCGTCTTCGCGCTGAACGTGGCGGACAGCGACGGAGGAAATCCCGTCGTGCTGCGCACCTCGCCCGATCCCATCATGTCGCCATCCTGGTCCCCGAACGGAAGCTGGCTCGCATACGTGTCGTTCGAAGGAGGCAGATCCCGGATCATGATGCAGGAGCTTGCGACCGGCAGGCGCCAGGAGGTCTCGGCATTTCCCGGGATCAACGGCGCCCCGGCGTTCTCTCCGGAGGGGCGGCGGCTCGCGCTCACCCTGTCGCGGGACGGAAGCCCGGACATCTACGTGCTCGACCTCGCATCGGGCGAGCTGCTGCGCCTGACCACCAGCCCCGACATCGACACCGAGCCGGCGTGGGCGCCGGACGGACGGACCCTGGTGTTCACGTCCGATCGAAGCGGGGGGCGGCCGCACCTTTTCCGAGTCTCCGCGGCGGGTGGGGACAAGCCTCGTCGTCTGACCTTCTCCGGGCGGTACAACGCCCGCGCGGCATTCTCTCCGGACGGGTCGCGAATCGCGTTCGTCCACGAATCCGAGTCGGCGGCCGGCTATCGAATCGCGATCATGGAGGTCGGCAGCGAGAAGGTCGACGTGCTCACCAACGGAATCCTCGACGAGTCGCCGACGTTCGCTCCGAACGGGCGGATGATCCTGTACGCGGCAACCGACCGGGACCGGTCGGCACTCGCCGCGGTTTCGATTGACGGCCAGTTCCGCCAGCGGCTGTCGATCGACGAGGCCGGAGTTCGCGATCCGGCCTGGTCACCTCGGCTGGCCCGGCGATAATCCGGTGCAACGGCGGTCGGAAACCTTCAATCAACAGAAATCGGAAATGAAGATGCAAAGATGCAAGGCTGTCTTCGGCGCAACGGCGCTCGCATGGTTGGTCGGGTGCTCGCCCGGAGCACCCGAGCAGACGGAAGCTCCGCCCGCTGTGGAGGATCGTCCGGCTCCGGTAGCCGATTCGACGCAAGGCGCCGGTTCGGAGGATCCCGCTTCCTCCGGCACCACCGGAACGCTCGCGGATGCCGCGGGTCTCGACGGCGACGCGCTGATGGATGCCGACGGGCAGGAGCTCACGATGGTCATCTATTTCGACTTCGATTCGAGCGAAGTCCATCCGGACGACCGGATCGTGGTGGAAGCGCACGCTCAGATCCTGGCTCGAGACCCAAGCTCGGAGGTCGTGCTCGAGGGTCATGCCGACGAGCGCGGCTCGCGCGAGTACAACGTTGCGCTCGGCGAACGCCGGGCCAACGGCGTGCGCGACATGCTCCGGCTGCTCGGAGTCGGAGACGGGCAGATCCGCACCGTGAGCTACGGTGAGGAACGCCCGGCGACAATCGGGCACGAGGAAGAATCGTGGTCACGCAACCGGCGCGTAGAGTTCGCCTACGTCGCACGCTGACGCCGTCCCGCGTCCGCCGGAAACGGGCACCCCGAGGGTGAACGCGGTGACTTCCCCGGACGAGCGCGCTCGGTCGTCGCCGGTTCGCGCGTTCGCGTTCGCGACCGGTCCGCTGCTTGTGCTGCTCGTCTCCGGCTCCGCCATCGCCCAGACGGGAACGCCTCCCGTGGCCGGGACCGAGCCTGCACCCGCCACCGCGTCGATCCTTCGCGAGCTGATGGAGCGGGTGGAGAATCTCGAACGGCGGCTGAGCGCAAGCGCCCTCCTGGAGCTCGTGTCTCGGCTCGATCGGCTCGGGAAGGAGATCCGGCAGCTTCGCGACCGCGACGAGCTCCAGTCGCGCGCGATCGACGACCTTCAGGGACGCCAGCGAGACCTATACGCCGAGCTCGACCGGCTGGCCCGCCGGCTCGTGCCGGCGGCTTCACCGCAGGGTCCCGACCCCTCCCAGGGCGACTCGGAAGGGGCAGGTCAGGCGACCGCGACCGAACCCGGGTCCGACGGCGACGCCGCGCCGTCACGGATCCCGCAGGTTTCGAGCGGGGCCGGGGACCTCGGAGCGGGCACCGGCACCGCGACGGCTCCGGACCGCGACAGCAGCCCGCCTGCATACGATCCGGTGGAGGAACAGGCGCGCTACCAGCGAGCCTTCGACCTGCTCTCCGAGGGCAGGTTCGAGCGCGCGGCAGCCGCGTTCACGGAGTTCCTCGCCGCCTTTCCGGAGAGCCGCTACCGCGACGATGCGATGTTCTGGAAGGGCGAATGCCTCTACGCCCTGAGGCGGTTCGAACCAGCCCTCGTCGAGTTCAGATCGCTGGCGGAAACACACCCCGAGAGCTCGAGGATTCCCGGCGCGAAGCTCAAGATCGGGTTCATCCTCCACGAGCTTGGCCGGGCCGCGGAAGCGGCGGAAGTGCTCCGGGACCTCGCGAACACGGCTCCGGACTCGTCCGAGGCGAAGCTCGCCCGCGACCGACTCGAACGACTCGAGTAGGCCCCGGCAACCTGCGGAACGTCCGGTCGGAGGCGGCCGGCCGGCCTCCGCGGGACCGGTGCGCCGAGGAGCTTCCCGGCCGCTACGGACCGGAGGGGGGATTGGACTTGAGACCTCCCGACGCGCGGTGGTGGTCGGTCGTCTTTTCCTTGTAGCGCTTGATTTGCCGGTCCAGCTTGTCGGCGAGCGCGTCGATGGCCGCGTACATCTCCCCTTCCACCGAGTCGGCAAATAGCTCCCGTCCCGTCACATGCACGGTCGCCTCCGCCCGGTGCCTCTCGCGTTCAACCGACAATATGACGTGGACGTTGGTGACGTGATCGAAGTGACGTTCCAGTCTCTGGAGCTTGGTTCTCGTGTACGACTCGAGGGCTTCGGTGACCTCCAGGCGGCGACCGGTGATGTTCAAATGCATCTTCGTGTCCTCCCAGACGGTGCGCGGTCACGCGCTGGCGTTCAGGTTGGCGGCACCCGCACGGCGCCGTTCGTTCGAGGTGGGGATTCCCATCGATTCCCGGTACTTGGCGACGGTCCTGCGGGCGACCGGGAAGCCGGCTTGCTCGAGATTCGACGCGAGGCGCTGGTCGCTCCAGGGCCGCCCCGGCTCCTCGCCCTCGATGATCCTCCGAAGGTGCGCCCGGACCGCCACAGCAGACGCCGCTCCTCCGTTCGGGGAAGAAATCTGGTTGGAGAAGAAGTGCTTGAGCTCGAACACCCCGCGGGGAGTCTGGACGTGCTTGCCGCTGGTGACCCGGGACACGGTCGACTCGTGCAGACCGAGCTCGGATGCGATCTCGCGAAGCACCAGCGGCCGCATTCCCTCGTCCCCGCGCTCGAGAAACTCCCGCTGGCGCCGAACGATCGCCCTCGCCACGCGGAGCATCGTCTCGGTTCGGTTCCCGAGGCTCTTCAGGAGCGATCTCGCTTCGGCAAGGTGCCGCTTGAGGGACTGATTCTCGGTCCCATGGCTTCCGCGGCGGACGAACCCTGCATACAACGGGTTGATTCGCAACCTCGGAATTGTTCCCGGGTTCAGCTCGACCTTCCACTTCGTCCCCTCCCTGAGCACCCTGAGATCCGGGGTGATGTACTCGGTCGGCGCTCCCGCGTAGCCTGCGCCCGGGCGCGGGTTCAATCTCCGCAACAGGGCGAGCGCCCCGTCCAGCTCCTCGCGGGACGTCCCGAGCTCTCGCCTCAATCCGACGAGATCGTGCCGGGCCACCATTTCGAGATGGAATCGGGCGACCACCAGGGCCGGCTCGCGGTACGGGGTGTCCGTGGCAAGCTCCTCGAGCTGCCGCTGCAGGCACTCCGAGAGCGTTCGAGCGCCGACCCCGGTGGGCTCGAATCGTTGCACGCGGCGCAGGATCGCCTCGACCTCCTCCGGTCCTGCCCCGAGACCCAGGTCTTCCAGCGTCTCGACCAGCTCATCCACCGAGGCGTCGAGGTACCCGCGCGCGTCGATGGAATCCACGACAACGGCGCCGATGACGTGTTCCCGTTCGGAAAGACGTGCATTGTCGAGCTGCCAGAAAAGCCGATCGCGCAGCGACGCCTCGGGCTCGGGGAGGTCTTCCATCGCCCTCCCCCCGCGTTCCGGGCCCGGATCTGCGCCCCATTCGTCGTACGGCGGCTCGTCCTCGAGCTCGAGCATGAAGTTCGATTCGGCGATCTCCCGCAGCTCGGCCCGCAACTCGATGGAGGAAAGCTGCAGGAAGCGAATCGCCTGGCGCATCTGCGGGGTCATCGCGAGATGCTGTCCGAGCCTGAGCTCCAGGGTCTGCTTCATTGCGGCGGTCGTCGTCGGGGGCGGGGTCGTGGCGGTTGCGGATGCGCGGGCAGGGGTATGCGAAACGAGGAGTCAGAGGACGAAGTCCTGCCCGAGATAGACATCGCGCACCATCGGATCGTCCGCGATGGTGTCCGGCCGGCCGTGGCAGATGATTCGGCCCTCGTTGACGATGTACCCGCGGTCGCAGATCCCGAGCGTCTCGCGCACGTTGTGGTCGGTCACGAGCACGCCTATGCCGCGTTCGCGCAACTGGCGAATGAGTCCGTGAATCTCGGATATCGTGATGGGATCCACCCCGGCGAAGGGTTCGTCCAGCAGCATGTAGCGTGGCCTGGCGGCGAGCGCCCGGGCGAGCTCGACCCGGCGCCGTTCGCCGCCCGAGAGGTTCTCACCGCGCTCCCGGCGCAAGTGTTCGACCCCGAACGCCTGCATGAGCCGTACCGCCCACAGGGCGCGCGTCTCCGCATCGAGGTCGCGGCTGAGCTCGAGAATCGCGAGGAGGTTCTGTTCCACCGAAAGCTTGCGGAAGACCGAAGGCTCCTGCGGGAGATAACCCAGCCCGAGGCGCGCGCGCGCGTGCATCGGACGGTTCGTCAGATCGACTCCGTCGAGGTGAACGGTACCTCCGTCGGCCGGGATGAGTCCCACGATCATGTGGAAGCTCGTGGACTTGCCGGCACCGTTCGGGCCGAGAAAACCCACCACCTCGCCGCTATTGACCGCGAGACTCACGTCGTCGACCACCGTGCGGGAGCCGAAGCGCTTCGCGAGCCCTTCGGCGGAAAGGCACGTCACTCCTGCTTGCCCTGGAGCAGGATTGTGACCCGTTGCTTTCCTTCCTCGGATTCCGAGGCCACGCCCTCGATGCTGCCGGTGAGGGAATCGTAGTCGATGCGACTCGCCTCCATTTCGAACTGACCCTGCGCAATCCGCGCGTCGCCGTCAAAGCGCATGGCCCCGTCGGCCGCGGAATACTCGATGCGCGCGGCCTGGCCCTGCTGCAGCGGCCCGCGGTCGAGGCGCTGCTCGAAGCGGGCCGGGCTCCCTTCCGCGACGAGCCCGGCGAGGTCGTAGCTCTCGTCGAAGTGCATCACGACCAGCTCGCCGGAGACGCGCAGGCTCCCCTGGTTGATGGTCACGTTGCCCTTGTACGTGGCGATCCGCTGGCGGTCGTCGAACTGCGCCCAGTCGGCATCGATTCGAACCGGTTTCACCCGGTCGGTCGTAAGCGCGGCGGCCCCGGTCGCGAACGTGGACAGGGACAGGAGAAGCAGCACGAGACGCAGTTGCATGATGGCAGGCTACCTTTTCTGCAGTGTTCCGCGGGCGTCGTTCACCAGCTCGACCTTCCCTTCGTCCAGCCAGATCTTCAGACCGTCGCCGCGCGCCTGGAACGCCCTCCCCCGAATCGTGGAGGGCTGGTCGGACTCGCCGTAGCTCTCCGCGGCCATGATCCGGACGTCGGCGCTTTCGATCTCGATGGGCTGAACCGGGCCGCGCCGTCCCCGCACCGGTCCCGGAAGATAAATGTTTTCGCCGTCGGGAGAAACCTCGCCGCGCTCGGACGCGAAGTGCCAGAGCGCTTCACCTTCCGAGAACACCGTCAGCCGGGGTTGAACGAGAAAGGACTTGCCGCCGGGAACGTCGCGCCGCAGCTCCTTCGCCTGCAACCGCCGATGCATGCGTCCCGAAGAGTCGGTGGTCGCCACGTCGACGTCTTCGATGTGCAGATGCGAAAGCAAGCCGGGGAATCGTGCGGAGTCTGCGGGGGTCGGGGGAGGAAGCGGAAGAAGGTACCAGGCGATCCCGCACGCGGCCCCGACGAGGGCCGCGACGATCGTTGCGCGGATCGGAGGACGCGACTCCGGTGCAGCGGCGTTCCCGCTCGACTCCGCCGGCGTGTCCGGCAAAGGTCAGCCTTCCCGGCGATTGGCGGACAACCAACCGTCGACGAGCTGCACGCTCTCGTCCACGACCTCGGAGCGCATGCCCCTTTGCGAGGCAATCGACTGCACCAGGTGGTCGGCGCGCTCGATTCGGGGGGCGCCGGCGAGCAGGGCGCGGGCGGCGGACGACGGCTTGGTGAGGCCCCGTGCCGCGTTCGCATACTTCTCGAAGGGGATCTGGTCTCCCTCGGAAGCCCCGATCGCGCGGCAGACCGAGTTCACCCAATCGTAGACGGAGCGCGCGAGCTCGAGGTCCCCGTGGACCGCGTCCCGGATTGCGCGCATGTCCTTCTCCTGCACGCAGCGATAGTTCCCTGCGAGCAGCATGCTCCACTTCGCCAGCGGCACGAATACCGAATCGTGCACCTTGAGCTTGACCGGCAGTTCGACCGGCCCGGTGCCGTCGTCGTATCGGATCGCCTCGATGTCCGCCTGCAGGGCGCGCAGCAGGGAGGTGCCGCCTTCCGATTCGAATCGCGCGGCCCGAAAGTTGGTCGGGAGGCTGACCTGCAGCACGTTGGTCTTCTCTTCGGGGGGCCGAAACGCCTGGGCGTCCGGGCTGCAGAGGGTCATTCGCGCGGGGTCGAACGCATCCCACACGGAGGGGTCGGTATAACAGGACCGCAGGGGCTCGACGTCGAGTCCGGGAATCCGTTTCAGATAGGGGAGCGGGGGCATGTTCATGATGGACATGCACGGGACGCCGCTTCGCGCCACCGCGCCCAGGAGCTCGCGAACCCCCGTTGCGCCGTACTGGGGCTCTTGCATGGCGAGGCCGACCAGATCGAAGTCCGAAGGGTCGATCGCCCCGGTGGTGGCCGCGGAAAGACGGCCCGGCAATCTCCGCGAATCGACCTCCACCAGCTCGTCCCGTCCCTTCACGGGCATTCGCACCCGCTGGCCCTCCCGGTTGATGAGGTCCGCTTCATCGGGCAGGCACACGAGGGTCGTCGAGTGACCCGCGGCGCAGAGCTTGATTCCGAGCAGCGCGCCGTAGGAGGCGCCCATGATCATGATGTCGGCCATGTGATTCTCCGTGCGTACCCGGTACGGCGCACGGGCCGCCCGTGTCGATTCAGCTTCGATCGAGTTTAAATTACCCCGGCCCGCAGGAGATCGTGCAGATGCAGGACCCCGATTTGCCGGTACGATTCGTCGACGACCACCAGCGCGGTGATCTTGCGTTGCTCCAGAATGTTGAGACACTCCGCCGCGAGGGTATCCGGCGACACGGTCACTCCGCTCGGGGTCATCACCTGCCGAATCGGAGTGTCGCGAAGCGCGATTCCATCGTCGAGCGCCCGGCGAAGATCCCCATCCGTGAATACCCCGAGGAGCAGGCCGTCACCGTCCACGACCGAAGTCATCCCCAGGCTCTTGGCCGTCATCTCCAGCAGCGCGTCGCTCGTCAGCGTGTCCGGACCGACCGTCGGCATGCGGCGGCCGGTGTGCATGAGGTCCTTCACCCGGAGCAGCAGCCGCCGGCCGAGATGACCGCCCGGATGCGAGCGGGCGAAGTCCTCGGCCCCGAAGTCCCGGGCCTCGAGGAGCGCGATCGCGATCGCGTCGCCCATGGCGAGCGCCGCGGTGGTGCTCGCGGTGGGAGCGAGTCCGAGCGGGCAGGCCTCCTTCGCGACGCTCACGTCGATGTTCACGTCCGCCTCGCTCGCCAGGCGCGAGGAGGGATTTCCGGTGAGCGCGAGAAGGGGCACCCCGATCCGCTTGATAAGGGGAACGATGGTCAGGATCTCGGCGGTTTCCCCGGAATTCGAGAACGCCATGACGGTGTCCTCGCGCGTGATCATGCCGAGGTCACCGTGGCTCGCCTCTCCGGGGTGAACGAAGAACGAGGGCGTTCCCGCGCTCGCCAGGGTCGACGCAACCTTGTGGCCCACGTGCCCCGACTTGCCCATGCCCGTCACGATCACTCGCCCGGGCCGCTCGAGAATGATCGTGCAGGCGCGCGCGAATTCGTCGTCGATCCGGGGCAGCAGCCCGCGAAGCGCGTCGATCTCCGTTCGAATGACGTCGGCCCCGAGTCTGAGAAGGGCGCGGTTGCTCATGCGGTCAGTTGGAATCAAGGGGGAAAACACTACTCCATATTGGAAATCATTGACCGCGCCGGCGCAATGGCCCCGCCGGCCGGCCGGCGGGGCCGTCGATGAATCCGGGCCGGGACGACGCGCTTCGCGCCTGGCTCGGCACGGTAGCGGGCGCCGGCGGTTGGCGCCTCGAGCCTCTCGCCGGCGACGCGAGCTTTCGCCGCTATCTTCGGCTGAGGACGGAACGCGAGACCCTCGTGGTGATGGATGCCCCTCCCGACCGGGAGGACTCGCGACCGTTCGTCCATGTCGCGGGATTGCTTCGGGCAGCCGGTGTCAACGCACCCGCGATCTGCGCGATGGACCTCGATCTGGGTTTCTTGCTGCTCGGCGATCTCGGATCCGTATCCTATCTGGACCGGCTCGACCCGACGAGCGCGCCCGCCCTTTATCGGGACGCGTTTGCGACTCTCGTGCGGATGCAGCGAGAGATACCCGCGGACACGCTGCCCGTCTACGATGAAGCGAAGCTCTCCGCCGAGCTCGAGCTCTTTCCGGAGTGGTTCCTCGGGGTCCACCTCGACCGGCCGCCGTCCCGGTCGGAGCGGCGGGTGCTCGACGAGGCGTTCACCCACCTCGTCGAAGCGGCGCTCTCCCAGCCGCGGGTGTTCGTCCACCGCGACTATCACTCCCGCAACCTCATGGTGCATCGCCGCAACCCCGGGGTGCTGGACTTCCAGGATGCAGTGCTCGGCCCCCTCATGTACGACCCGGTCAGCCTGCTTCGCGACGCCTACGTCTCGTGGCCGGCTTCGCGGGTGTACGCATGGCTGGACGACTACGTCGCGCTTGCGACGAAAGCGGGGGTGTTGCCCGCGAACCGCTCCGAAGAAGAGCTGCGCGCGCGCGCGCGGCGGGACTTCGACCTCATCGGCATCCATCGGCACATCAAGGTCGTCGGCATCTTCGCCCGGCTGTGGCATCGCGACGGCAAGGACGCCTATCTCGGCGACATCCCCCTCGTCCTTCGCTACCTCCTCGACGTCGTCACGAGGTATCCGGCGCTCGAGCCGCTCGCGCGCCTGTTCGGCGAGCGCGGACTCGCGAACCATGCGAAAGCGTTGCCGTGCGGGCAATGATCCTCGCGGCCGGGCGGGGCGAGCGCATGCGCCCGCTCTCCGATGCGGTTCCCAAACCGCTTCTCCGGGTGGCCGGCCGGCCGCTGCTCGTGCATGCGGTCGAAGGGCTGGCGGCGGCCGGATTCACGGAGCTGGTCGTGAACCTCGGCCATCTGGGCCGGCAGATCCGGGATTGCCTGGACGACGGGTCGCGGTGGGGAATCTCGGTCGCGTACTCCGACGAAGGCGACCGGCCGATCGGCACCGGCGCGGGCATCGTCAGGGCGCTGCCGCTCCTCGGCCGCGGACCCTTCCTCGTGACGAGCGCCGATCTGCGGACCGACTATCCCTACGAACGACTGCGGAACGTTGCGGTCGGGGACCTTCACCTCGTTCTCGTCGCGAACCCGGAACACAACCCGGACGGCGACTTCGTCCTCGACGACGGAGCGCTCCTTCGTTCCGGCCCGAACCGTCTTACCTATTCCGGCATCGGCGTCTTTTCGCCCGCCGCGTTTCGGCCGGAGATCGCCGGCGCCACCGCCCTCGCCCCCTATCTCGACCGCGCGTGCGAACGCGGAACGGCGACGGGCGAGGTGTATCGCGGAGCCTGCGACAACATCGGCACCCCTGCTCAGCTCGAGGCGGCCCGCGAACGACCGGCCGGGTAGCATCTCGGCTCCCTTTGCGTCTGCGACCGTGCACGGGCCGGCCGAGCGCGTGACCCGACTCCTGCGCAGCCGAGACCGGCGGCGCAGGGGCGACAAGAGACCATCCGTCGCCAGTCCGTCCTGCCCGCAGCCCTGCCCCGCCGCACGGCCGGCCGGCCGGCCGGTTCGGACCGGGAAAGAACCGGCTACTCCGAATCTTGCGCCGGCGGTTCCTCCTCTGGAGCTCCGATTGAGAGCCGTTCGCGGTTGGAGTCCACCGTGACGCTACCGATCCCGCTGACCCTCACGAGGTCGTCGATCGTGGCGAAGGGTCCGTTCTCCTCCCGATACGCGACGATGGCCCGGGCCTTCTTGAGCCCCACTCCGGAGATTGCGGCGGCGAGCTCTTCCGCGGTCGCGGCGTTGATGTCGACGGCGTCCTCGGCGGACGCCGGCGTTCCGGCGAGCAAGCACGCGAGCAGCACACCCGAAATCGCGCAACGCAAGCGGAGCCGGGCCGGGACCGATGGACTGTGCGAGGTGAAGGTCATCTTTCTCTCCTTTCATTGCGTGAAAGGGCGCGGCGCTCGGGGACTCGTCGCCCGCCGGCCGAGGCTCCGCAACCGGCGGCCCTCCCGCTCCCTGCGTCCGTCGATGGACGCCGCGCCTAGGCTATGCACCGGGGAACGGGGAAGCCACGGCAGCGCGTAGGCTCCGGTCTCGTGTTTCGTGGGAAACCCGGTCGAATCGAGCAAGCGATCGTCCCGGATCGCGCCGGGAGCAATGGAGCCGGGACGGTCCGATAAGTTAGAGTCGCGGCGAGATGACCACGCCCGATCCATTCTGGACACGCAAGCCGCTCGAAGCGATGTCGCCCGAGGAGTGGGAGTCGCTGTGCGACGGGTGCGGGCGCTGCTGCCTGAACAAGCTGTGGGACCCCGAGACTCGGGGGGTGCAGTTCACGGCGGTCGCGTGCCGCCTTCTCGATTGCAAGTCATCCCGGTGCCGCGACTACGAGAACCGCGCGGTCCGGGTTCCCGAGTGCGTCGTGATCTCGCTCGACAACGTCCTGGAGCACGGGCTGCTGCCCGAGAGCTGCGCCTATCGCCGGCTCGCCGAGGGCCGGCCGCTCGCCGAGTGGCACCCGCTGGTGTCGGGGCGCCCGGAGAGCGTTCACGAGGCGGGCATATCCGTTCAGGGAAAGGTCATCAACGAGGAATGGGTGCATCCCGATGAGCTGGAACACCACATCGTGGACTGGTTCGACTGATCGGTTCCACCGGTTCGCGGAGGTTGCTCCGGCTTGCTCAAGCTGATCTTCGCCGCCCTGCTGGTCGTGCCGGCGCTCGCCGTCGTCGCCATCGTCATGGCACTCGACGATGCGCCGCGGGCCCGTTCGTTCACGGATCCGCTCGACGGTGCATTCGCGGAGGCCGGCGCGGATCGCGGGGCGGTTAGTCTCCACGCCACGATCGAGCTCCCGCCCGAGTATCCGCGCCGGTATGTCAACGTCGACATGGACGTCGAGCGCTCGGCGGAGAACGGCGCGGTGATCCGGAGGGTGGGCATCGGGGAACTCGACGTTCCCGGATGGCTCGCGAAGGAGGCGATGCACTGGGCGGCGGGCCACTGGCCGGAGCTCGCAGACGAGCACGTGGAGCTCGCCGCGGTTCGCGTGCTCGAGTCCTATCCGGCCCGGCTCGAGCTCGCGTGCGTCTGGCCCGGTTCGCCCGTCGAGCATCTGCGGATTCGTTCCGCCGCGACCGGCGATCGCAACCGGTCCGCGACCTACGGCAAGCTCGTCGCGGAGTGGGCCGCCGCCCGAACCGGACCGCGGGCACCGATCCGGGAGCTGCTGCGAGCGCTGTTCGGTGAAGCGGCCGCGCGGACGGAGGCCGGGGCGGACCCGGTGGTCGAGAACCGCGCCGCGATCATCGTGGCCGCCGCCCAGGCGTTCGGATGCACTCCGGTCGAGGACGGGCAGCCGGTGCGATGGACGAAGCCGTCGCTGCACCGCCGCGACGACCTTGGCCGCCACTTCGTCGGGTCCGCGGCGCTTGCCGTGCTGCTCCACCGGGGGTTTTCCGACTCGGTCGGGCTGGACAAGGAATACAGCGACTCGCGGGCAATCAGCGGCTTCAGCTTCTCCGACCTTGCCGCGAACCTGGCCGGTGCGCAGTTCGGGGACCTTGCGACCGCGTCCCCGGGGTCTGCCCGGCGGGTGCAGGAGTGGATGGAGCAGGCCGAATCGGATGTCGATATCATGCCCGTCGTCGGCGACCTTCCCGACAATCTTCCCGAGGAGGTGCTGAAGCGACGGTTCGGAGAGCCGGGTGCGGAAGCGTATCAACGGGTGCTGGAGGAGATCGAAGCTCGCATAGCAGGCGTTCCGCTCTACCGGGTATCGAAATGAAGCGACTGGTTCTCGTTCTGTCCATCGCCGCGACCGCCGCCTGGGCAATCCCGTCTGCGGCGCAGGATCTCGGCAGATTCCACGACTGGGGCGCCCACTACTTCACCGAGGAGGACGGAAATCGGGTCTGCTCGATGTGGACCCAGCCGAAGAAGGCGGAAGGCAAGTACTCGCGCCGTGGCGAGATCTTCGCCCTCGTCACCCATCGTCCGGCCGACAAGCGGGTCGGAATCGTCTCGTTCGAGATGGGCTATCCGTTCGCTTCCGGGAAGAAGCTCGCGGTCGTGGTCGACGGGAGCGCTCCGATTCACGTGACCACCGAAGGAGAACAGGCCTGGGGCGTTTCGAAGGAGGTCAACCGCCGGCTCGTGAAGGCGATGCAGAGCGGGCTCGAAATGGTGGCGACCGGCCGCTCGCGGCGGGGCACCAGGACCGTCGACACGTACTCGCTACGCGGATTCACCGCCGCCTACAAGGCAATCTCCAAGGCCTGCGGCGTAGGCTGAGCGCCCGCCGACAAGGGACACCAGTCGGACGGCGGGCCATCCTCGTGAATTGCCTGCGCGGTCCGCGTGCCTGCTCCGACAGGGGATCGCTGACGGGGCGCCTTTCTCGGTTCAAGTCCATCGGCAACCCCCGGTCGCACGGACGGGCTAGTGGCCTGGCGCGGGTTCGCGGGGCATGAATTCGCGCCAGTCGACGTTGCGGTCGCCGAACGCGAGGAAGTGCGGGTTCAGCAGCGAGTCCTTGGTGTTGTAGCGAAGCGGCTCGAGATCGACGTCGGTCACCCGTCCCCCGGCCTGCTCCACCACGACCTGCGCGGCGGCCGTGTCCCATTCGCAGGTCGGTCCGAAACGCGGGTAGATGTCGACCGCCCCCTCGGCGAGTAGGCAGAACTTGAGGGAGCTCCCGACCGAAACGTCCTCGCAGGGGCCGAGCGCGTGGATGAATGCGTTCGTCTCGCGGTCGCGGTGGGAGCGGCTTGCCGCCACCCGGATCGGGTGCGTCGCCGTCCGGCGAACGCCGAGCGCACGGTCGCCTTGCGCGTCGTGGCGGCGCGCGCCGAAGCCCCGCGCGGCGGCGTAGGCGACCCCCGTCACCGGCACCGCCACCACCCCCAGCACCGGCGCGTGCTCCTCGATGAGCGCGATATTGACGGTGAACTCGCCGTTTCCGCTCACGAAGTCCTTCGTTCCGTCCAGCGGGTCCACCAGCCAGTAGCGGCTCCAGGCCGAACGCGTGGCGAAGTCGATCTCGGCCGATTCCTCGGAGAGTACCGGGATGTCGGGCGCGAGGTCTGCGAGACCTTCGAGGATGGTCCGATGGGAGTCAAGATCCGCTTCCGTGAGCGGCGATGCATCCGCCTTGCGCACGACCTCGAAGGGAGAGCGGTAGACGTCGAGGACGCGACCGGCCGCCAACACCGCGAGGTCGCGCACCGCATCGAGCAGCGACCCATCGAGCGGCGTGGTCACTCGGTTGCTCGCGGCCGCTCGAACCGAAGGTCCCGAATCGTGGACCCCAGCCGGTGGCCGCGCTCCTCGAAACGGGTGTGGCTCCGACCGCTCGGGCCGGGCCAGAACGCGCCGCTGCCTGCGACGTTCGCAAGCGAATCGACGGCCTCGAACACGGACAGCATCTGCATCGCGTAGCCCTCGTCGTCGGTGGCGGCGAGGATGCGGCCCCCCGGCCGCAGCCTCGATGCGGCGAGCGCCGCGAACCCCGGCTGCACCAGTCGCCGCTTGAAGTGCCTCGCCTTCGGCCAGGGGTCCGGAAAGAAGATCCGGACCTCCTCCAGAGAACCCGCGCGGAAGCGCTGACCGAGGGCCTCGCGGGCATCTCCGAAGAGGACCCGGACATTCTCGATGCCGCGATCGTGAACCCGGGCCAGAAGGTACCCGATTCCGGGGGCGTGGACCTCGATTCCGATGAAGTCCCGGTCGGAGAATTCGGCTGCCGCGTCGAGAAGAGCATCCCCCCTTCCGAAACCGATCTCGACGACCAGGGGCGCCCGGCGACCGAACTCCACGACCGGTTCGATGACCCGAAACTCGCCCCGGGGCACCTGAGAATCCGGCGGCGGGCCGAGTCCGTAGCGTGGCCAGTGGCGTTCGATGGCCCGCTTCTGTCCGGGCGTGATCCGACCCGCGCGCAGCACCCAGGAACGGATGCCGTCCCGGGTGTTCAGGCGATCGCTCCCTCCACCGGCGAGGAAGCGCTGGCGAAGCGGCGGCGCGGCATCCGGCCGGCCCGAAAGGCCTCGCGGCCGGCGACGATCGCGTGCTTCATGGCCGACGCCATGAGCACGGGGTTGCGGGCGGCCGCAATCGCGGTGTTCATCAGCACTCCGTCGCACCCGAGTTCCATTGCCACCGCGGCATCGGAAGCGGTCCCCACCCCCGCGTCGACCACGATGGGTACCTTCGCCTCCTCCAGGATGGTGAGAATGTTCCAGGGGTTGCAGATGCCGAGGCCGGAGCCGATGGGCGCCGCGAGCGGCATCACGCTCACGCACCCGATCTCCTCCAACCGCCTTGCCATGACCGGATCGTCGTTCGTGTACACCATGACGTCGAAGCCGTCCGCCACGAGCCGTTCGGCCGCGACCAGGGTCTCGGTTACGTTCGGAAGCAGGGTCTTGTCTTCCGCCAGCACCTCGAGCTTCACGAGGTTGGCGCCGTCGAGGAGCTCACGGGACAGCCGGCAGGTGCGAACCGCCGTCACCGCGTCATGGCAACCTGCCGTGTTGGGCAGGATGGTGAACCGATCGCGGGGAAGAAAGTCGAGAAGGTTCGGCTCGCCGGGCTCCTGACCGATGTTGGTGCGGCGGATCGCGACGGTGACGACTTCCGCTCCGCTCGTCTCGATGGCGTCCCGGGTCTGCTCGAGGCTCTCGTACTTTCCAGTGCCGACGAGCAAACGGGACTTGAAATGCCGTCCGGCGACGATGAACGGGTCTTCCCCCGAGGCGGACTTGGGATCGGCTGGGTTCATGGTGCGGTTCTCTTGCTATCTTCCAGGCGCGGTTCGTCAGCCGCCCCCCACGGCATGGACGATTTCCACCCGGTCGCCGTCTCCCAGCACGTGCACGGGGTACTCGCTGCGCGGGATCACTTCCTCGTTGATCTCGACCGCCATGCGCCTTGCGCCGAGGTCGAGGGATGCGACCAGCCCGGCGAGGGTCGTGCCGGGCTCGAGCCCACGGGGTTGCCCGTTGAGAACGATCTGCACGGTGCTCACCTTGTTCCTGTCCGAGGTTTCGCGGCTGCGGCCCGCGGTGCCCGCAAGCACCTGCGAAGACGTGCTTTCATTCGTCGAAACGCGGGGTAGAATGGAAGCTTAAGCGGGTGTAGTTCAATGGTAGAACATCAGCTTCCCAAGCTGAATACGAGGGTTCGATTCCCTTCACCCGCTCCACGTCAGCTCTCTTCCGGAACGATACGCGCGTCGATTCCTCGCGAGGCGGATACCCGCGCCTTCGCTTCCTCGGCGGCCGCCCGGCCGCTGAACGGGCCGAGCATCACCCGGTGCCAGGTTCCGTCCGCGGTGTCCCGCGTCAGGATGCGTGACTCGAAGCCGTTGAGGGCGAGCGACGCACGCAGCCGATCCGCCTCGTTCCGGGAGCGGAACGAACCGACCTGAACCCGAAAGCCGCCGCGCGCAGGAGCGGACGCTATCGTTTCCCGCCCGCTCCCCGCCGCCGGCCGGTTCACCGTCCGCTGCGCCGGGGGGGGCGCCTGTGCAGGCGCCGGCGCCGTGCCGGGCAGGTCCGACTCGTCGACCTGGACCTCCGTCTTGGGAAGAAGGCGGTAGAAGTCGAAGTTCGTGTTCGACGGCTCGATCGGACTGCGCGGCTCCGCGACGTCTTCCGGGCCGCCGCCGAGCCAGTCCGGGAGCCCGGCATGGTGGAGCTGGACGACGGTGGCAACCGCAAGGCCGAGGGCGAGGCCTCGAAGGAACCCCCCGTTTCGGCGCGTGGCACGGATTGGCCGGCTTCTCTTCGCCACTTTCGTCCGCCCTACATGGTCGACGGCGCGCTCACGCCGATGAGTCCGAGCCCGTCCGCGATGACCCGGCGGGTCGCCTCGACCAGGGTCAGGCGGGCACTCCTCAGGTCCGCCTCGCCGGCGAGAATCGTGTGCGAGTTGTAGAAGCTGTGGAACGCGTTCGCGAGGTCGCGAAGGTAGTGGGCGATCTGGTGGGGCTCGCAGGCCTCGGCCGCCGCTTCGACGACCTCCGGGTAGCGGGACAGGGTCTTCAGCAGCCCGAGCTCGTGGTCCTCGGTCAGCCGGCTCAGGTGCCCGAGCCCGGAGCGCTCCGCGCCCGCGCCGGCATTCGCGTTCCCGTTCCCTCCTTCTTCCCCGGCGCGTCGCAGGACGCTCGCGATGCGCGCGTGCGCATACTGCACGTAGTACACGGGGTTCTCGGTGGAGCGGGACTTCGCGAGCTCCAGATCGAAGTCGAGGTGCTGGTCGCTCTTGCGCAGGACGTAGAAGAAGCGCGCGGCATCCGCCCCCACTTCGTCGACGAGATCGCGCAACGTCACGAACTCGCCGGACCGGGTCGACATGGCGACCCGGTCCTGCCCGCGCCAGAGGCTCGCGAGCTGCACGATCACCACCTCGAAAGCGTCCGCGTTCCTCCCGAGGGCCCGGATCGCGCCCTTCACCCGCGCGATGTACCCGTGGTGGTCCGCCCCCCAGACGTCGATGACGCGATCGAATCCGCGCTCGAACTTGTCGAGGTGATAGGCGACATCCGAGGCGAAGTAGGTGCTCTGACCGTTGGCCCGCACCAGCACGCGGTCCTTCTCGTCCCCGTGCGCGGTGGCGCTGAACCAGAGCGCGCCGTCGCGCTCGTAGGCTTCCCCGCGCTCGCGCAGGATATCGAGCACGCGCGCGAGCGCCCCGGTGTCGACGAGCGAGCGCTCGGAGAACCACCGGTCGAACACGACCCCGAAACCGGCGAGGTCTTCGCGGATCCCGGCCAGGATCTCCTCGAGCACGGCGTCGGCCACGACGGCGAAACCGTCCTCTCCAAGAGCCGCCCGGGCGCCCGCGATCAGCGCGTCGAGACGCGCATCCTCGTCGCCGCCGGGCGGACCTTCGACAAGGTCCCGTCCGAGCCGGGTGTCATGCTCCCGGGCGAGCTCGGTGGCGACGTCGCGAATGTACTCGCCCCGGTAGCCGCCTTCGGGGAATGCCGGACGTTCCGGCCAGTCGATGACCTCGAGATAGCGCAGCCACACGCTGAGGGCGAGGATGTCCATCTGGCGTCCGGCGTCGTTCACGTAATACTCGCGCTCGACCTCCCAGCCCACCGCTTCGAGGAGGTTGGCGAGCGCCGCGCCGCAGGCCGCGCCGCGACCGTGGCCGACGTGCAGCGGGCCGGTCGGGTTGACGGACACGAACTCCACCTGGACCCGCTTGCCCGCATGGCGACGCGACCGGCCCCAGGGAGACTCGGAGCCGACGATCTCCCCCGCGATCCGCTGAAAGGCCCCGTTCGCCATCTTGAAGTTGATGAAGCCCGGGCCGGCCACGGAAGTCGACTCGACGTCGCCCGCCTCCGGAAGCGCGGCGACGATGCGCGCCGCGAGCTCACGCGGATTGCAGCGCGCGGCGCGGGCCAGACCGAGCGCGACCGGGCAAGCGAAATCGCCGTGGCGCGGATCGCGCGTGCGTTCGATCACGAGCGGCGGCGCCGTCTCGATATCGAGCTCTCCGCGGGCGTGAAGCGTGCTGACAGCACTCGCGACGAGCGTCTCGAGTCCGCGTTTCAAGGACTTCTTCCGGCAATGGACGGCCCGGCTCTCATTCTCGCATCTTTGCCCTCGGACCGTATCGGAGCTCGCGTCCGCCGCTCTCATCCGAGCTCGATGGGGTCGACGTCGAGCGACCAGCGAAGCCCGGCCGGAGTCCGGACGGCGGCGATCCGTTCCACCCACGGCCGCAGGAACGCGTGCAGTTGCGAGCGTGAGGCCGAACGCAGCAGGAGCTGGGCCCGGTAGCGCCCGCCCTGGCGTTCCATCGGTGAGGGCACGGGACCCATCACCTCCACCCCGGGCCGCGGCAGCTCGACCGCAATCTCCCGCGCGGTCGCGAGGAATCCGGCGCTCGTCGCCCGTGCCGGCGCCTCCGCGCGCAACAGGACGAGGCGGGCAAAGGGCGGCAGCCGGACCTCCTCGCGCTCCGCCAGCGCCTCGGCGGCGAACGCGGGGTAGCCGTCGCTGGCGAGGGCGATCAGCAGGGGATGGCGGGGGCGACGGGTCTGGACGATCACCTCGCCGGCGAGCGTCCCCCGGCCGGCGCGGCCCGCGACCTGGGTAACGAGCTGGGCGACCCGTTCGGGGGCGCGGAAGTCGGGGCTGAGCAGGCCGGCGTCGGCATCGACGATCCCGACCAGGGTGACCCGCGGAAAATCGTGCCCCTTCGCCAGCATCTGGGTCCCGACGAGGATGTCCGCCGACCCTTCGCGGGCCGCGCGCACGATGCGGTCGAGCGAGCCCCGCCGCCGCGTGGAATCCCGGTCCACGCGCAACAGGCGGGCGGAGGGAAAGCGCTCCGCCAGTCCTTCGGCGAGCCGTTGCGTGCCGCTCCCGACGGAGACGAGCTCGGATGAGCCGCACGCGGCGCAGCCGACCGGAATGCCCCGCTCGGCCCCGCAGTGATGGCACCGCAGCCGGCGATCTGCGCGGTGCAGGACGAGACGCGAGTCGCAGTCGCGGCACTCGATCGCCTCGCCGCAGTCGTGGCAAAGAACCACCGGGGCGAATCCGCGGCGGTTGACGAACAGGAGCGCCTGCTCCCGGCGCTGCAGGCGTTCGTCGATCGCCTCGAGCAGCCGTTCCGAGAGTCCGGCCGCGAGGGGTTGCCCCCGCACGTCGTGGAGCAGGATCCGCGGCATTCGCGCACCGCGGGCCCGCTCGGCGAGCCGCAGCCGCCGGCACCGCCCGGCCGCCACGAGGTGGATCGATTCGAGCGAGGGGGTCGCGGAACCGAGAACCACCGGGACACGCTCGATGGAGCCCCGCATCAGGGCGAGGTCGCGTGCCGAGTACCGAAAGCCCTCCTGCTGCTTGTACGACGAGTCATGCTCCTCGTCGACGACGATCAGGGCCGGGCGGGCGAGCGGCGCGAACATGGCCGAACGGGTGCCGATGACGACGCGGCTCGCGCCGGTGCGCGCCGCCTCCCAGCTTCGCAGCCGCTCACCGGCCGCCATCCCGGAATGCATGACGGAAACCGGGAACGGAAGGGCTTCCCGGAACCGTGCGACGAGCTGCGGGGTGAGGCCGATCTCGGGCACGAGGACGAGCGCCTGTCCACCCTCGTCGCGCACGAGGCGGTCGATCGCGGTGAGGTAGACCTCGGTCTTGCCGCTTCCGGTGACTCCGTCCAGGAGGAAGGCCTGGAACGTGCCGGCCGCGGAGGCGATGGCCTCGATCGCCTGTGCCTGGGATTCGTTTGGAGCGGCGAGCTGCGCGGCGCCGCCGGCCGCCTGCGCCGGAGCGACGACGAGCGGTTCCACCCAGCCCTTGCGCGCGAGAGCCCGCATGGCGGGACGCCAGTTGGGAATCGAGGCGAGACGGGCCTCGTCGAGCCACGGCTCGCCACCCTCCCGGGCCGCGTTCTCGAGGGCCGCGACCAGCGCCGCCTGGCGGGGGGCGCGCGGGAGGGAGCCGCTCGTGGCCGCGGATTCGGTCAGACGCCACGCCCGCGCCGCCGGCCCCTCCCGCCGGGCGCGGCGAAGGCCCGCCGGGAGTGCGGTCCGGAACACCTCGCCGATCGGGTGGTGGTAGTAGCTCGCGGCCCAGGTCAGCAGGCGAAGGAGCGGCGGCGGGATGGACGGCTCCTCGTCCAGGCACTCGGCGACGCGGCGAAGCTTCCCCGGATCGATCTCGGGTTCGGCGCCGGTCTCGAGGACGACCCCGATCCGCACCGATCCCCCGAAGGGCACCTTCACTCGCATCCCCGGCCGGAGTCGGGACGTTCCCGGGTCCCCGGCCGGCGGCAGGTACTCGAACCAGCGGCGCAGCGGGTTCGGCACCGCAACCCGGACTACGCGCGCCACCTCCCGTCAGAAGAGCCGCTGGGTCGTGCCCGTCGCACGGTCGCTGTCCGGCGACGAGGCGCGCCTTCCCGTGCCGGACGCGCCGCTTGCGGCGATGCTCGAGAGCTGGGTCGACCGGAACGTCTCGAACAGCGCATCCGGGTCCGAAGCATCGGCGAGCCGCCCGGTCTCGGGATTGATCCGCACCTTGACCAGCCCCTCGGGCGGTGGGGGTATCCGTTCCGCGACTCCCTCCAGCGCGGTACCCATGAACTTGATCCACATCGGGAGCGCGGCCCGGCCGCCCACCTCGTTGCGCCCGAGGGTCTCGTGGTCGTCGAAACCGACCCAGGCGACCGCGACGAGACCGGGCACGAATCCGCAGAACCACGCGTCGTGCTGGTTGTTGGTGGTCCCGGTCTTCCCCGCCAGATCGTCGCGTCCGAGCACCAGGGCCTTTCTTCCCGTGCCGCGACGGACCACGTCGCGGAGAATGGAGTGCAGGATCCAGGTGTCCCCGGCCGGCAGGACGCGCGGGGCGACGGTCGCCCCGTCCATCTCCGCGGCGCCGTCGGGGCAATCCCGGCAAACGCGCGCGGGCGCCCCCACGAGGAGCGTCTCCCGGTGGCGATTCTCGATACGCTCGACGAACCAGGAATGCACGCCGAATCCGCCGTTGGCGAGCACCGAGTAGGCGGTGGCGGACTCGAGGGGGGTTATCTCGCCGCTCCCGAGGGCGAGGGTCAGGCTGCGGGGCAGCCGGTCGCGATCGAAGCCGAAACGCTCGACGTAGTCGAGGGCATAGTCGATCCCGATCTCGCGCAACAGCCGGATGGAGACCAGGTTCCGGGACTTCACGAGCGCCTCGCGCAGCCGGGTCGGTCCGAAGAACTTCCCGCTGTAGTTCTCGGGCCTCCACTCGGCTTCCAGCGAAGGATCGTCGAATACCACGGGGGCGTCGTTGATGAGGCTCGCGGCGGTGAAGCCCCGCGACAGGGCCGATGCGTAGATGAACGGCTTGAAGCTGGATCCGGGCTGCCGTCGGGCCTGGGTCCCGCGGTTGAACTTGCTGCGGAGAAAGTCGAATCCACCGGCCATTGCGAGAATGGCTCCGTCCTCGGGGTTCATGGCGACGAGGGCCCCTTGCACCGTCGGAACCTGTGCGAGCTCCCAGCCCTCCCCGGCCCGGTGCACCCGGATGAGATCTCCCGGGGCGAGCACGTCGGACGCCTTCTCGGGGGCCGGTCCCCGGCGGTCGACGTTCACGTAGGGGCGTGCCCATTCCATTCCTTCGAAGGGCAGGACGACCTCGCCTTCGCCTCGGACATGGACCGCCGCCTCCTTCGCCCCGATCCGGGTGACCACCGCGGGGAAGCAACCGCCGACGGGCGGGCCAACGGCCACCACGGCGTCGAGACGGGCACGG
>JAPOPW010000013.1 GCA_026712715.1 Immundisolibacterales bacterium | reverse complement strand
TCATGCGCCAACCCCCTCGCACCTCCCAACCCCGCAGCGATCGTGAAGGCGTGCTCCCCAGGTCGCACGATACCTACAGCGACACGCACGTCATGCGCCAACCCCCTCGCACCTCCCAACCCCGCAGCGATCGTGAAGGCGTGCTCCCCAGGTCGCACGATACCTACAGCGACACGCACGTCATGCGCCCACCCCCTCGCACCTCCGAGCCCCGGGCGGGACGGTTCGTCTCCACGCGCTACCTCGCGGATGCGGCGCCGCCGCCGGCTCGAGAACCGAATCTCACCGTGAACGGCGGGATCCATCGAAACGCGACCCCGCCCTACGCCTTCCGCGAGACCCGCATCGTCAAGCATCTCGTCCACGACCTTCCGCTGCGGGTCTCCGCGCTTCGCACCCTCGGCGCCTATGCCAACGTCTTCGCGGCCGAGTCCTTCATGGACGAGCTGGCGCACGCAGCGGGGGCCGATCCGCTCGAGTACCGCCGGCGGCACCTCGACGACGCACGCACGCGCGCGGTGCTCGACACGGCCGCCGAGCGCTTCGGGTGGTCCGAGCGGCCGGCCGGCGCGGGGAACGGAATCGGCCGCGGGATCGCGGTGGCCCGCTACAAGAACCGCAAGAGCTACTGCGCGGTCGTGGTGGAGCTCGCCGTGGGCGACGATGCAAGGGTGGACCTGCGACGGGCGGTCATCGCGGCCGACGCCGGGGAGATCGTGGACCCCGACGGGCTCTCGTCCCAGCTCGAGGGGGGCTTCGTCCAGGCTGCGAGCTGGACCTTGCTCGAGGCGGTCGCATGGAACCGCGACGGCATCGTCAGCCGCGACTGGGAGACCTATCCCATCCTCCGTTTCGACGCGATTCCGGAGATCGATACGGTGCTGCTCGATCGGCCCGGGGAGCCTTTCCTCGGAGCGGGCGAAGCCTCCTGCGGTCCCGCCGGGGCGGCCATCGCCAACGCGGTATTCGACGCTGCCGGGGTCCGCGCCCGACACTTGCCGCTCACCCCCGACGCGCTCCGGGATGCCGCCTCCGGGGCGTGACCGCCCGGCGGTGGGGACAACGCTCCCTCATCGTCCCGGCTTCCTCTTCGTGAAGACGTACCGCGTCCCGCCGGACCCGGGCTGAATGACGGTGACGTGGCTCTCGTCCGGGCAGGAGACGCAGGTGACGGAGCCGTCGCCATTTCGGGTGATCACGGGGGGTGTGACGCGCGGGGTGGTGAGCTCGGCCGTACGGGCGCTCCCTGCTCCGTGCACGCTCGCGAGACCCGCCTCGTTCCAGCAGTCGAGGAGGGACCGGCACGTCCGATCGGGGACCGAGGCCTGGACGGAGAGCGAATCGAGGGTCGCTCCGCCGGTGACGATCATGACGCGCCACAGACGCGATGCCGCGGAATTCAGGATGGCGCTGATCCGGGCATCCCGAGTCTTTTCGCCTTCACTCGATGGCCGCCGACTCCCGGGTGCGTCGCATTGCACCCGACCCGCATCGCGGCAAGACATGCGCGAAGTGGCCGTCGCGCGGAGAGTCAATTGCGCTACGCGGAAATACCCCCGGCGCGCCTACGCGGCCCGATTCTCGGGCGGATCGATTGGAATGACAACGAGATCGGTCGGCGTCACCTTGCCATCGGTCACTTCGAACACGCGCCGCATCAGCGATGCGCTCGGGGACCGTTCGCCCCGCAACAGTCGACTCAACGTCGAGGGGGATACGCCGAAGCGCCGCGCTACCGCGCGCTGCGTGCAGCCTTCCTCTCGGATCCATTCAGATAAAGGCATCCCGCCCCTCCAGACTTGTCCGTTGTGCAAGTTTGCTGCATTTGCCATTGCTTATCAAGCAAAAATTTGCCGATTCGTTGCCTGTTTGGCAATATTGACCCATGTTGGGGGAGCGGATCAGACGGCGGCGGGGCGAGATGGGCCTTACCCAACGCCAGCTCGGCGAGCGGGTGGGCATGGATGCGCCGGCAATCAGTCGAATCGAACGCGGGCACCGCGGCCTGACCTACGAACAGGTGTCGAGACTGGCCTCCGCGCTGGACCTCGAAATCTACATCGGCCCTCCTCGCTCCCCGGGAGGCACCACCGCGCGGAGAGCGGCGAGCGAGCTCTCCGAGGTCTTCGCCGAAGCCTCGAACGAGCTCGGCCGGCTGCAGGATAAGGCGCGCGACATCGCGAAACGCTACCAGGACGAAGCGGTGTCCGAATTGCAGAGCGACGCGGAAGACATTCGGGCTGAAACCGAAAAGAGGCTTGGCGCGCTCCTGCGGGACCCGCCGGGGACTCGGAACGGCTGACGCATTCTACCGTCGCCGGCGAGAAGCGGAGCTCGCGCCACCGGCACGGCGCCGGCACCTGCCAGGACTGCCTCGCTTTTCCGTCGACCGGCCCCGATCCTCGACCTCGACCCGAAGCCCCCGCGACCGAACGGATTTCCGTCGCCCGACCGCCGGGGAAAACGGGGAGACGGACACCTTCCGTACGATCAACGGTCCCCGGACCTCACGACGGCGCCGGCTTCCTTCCGGCCCCGCGCCAGGGCGACGTGCGGCGCGTAGTCGTTTCGACGCACGAGCAGGTGCGCGAGCATCAGGACGAAGCAGGAGAGCACGAACAGCTTGTTGACGAACCAGTTGGTGGTCCAGATCGTCCATTCGGGCGCCAGCAGGAAGAGCGTGAACTTCGTCGTCACGATCCCGATCTCGAGGAGGGAGACGGCGAGAGCGAGGAGATAGGTGAAGCGCGGACGGGCGAGCAGCGCCCAGCCGAGCCACACGTGCGCCACGGGCCAGAAGTCGAGGTACACGTGGGTCGCGGGCGGGAGCCCGTGCGCGATCGCGTAGGCGACGGGGAACAGGTACTTGATGACCACCGTCCAGGCGGCGAGTACGAATAGGAAGTGGGCGAGAAAGACGTTCACGCGATTGCCGGACCAGCTCCACCGAGCCGAAGCGCGGCGTCCCGGGTGAACGAGGGGACGGGAATGCCGGCCGGACACGCGCCGAGGCACGGCGTTCCGTCGCAGGTCAGGCAGGCGGAAGCGTCGTGCGGACCGAGGGCGGCGTAATCCATGCGAGCGAGCAGCGGATCGCGGTAGTCGACCTCGTACATCCGGGTGCGAAGCACCTCGGCGATCTCGACCCCGGACGGGCAGCTCTCGCCACAGGCACCGCAGCCGTGACGGCAGTAACGGGAACCCTGCCGCTCGGCGTAGCGCCCGAGCAGGGACAGTTCGGCCCCGGAGACCTCTCCGCCCCCGGAGGCGGCGACGTACTCGTCGATGGCCGCGGTGTCCGTCATGGAGACGAGCAGTCCGTCGACGTGCGGACTCGACAGCACCCACCGGAACGCAGCCTGCGCGAAGGTCGCGCCGCCGGTCTCGTAGGGACGCATGTCGTTGAGGCGTGCGCCCATCAGGGTCTTCATGGCGAGCACCCCGACCCCCTTGGCGCTCGCCCGCTCGAGCACCCGCGCGAGCCCGGTCTGCGGGGCGACGAAATGAAAGCGGGCGCGCATCTTCTCCAAGAAGCTCGCGTCCTCGGCGAAGTTGTAGGCGGCGAGGATCACGTCGGCGAGGTCGTGGTCGAGCGCGTGGTCGAGGCATTCGGCAAGCGCGCTGCCGTGCCCGGACACCCCGCGGTGGCGGATCTTGCCGTCGCGTACCGCCCGTTCCGTGAACTCACGCCACTCGGGGTTCTGCAACCTCCGGACGTCGTTCACCGCGTGGTTGTAGTAGATGTCTACGTAGTCGGTTCGAAGCCGCCGCAGCGACCCTTCGAGGGCGGACGCCATGGACTTGCGGGTCTCGCCGCTCCACGCCTTGTGCTTCGACGCGATGACGAAGCGGTCGCGCCGGCCCGCGAGCGCCTCGCCGATCGCCTCCTCCGCCCGGCCCCCGCGGTAGCTTTCGGCGGTGTCGAAGTACGTGACCCCCCGCTCCACCGCGTGGCGGACGAGGTCCGGGTCGGAGGAGCGGCTCGAGCCGAACGAAATGTCCGAGACCTGGAGACCGGTTCGCCCGAGGGTGACGTAGCTCCGGATGCGGGGCGCCTCGGTCGCGCCCGCCGCCGGTCCGAGCCCCGCGAACCCGGCCGTGAGCCCGGCTCCCACCCCGAGGAATCGACGTCGGTCCATCTCCCGCTCCCGTGCCGCCGGTACCACCTTTCCGAGGCAATCCTACCGCTCCCGACGCTCGCGTGCCCAGCCGCTCCGCCGAACCTGCATCGTCCGGCCGAGCGGCCGACGGCCATCGGGCGAAAGCGCCGTTGCGGGTGGTTTCCGATTGTGTCAAGGTCCCGGCTCGCGGCGGCGACCACACGTTCAGCTTCATGGAGATCTTCAACCTCAGGCCCGACATGCCCACCGTCGCCCTCGACATCGTGATCGCGAACACCGGCATCTTCGTCGCGTCCGTCAAGTTCCTTTAGTCCCTCGCCCGAACCCGGCGTCCGGACCGCGGATTGCGCGGCTCCGGGTGGCGCGGAAGAGACCCTTGCCGCCTTCACCACCAGAATCTCGGAACCTGGGCGATCTGGTCGATCTCGCAGTCGATCGCGAGCGGGTCCTCGTCGTCGACACCGGCGCGGGCGACGCGACATGGACCGGAGGCCGCATCCACGAACGCGCGCGAGCGGTGGCCGGCGCCCTCCGCGCGCGTGGACTTCGACGCGGCGATCGGGTCGCCATCCTCTCCGCCAACCGGGCGGAGTACCTGGTCGCGGTTCTCGGCATCATGCAGGCCGGATTGGTCGCGGTGCCGGTCAACATCCGGCTCCCCGGCGCGACGGTCGCGCACATCCTGGGGGATTCGGGCGCGCGGCTGGCGCTCTCCGACGACGCCCTCCCCGACCTCCCGGACGGGCTCGACCGCATGGCCCTCGCCGAGGTCGGCCGGCTTCCCTCCGTTGACGATGGGGAGGTTGTCCGGCCCGAGCCCGGCGAGGTGGCGATGATCCTCTACACGTCGGGGTCGAACGGCCCGCCCAAGGGCGTGCCCCTCACCCATCACGGGCACCGGTGGGTCATCGACGAGCGCCGGCGTCCGAACGTCGACTATCGAGCGGAGCGGATCCTCGTCGCGGCTCCCCTCTACCACATGAACGCCCTCGCCCTCGCCCAGTTCTCCCTCGCTTGCGGATCGACCGTCGTCCTGATGCCGCGCTTCGATGCCGCAGGCTACATCGACGCAATCGAGCGCCACCGGTGCACCCTCATCACGTCGATTCCGACCATGCTCGCCCTCGTCTGCCGGGAGACCGAACGCCTCGCGGCCACCGATCTCTCGTCGGTGCGCGGCATCCGCATGGGCTCGGCGCCCGTCACGCCGGAGCTGATCGCACGTCTTGAAGAGGCATTCCCGGCGGCGCGGATCCAGATCGGATACGGCACGACGGAGGCGGGTCCGGTGGTCTTCGGCCCGCACCCGGACGGGCGGCCGACCCCGGCCCTCGCGCTCGGCTGCCGCCACCCGACCGTCAAGCTGCGCCTCGTCGGACCGGACGGCGGGGAATCCGACCGCGGGGTGCTCGAGATGAAGTGCCCCGCGGTCATGCCGGGCTACCATGGGCTCCCCGAGAAGACGGCGGAGGCGATGACGGCGGACGGGTACTATCGAACCGGCGACGTCATGCGCCGCGACGCGGAGGGCTTCCATTACTTCTTCGGACGCGAGGACGACATGTTCGTGTGCAACGGCGAGAACGTCCATGCCGAGGAGGTCGAGCGCCGCCTCGAGTCCATGCCGGCGGTCGCGCAGGCATGCGTGGTCCCGGTCGCGGACGAGGTCCGCGGCCACATGCCGGTCGCCTGGGTGGTGCCGGCCGGGGGCGCTTCGCCGGACGAAGACGCAGTGAAGGGATACGCGCTCGCGAGCGGGCCCGCCGTCGAGCACCCGCGGCGCGTGTTCTTCCTCCCGGAGCTCCCGCTCGGGGGCACGAACAAGATTGACCGGCGCGAGCTTGCCGCGCGGGCCGCGGCCCTTGTTCGTGCCGCCCTCACCAGGGACCCGGCCGCGGCGCCACGCGGGACGTCCCGGCCCTCGAGCCCGGTATCGCCGCCCGCCACCGCCTCCCCCATTCCTCGCGAGAAGCAACAATGACGGAACCGCTCACCGTTTCCGACGTGCAGGCAATGCTCGACGGGTCCCCCTTCATCCGCGGCTGCGGCATGAAGGTCGTCGGCCTCGACGCGCAGGCGCTCGAGATCGCGGTCAGCATGACGATGCGTCCCGAGTTCGAGCGCCGCGCCGGCACCGGTCAGTGGCACGGCGGCCCGATCGCGGCCCTCATCGACACGGCGGGCGACTACGCGCTCGCCCTTCACGCGGGCGGCCCGGTTCCCACCATCAACTTCCGTACCGACTACCTCCGCCCCGCCGTCGACACGTCGCTGACCGCGACCGCCCGGGTGCGGCGCGCGGGCCGCACGGTCGGGCTGGTCGACATCGACGTGACCGACGACGCGGGACGGCTCGTCGCGGTCGGACGCGGCACCTATGGAACCACGGCGGGCTGAGAGAGGAAGCCGAAGAGATGAAGGCAGTCGTCATCGAACGAAACGGTGGACCGGAGGTGCTCGCGCTCCGGACCGACTTTCCGGACCCTGCCCCGGGCGAGGGCGAGGTCGTCATCCGGGTGGGCGCGTCCTCCCTCAACTACCACGACGTATTCACCCGCCGGGGCATGCCCGGCATCCGCCTCACGTTTCCGGTGATCCCCGGCCTGGACATCGCGGGCGAGGTCGCGGAGCTCGGCCCCGGGGTCGAAGGATGGCAACCGGGCGACCGGGTGCTGGTCGACCCGGTGAACCGGGTGAAGGGCGGGCTCATGGGGGAGACGATGCACGGCGGGCTCGCCGAGTACTGCCGCGTCGCCGCCCGGCAGCTCGTCCCGATGCCGGACGAGGTGAGCTTCGAGCAGGCCGCCTCCCTCCCCGTCGCCTACGGGACCGCCCACCGCATGATGTTCGAGAACGACCGGATCGCGTCCGGCGAACGGGTGCTGGTGCTCGGCGCGAGCGGCGGGGTGGGCACCGCCTGCCTGCTGCTCGCGAAGATGGCGGGCGCCGAGGTCATCGTGTGCGCGAGCTCGGCGGACAAGCTCGCCCGCCTCGCGGCGCTCGGTGCCGACCACGGGGTCAACTACGCGGAAACGGACTACGTCAAGTGGGTGCACGAACGCTACGGCAAGCCCTACCGGCGCTCCTACGAGGGCGGGGTCGACGTGGTGATCAACTTCACCGGCGGCGAGACCTGGGTGCCCTGCATGAAGACCCTGAAGCGGGGGGGACGGATGCTGACGTGCGGAGCGACCGCCGGCTTCGACCCGAAGACGGACCTTCGCTACATCTGGACCTTCGAGCTCCAGATCCGGGGGTCGAACTCCTGGACCGTCGCCGACCTCGAGACCCTGCTCGAAATGGTGGGGGACGGGCGCCTCGCGCCGGTCGTCGACTGCGTGCTGCCGCTCGAGGAGGCGGGCGAAGGCTTCCGCCGCATCGAGGAACGCGAAGTCTTTGGAAAGATCGTCATCCGCCCCTGACCGGCCGGCATCCGCCTCGGAAGCCCGGGGATGTCGCGCACGAGACCGTTGCCCCGGGAGGGATCGTCATCCGCTTGACACCTGTGTCGGGACGACGGCGGCGAGCACGGCCGGACGAGCCCGCTACCGGGCCGCCCCCGTTCCTCTCACTCGTCCAGGATGGCGACGGCGCGGGTCCAGCCGGCCGATGCGCCGCGGATCTTGACCGGAAAGCAGCACACGGTGAAGCCGTCGCCCGGCAGCGCCTCCAGGTTGTGGAGCTTCTCGAGGTGGCAGTATCCGATGTCGCGGCCCGCCTTGTGCCCTTCCCAGATGATCGAGGCGTCCCCGGTCTCGGCGTAGCGTTCGGCGGTATGGGAAAACGGCGCATCCCAGCTCCAGGCATCCGTGCCGGTGAGGCGCACCCCGCGCTCGAGAAGGTACATGGTCGCGTCGTAGCCCATCCCGCACCCGGCATCGACGTAGTCGTCGTCGCCGTAGGCCGACCCCGCGCGCGTGTTGACCACCACGATGTCGAGCGGCCGGAGATCGTGGCCGATCCGCTCGAGCTCTGCGGCGACGTCGTCCGCGGTCACCACGTAGCCATCGTCGAAGCGTCGGAAGTCGAGCTTGACGCCGGGCTGCATGCACCAGTCGAGCGGCACCTCGTCGATGGTGATGGCGCGCTCGCCCCGGTTCATGGTCGAGGCGAAGTGATAGGGCGCGTCGAGGTGGGTGCCGTTGTGGGTGATGAGCTGCACCATCTCGACCGCCCACGCCTCGCCGTCCGGCAGGTCCTCCTTCTTCAGCCCGGGAAAGAAGGGCGCCATCTGCTCGTACGACTGATGGTGGTTGAAATAGGTGATTTTCGGGCTGTACGGCTGGGGGTCGGAAATCACCTCGTTCTCGAGCGGCATGGAGATGTCGACGATCTGGCGGGCCATTGGGCGGGTTCCTCCGGAACTGGAGCGGGTTCGGAGCCGTTCGGGCTGAACCACCCAGGGACGATTACCCGTAGCGGAACGCCCGTGTCAAGGGGGAACACCTCGCGACTCGGGTTCTCCACAGGCGCCGTCGAGTGGGGGGTGATGACAATCCGGCGAACCGCATGCGGCCCGCGCCGGCGGCCGGACAGACGGGCGAAGTACGCTGCTTCGATTAACAATCTGATTGAACTGGATTCCAATGGCTGATAATTTCGCATCATGAAGACTACCGTGGATATTCCCGACGGCGAGCTCAAGGATGCAATCCGGTTCACGAACGCGAAGACGAAGCGCGAGGCGATCGTCCGCGCGATCGAGGACTTCAACCGCCGCATGCGTCTCGCGGCTCTCACGAGATTCGCCGGTACGTGCCCCGACCTGATCGCGCCCGAGGAGCTTCAGGCTGCGCGACGCCGGGGTTGAGCCGTTGATCCTCGTCGATACCTCCTCCTGGATTCACATGCTTCGGCCGGACGGCGACGAGAACGTTCGGGCTCGAGTCGAGACCGCCCTCACGATCGGGCACGCCTGCTGGTGCCCGCTGGTTCAGCTCGAGCTCTGGAACGGGGCACGCGGACAACGGGAGCGCAGCGTCCTCCGGGACTTCGCCCGGATCCTGCCCGAGCTCCCCATCGACGACGAAGTCTGGAGCGCCGCACATGCACTCGCGCAGCGGGCAGGGGCAAGCGGCGTCACCGTTCCGGCTACCGACATCGTCATCGCGGCCTGCGCCGACCGTCACGGCGCGGCCCTCGAGACGGCCGATTCCGACTTCGAGCTGCTCGCGGCAGTCGGCGTACCAAGGGCGTAGCTCGGGCTGTCGTCCCGACCGAAATGCAAGGGAACCTCGCATGAACACGGAGCTGGAAGGGAAGGTCGCGATCGTCACCGGGGCGGCGGGCGGATTCGGGCGCGAGCTCGTTCGCGGTCTCCTCGGCGCCGGCGCGAAAGTGGCCGCGCTCGACATCGACGCGGGACGGCTCGCCGAGCTCGCGGGCGTGCACGCGGACGAGGCCGGAACCGGCCGGCTCCTCACCCGGCGCATGGACATCGCGAGCTACGCCGAATGCGAGGCCGCGGTGGCGCACACGCGGGAGAAGCTGGGAGGGCTGCACATCCTCGTCAACAACGGTGCGCTCGGGATGGGGATCATCCGGATGGACCACATGGCCAGACTCGTGGAAATCCACGAGATCACCCCGGAGACCTGGGACCGGTTCGTAGCGGTGAACCTCTCCGGGGCCTGGTACATGACCCGCGCGGCGATCGACGGGCTGCTCGCCCAGGGCTGGGGGCGCGTCATCAACGTCACCACCAGCTTCTTCACCATGCTGCGCGGGAAGTTCCATCCCTACTCCCCTCCGAAGGCCGGACTCGAGGCGATGGCCGCCGGTCACGCGAAGGAGTTCGCGGGGACCGGGGTCACCGTCAACGTCGTGGTCCCCGGCGGCCCCGCGGACACCCCGATGGTGCCGGAGGAGTCCGGCATCGACCGCGCCGCGATGGTGCCGCCCTCGGCAATGGTTCCGCCGGTCCTGTGGCTCTGCTCGGAGACCGGAGGCACCTGGACCGGGCACCGCTTCATCGCGGGCAACTGGGATGCATCGGCCGAGCCTGCGGCCGCCGCCGCAGGCTGCCGCGCCCCCATCGGGTGGGAGGAGCTCGCGGGAAGTCCGGTCTGGCCGGGCGGCAAGCCACCGGCGTAGTGACCCGTGCCCCGGGTTCGGGCGGTCCGGCCTCCCGGTGCGGCCCGCGTCGGCGAATGACGCCGCCCCGCGACTCCCTTGTCCGGCCGTTCCGGGGGGAAGGAGGCCGTCGCGAGGGGCGCGAAGCCGTCCCGCCGCTTCCCGGCCGAACCGCACCTCGGCCCGCATCCCCGAGTGCATCGGGGTAGACTCGGCCCCCGACCCTTGCCGCCCCCCGCCGGACGTCCGTCGTCGGCGCGGCGGTCGATGGAGTCCGAGAGAGTGACCGGGGAGTTGACCGCAGGGAGCGGCGGGGATTCGGGAAACGGAGGAAGAGCCATGGCGGAAGTTCAGGTCAGCATGGACCAGATGCTGGAGCGGACCGCGCGCTTCAAGGAGCTTCGCCCGTCGAAGCAGGCGTTCGTCGACACGCGCATTCCCGAGCACATCCGCGACATCTACAACGTGATCGGGCAGGGGGTGACCGAGGACGCGGAGCTCAAGCCCGCCATCACGGCGGTCGAGGGCTTCAACGTCACCTACGTCGGCGCGGAGTCCGGCAAGGGCGCGGCGCTCCACTCGCACACCACCGTCGAGGTGTTCATCGCGCTGAGCGGCCGGTGGTCCGTCTTCTGGGGCGACGAGGGGGAGAACGAAGTGATCCTCGATACCTTCGACTGCGTCTCGGTCCCGGTCGGAGTGATGCGCGGCTTCCGGAACGTCGGGGAGGGGCACGCCTACCTGATGGCGATCCTCGGCGGCACCGACGCGGGCCGGGTCGGCTGGGCAAAGTCGGTCCTGGAACGCGCGGCGGAGACCGGGCTCGGCCTGGACGAGAAGGGCAACGTGGTCGAAGCGGCGGACTGATCCGCGACGCTCCGAGCTGCGGGCGCGGGCGATTCCCGCGCCCGGCCGGTCAGATCCGGCCGAGGGCGCGCAGCACCTTCCGCGGGGTGAAGGGCATGTCGGTCAGGCGGCTCGCGCCGAGCGGCGCGAGAGCGTCGTTGAGCGCGTTCATGACCGCCGCCGGCGCCCCGCACGTGCCCGCTTCCCCCGCGCCCTTGGCGCCGAGGTCGGACTCGGCGGTCGGAGACTCCACGTGCCCGCACTGCATGTCCGGGAGCTCCGCCGCCATCGGCACCAGGTAGTCCGCCATGGTGGCGTTCAGCATCTGCCCGTCCCGGTCGTAGACGCACTCCTCGAAGAGCGCGCCGCCGAGGCCCTGCACGATGCCGCCCCGTATCTGCTCGTCGACGAGGAGCGGGTTGATGACCGTCCCGCAGTCCTCGATGCACCAGTGATCGAGCAGGGTGATGAACCCGGTCTCCACGTCGACCTCGAGGTACGAGGCCTGCACCCCGTTGGTGAACGCGAAGGGGTACTTGCGCGGGACGTAGTGCCGGGTCGCGACGAGCTCGGACTGGAAGCCGTCCGGGAGGGTGTCGGGGCGGTAGTAGCAGATGCGTCCGATCTCGTCGAGGCCGATCCGCTCCGCACCCGTCTGCGCTTCCACCACGACCCCGTTCCGGATATCGAGGTTGGCGGCGTCCTCCTGCAGCATGGTCGCCGCGGCGCGAAGGATCTGCTCGCGCAGGGCCCGGCCCGCCCGGGCGACCGCCTCGCCTCCGATCCCGGCCGCCCGCGACGCCCACGTGCCGCCCCCGTACGGGGTGTGCTCGGTGTCGCCGGTGACGATCTTGAGCCGCTCCGGGGGAACGCCGACCGCGGTCGCCGCGACCTGCGAGATGACCGCCTCCATCCCCTGCCCCTGCTCGGTGGCCCCCGTCGCGACGAAGACGTTCCCCCGCGCATCGAGGCGCATCGTCGCCCCGTCCTGGGCGGAGATGCGCGCCCCGCCCACCCCGTAGAACATGGCGGACGGGTTGGTCACCTCGATGAAGCTCGCGAGGCCGATGCCGCGGTAGACCCCCTCCTCCCGGAGGGCGTCGCGCTCGTCCTTGAGCGCCTCGTAGTCCATCGCCTCGAGGAGCTTCGCGAGGCTTTCCTCGTGGGAGAGGTTCTCGAAGGGCAGCCCCTGCACAGAGCGGCACGGATAGGAATCGTCCGCGCGCAGGTTGCGCTGGCGGAGCTCGGCCGGGTCGAGACCGGTCGCCCGCGCCGCCGCGTCGACCAGCCCCTCGGTCACCGCGCACTTGACGGGATGCCCGACGGCCCGGTACTGGCACATCATGTTCTTGTTCTGGAAGACGACCGTCGCCTGCGCCCGGTAGTGGTCGAACTCGTAGGGACCGCCCATCAGGTTGACGATCTGGTTCGCCTCGATGCCGCTCGTGCGCGGGTACATGGAATAGGGGCCGATGCCGCTCAGGGCGTCGATCTCGAACCCGAGGATGGTGCCGTCGTTGCGGACCGCGATCCGGCCCTTCACGGTCTGGGCGCGCGCATGGATGTCGGTGACGAAGCTCTCCATCCGGTCCGCCACGAACTTGACCGGGCGCTTGAGGAGGATGGAGAGCCCGACGGTCGCAATCTCGTCCGCGTAGGTGTGCACCTTGATCCCGAACGAGCCCCCGACGTCGCCCGCGATCACCCGCACCCGATGCTCGTCCAGGCGGTAGTGGGTGGCGAGGATGTTCTGGATCATGTGCGGGCACTGGGTGTTGTGCCAGACCGTGAGCTGCTCCTCCGCGGGATTCCAGTCCGCGAGGATGGCGCGAGGCTCGACGCACACCCCGGTGTGCCGGGCGAAGACGAAGGTCTCCTCGATGACGTGATCGGCCTCCGCATACGCCGCCTCGATGTCGCCGAAGTCCACGTTGCGGCGCCAGGCGAGGTTGTCGCCGAGGCTCTCGTGGATGACGGGGGTATCCGGGTCCAGGGCGCTTGCAGGATCGGTGACCGCGGGCAGGACCTCCCAGACGATGGCGACGAGCTCCGCCGCGTCTTCGGCGCGCGCGCGGCTGTCGGCGACGACCGCCGCCACCGCCTCGCCCTGCCAGGTCGCCGTATCCAGAGGGAGGGCGTACTGCGGCGCGGACTTGAGACCCTCGAGGTGGGTGAGCACTCCGATCCAGGGGTCGTGGATCGCGGCGAGATCGCGCCCCGTGAGGACCGCGATCACCCCCGGCGAAGCCCGTGCCGCCTCGGTGTCGATCGAGCGCATGCGGGCGTGGGCGTGCGGGGAGCGGACGAAGGCCACGTGTCCGGCGCGCGGGCCGAGCGGGACGTCGTCCACGAAGGTGCCGCGGCCTTCCGCGAGGCGCGGCGCGTTGGGCCGCGGGACGGAGCGGCCGATGTAGGAGTTCGGCCGGTCGAGGATCCAGCGGTCGGCGATGAGATCGGTCATGCGGCGTCTCCCCCGCCACCAGACCGGGCGGACCGGGCCATCTCGAACGCGTCCACGATCGCCTCGTAGCCCGTGCAGCGGCAGTAGTTGCCGGAGATGAACTCGCGGATCTCGCTCCGGCTCGCGGCGCGATTGCGTTCCATGAGCTCGGCGAGGGTGAGCAGCATGCCGGGCGTGCAGTAGCCGCACTGGAGCGCGTTGCGCTCGACGAACGCGTCCTGGAGCGCGCGGATCTCGCCGGTGTCGCTCAGCCCTTCGATGGTCGTGACGTCCGCGCCGTCCGCCTGGGCCGCGACCATCAGGCAGCCGCGGACGATCCGCCCGTCCACCCGCACCGTGCACGCACCGCAGACCCCGTGCTCGCAGCCGACGTGGCTGCCGGAGAGGCCAAGCTCCTCGCGCAGGAAGTCGACGAGGTTCATGCGCGCCTCGATCCGGCGGCTGACCGGGTCGCCGTTGACCCGCATCGAGACATCGACGTTCGTGTCCATGCTTGCGTCCCTCCCCTTCAGGCCGCGGCGAGCGGACCGAGGGTCCGCTTGACGAGCACCCCGGCGAGGTGCCGGCGCATCGCGGCATCGGCGTTGAGGTCCTCGAAGGGGTCGAGCTCCTCCTTCAGCGAGGCGGCCAGCCGGTCGGCGAGCCGGTCCGACCAGGTCTCTCCTTCGAGGAGGGCTGCGGTCTGCGCCGCCGCTACCGGATGGTCGCCGGCCCCGAAGAACACGAGCCGTCCGCCGCCGAACCGGCCGCCTTCGACCTCGACATGGGCCGCGAGGCCGATGATTGCGTAGTCCCCGTGGCGGCGCGCGAGCTCCATTAACCCGGACTTCCAGCCGGGCGCGATCTTCGGGACCTCGACCGCGGTCAGAATCTCGCGGGGCGCGATGGCGGTCTCGTAGAGTCCGCGAAAGAACGCGTCTGCCTCGACCGTGCGGCTCCCGGCCTTCCCCGCGATGGTCATGCGTGCACCCAGGGCGACCGCGCAGGCCGGAAGCTCGGCCGCGGGATCGGCGAAGGCGATGGACCCTCCGAAGGTCCCGGCGTTTCGGATCGCGGGGTGCGCGATGTGGGGCATGGCGCTCGCGACGAGCGGTGCGTGCTCCGCCACCAGCTCCGACGTCTCCACCTCGACGTGCCGGGTCATCGCCCCGATCCGGAGCGTGTCGCCGGTGTCCTCGATTCCGGCGAGTCCGTCCACGCGTCCGATGTCGACCAGCACCTCCGGAGCGGAGAGGCGCATGTTGAGGGTCGCCATCAGGCTCTGCCCCCCCGCGAGGACCCGCGCGCCGTCTCCGTGTTCCTCGAGGGTCCGAAGCGCATCGTCGAGGGTCGCGGCCCGGACGTAGGCGAATGGTGCCGGCTTCATTCGTCACTCCCTCCGGCTGGTGGACGCCACGGAGGAACGGTACCAGTCGACGACCTGGCTTCCGGTCCACATGATCGCCCCGTCCGCACTCGACACTGCATCCAGCACCTTCTCGAAATACTTGATCCGAAATGGCGTTCCCGAGATGTAGGGATGCACCGCGATGGCCATCACGCGGGCGTTGCCCTCCCCTTCCCGGTCGAGGCGCTCGAAGCTGTCCATGCACCGGTCGTAGAACTCCGCCGCCTTGTGGTGCTGGATGAGCATCATCGGGATGTCGTTCAGCTCCACCGTGTACGGAATCGAGGTCAGCGTCCCGTGCTCCGTGCGGATGTCGAAGGGCTGGTCGTCCATCGGGAAGTCCGCGACGTACTCGATGCCCGCTTCGGCAAGGAAATCCGGCGTCTCGAAGGTTTCCGTGAGCCCCGGCCCCATCCAGCCGCGGGGGGCGTGCCCCGTGAAGTCGCGAATCGTGTCGATGGTTCGGCGGATGTCCTCGCGCTGGTCCTCGATGAGGTGGGTGGGGCGTTGATGGTAGGCGTGGCCGAGGAACTCCCAGCCCGCGTCCCGCGCCGCCCCCGCAATCCGCGGGTACTGGACGCACACCGAACCGTTCACCGACATCGTCACCGGAATCCCGCGTGAGACCAGCGCCTCGTGGAAGCGCCAGAACCCGACCCGCATCCCGTACTCCTGCCACGACCAGTTGGGGACGTCGGGGATGTGGACCTGGTGGCCGGGAGGCGGAAGCACGGTGCGCGGCATCGGCTTCTCGATGTCCCAGTTCTCGATGTTGACGATCACCCACACCGCCACGCGCTTGCCGTCGGGAAGCGCGAGCGGCGCACGGTCGGGCATTGCCGAGTAGTCGATGCGGTCGCGCGGCTTCATCACCATCGAGGCACTGCTCCTTGACGACCCGGGGCGCACGCCCGAGTCGGAACCGGGGGGCGGGCAGCACCGAGCCCGAACATAGGCGGGGTTGCCGGACCTGTCAACGAAGCCCGCCCGGTCCGCCGGATTGGCCGATGGCGGCGTTGACCGCGGGCATCACCTTCTCGGCCATCAGCTCCATCGAGCGCCGCCCGAGCGTGGCGTCCTCCCAGTCCTTGCCGGCACAGAGCAGGGTTCCGAAGTCCCCGGTCACCTCGCGGAACGAGAGGAGCTGCTCCGTGACGCTCGCCGGGTCACCCGCGATGACGAGACGGTCAACGATGAAGTCGAGGGTCAGATCCTTGTCCGGAAAGTCGGCGGTGGGCTTGAAGGCGGCGTGCCGGCCGAGCTTCTTCAGCTTCGTGAAGAGCTGCCGGTAGTAGAAGCGGTAGGGACTGCGTTCGTTCGTCCTTCCGTAGTCGAGGGCGGTCCGGTGGTCGTCATGCACGAAGATCGACCGTGCGACCCGCCAGTCCCCCGGATCGGGCGTCCGCCCGACCTCCTCGCAGCCCTTGACGTAGTTGGCCCAGTGGGTCGGGACCCATTCGGGCATCAGGAAGTTCGCGGAGATGGGAAGGAATCCCCGTCGCCCCATCTCCGTCGCGCTCGCGGAGTGCGGGGCGACCACCGTCCCGAGGACGGGGGGATGCGGCTTCTGGTAGGGCTTCACGATCGGGCCGAGCCCGACCTCGGGGAAGAGCGTGCGGCGCGTCGTGATCTTCCAGTGCTTCCCCTCGAGATCGTAGGGCGGCTCGCCCTTCCAGATGTCGAGGATGTGGCCGATGGATTCGGCGAACATCTCCCGTCGGTCCAGCTCGAGGATGCCGAGGGCCTCGGCATCCGACTCGAGGGCGCCCGGGCTGATGCCGAAGAGGAACCGCCCCTTCAGGAGGTGGTCCAGCATCGCGGCTTGCGCCGCGATGAGGACCGGGTGGGCGTGCGAGAGGTTGGCCGTTCCCGTGCCGAGCCGAATCTGCCGCGTATCGGAGATGAGGCTCGCCTGAAAGAGCATCGAGCTCGTGATGTTCTCGGCCGCGTCGGTCAGGTGCTCGCCGACGTACGCCTCCGAGTAGCCGAGGCGGTCGGCGAGGATGACCGCCTCGCGATCCTCCTCGAGGGTGCGCGTGTAGTCGCGGTCCAGCCGGTGCACCGGCATGGTGAAGAACCCGAGCTTCATGTGCCCTCCGGCCGGGTGCATCGCGATTTCGATCATAGCAACGGGGGGCGGAAAGCGAGACGCCTTCGCCGCTTCGCTCCCCGCTCGGGGAGCGGCTCGAGGCGAGCGGAACGGACCGTCCGGAAGCAGGGCTCGCCGTTCTTCTCGCGTCGTGCTCCCGGTATCGCGTGCCGGTGCGAACCCTGGTGGTAAACTTCGGCCGACCCCGCAGGCTTCGGGAGCGGGACGTGGAGGACATCTACATGAAATCATTCGGAAAAAAGAGCCCCTGGAGCGCGCTCAAAAAGGCGCTCGCGACCACTGCGGCGGCGGCCGGGGTCGCCCTCGGCGGCGCCGCCCAGGCGGACGACACCATCAAGATCGGCTTCGGCATGGCGCTCACGGGCGGCCTCGCGGGCGCCGGCAAGGGCGCCCTCATCGCGATGGAGGTCTGGCGCGACGACGTGAACGCGCGGGGCGGCATCCTCGGCAAGCAGGTCGAGCTCGTCTACTACGACGACCAGTCCAATCCCGCGACCGTTCCCGGCATCTACACCAAGCTCCTCGACATCGACGAGGTCGACTTCGTGGTGTCCGGCTACGGCACCAACCTCATCGCACCGGCGATGCCCATCATGATGCAGCGCGGACTCGTCTTCCCCGCTCTCTTCGGCCTCGCGGTCAACGAGAAGTTCAACTACGATAACTACTTCCAGATCATGCCGGCGGGCCCGGAACCGATGACGGACTGGTCCCGGGGGTTTTTCGAGATCGCCATGGCGCAGGACCCCGCCCCCAAGTCCATCGCGCTCGTCTCGGCGGATGCGGAGTTCGCGCGAAACGCGGCCACGGGCGCCCGGCAGACCGCCGACAAGCTCGGCCTCGAGATCGTCTACGACGAGTCCTACCACCCGAAGACGGCGGACTTCTCCCCCATCGTCAACGCCATCCAGGCCCGCAAGCCGGACATCGTCTTCGTCGCGTCCTACCCGCCCGATTCGGTCGGCATGGTGAAGGCGGTGAACGAGGTCGGGCTCAAGACGAGGCTCTTCGGCGGCGGCATGGTGGGGCTCCAGTTCGCCTCCATCATGACCGCGCTTGGACCGCAGTTGAACGGCATCGTGAACTACGACTTCTGGGTGCCGGAGCCGACCCTCAAGTTCGAGGGCGTGGAAGAGTTCCTCGTGAAGTACCAGAAGGCCGCCGAAGGCAAGGGGGTCGATCCCATCGGCTATTACCTCCAGCCCTACGCCTACGCCTACCTCCAGGTGCTCGACCAGGCGATCGCCGCGACCGGCAGCATGGACCACGCGGAGATCGGCAAGTACATGCGCGACGCGGAGTTCGACACCGTCGTCGGCAAGGTCAGGTTCGCGCCGAACGGCGAGTGGGCGAAGACCCGGGTGCTGCAGGTCCAGTACCAGGGGATCGAGGACAACGAGCTCGCGACCTTCACGAAGCAGGGAACGCGGGTGGTGCTGTACCCGGCGGAGTGGGTGTCGGGCGAGCTCAACTACCCGTACGCGCAGTAGCGCTCCGCGCCGGGCCGCCGATTCGAAGCTGAACGGACCTGGGGTGGGGGCCCTCGCGCGCAGAGCGCGAGGGCCCCCACCAGATCCGGATTCAGATCCCGATCCCGATCCCGAAAGCACGTGTTCACCGTCGACCTCCTCTTGAGCGCGCTCGTCGCGGGCGTTCTGCTCGGTGGCTTCTACGCGGCCGTCAGCCTCGGCCTGACGGTCGCGTTCGGCCAGCTCAACATCGTGAACATCGCCCACCCCGCGTTCGTGATTCTCGGCTCCTACGTTGCCTACATGTGCAACAGCCGGTGGGGTCTCGACCCGATCCTGGTGGGGCTCGCGTTCACCCCGGTCTTCTTCCTGATCGGTGTCGGGGCCTATCGGATCTACTACGAGAGCTTCGAGCGCAGGGACGACGAGGCCCTGCGCGGCCTCGCATTCTTCTTCGGGGTGATGTTCATCATCGAGGTCGGGCTCATCATGGTCTACGGGGTCGACTTCCGCACCGTCCAGGCCCCCTACATCGGGCAGAACTTCAAGATCGGCGCGGTGGGCGTGCCGACGCGCATGCTCGTCCCCTTCTGCGTCTCGCTCGTGATGTTCGCGTGCGTGTACCTCTACATGTCGCGCACCTTCAACGGCCGGGCGATCATGGCCGTCGCCCAGGACCGGCTCGCGCTCCAGCTCATGGCCGCCGACCCGGTCCGGATCAAGCAGCTCGGCTTCGGCATCGGCATCGGGACGACCGCGCTTGCGGGGGCGCTCCTCATCATCATCATTCCGATCGAGCCCTCGATCGGACGCCTCTACATCGGGCAGGTCTTCGCGATCGCGGTCCTCGCGGGGCTCGGCTCGATTCCCGGAACGCTCGTGGCGGCGCTGGTGCTCGGCATCGCGGAGAGCCTCGTCGCGACCTTCTTCGGACCGTCCTGGGCGCCGGCCGTCGCGTTCGGCATCCTCCTTCTCGCCCTCGCGTTCCGGCCCCAGGGGCTCTTCGGCCGATGAGGCGCCGTGGACAGTGAGAATCGACGCGTTTCACGTCACCGCCCTCGCCATCGCCCTCCTCGGGGCCGCGGTGACCATCTTCGACCTGATTCCGGTCAACAAGTTCTACTTCTTCGCGGGCTACGTGGTGCTGCAGTACGTCGTGCTCGCGACCGCGTGGAACATCATGGGCGGGTACATGGGGTACGTGAACTTCGGCACCGCGGGGTTCTTCGCGGTCGGGGCGTACACCTCCGTCGTCCTCTACAACCTCATGAAGGCCCCGCTCATCTTGATGATCCCGGTCTCGGGCGCGGTCTGCGCCCTCCTCGGGCTCGGCATGGGTTACCTCACCTTGAGGCTTCGCGGCGTCTTCTTCGCGATCGCGACCCTCGCCATGGCGATCGTCCTCGAGACCCTGATCGTCAACTGGGACTACGTCGGCGGGGCGACCGGGGCCTACATCCTCCGGTCGCGGGAGATCGCACCGTTCGGGGACTACGTCGAGTTCCTCTTCTTCGTGATGCTGGTGCTCGCGATCTTCGCGGTGACGGTGGCGCGCTGGATCGAACGGTCCAAGATGGGACGCGGCTTCGCGGCCATTCGCGACGACGAGGTCGCGGCCGAGTGCACGGGGGTGCCCACCCTTCGCCTCAAGCTCGTCGCGACGACCGTCTCCGGGTTCCTCATGGGGGTCGCCGGGGCCCCGTTCGTGCTCTACGTGGGCTTCGTCGAGCCTTCCTCCGCGTTCAACCTGGTCTACGCGGTGAACTCCATCGCGATGCCGATGATCGGAGGCGCGACCACCTGGCTCGGCCCCCTCATCGGGGCGCTCCTCCTCGGCACCGTCCAGCAGGTCGCGACCGTCACGATCTCGTCCGAGCTCAACCTGCTCATCGTCGGCGGGCTGCTCGTGTTCTTCGTGATCGCGGCCCCGGAGGGCATCGTCGGGCTGGTCCGCAAGTGGCGGGGGCGCGGCCGGTGACCGGTGAACGGCTGCTCGAGGTGCGCTCCGTCACCAAGCGCTTCGGGGGGTTCGTCGCGCTCGACGAGGTGAGCATCGAGGTCGGCAAGGGCGAACGCTTCGGGCTGATCGGCCCGAACGGATCCGGCAAGACCACCCTCATCAACTGCATCTCCGGCACCCTCGCGAACGACGGCGGCGAGATCGTGTTCAAGGGGGCCGTGCTCGACGGCCGGAAGCCGCATGAACGCACGCGGCTCGGGATCGCGCGATCGTTCCAGATTCCGAAGCCGTTCCGATCGATGACGGTGCTCGAGAACCTTGCCATCCCCCTCGAGTACGCGAGCGGCGCCGGCGCGCGGGAGGTCGAGGATCGGGGCATGGCGATCCTCGAATCGATCGGGCTTGGGAACCGTGCCGGGGAGAGCTCGGGCAAGCTCACCCAGATCGACATGCGCAAGCTCGAGCTCGCCCGGGCCATGGCCTCCGAGCCCGAGCTCCTCATCTCCGACGAAGCGATGGCGGGGCTCTCCTCGACGGAGGTGGACGACATCCTCGAGATCCTGTTCCGGATGAACGAGCGCGGCATCACCATCATCATGATCGAGCACATCATGCGGGCGGTGATGCGCTTCTCGGAACGGATCGTCGTGCTCGATGCGGGACGCAAGATCGCAGAGGGGAAGCCGGACGAGATCGTGAACGACCCCGAGGTCGAGAGGGCGTATCTCGGTGAGTAGGGTCGGGTGAGCAGGTTTCGGTGAGCAGAATCGTCGTCGTCGACATCGAGGCGGGCTACGGCTCGGTGCGGGTACTGCACGGGGTCTCCGTGCAAGTCGACTCCGGGGAGACGGTCGCTCTCCTCGGCACCAACGGCAACGGCAAGTCGACCCTCATCAACTGCATCATGGGCATCGTCGAGCCGACCGCCGGTTCGATCACCCTCGAGACCGACGACGGAGAGTCGATCGATCTCGTCGGCCGCACCCCTCAGGAGATCGTCGAGCTCGGAATTTCCCTCGTGCCCGAAGGGCGCCGGCTCTTTCCGCTCCTCACCGTCGAGGAGAACCTGATGCTCGGGGCCTATCGGAAGTCCGCACGGCAGCGGATTGCGGCCAACCTCGAATTCTCGTTCGAGGCGTTCCCGGTGCTCGGCGAGCGGCGCCGGCAGCTCGCCGGGTCGATGTCCGGCGGCGAGCAGCAGATGCTCGCGATCGCGCGGGCGCTCATGTCCGAGCCGCGTGTGCTCCTCGTCGACGAACCGTCCGTCGGCCTCGCGCCCATCCTCGTCAGCCGCGTGATCGCCAAGATCCGCGAGCTCAAGGCCGAGCGGAACCTCACCGTGCTGATGGCCGAGCAGAACTTCAACCAGGCGATCAAGATCGCCGATCGCGGCTACATCATCGTCCACGGCGACATCGCGTTCTCCGCGTCCTCGGCGGCCGAGCTCTCCGAGAACGAGATGGTCAAGCAGTACTACCTCGGGGTCTGAGCCGCTCCCCCGGTCTCACCATGGCCGACCAACCCGCGATCACCGTCATCGGCGCCGGCATGGTCGGGACCTGCTGCGCCCTGTACCTGCAGAACGAAGGGTTCGCGGTCACCCTGCTCGACCGGGGCGGGCCCGGAGAAGGGGCGTCCTCGGGAAACCTCGGCGGGTTCGGGGTCGCGTCCTGTCCCCCGGCGGCGATGCCGGGCGTGCTTCGAAAGGTCCCGGGCATGCTGCTCGACCAGGATGCGCCACTGCGGATCCGGGGCGGCCACGCGCTGCGGGCGCTGCCCTGGTTCCTGCGCTTCGTCATGAACGCCCGCCGCGCAAGGGTGGAGGCGAACGCGGCGGCCCGGCAGAGCCTGCTCGACCGGGTGCACGAGGCCATCGACCCGCTCGTGGCGGAGGCCGGCGCCGAACATCTCATGAGCCGGACCGGACTCATGTTCACCTTCGAGAGCGAGGATACGTTCCGCGGAGCCGAGTACGCGTTCGATCTTCGGCGTCGAAACGGCGTCGGGATGGACCTTCTCGACGGCAACGAGGCACGGCAGGTGCAGCCCGCCCTCTCGAAGAACGTGGTGCATGCGTTCCGGGTGGCCGACTTCACCCACACCTTCGATCCCCTGCGCCTCGTGCAGGCCCTCGCGGATCTCTTCCGGCGGCGGGGCGGCAATATCGCCCGCGGCGCCGTTCGGGGCTTCGAGACCGACTCGGGCGGCGTGCGCGCGATCCGCGTCGACGACTCCCGCCGTGCGGTGGAGCGGGTGGTCGTGGCAGCCGGAGTCTGGTCGCGCGAGCTCGCGGCGATGCTGGGCACCCGGGTCCCCCTGGAGGCGGAGCGGGGCTACCACACGATGTTCAACGGAACTGACGTCAAGATGAACGGGGGCATCATCTCGGTGGACCGGCACATCGCGGTCACCCCGATGCTGGACGGGATCCGGGCCGGCGGAATCGCCGAGTTCGCGCCGCCGGACGCGCCGCCCGACCCCGCGATCGCGCGACGGGTCCGACGTCACGCGCAGGCGCTCTTTCCGGGCCTCGGGAGCGAAGGAGCCACCGAGTGGATGGGGCCGCGCCCGTCGCACCCGGACTCGAAGCCGGTCATCGGCCGCTCGCCCCACCACCGCAACGCCTGGTTCGCGTTCGGCCACGACCACCTCGGACTCACCATGGGCGGCATCACCGGCCGCCTCGTCTCGGAGCTCGTGACCGGCAAGACCCCGAGCGTCGATCTCGCCCCGTTCCGGCCGGACCGCTTCTAGGGCTCTCGCCGCAAAGGCACGAAGACGCCGCGGCGAGGGTGTCGCCGGCACCCCATCGAAGCGCATCGAGGGAGCACCGCCCGCTTCCTCGAGCGGATTGACGTACGCTTGCCCGGAGATCGGCAGTTCTTTCGGATCGGCGCGAAGAACATTCCCGTTCCAACCGGACCGGCGGCAACCGACGGAGGTGAGCGATGGGCTACAAGTGGGACTTCTACATGATCTTCGCCGGCTACGAGTGGTGGTGGCTGAAGGGCCTCGGCATCACCGTCGCGTACGCCTCCGCCACGGTCGGCGGGGGCCTGCTCATCGGCGTCGTCTGCGGCATGGGCCTCCTCGCCAACCGCTGGTGGCTGAGCGGCCCCATCCATGTCTACGTCGAGACCTTCCGCTGCACCCCGGTACTGGTGCAGATCGTGTGGTTCTACTTCGCGCTCCCGATCCTGTTGAACGCCGTCGTGCCGGGCGGCGGGCTCGAGCTGCCCGCCTGGCTCGCAGCGGGGATCGGGCTGACCCTCTACATGGGCTGCTTCGCGACGGAAATCTTCCGCGGCGGCATCATCTCCATCGACAAGGGGCAATGGCAGGCCGCGCGCGCCATCGGCATGACCTACGCGGAGATGATGTGGCACATCGTCCTGCCCCAGGCCGTCCGCCGTATGGTCCCGCCCTTCGTGAACCAGTCCGTGATCCAGTTCAAGAACACCGCCCTGCTCTACGTCGTCGCGGTACCGGACCTGATGTACACGGGGTATCTGGTCGTCGCCGACACCTACCGTCCCCTCGAGGTCTACAGCGCCGTGGCGATCGCCTACTTCGTCATCCTCTATCCACTGACCCAGTGGGGCAAGCGACTGGAGGCCCGCAGTGACCGTTGACAATCCCCGGACTCCCGGCGCGGGAGCGGCGGCGGGCACGGATCACCCGATGCTCGCGGTGCGCGACCTCTGCAAGAGCTACGGCGACGTCGAGGCGGTGCGCGGAGTCTCCTTCGACGTGCGAGCGGGCGAGGTGGTGGTCATCATCGGTCCGTCCGGGTGCGGCAAGTCCACGACCCTTCGCTGCCTCAACCTGCTCGAGGAACCGAACCGCGGCACGCTCCGACTCGACGACCGGGAGCTCGATTTCTCCAACCGCAGGACCCTGCCGGCCGGCCGGGACCTCGCGCGGTTCCGGGCGCGCTTCGGCATGGTGTTCCAGCAGTTCGACCTCTTCGCCCACAAGACCGCGATCGAGAACGTCATGATCGGCCAGGTGGTGGTCAAGAAGATCCGACCGGAACGAGCGCAGGCGGCGGCCCGGGACCTCCTCCGCCGGGTCGGCCTGGAAGGGATGGACGACCGCCGCCCCCGCGAGCTCTCCGGCGGCCAGCAGCAGCGCGTCGCCATTGCCCGGGCGCTCGCGATGTCGCCGGAGGTGCTGCTCTTCGACGAGGTGACCTCCGCCCTCGATCCCGAGCTGGTGGGGGAGGTCCTCGAGGTGATGCAGGATCTGGCCCGGGAAGGGGCGACCATGGTCGTCGTCACCCACGAGATGTCCTTCGCCCGCGATGTCGCCGACCGGGTGCTCTTCATGGACCAGGGGCAGCTCGTGGAGGAAGGGACGGCGGCCGAGGTGATGGTCAACCCCCGCAATCCGCGCACTCGCACCTTCCTCGCCCGTTACCACCGCGGCGCGCAGGAGGACCCGGGCCAGGGAGGCGCCTGACCGGCCGCGGGCGCGTTGCCGAACCCGTTGCCGAGGCAGGGCCGGATTCAGGTCGAGAGCCGGAGCGGAGCGTCTCTTCGTTCCCCGAGCTCGCGCAAACGCTCGTCGAAATCCCGGGCCAGGCTGAAGATGAACGCTCTGCCGCGCTTGCCCGCGGTCACCAGGCCGAGCGCGTTCAGCCCGAGGAGATCGGTGCGCGCGGTCTGATAGGTCACCTTGTGCGACTTGCGGTGCGAGTCGATGGTGTACACCAGCTCCGGGTGCTTGCGCATGGAGACGAGCAGCGCAATCTGCCGGTAGTTGAGCAGCGCCGCCACGGCGGTGCCGTCAAGCAGCTGCTGCACGTCGCGCATCTCGCGCGCCTTCCGGCCGAGGTACGCGTGCAGCTTCCGGATCGACCGGAGGATCACCCGAAGGTTGTAGTCGAGAAAATAGGTCACGTCGTTGTCGTCGTGCTCGGAGTAGAGGTAGGCTCGTGCGTACTGGACGGGCGCCTTGCGGATGATCGCCGAGATCGAGAGGAACTCGGTCATCCGGTAGCCGGACTTCGCCATCATCCAGTAAAAGAGCGCTCGCGCCGTACGTCCGTTGCCGTCGACGAAGGGATGCTCGTAGCCGATCATGAAGTGAAGCAGGATCGCCCTCGCCACGGGATGGACGAAGCCGGCGTCGGCGCTCGCATTCGCGAATGCGAGCAGCCGTTCCAGCCGCGCTTCCAGGTCCGCCGCATCGGGCGGGGTGTGGAGGATGGTCCCGTCGCGCTGGTCGACCACGAAGACCTCGTCGGACTTGCGTCTGAATCGGCCGACCACGCCCGCGTCGTCCTGAGTGTCTTCCGTCAGGGTCCGCTGCAACTCGAGGAGCATGGGGACGGAAAGGCTTTCCTCGACGAGACCCCGCACGAACTCCATTCCGCGGTAGTTGTTTGCAATCATGGTCTCGCTTCGATCACGTGGCGGGCGGCCCGATCGCAACATCTCCTTGGCAACGCGGCGGGTCGTCGAGGCACCCTCGAGCTGGCTCGACGTGATGGCCTCCTCGATCAGTGAGCTCACCAGGTAACGGTTGCGAGAACCGGTGTTCACCACGTCGACGGGGAGCTCGATCCGACCGCTGGCATCGCGATCGACCTCGTGAAGCATGCGGTACAGATACCCGGAGTCGGTATACGAAAAGGCCCGGCCATGCTTGTCGTCAAGCGGGAGGAGATGCCGGTTCGACCCCCTTGCCAGCTTGATCGCCAGCCACCAGTCCTCGTTCGAGAATCCCTCCGGCGGTTCGAGATACCGCAGATTCGCCCAATGCAGGTACTTGTCCTCCGGCAACTTTCCGATTCCGGAGGCGTTCAGGGCGAGGATCTTCTCGATTCCTCCTTCGCCGAGCCCGGACAGGGAAGGCGCAGTGAGCGGCAGCTTCACGGGCGGTGACCCGGATTTGCAGGAGCAGCAAATGTAAATTTGCTACTAATAGTTGTCAAGTTAGTAATTATATCCGGCGAAGCCCCGCATCGCCTCGCCCCCGGAGCGTTTCGCTCCCGAAGTGCAAAATATCTACCAATTCATTCAGATTCAGTAGTTGGCCACGGCAGACCCGAGATCCCATGCAGCATCGACCCAGCCTGTCGTCGGACTCGCCTCGCGGCCAAGGACGACGGCCCGATGGGGAAACGGGGGCTCGGACCGGGCCAGGAAACGCGGCGGGTGGCGAAGGACGTGTTTGCCGTCGCACGGGACAAGATTCGGCTGCGGCGTCGCCGACCCGTACCGGGGACGGGTCACTCCAGCAGGTCGGTCCGGTACCTGGCGAGGCGGTCCGGGTCCGGGACCACGCCGAGGCCCGGGCCGTCCGGCACGTGGACGAGGCCGCCCCGGACCGGGAAGGGCTCGGCGAGGATGTCCTCGCGGGCGTAGTAGGTGGACATGTAGAACTCGCAGCCGAGTTGGAGGTCCGGGAGCGCCGCCATGAGCTGGGCGCCCGCCGCGTGCGCGATCCCCGTCTCGAACATGCAGCCCCCGTAGACGTCGATGCCGCCCAGCCGCGCGATCGCCGCCACCTCGAGGGCGCGCCGGATCCCGCCCGACTTCATGATCTTGAGGGCGAAGATGTCGGCGAGCCGCATCTCGACCCCGGTGAGCGCCTCGCGCGGATCGAACACGGACTCGTCAGCCATGACCGGGGTGTCGATGGCGCGCGCAATCTCCGCCAGCGCGGCCCGCTCGTGCCGCTTCACCGGCTGCTCGATGAAGGTGAGGTCGAAGGGCTCGAGATCCCTCAGGGTACGGATCGCGTCGGTCGCGCGCAGGCCCTGGTTGTAGTCGATGCGAAGGCTCCCCCCGCCTCCGTAGCGTTCACGGAGCTTCTCGAGCCGCATCCGGTCGAACGCGTGGTCTGCGAACCCGGTCTTCAGCTTGAAGAGGCGAACCCCGTCCTCGTACAGGCGCGCGACATCCTCGAGATCCGCGTCGAAGTCCGGGTTGGCGACCGAGAAGCTCATCGGCACGGTCGCGCGGTGGCGGGCGCCGACGAGCTCCGCGATGCCGAGGCCGGTCATCTGCCCGACGATGTCGAGGAGCGCCGTCTCGAGCGCCGCCTTGGCTTCCGGGCAGCCGACGACGACCGCATCGGCCAGCCCGAGATGCTTCTCCACCTGGACCGGGTCGGCGCCGACGAGATGCGGGCGAAGGTGGACGTGGAGCGCGGCGGCGTTTCCCTCGACGGTCCCCGTGAACACCGGCCACGGCGACGCCTCGCCCCAACCGGTGAGCCCCTCATCGGTCGTCACCTCGAGGAGAACGCTCCGGATTCCGGCAACGTCGCCGCTGCCGTGCGAGTGGACCGCGCGTACGGGTACGTCCACGACGTGGACCCGGAGAGCTTCGATCTTCTGTCTTTGCATTGCGGATGCCATCGGCCGGGCAATCTGGGGCGCCGCCTCGCCGACCGGCGGTCCGATCGCACGACCGCCCCGAAGCTGCGTCGTTTCTACGGTAGTCGACGAGGGCATTGGCGGCAACGGGTTGATCGGTTCGCCGCTTGCGACGAACATCGCCTCTCGTGGCGCACCGGGGTCGGGACAGGTCCCGACCCGACTGCTCGACCGACGGCTCGCGGTTCGCCAGGATCGCCACGCCCATCGAGCCTCCGTCCGCCGGGTGGCGACCCGTGAGCGAACTTGATCAGATCTGAAGGAACCACACCATGAAGAAAATCATCGGCAAGCTGATGGCGCTTCCGCTCGCCGCGGCCCTGCTGTTCGGCGCGACGAACGCGGTCCAGGCGCAGTCCACCTGGGAGCGCGTGCGGAGCGACGGAGAGCTCAAGTTCGCGGTCTTCAACTACCCGCCCTACTTCGTCAAGGACAAGGCGACCAACGAATGGGGAGGCGCCCTCGTCGAGATGGCGAAGGACGTCGCCAAGGAGATGAAGGTCGAGCTCAACATGGTCGAGGTCGGCGGGTGGAGCGAGCTGGTGCTCGCGATCTCGACCGGCAAGGTCGACATGGCGGCGGGGATGCAGGCCACCCCGGTCCGCGCCACCGCCATCGACTTCGCAGGGCCGATCTACTGGATCGAATGGGTAACCGTGAACCGCAACGGCTTCGACGGCAGGGACTGGGCGGACTACAACGACCCGGACGTCAAGGTGGCCGTGATGACCGGCACGTCGGACCAGCTCCTCCTCGAGAAATGGGCCCCCAAGGCGACCCAGGTGCAGTTCAAGGAGCTTTCCCAGATCATCCTCGCGGTGTCGTCCGGGCGCGCGGACGCATTCACCACCACGGTTCTTTCGAGCATGATCGCGAAGGAGAAGAACCCGGGCCTCGGCACGTTCAACAATCCGAAGCCGCGCGCCGCCCTGCCGGGCTACTTCGGCATCCGCTCGGAGTCGGACTCCACCTTCAAGAATTTCCTCAACTGGTGGGCGGAGTGGAACAACCTCCTCGGCCACAACGAGAAGCGAATGAAGGAGGCGATGCTCAAGTACAGTGGAATCAACGAGATCCCGGACACGGTGTCCTTCTCGCCGTAGGACGGATGCGCCCTGGGCCGTGAATTCGCGGCCCCGGGCGAGTCATCCACCACCCCGCCCGGTCTCCGTGGAGCGCACACCGCGCGGGCCACGGTGGAGGCGGAGGCCCCCCGCGACGGGGCGACCGTGCGCCGGGCCACGCCGCGGCGCCGTACCTGCCCGCAGCCGGATCGTTTCGCGGCGCCCCCCGAAGCTCTGCGCCGCGACGGATGACGCCGGGAGATGCGCGGACCGAACTTCCGGAGGGCCGACTGTAAATGGCGGATAGCCTCCTGAGCATCGCCGACCTGCACGTGAGCTTTCGCTCGAGCGGCGAGGCCGTCGAGGCCGTTCGGGGCGTCTCGCTGGAGGTCGGCAAGGGCGAGTCGGTCGCGCTCGTCGGCGAGAGCGGATCGGGCAAGTCGGTGACCGCCCTGTCCGTCCTTCGACTCCTTCCCTATCCCCAGGCGTGGCACCCGGCCGGGAGCGTCGAGTTCGACGGCGAGTCGCTGCTCGAAGCGCCTCCGGCCGCGATGCGGTCCCTCCGGGGCCGCCGCATCTCGATGATCTTCCAGGAGCCGATGACGTCCCTCAATCCGCTGCACACCGTGGAGAAGCAGATTCGCGAAGCGCTCCGGCTCCACCGGACGATCGGCGCCGCGCAGGCCCGCGAGCGGGTGCTCGAGCTGCTGGAGCTCGTCCACCTGCGCGATGCGGAGCATCGCCTCCACGCATATCCGCATCAGCTCTCCGGAGGCCAGCGCCAGAGAGTCATGATCGCGATGGCGCTCGCGAACGACCCCGACCTCCTGATCGCGGACGAGCCGACCACCGCGCTCGACGTGACCATCCAGGCCCAGATCCTCGAGCTGCTGCAAGAGCTGCAGGAGCGGCTCGGAATGGCCCTCCTCCTCATTACCCACGACCTCGGCATCGTGCGCAAGATGGCGGACCGGGTCTACGTGATGAACGACGGTCGCATTGTCGAGCACGGACCGATGCGGCGGGTGTTCGATGCACCCGAGCATGCGTATACCCGTCATCTCCTCGCCGCCGCCCCGGGCGGTAAGAGCGACCCCGCCCCGACCGAGGCGGACCGCACGATGGAGGTCGAGAACCTCAAGGTCTGGTTCCCGATTCGGCGGGGGATCCTGCGGCGCACCGTGGGGCACGTCCGCGCCGTGGACGGCATCTCGCTCGACGTCCGCGAAGGAGCAACCGTGGGGGTGGTGGGCGAGAGCGGCTCGGGGAAGACCACCCTCGGGCTCGCGATGCTCAAGCTCCAGTCGAGCGAGGGACGGATCGCGTTCCTCGGCCAGCCCATCGAGGCGCTGCGCTCCCGTGCCCTGCGCCCGATGCGGCGCGAAATGCAGATCGTGTTCCAGGACCCGTACGGCAGCCTGAGCCCGCGGATGTCGGTCGGCCAGATCGTCGAGGAGGGACTCAAGGTGCACGATCTCGGCGGCCGGGCGGCGGAACGCGAGGCGCTCATCGTGGAGGCGTTGGCGGAGGTCGGCCTCGACCCCGAGTCGCGTCACCGCTACCCGCACGAGTTCTCCGGCGGGCAGCGGCAGCGGGTCGCCATCGCGCGGGCGATGGTCCTGAAGCCGCGGTTCGTCGTGCTCGACGAGCCGACGTCCGCCCTCGACGTTTCCGTGCAGGCCCAGATCGTGGACCTGCTGCGCTCGCTCCAGGCCCGCCACCGGCTCGCCTACCTCTTCATCAGCCACGACCTTCGGGTGGTCCGGGCGATGAGCCACGAGGTGCTGGTCATGCGCGAGGGGGCGGTCGTGGAACGGGGCCCCGTGGAACGAATCTTCCGCGAGCCGCGCGAGCCCTACACGCAGGCCCTGGTGGCGGCGGCCTTCGACCTCGAGTCGGCGGACGCGGAGGTGGTCGGGCAGTAGCGGTCCGTCGAAGCGCTCCCCGTGCAACGGGGCCGCCGACGCCGGACCCGTACGGCGGGCCCGCTTCAGCGGATGGAGGTTCAGTCAGGGCGCGGGAGGCCGCGTCGAACCGGCTCGTCGCGGCCGTCGCTCTCCACCCTCCTGCGAACGACCCGGCCGGCCGACGGTCAGCGGTTCCACCACGGCAGGTCGGAGAACGCCCGGATGTCGACTTCGTGGGTCCAGGCGGAACGGTGCTGATGGGCGAGGTGAAAATAGGTGTCGGCGATGCTGGACGGGAGGATCAGTCCGTCGTGCTCGAGCCCCCGGTCTTCGCGGAGCTTCTGAAACGCCTCCGGTCCGAGCATCTTCCCGAGGGTATCCGGGGCATCCACCATTCCGTCGATGACGATGTGGACGACGTGGATGCCCTTCGCGCTGAACTCGGCATTGAGGGTCTGGCAGAGCATGCGCCGGGCCGCCATGGCCGCCGCGTGCGAGTGCTGCCCCGCGTTGCCCCGCATGGCCGCCGTCGAAGCGGTCACCAGGATCGTCCCCTTGCCGCGCTCTTCCATGTGCGGGCACACGCTCGCGGCGGTACGAAACAGCGCGAACGTCGCCATGCGCCAGCTTCGCTCGAACACCTTGTAGCTCGTGTCGCCAAGCGACCGGTCGCCGACCTGGGCCCCGAGGTTGAAGACCACGACGTCGATCGGTCCGACGTTGGCTTCCACGTCGGTCACCCGCTCCTCGATCTCGTCTGGAGCGACCGCATTCAGGAGGAAGCCCGATGCGCTCCCTCCCTCGCTCTCGATCTCCGCGACCGAGCGGTTCAGGCCCTCCTCGTCGGTTCGCCGGCAAAGGACGGCGTGGTAGCCCTCGCGGGCGAAGCGTCTTGCTACGTTGCTGCCGATGCCGGCGCCGGCGCCGATGACGAGACAGACTGGTTTCATGGATCCGTGGCTCCCGAAGCGTTCATGGATGGACGATCCTCGAGCTCCGTGGACCGCTCGACCCGACCCGCGGTTCGGCCGGCTCGAGCAGCGACGAAGATGTCGAGGGGTGGCGCTTCGCGATCATTATCGTTCCGAACCGAGGCGGTTGCGCGCACCGGTACGGACCGGGGCCTGACGGCGGCGGCCCGTCACGGCGCCGCACGTCGCCGCCGTCGAGCCGCGAACCGGAGGAACCGTCCGTCTCCGCCCCGCGAGCCCGTCCGGCAGGTACCGTCGGCCACCCGGCGCCCGCGCGGTGCGGCTCGCCGGATCAGGTCGACCTGATCCTGAGCTTCGCGCGCAGGCGAGCGACGTGGAAACGGGCCGCGGGGGCCCGGGGATGCACCGCCAGGGTCGCCTCGAACGCCCGGAGCGCGCCGTGCTCGTCACCCTTGGCGAGATGGATGAGCCCGAGTCCCGAAAGGGCGCCGAAGTGACGCGGCTCGAGCGCGAGGGTGCGCCCCACATCGCGGATCGAGCTCTCGAGCTCCCCCGCGAGGTAGTAGGCGGTGGCCCGTTTGTTCCACCCTTCCGCGAACTCGGGCGCGAGGTCGATGACCCGACCGAAGGTGGCGATCGACTCTTGCAGGCGACCGCCGCCCATCTCCTCGATTCCCGTCGCCATCAGCCGGTCGACGTCCGCGCGTCCGCTCTCGTGCCAGATAATCCAGATGACCCGCTCGGCGAATCCGATCCGGTCCGGGGCGGTGGCGGTGCGCAGGACTTCGAACAGCGAAGGCAGGCGCGAATCGTTCTGATCCGCGGCGGCGGACACCGGGAGCGCGAGGAACGCGAACGCGGCAATCCATCCCCGATGCAGCTTCCTCCCGGGTGACTTCATGGGCTCGGCCTCCCTTGGGTCACGAAGGAACAACGGCGAGGGTAGGCCGGTTCGGCGCCGGAAGCCAGCGCAAGCTCGTTGCCGGGGAGCGAACGCGAACGCGGATACCCCGCCCTCGACGCTCCCGCAACGGTGCCGCCGCGGCGTGCGGGAGCTCCTCCCCGGCGCCCCGGACCACTCTCCCGAGCCCGCGAACCCCCGCCGATCCGGCCCCATTTCATTGAATGTCAGTGGGGAATTCCCTATAATTCCGACCATTCCAGTCAGGTTTCACGGCAGGGTGGCCGGGCGAATGACCGAATCCCTTCAGGAGGCGCGCGTCGCGCCTTCGAACGACATCGAATCCCTCATCGGGCGCGAGTACGAGCAGGGATTCATTACCGACATCGAATCCGAGACCCTGCCGCCGGGAATCGACGAAGGGGTGGTCGCCCGCGTTTCGGAGATCAAGGGCGAGCCCGACTTCATGCGCGAGTGGCGGCTCGAGGCCTATCGTCGCTGGCGAGAGATGAAGGCGCCGGACTGGGCGAAGCTCTCCATTGCGCCTATCGACTATCAGGCAATCTCCTACTACTCGGCGCCGAAGTCGAAGGAAGACGCCCCGAAGAGCCTCGACGAGGTGGATCCGAAGCTCCTCGAGACCTACGAGAAGCTCGGCATTCCCCTCGAGGAGCGGGCCGTGCTGGCCGGGGTGGCGGTGGACGCGGTGTTCGACAGCGTCTCGGTCGCGACCACGTTCAAGGAACGGCTCGCGTCGGAGGGCATCATCTTCTGCTCGTTCTCCGAGGCGGTCCGGAACCATCCCGACCTCATCCGCGAGTACCTCGGGTCGGTCGTTCCCCGCTCGGACAACTTCTTCGCCGCCCTCAACTCCGCCGTCTTCACGGACGGCTCCTTCGTCTATGTGCCCAGGGGCGTTCGCTGCCCGATGGAGCTCTCTACGTACTTCCGGATCAATGCCGCGAACACCGGCCAGTTCGAGCGTACCCTCGTCATCGCGGACGAAGGCAGCTACGTCAGCTACCTCGAAGGGTGCACGGCGCCGATGCGGGACGAGAACCAGCTCCACGCCGCGGTGGTCGAGCTCGTCGCCCTCGAAGGGGCCACCATCAAGTACGCGACGGTCCAGAACTGGTACCCGGGCGACGAGAACGGCGTGGGCGGAATCTACAACTTCGTCACCAAGCGCGGCGACTGCCGGGGGGCCCGCTCCAAGATCTCGTGGACCCAGGTCGAGACCGGCTCCGCGATCACCTGGAAGTATCCGAGCTGCGTCCTCCGGGGCGACGATTCGGTCGGGGAGTTCTATTCCGTCGCGGTCACCCACCATCACCAGCAGGCCGACACCGGCACCAAGATGATCCACCTCGGGCGAAACACCCGGAGCAACATCGTCTCGAAAGGGATCTCGGCCGGACGGAGCCGCAACGCCTATCGTGGACTCGTGCAGGTCGGGCGCGACGCGGCCAGCGCCCGCAACTACACCCAGTGCGATTCGCTCCTCATGGGCGACCGGTGCGCCGCGCACACCTTCCCGTACATGGAGGTCAAGAACCCCAGCGCCCGCGTTGAGCACGAGGCGACGACCTCGAAGATCGGCGAGGACCAGCTCTTCTACTGCATGAGCCGCGGCCTCTCCGCCGAGGATGCGGTGTCGATGATCGTGAGCGGCTTCTGCAAGGAGGTGTTCAACGAGCTGCCGATGGAGTTCGCCGTCGAGGCCCGGAACCTCCTGAACGTGAGCCTGGAGGGTGCGATCGGGTGATCCCGGGCCGGTCCCGGCTCCGTTTGCGGCCCCCGCGCGCTTCGCCTGCATTCCGCCCGCCCGCGCCGCTCATTCCGTCGTCCATCACCCTCCCTCCGAATCCAATCCCACCCTGCCGCCGACGAGCCGCCCATGCCCTCACCGCTTCTTGAAATTTCCGATCTTCACGTCGCCGTGGACGGCGACGCCATCCTGAAGGGGGTGAGCCTCTCCGTGCAGCCGGGCGAGGTTCACGCCGTGATGGGTCCGAACGGGTCGGGAAAGAGCAGCCTGTGCCACGTCCTCGCCGGAGGGAACGGCTACGACGTCACTCGCGGAAGCGTGGCCTACCGGGGCGAGGACCTTCTCGCTCTCGAGCCCGACGAGCGCGCCAAGCAAGGGATCTTTCTCGCGTTCCAGTACCCGGTGGAGATCCCCGGCGTCAACAACGCTTATTTCCTCAAGGCGGCGGTCAACGCGGTACGGCGGGCCCGCGGCGACGAGGAGCTCGACGCGATCGACTTCATGCAGCTCATGCGCGAGAAGGTGAAGCTCGTCGACATGGACGAGGGGCTGCTGCGAAGGCCGCTCAACGAGGGCTTTTCCGGCGGCGAGAAGAAGCGGAACGAGATCCTCCAGATGATGCTCCTCGAACCGAGACTCGCCATCCTCGACGAGACCGACTCGGGCCTCGACATCGATGCGCTTCGCATCGTGGCCGACGGCGTCAACGCCCTTCGGAGCCCGGACCGCGCCATCGTCGTCGTCACCCACCACGAGCGGTTTCTCGAGTACGTCGTTCCGGATCACGTCCACGTGCTGTTCGAGGGCCGGATCGCACGGTCGGGCGGCCGCACCCTCGCCCGCGAGCTCGAAGAGCGGGGCTACGGACACCTCCGCGCGGAGGCCGCCGCCTGATGCCCACCGGGGTGGAGCATTACCGGCAGGAGTGGAGCGCGGCGCACGCGTCGCTGCCGGGGGCTCGGGTCGGCTGGATCGATCGGGCGCGCCGCGAGGCGCTGGACCGCTTCTGCGGGCGGGGCTTTCCCACGCCGCGGGACGAGGACTGGAAGTACACCAACGTTCGTCCGCTCGAGCGCCGCGCGTTCCGATTCGATCCCGGGCCCGAGGGCGGCGCGGAGGGTGGCGCGGAACCGCTTCCCTCCGCAAGGCGGCTGGACGGCCTCGATGCGGCCGCGGTGCTCGTGTTCCGGAACGGGGTGCTCGCCTCCTCGCATTCCGGAACGGCCGGCACGGTGCCGGACGCAGTGCGCGTCGAATCGCTCGCCGGAATGCTCGAGTCCGACCCCGAGCGGGTAGAGCCGTTCCTCTCCGGCGGCGGGGGCCACAACGCGTTCTCCGACCTCAACCGCGCATTCCTCGCCGGCGGGGCGTTCGTCTCGATTGGCCGCGGCGTGCAGTGCGACGCTCCCGTCGAGCTCGTGTTCGAGTCCGTGGGTGAGTCCGACGTCGCGAGTCACCCGCTCGTGCTCGTGCTCGCCGAAGCCGACTCGGCGGCGACGATCGTCGAGCACCACCTCGGCGCCGGCGCGGGAACGAAGCTCGCGAACCCGTTCACCCGCATCGCGGTCGGCGAGCGGGCCGCGGTCGAGCATCATCTGCTGCTGGAGGAGGACGAATCGACCTGGCATACCGGGAACGTGGAGGCGAGCGTCGCCGCCGGAGGCCGGCTCGGATCGAACGCCGTCCAGCTCGGCGGACGGCTGGTGCGCTACGGCATCGACGTTTCGCTCGACGGCGCCGGGGCAACCGTCATCCTCAATGGACTCTACGTCGCCCGGGGGCGCCAGCACGTCGACTTCCACACCCGCGTGGACCACCGCGAGCCGGGCGGGACGAGCGAGCAGGTCTACAAGGGACTCCTCGACGGACACGGACGGGGGGTCTTCAACGGGCGGGTGCTGGTTCACCTGGACGCCCAGCATTCCGACGCGAGTCAGAGCAACCACAACCTCCTGCTGTCTCCGGATGCGGAAATCGACACCAAGCCCCAGCTCGAGATCTTCGCCGACGACGTGAAGTGCAGCCACGGCGCTACCGTCGGCCAGCTCGACGAGCGGGCCGTTCACTACCTGCGCTCGCGCGGACTCGGCGAGGATACGGCACGCGCCCTCCTCACCTTCGGATTCGCCGACGACGTGCTCGCCCGCATGGGTTTGCCCGCGCTTCGGCGGCACGTGGAGCGGGGACTCGCGGGCGCCCTCCCCGCCCTCGCCGGGCTGCCGCCGATGGATTCGGCGAACGGAATCTGATCGCCAAGACGAACGTGTATTCGCGCCGGAGCATTTCGATTTCGCGGGATCGAACGTCGGCCCCGGTCTCGGCCGATCGCCGGGCGACTCGCTCGGCGCCGGCCGCATTGACGAAGAGCCCTCCGCCAGTGGACCAGAGACCATGAGCAGCGCAATGCGGACGGACGACACCGCCGCCTTCGACGTCGAAGCGGTTCGGGCCGACTTCCCGGCTCTCGACCAGGAGGTCAACGGCCACCCCCTCGCCTACCTCGACAACGGCGCGACGAGCCAGAAGCCGCGCGCGGTCATCGAGGCGCTCCGCGACTACTACGAGCGCGACAACTCCAACGTGCACCGGGGCGTACACACCCTGAGCGAGCGCGCGACCGCCGCCTACGAGGGCACCCGCGAGAAGGTACGGTCGTTTCTGAACGCGCCAAGCGAGCGCGAGATCGTCTTCGCGCGGGGCACCACCGAGGCCATCAACCTCGTGGCGAACGGCTTCGTGCGGCCCCGCCTCCGGGAAGGCGACGAGATCGTCATCTCCCACATGGAGCATCACTCGAACATCGTTCCGTGGCAGATGCTGCGCGACGAGCTCGGGGCGAAGCTGCGGGTGGTGCCGATCGACGACGACGGCGCGCTCGACCTCGACGCCTATCTGGCGATGCTCGGCCCGCGCACCCGCTTCGTGTCGATGACCCACGTCGCGAACTCCCTCGGGACCGTCAACCCCGTGCGGGAGATCGTCGAAGCCGCCCATGCGGTGGGAGCGCAGGTGCTCCTCGACTCCGCCCAGGCGGTCCCCCATCTCGCCGTCGACGTGCAGGCGCTCGACTGCGACTTCCTCGCCTTCTCCGCCCACAAGGTCCTCGGACCGACCGGGATCGGGGCCCTGTACGGCAGGATGGAGCACCTGGAGTCGATGGTGCCGTGGCAGGGGGGCGGCGACATGATCCTCGCGGTCACCTTCGAGAAGGCCACCTGGAACGCCGTCCCCTACCGGTTCGAGGCGGGCACGCCGAACATCGCGGACACGATCGCGATGGGAGTCGGGCTCGACTACCTCCGCGAGATCGGCCTCGATCGGGTGGCGGCCTGGGAGCACGACCTCCTCGCGTACGCCGACGAACGGGTAAGAGCGATTCCCGGCGTGCGCATCTTCGGCGACGCCCCGGAGAAATCGAGCATCCTCTCGTTCGTCATCGAGGGCGTGCACGCGCATGACGTGGGCACGATCCTCGACAGCGAAGGCGTCGCGGTGCGAACCGGCCACCACTGCACCATGCCGGTCATGGCGCGCTTCGACGTGCCGGCGATGGCCCGCGCCTCGCTTGCCTTCTACAATACCCGGGGCGACATCGACGCGCTCGCGAGGGGCATCGAGAAGGTGCGCGACGTGTTTCGCCTGAACCGTTAGGCGCCCAGGACCCGGACCGGTTTGTCGGGCCGGGGGTTCGGAGAATTCGTGAACGATCTGCGAGAGCTCTACGAGGAGGTCATCCTCGACCACAACCGCAATCCACGCAACTTCGGGCGCCGTCCGCCCGAGTGCAACCGCGCCGCGCACGGACACAATCCGCTCTGCGGCGACCAGGTCGAGGTATCCATGACCCTCCGCGACGGGGTGATCGAGGACATCGCCTTCGACGGCGAGGGCTGCGCGATCTCGACCGCGTCCGCGTCCATGATGACCCAGGCGCTCAAGGGTCGGACCGGCAAGGAAGCGCGGTCGCTGTTCGACGCGATGCATGCCGTGCTCGTGGAAGAGGCCGAGCCGGACCACGATCGGCTCGGCAAGCTGGCGGCGCTCCTCGGGGTGAAGGACTTCCCCATGCGCGTCAAGTGCGCCACGCTCCCCTGGCACACCATGGAGGCGGCGCTCGAGGGACGCGACGCGCCGGTCACCACCGAGTAGACGGGCGGGAGCGACGACACGGAGATGACGAAATGAGCCGCATCGGCGAGTGGTTGGGAAGGGGAAAAGGGGAGGACCCGGAGGCCCTCCGCCAGCGCATCGTGGAGGCGCTCAAACAGGTCTACGACCCCGAGATCCCGGTCAACATCTACGACCTTGGTCTCATCTACGACCTCGACATCGGCGACGAGGGCGCGGTCACGATCGACATGACCCTCACGACCCCCGGGTGTCCGGTCGCGGAGACGTTTCCCGGAATGGTCGAGTACGAGGTGAGCCAGGTCGAGGGGGTGAAGTCGGCCGCGGTGGAGATCGTATGGGCCCCGCCGTGGACCCAGGACCGGATGAGCGAGGCGGCCAAGCTCGAGCTTGGCCTGTGGTAGCGCCCGATCCCGAACCCGCGCTCCCTCCGCGCCACCGAGGAACGGGCGAGTCCGCGTCGGATCCGGCCCCTGGACCGCACGAGACCTGAAGCACGAAGCGCCTCCTTCGCGGCAGGGCGCATCCGCATCGAATCCGGCGAGAATCCGCGCGTGTACGCATCGGCTTCCTTCGATTCGGGATAGAGGAGCCATGACCGACTGGACCGACGTCGCCCCCGCCGCCGAGCTCCCGCCCGGCGAATGGCGGGTTGTCGAGCTCGAAGACACCCTCATCGCGGTGTTCAACGTCGACGGCGAGTACCACGCCGTCGAGAACCTGTGCACCCACGACTACGCGGAGCTGACCGACGGCGAGCTGTACGGCGCCGTCATCACCTGTCCGCTGCACGGCGCCGAGTTCTGCCTGCGCACCGGCGAGGCGCTCACCCCGCCCGCCTACGAGCCGATCGCGACCTTCCCCGTCCGCGTTCACGAGGGCACCGTCCAGGTCCGCGACCCCCGCCTGGACTGACCTCACCGCTCCGACTCGGAACCGCCTCCGGATTCCCGGCGTCCTCCGCAACGCCGGTCGTCCCGGGCCCCGGGCCGACGGTGCGGCCAAGCCGGTGCCGGGTCAGCGCTTCGGGGCGCGGGGAAGCCGGGCCTCGCGCGACACGATTCTCCGCTCCGCGAGAATGCCCTCGGGGCGAAAGAGCAGCATCAGCGCAAGCACGAGGCCGATCAGCACGATGCGGGCCGCTGCGGCCTGGGTGAGCGCGGTCGGCGGCAACAGCGCCTGCATGACCTGCTCGCTCATGGACCACAGGAACCACACGAACAGACCTCCCAGCAGCGCACCGAGGTTGTTGCCGCTCCCGCCCACGATCAGCATCACGAACACCTGGAAGGTGAAGATGGGAAGGAAGTCCGCGGGGCTGATGAAGCCCTGGAAGTTGGCGTAGAGCGCCCCCGCGAGCCCCATCACCGCCGAGCCCACGACGAAGGACTGCAGGCGAAAGGCGAAGACGTTCTTCCCGAGGGCGGCGGCGGCTACCTCGTCGTCCCGGATCGCGCGCAGCACCCGCCCCCAGGGCGAACGGACCATGCGTTCGAAGGCGAGGTACACCCCCGCGATGAGCGCCAGGCACACGACCAGGTAGAGGACGTTGTCGAATGCATGCGTCGCGAAGAGGCCCGCGAACGGTCGGGGCAGCGAGTACATGCCGTTCGGTCCCCGGGTCAGGGGCTCGAAGTTGAGGCACACGAGCTGAATCGCGATCGCGACCCCGAAGGTCGAGATGGCGAGAAAGTCCTCGCGCAGGCGAAGGGTGACGAAGCCCACCCCGAGCGCGGCCACCCCGGCGCTCAGCATCGCCCCGGCGAGGCCGAACGGGAAGGGCATGCCGAAGCCGCCGAAGAGCGTATCGGGGTAGGCGGGGCCGGTGATGATTGCGGAGGCATAGGCGCCGATCGCGAAGAAGCCGACGACGCCGACGTTGAAGAGTCCCGTGAAGCCCCATTGCAGGTTGAGCCCCAGGCTGCAAAGGGCGTAGAAGGACGCGAAAACCAGGAAGAAGACCGCGAAGGAAAGCATGCCTTCCATCATTCCCGCTCCCCGAGCAGTCCCTGCGGGCGCAGGAGCAGGAACACGACGATGACCGCGAAGGTCACCGCGGCGCGGTAGCCGGAGAGCCCGATCGCGACCGCGAGCGCCTCGGTGAGACCGATGACGACCGCGCCGAGGATGGTGCCGTAGAGGTTGGTCGCTCCGCCGAGGATGAGGGCCGCGAACATCGGCAGCAGAAGATCGAAGCCCATCTCGGGGCGAAGCTGGGTGTTGTGGCCGAGGAGCGCGCCGGCGACCGTCGCGAGGGCGGCGCCGACGATCCAGGTCCACCGGATCACCGCCCGCACGTCGATGCCGTTGACCCGCGCGAGGGTCGGGTTCTCCGCCACCGCGCGCATCTGCCGGCCCATCGACGTGCGGTTGACGAGAACGAAGAGCAGGGCGAATGCGAGCCCGGCAATCGCGACGATGGCGAGATCGTCGGGGACCACCTCGAAGCCCGGGAAGAGCGCGAAGGCCCGCGGAATGTAGAAGTCGTAGTAGAAGGGCTCGCCCCCCGTCATCAGCATGACCAGGTTGCGGCCCATCAGCGAGACCCCGAATGCGGCCATGATGAGGGTGATCCGCGAGGCGTTGCGTCCGCGCAGCGGGGCGAAGAGCAGCATGTCGACGACCAGGACCACCGCCCCGGTCAGGGCGATGGCGACCAGCATCGAGACGAGCAGCGGCCAGCCGAAGGCGATCGGCCCCATCGTCCCGATGCCGGCGCCGAGCACGGTCACCACCAGCAGGGTGAAGTAGGCGCCGGCGGTGAGGATCTCGCCCTGCGCGAAGTTGGCGAAGCGAAGGACGTTGTAGGTCATGCTGAGCCCGATCGCGCCGAGCGCGATCAGCGCCGCGTTGACGATGCCGTCCGCGAGGTACTGGATCATCGCGACCGGGTCCCGGGCGCGGCGCCGAGATAGAGCGCACCGAGCGCCGGGTCGCCGAGCAGCGACTCGGCATCGCCCTGGATCTCCTCCCTCCCGTCCACCAGCACGTATGCCCGGTCCGATATGGAGAGCGCGGCGCGCGCGTTCTGCTCGACCATGACGATGGTCATGCCGGAGTCCCTGACCCGGGTGAGCTGCGTGAGAAGCTGGCGCGTGAGCCGGGGCGACAGGCCGGCCGAGGGCTCGTCCAGCATCAGCAGGCGCGGGTCCGCCATCATCGCGCGCCCGAGGGCCACCATCTGCCGCTGTCCGCCCGAGAGCTTGCCGGCGGCGAGGCTGCGCAGGCGTTCGAGGTCGGGAAAGAGCGCGACGACCCGCTGCCGAAGGGTATCGAAACGATCCTGGTTGTGGAGCGCTCCGAGCGCGAGGTTGTCCTCCACCGAGAGGCGCGCGAACACGTTCTCGGTCTGCGGCACGTAGGCGACCCGCGCGCGCACCAGCCGGTGGGTGTCGAGCCCGGTGATGTCGCGCTCGTCGAGGAGGACCCGCCCGGCCGTGATCCGGACGAGGCCCGCGATCGCCTTGAGCAGGGTCGACTTGCCCGCCCCGTTGGGGCCCAGCACGCTGACGATCTCGCCCTCGCGGACTTCGATCGAGACGCCGCGAACGATGGGAAGCGAGGGGTTGTACCCCGCCTCGAGGGCATGCACCGCAAGAAGCGCCTCAGCCAAGTGTGCCCACCCCCTCCTCCTCCTCCTCGGCGCCCCCGAGGAAGGCGTCGAGCACGCGCGGGTCGCTCCGCACCTCCTCCGCGCCGCCCTCGAGAAGCAGCCGCCCTCCCGCCATCACCACGATGGGGCGGCAAAGCCTCATGACGAGCTCCATGTTGTGCTCGATGACGAGGAACGTGATGCCCCGATCGTTCAGCGCCGCGATGTGGTCCGCGATCTCGCCGAGCAGGGTCGGATGGATGCCGGCGCCGGGCTCGTCGAGCAGGATCATCTTCGGGTCCGACATCAGGGCGCGTCCGAGCTCGAGGAGCCGCGTCTGGCCGCCGGAAAGGTTGCCCGCCGCTTCCTCGCCGAGCTTCGTGAGTCCGAGGAAGTCGAGCACCTCGATCGCCTTGTCGCGCAGGCGCCGCTCCTCGGCGCGTACGGCGCGGCGGCGCCACCAGTTGTTCCAGAAGTGCTCGCCCAACTGGGCGCGGGGCACCACCATCAGGTTCTCGAGTACCGTCATGCGGGCGAAGGGACGGGGGATCTGGAAGGTCCGGACGAGACCCCGGTGGAAGGTGCGGTGCGCCGGCTCGCCCGCGATGTCCGCGCCGTCGAACTCGATGCGCCCTGCAGTCGGGGCGAAAGAGCCCGCGACCATGTTGAAGATCGTGGTCTTGCCGGCGCCGTTGGGGCCGATGAGCCCGGTGATCGTCCCCGCTCCGACCTCGAATGAAACGCCGTCGACCGCGCGCAGCCCGCCGAAGTCCTTGACCAGCCCGGCGAGTTTCAGCACGCCGCGCCCCCGTACCCGCGCCCGCCCACGAACGTGCCGTGCGAGTCCGGGTCCGCGGCGACCGGTCCGCCGGACCGGCCGGATGGCGAGTTCGTTGGCACGAGTTTCATCGATCGACCGGCGGGTTCCCGAGTGGCTTCTCGAACGGTCTCGCCAGCCCCGGGGCAGCCGCCGCCGCGCGGTGACGCGCCGTCGAGCCGGCTGGTACGATGGTGGCGGGAGCCGTAATGGTAGCTCCCCCAACCGGATTCGCGGCACGACAGGAGGCCCGAAACATGAAAGCCCGTCCCCCGTTCACCACGCGCGCGATCGTCGGCGCGTTCCTTGTCGCCTCGGCGGCCGCCGCGCCGGCGGCGCTCGCCGCGGACTGCGCCCGCACCATCGGCTCCGTCCTTTCCCTGACCGGCTCCTACGGTGTGCACGGAGTTCCCATCTCGCGGGCGGCGCAGCTCGGGGTCGAGCAGGTCGAGGCGGCCCGCGCCGCGCTCGGGGTCGGCTGCGCGCTCACCTACGACGTGCGCGACTCGCAGACCCAGCCCTCGGTCGCGGTGGACGCCGCCGCGAAGCTCATCGACATCGACGGGGTGCAGGCGCTCGTCGGGCCGATCTCGTCGGGCATCACCGGGCCGCTCCTCACCTCCGTGACCGTCGCCAAGGGCGTCGTCGTCATCGCCACCGCGTCCACTTCGACCACCTTCACCAACATGGCGCGCGAGGGAAAGACCAAGGGGCTCTTCTTCCGCACCCTGCCCGCCGACTCCCTCCAGGCGGTTGCGACTTCGAAGATGGCCTACGACGCCGGGTTCCGGAAGGTCGCGATCATTTACCTCAACAACGACTGGGGCAAGAACAACCAGGCGGAATTCTCGCGTGCCTTCGTCGCGCTCGGCGGAGCGGTCGGGAATATCGTGCCCTTCAACCCCGACCAGCCCTCCTACCGCTCCGAAATCAACAAGGTGCTGGAAGGCGAGCCCGATGCCCTTTACCTCCTCGCCAACCCGAACGACGGCTCGAAGCAGCTCCGCGACTGGATCCGCTTCGGCGGCGCGTCCGGGCTCGTCCTGCCCCAGGGGATGAACGAGAAGTCCTTCGTCGAGACGGTCGGCGATGCGGCCCTCGCGGATGCCTGGTTCATCACCCCGGTCTCTCCGAAGACGGAGTCCTTCCAGACCGTGAACGCCGACTTCCAGGCGTGCTGCGATCTCACCATCGACGGCGGCCCGGGCCGCACCTCCGGCTACGACGCCGGCGCGCTGCTCGCGCTCGCGACGGTGGCCGCCGACATCTCCGGGGTGGAGGGAAGCGGAGCGAATCTCGCCAGGATCGTCCGTGCCATCACCGGCCCCGAGGGCGAGCCCTTCCCTTCCGGCGTCGAGGGGTACAAGCAGGCGATCGCGATGTATTCAGAAGGCAAGGACCTCGCCTACGTCGGTGTCACCGGGCCAATCGTGTTCGATCAGAACGGCGACGTTTCCGCGAGCTTTGCGGGCCTTCGGTATCGTGGCGGCGAATTCGTCCAGGAGAAGGCCATCAGCCTCGAAGAGGTCAACCAGATCAAGGCGATGATGGCCGGAAACTAGCCCCTGTACCGCGGCACGGCCGCCCTCGAAGTCGTGCCGCGACGCCGGCCCGCCGGCGGCCGGCCACCGGGGTCCCGCGCGGCGACGCGGAGGCACCATCTCCGGGCGAGCCGCCGGCCGCCGCCGCGGCCCGAGAGACCCGAGCCGGTAGCGGGCGGTCGCAACCGCGACCGCCCGAATCAGGCCGCGGGCTCGTTCAGGTCGTAGCGCATGATGCGCCCATGCCGCCCTTCCCGATCGCGCTCGAGGTCGAAGGCGTCGCCCGCCGGCCCGCTCCGGCGCGACGTGACCGCGGCCAGGGCGGCGTGGTCCTCCGCGTCCAGGGCGAAGTCGAACACCGCGACGTTCTCCGCGAGGTGACGGGTGGAGGTGGCGCCGACGATCGCGGCGGCGACGTTGGGACGCTCGAGGATCCAGCGCAACGCGACCTGGGGGATGCTCCGCCCGTGCTTGCCGGCGATCGCGCGCAGGGCGGCGAGGAGCTCCTGGAACAGGGACCAGCCGCCGAAATCGTCGATGATCAGCTTGTACTTCGTGAGCGACCGGTTGTCGAACGGACCCGGCGGCTCCGGCGCCCCGAGCCAGTCCGCCGCGATGAAGCCGCCCGCGAGGGTGCCGTAGCAGAGCTGCACGATGCCGCGTTCCCGGCAGGCGGGAATGAGCGCGTTCTCGGGCCGGAGATCGATCGGGGAGTACTGCGGCTGGCTCGTCAGCACCGGAATCCCGGCCTCGACAAGCCGCTCGAGCTGCGCCGCATTGAAGTTGCTGACCCCGATGCGGGTGATCTTGCCGGCCCGGCAGAGCTCCGTCAGCCACTGACCGGTCTCGACGAACCCCGGGGTCCCGTCCGGGTCCCACCAGTAGTACTGGACGAGGTCGAGGCGCTCCACGCGCAGCCGGCGGAGCGAGCGGTCGACGATTCGCTCCACGTCGCCACGCGTCATCCGGCCGAGGCGCCGGAGGTCGGGCACGAACTTGGTATGGATCTGGATGAGCGGCGCAAGGCTCGGACGGGCGGCTCGGAAGTCGCCGATCAGCTCCTCGACACCCGTGTAGATGTCCGCGCAGTCGAAGGTCGTGATGCCCGCCTCCACGAAGGCGGCCATGTCCCGGATGGCCTCGGCGCGATCGATTCGGCCGTGCCCCCCGGCCAGGTGCCAGCCACCCTTGACGAGGCGCGAGATGTCGTAGCCCGGCTCGACCTCGAAGCGCTCGACCGTCACGGCCGCCCCGCCTCGAGCGGAACCGCGGTGGTCTCGGAATGGCGGAAGGTGCGCGTGCCGACCCGGGTGATCCGGAACCTCGAGCCGCAGTTGGGGTCGATGCACGCAACCTCGCCGTCGGTGGTCATCCAGTCGCTCGGGTGGGTGGTGCGCTGCTTGGCGGGGAGCAGGGGGAGCAGGCCCGCGATGGTGTAGATCGACCAGGTCTGTCCGGGCGGCATCTCGAGGTGCTCGCCGCGCAGGAAGAAGTGGTCTCCCGCCTTCGCCCCGCACCAGCAGGGCTTCGTCCCCGCGACCCATTCGACCCGGAGGTCGTAGAGCGTGAAGCTGTCGTCCGCCATGCGGCTCCGTCCCGTTTCGGACCGAACGTGGAATCTACTGCAAATCGGAGGCGCTGCGGCACCACATCCGCCGGAACCGGGCGACGACCGTGCTGCCGCACCTACCTCCATACCGCGCGCGGGAGTCATGCTTCCATGAGGGCGAAGACCGCCGCGAACAGCTCCGCATCCTCGCGCGCGAGCCCGTCGACGATCGAGAAATGGTTCTCCCCGTCGAGCACCATCTCCCGGCATTCGAGCCCGGCGGAGCGCCACGCGGCGGCATGGTCCCGCTGCTGGCGTGCGAACTCCTCTCCTTCGCCGGTGCCGACGGCGAGCAGCAGCGGGCCGGCCGTCCGCGGAACCGTGCGCAGCGGCGAGCATTCCCGCACCGTCGCGCCGTCGATGCGAAGGGTGTCGTTCACCTCCAGGAAGCGCATCGGCTCGAGGTCGTAGACGCCGCTCACCGCCGCCCCGCCCTTCACGAGATCCGCGGGCCGTCCGCGGCCGAGATCCTCCCACCCGGTCGACACCAGGCAGGCCGCGATGTGCCCGCCCGCCGAATGGCCGGAGACGAACACGCGGCCGGGGTCGCCGCCCCAGGTCGCCGCATGGTCGTGCACGTGCGCCAGGCAACGCCGGCACGACTCGACGATCTCCGGCAGGGTCACGGTCGGACAGAGCGGATAGTTGGCGGAGACGAAGGCGGCGCCGCGCGCCACCCACGCGGGGGCCATAAACTCGAAGCCGTGCTTGTCCTGGGAGTGCCAGTACCCGCCGTGGAAGAACACGTGGACCGGGGCGCGGGGGCCGGCCGGAAACACGTCGTAGCGCTCGGCTGCCCGCCGCCCGTAGGCGACGTCCGGGATGAGATCGAGCCGCTCCCGGGCGGTGGCGCTCTCCCGCGGCCAGCGCTCCAGATAGCCGTCGTATCCCTCGATCCGGTGACGATGGGAGTAGAGCAGCTCGAGCTCCGCGCGGCGGTAGCCCCGGTAAACGGCCTCGTCTCGGCTCATGGCCTTGCCCCGTCCAGTACGGTCACCGGGCGTGGAGGAAGCCGCGGATTGTCGCGGCGGCCGGCCGCGTCCCGCGCGCGCACCCTCGCGCCCACCTCCCGCATGTTCCCACATCACCGGGGCCGGGTGGACCCGATGCGCTGTCCCTCCCCTGCCGAAATCCTGATCGCGACGGTATCCGAAGGACACGCGCACAAGGACCGATGGAGCCTGCCGCGCCCGCCGGTTGATTGCGGGCAGTGGCTTGGATTACCTTCGCCGTTCCTGCGGCGATGGAGGAGCGACCATGTCCAGGTGCACGATCATCGGCCGGAGGCGGAAGTCCACGGTCGGCTCGGTAACCCTGGCCCTTGTGCTGGGGTCCGGCATCGGCGCGCAGTTGACGGCGCACGGCGCATCGACGCAGGGTACGGCGGGAGACGCGAGCGAAGCATCGCATGCGCCGGGCACCATCATCCGCGACTGCGACGAGTGCCCGGAGCTCGTCGTCGTGCCCGCCGGAACGTTCCGGATGGGCGATCTCACGGGAGGCGGCGACGTCGACGAGGCACCGGTGCGGACGGTCACGATCCCGCAGCCGTTCGCCATGGCGCGCCACGAGACCACATTTGCCGAATGGGATGCGTGCGTCGCGGCGGGGGTGTGCCGCCAGGGAGTCGGCGACATCGGCTTCGGCCGGGACCGCCGGCCGGCCATGCTCGTGTACTTCGAAGACGCCCGGGACTACACGCAATGGCTCTCGCAGCGCACCGGCCGGGCCTATCGGCTGCCGAGCGAGTCGGAATGGGAATACACGGCCCGGGCGGGGAGCGAAACGCGCTTCCCGTGGGGCGACGACGTCGGCCGCGGCAACGCGAACTGCGACGAGTGCGGCAGCCGCTGGGACGACGAGCGCACCGCCCCGGTCGGTTCGTTCCCGGCGAATGCGTTCGGCGTCCACGACATGGTGGGGAACCTGTACGAGTGGGTGGCCGACTGCGGCGGCGAGGGCTATGCCGGCACGCCGTCCGACGGGTCGGCCGCGGGACCGGACGGCGACGGTTGCAGGTGGCGCATGATTCGCGGCGGATCCTGGCTCAGCCTGCCGCGGGCCAGCCGGCCGGCGAACCGGGTCCGCGTCCCGGTCGCGTTCCACGACATCAACACCGGATTCCGGGTGGCGAGGGACCTGCCCTGATCCCGCGCCCGGCGCCCGGTGGCGCCCGGCGCGGGCACCGGCGCTTCAATCGGACCCGCTAGCGCGAGCCCCCATCCTCCTCCAGGCGAAGCGACGCGGAGTTCAGGCAGTACCGGAGCCCGGTCGGGGCAGGCCCGTCCGGAAACACGTGCCCGAGGTGGGAGTCGCACCCGCTGCACATCACCTCCGTGCGCACCATGAAGAAGCTCCGATCCTCCTCCGTGCGCACGCTGTCGTCGTCCACGGGGGCCCAGAAGCTCGGCCAGCCGGTGCCGGAGTCGAACTTGGTGTCCGAAGCGAAGAGCGGCGCTCCGCAGCCCACGCACCGGTAGGTGCCGGCCGTCTTCGTGTCGTGGTACTCGCCGGAAAAGGCGCGTTCCGTTCCCTTCTCGCGGCATACGTGGTACTGGAGCGGGGTCAGCTCGGCGCGCCATTCGGCATCGCCCTTGACCACCCGCGCCTTCTTCTCGTCCACTTCGCTCATCGCCGTCCATCTCCTCGTCCGAACCGTGCGGCGTGCGCCGCTTCCCGGGCCTCCTTCCGGAGCGCCCCTCAGGCCGCCACCTCCACCGGAAGCTTGCCGATGATTCCGCGCCACTTCGCGGGACCCGTCTCGTGCACGGAGGTTCCGCGGCTGTCGACCGCCACCGTCACCGGCATGTCCTCGACCTCGAACTCGTAGATCGCCTCCATGCCGAGGTCCTCGAACGCGACGACCCGCGACCTCCGGATCGCCTTCGACACGAGGTAGGCGGCGCCCCCCACCGCCATCAGGTACGCCGCCCCGTGCCGGGCGATCGCCTCGACCCCGGCCGGGCCGCGCTCGGCCTTGCCGATCATGGCCGCAAGACCGGTGCGGCTCAGCATCAGCTCCGTGAACTTGTCCATCCTGGTCGCGGTGGTGGGACCGGCCGGTCCCACCACTTCGTCGCGCACCGGGTCCACCGGCCCCACGTAGTAGATCACCCGGTTCGTGAAATCCACCCCCTCGGGCAACGGCTCCCCCTTGTCGTAGAGGTCCGCGATCCGCTTGTGGGCCGCGTCGCGCCCGGTCAGCATCCGCCCGCAAAGGAGCAGCCGCTGCCCCGGCTGCCAGGCGGCCACCTCCTCCTTCGTCAGCCGGTCGAGGTCCACCCGGGTGGCGCCCTCGCCCGCCTCCCAGGTCACGTCCGGCCAATCCTCGAGGCGCGGCGGCGCAAACTCCGCGGGCCCGCTGCCGTCCAGGACGAAGTGGAGGTGGCGGGGCGCCGCGCAGTTCGGGATCATCGCGACCGGCAGCCCTGCCGCGTGGGTCGGAAAGTCCTTCACCTTGACGTCGAGAACGGTGGTGAGCCCGCCGAGCCCCTGCGCGCCGATGCCGAGCGCGTTGACCTTCTCGTAGAGATCGACCCGGAGCTCCTCGACGGGGTTGGCGGGCCCCCGGGCGAGCAGCTCGTGCATGTCGATGGGATCCAGCAACGCCTCCTTGGCGAGCACCATCGCCTTCTCCGCGGTCCCGCCGATCCCGATCCCGAGCATGCCGGGCGGACACCAGCCGGCGCCCATTCCGGGCACCGTTCGAAGCACCCAGTCGACGATGCTGTCGCTCGGATTCAGCATCGCGAACCGGGCCTTGTTCTCCGAGCCTCCCCCCTTCGCCGCCACCCGGACGTCGACCGTGCCGCCCGGCACCAGCTCGACGTGCACCGGAGCGGGGGTGTTGTCGCCGGTATTGCGCCGGACCCCGAATGGCGGGTCCACGATTGACGCGCGCAGCAAGTTGTCCGGATGCGAGTAGGCTCTGCGCACGCCTTCGTCGACCATTTCGGCGACCGACCGGTCGGCCTCCCAGCGGACCTCCATTCCGATCCGCAGGTACACGACGACGATGCCGGTGTCCTGGCAGATCGGCCGGTGCCCTTCCGCGCTCATCCGCGAGTTGACGAGGATCTGCGCCATCGCGTCGCGGGCCTCCTCCGACTCCTCGCGCTCGTAGGCCGCGCCGAGCGCCCGGATGTAATCCGCCGGGTGGTAGTAGGAGATGAACTGGAGCGCATCGGCGACGCTCCGGATGAAGTCGTCCTGGTTGATGGTCGTCATGTCGGCTCCCGTGTGTGCCGGTCCGGCGAGCTCTCTCCGATTCGCCCCGGTACGCCGCTCACCGCCACGCCTCGAGCTCGAGATCGGCCGGCGCATGGCGAAGGTCGGAGGCTCGCCGGTCCTTCTCCGCATCGTTTCGAAGCTCGTCCTGGCGGCGCAGGAAAGCCTCCGTGACCCCGCCGGTCACGTAGTCGCCGGTGAAGCAGGAGGTATCGAAGTCGTCGACCAGGCTCTGGCCGCCGGCCACCGCCCGCATGAGGTCGTCGATGTCCTGGTAGAAGAGGCGGTCGGCGCCGATCTCGGCGCGGATCTGCTCTTCCGTCCGATTGAACGCGATCAGCTCGCGGGAGGTCGGCATGTCGATCCCGTAGACGTTCGGATACCGTACCGGAGGTGCGCCGGATGCGAAATAGACCTTGCGCGCCCCCGCGTCCCGCGCCATGTCGATGATCTGGCGAGAGGTCGTCCCGCGCACGATGGAGTCGTCCACCAGCAGTACGTTCCGCCCCTCGAACTCGCTCGCGATCGCGTTGAGCTTCTGGCGGACCGACCGCTCGCGCTCGAGCTGCCCCGGCATGATGAACGTGCGGCCCACGTATCGATTCTTGACGAACCCCTCGCGGTACTCCACGCCGAGACGGGCGGAGAGCGGCAGAGCCGCGGTACGGCTGGTCTCCGGGATCGGGATCACCACGTCGATTCCGTGGTCCGGAGCTTCACGGAGTATCTTCTCCGCGAGTCGTTCCCCCATGCCGAGGCGTGCCCGATAGACCGAAATTCCGTCCAGAACGGAATCGGGCCGGGCGAGGTAGACGTACTCGAAAATGCACGGTGAGCGGGACGGCTCGCGCGCGCACTGGCGCGCCGTGAGCTCGCCCCCTTCACGCACGCACACGACCTCCCCCGGCTCCACGTCGCGGATGAAGTCGAAACCGACCGCGCTCAGGGCGACGCTCTCCGATGCGACCATGTACTCCGTCCCCCCCTGCCCCTCGCGCGACCCGAGCGCGAGGGGCCGGATGCCGTGGGGGTCGCGAAACGCGACGAGTCCGAACCCGAATACCAGGGCGACCGCGGCATATCCGCCCCGGCACCGCCGGTGCACGCCGGCGACCGCCCGGAAGATGTCCTCCTCGTCGACGCCGCATGCACCCGTGGCCTGAAGCTCGTGCGCGAACACGTTGAGCAGGATCTCGGAGTCGGATTCCGTGTTGAGGTGGCGGCGGTCGCTTTGCACCAGACCGGCCCGGAGCTCTTCCGCATTGACGAGGTTGCCGTTGTGCGCGAGCGCAATGCCGTAGGGGGAGTTGACGTAGAAGGGCTGCGCTTCCGACGACCCCGCGCCGCCCGCGGTCGGGTAGCGGACATGTCCGATCCCGACCGTGCCCCGCAATGCGAGCATGTGCCCGGCATGGAACACGTCGCGGACCATGCCGTTGCTCCGCCGCCAGTGAAGGCGGCCATTGTCCGAGGTCGCGATGCCGGCCGCGTCCTGTCCCCGGTGCTGGAGGACGATGAGCGTGTCGTAGAGGGATTGGTTGACCCAGTCCCGGGCCGCAATTCCGGCAATTCCGCACATCGGCCGTTACCCGCGAATCCGGTGGGAGATATCGTCCGGCAGGATGCGCACGACCTCGGTGGAGAGGGCCTCGAATCGCGGGATCAGCGAAGACTCCTGCCACCACGGCTCGAGCATCACGTCCGTGAAGCCCGCGAGCAGTACCAGGCCGGCGACGATGACCGCCCCCCGTCCGGCTCCGAAGACCATCCCGAGGACGCGGTCGGTGCCGCCGAGTCCGGTCACGTTGACGAGCTTCCCGGCCAACCGTCCCGTCACCCCCGCGACCACCAGCACCGCACCGAGCAGCACCACGAATCCGAGCGAGAGCTGCAGAAAGGGTGCGTCCACCCAGCGGGCGAACCACGCCCCACCGACGTGCATGTAATTGAATGCGACCCAGAACCCCGCGATCCAGCCGGTCAGGGCGATGGCCTCGCGAACGAATCCCCGGAACAGGCTCAACACGGCCGACAGGCCGATAATCCCCAGGATCGCCAAATCCGCCGAGGCCATGAACTGCCGGTCGCCGAGAGAATGGGCGAGCGTAGCAGAGACCCCGTGGTTCATCCAGAAAACCGGACGAGGAACCCCTCGATCGAATCCTCGCGCCTGAGCTGCAAACGCTGCGCGGCGGCGGCGGCGCGGGTCCGATCGGGCCCCACCAGCACCCGCACCCGGACCTTCCCATCCGCCGACCGGGCACGCTGGGTGACGACTCGATAGCCGCGTGCGGCAACCTGCTCGCGCAGCTTTTCGGCGTTTCCGGGATCGGCGAAGCTCCCGATCTGCACCGCCCAGCCGCCGGCGAGCGAGCTCTCCCCCGGCTCGTCCGGCTTCAGCTCGGCGAGACTCGCCGGGGGCTCGGCGGCTCCCTCGGTACCTGCTGGGGGCAAGCCCTCGTCGGTCCCCCCGAACGTGGTGATCCGGATTCGATCGGGGGACTCTTCGGGCGTTTGCACCGGGTCCGGCTCGTCCGACACCCGCTCCCCCGGGGGCGAGCTCTCGAGCACGAGCGGGAACACGATGGCGGCGGCGAGCAGGAGAACCACCGCTCCTGCGGCGCGATGTCTCGTACGCTCCTCCATCGTTCGATTATAGGGGAGGGTCAGACCCCGGCCGCGAGCACTTCACCGACCGTGTAGCACGAGCCGAACACCACGATCCGGTCTCCGGACTGCGCCGCACGGCGGGCATCGCGAAGGGCGCTCGGCACATCCTCGCAGACCGCGACCGGAACGTCCGGGGCGCGATCGCGCACCGTCCGGGCCAGCCCCGCGGCCGACTTCCCGCGCGCTCCGCGCGGCCGCGCCACGAACCAGGCGGCGAAGTCGTCTCCCACCGCATCCACGACTCCGGTCGCGTCCTTGTCCTCGAGAAGACCCACGACCGCTATATCCCGCCCGGCCGGAGGACACTCGCGCAGGATTCCCGCGAGGGAACGGGCCGCGTGGGGGTTGTGGGCGATGTCCAGCACGACGGGCACGTCACCCGCAATGACCTGAAAGCGCCCGGCGAGCCTCGTCGCCGCGATGCCGCGGCGCACGGCAGCCGGCTCGGGGAGCCGCCCGATGGCGGCGAGCGCCATGACCGCGGAGGCCGCGTTGTCGAGCTGAAAGCGCCCGGCGAGTGGAGGAAGCGGCAGCCCGTCCAGCCGCCGGCCGGGCCCGCGCCAGGTCCACCCGGATCCTGCGGGCGCGGTGTCGAAGTCGCGCCCGAGGCGAAGGCAGGGGGCGCCCAAGCCTTCCGCCGCGGCCACCAGGCTCGCGGGGGGGGCGCGATCGGCTATGACGGCCGGCCGGCCGGGGCGGAAGACGCCCGCCTTCTCCCGGCCGATCGACTCACGGTCGGAGCCGAGCCAGCGGACATGGTCGATGTCGATCGGGGTGACCACCGCCACGTCGGCGTCGAACACGTTGACGGCATCGAGGCGGCCGCCGATCCCGACCTCCAGGACCGCGGCATCGACCCCCGCGGCGCGGAACACGTCGACGGCCGCGAGGGTTCCGAACTCGAAGTACGTCAGGGTGATTCCGCCGCGGGCGCGGTCGATCCGGTCGAAGGCGGTCATGATCGCGCCATCCTCGACCGGCTCCCCGTCGATCCGGATGCGTTCGTTGTAACGCACGAGATGCGGCGAGGTATAGGTGCCGGTACGCGCCCCCGACGCGGTGAGAAGCGACTGGACGAAGGCGACCGTGGAGCCCTTCCCGTTGGTCCCCGCCACCGTCACGACGGGAAAGGGCGGCGGCGATTCATGGCCGAGCGCCTCGTGGACCAGGCGCGTGCGGGAAAGACCGAGGTCCATCTCCACGGGATGGACCGTCTCCTGCCACGCGAGCCAGCCCGCCAGCGTGTCGAAGCGCATCGAGACCGGGGTTCAGGCGGCCGATTCGACCGAAACGGGGCCGCCGGACAGCAGCCCGAGGATCTCCGCGACCCGCTCGCGCAGCTCGGCACGGTGCAGGATCATGTCGAGCACGCCGTGTTCGAGGAGGAACTCGCTTCGCTGAAAGCCCTCGGGGAGCGTCTCGCGCACCGTCTGCTCGATGACCCGGGGACCGGCAAAGCCGATGAGCGCGTTCGGCTCCGCGATGTTGACGTCACCGAGCATCGCGAGGCTCGCCGACACTCCACCGGTCGTCGGATCGGTCAGCACCGAGACGTATGGCAATCCCGCCTCGCGCAGCCGCGCGAGGGCGGCACTCGTCTTGGCCATCTGGAACAGGGAGAACAGACCTTCCTGCATGCGGGCGCCACCGCTTGCGGAAAAGCACACGAAGGGTATCCGTCGCTCGAGGCACGCCTGCGCTCCGCGGACGAAGCGCTCTCCGACCACCGACCCCATCGAGCCGCCAAGGAACCCGAACTCGAACGCCGCCGCCACCACCGGCCGGCCGAGAACCCCACCGTGCATGACGACGAGCGCATCGGTCTCCCCGGTCGACTTGCGAGCCGCGACGAGCCGGTCCCGATAACGTCGGGTGTCCCGAAACCCGAGGGGGTCCGTGGGCCTCACTTCGGCGCCGATCTCGTTCCGGGGCTCGAAGTCGAGGAACTGATCGAGGCGCCGGCGCGCGGCCACGCGCATGTGATGGTCACACTTCGGACAGACGTCGAGATTGCGGTCGAGCTCGTCCCGGTACAGCACCGCGCCGCACGCATCGCACTTGGTCCAGAGCCCCTCCGGAATCCCCCGGCCCTTCGCGTTCTTCGACCCCTCCGTCCGGATCCGCGACGGGCGCAGTTTCTGAAACCAGCTCACCGCTTCGCCGATCCGGGCTCGGCGCGCTCCGCGGCGTCCGGGGCGCCGCGCTTCGCAGCGTCCACCGCGCTGCGTAGATCCGCGACGAACCCCCCGACCCGATCGGGGATCCGTTCCGGATCGTCCAGCGCCTGCTCGACCCGCCGCACGATCGCGGACCCCACCACCACCGCGTCCGCGACCGATGCGATTCGACGGGCGGTGTCCGCATCCGCGATCCCGAAGCCGACGCCGACCGGCAGGGCGGAGACCCCGCGCACCCGGGCCAGCGCCTCGGCGACCGAGGCGGCATCGAGGTGGCCCGCTCCCGTGATGCCCTTGAGGGAGACGTAGTAGAGAAATCCGGACGCCTCCTGCGCGATGCGGCGCATCCGTTCGACCGAAGTCGTGGGCGAGAGCAGGAAGACGGGGTCGATGCCGTGCTCGCGAAGCGGGGCGAGCAACGGCTCCCCCTCTTCGGGAGGCATGTCGACGACGATGACCCCGTCGATCCCCGCCGCGGCCGCCGCGGCCGCGAAACGGGCGTGACCCATCGCGACGATCGGGTTGAGATAGCCCATCAGGACCAGCCCCGTCGAGCGGTCGTTCGCGCGGAACCCGCGCGCGAGGTCGAGCACGCCGGAAAGGGTCATGCCGGCCGCGAGAGCGCGCTCCCCGGCCCGCTGGATCACCGGGCCGTCCGCCATCGGATCGGAGAACGGAACGCCGAGCTCGATGATGTCCGCCCCGGCCTCCACGAGCCGTGGGAGGAGGCGCCGGGTCACGTCGGGGGTGGGATCTCCGGCCGTGACGAAGGGCACGAGGGCCGCGCGACCCGCGGCCCGCAGCTCCGCGAACCGGCCGGCGAGACGGCTCATCCGGGCAGGTCCTCGATGCCCTGGAGCGCGGCCACGGTGGGAATGTCCTTGTCCCCTCGCCCCGACAGGTTGACGATCACGATCCCGGTCCGCGAACGGGCGCTCGCCAGCTTCTCCGCGTGCGCGAGCGCGTGACTCGATTCGAGGGCGGGAATGATGCCTTCGATCCGGGTCAGGCGCTCGAAGGCGGCCAGGGTCTCGGAATCGGTCGCGGAGGTGTACACGGCCCGGCCGATGTCCTTGAGCCAGGCGTGCTCGGGTCCCACTCCCGGGTAGTCGAGGCCGGCCGAAACGGAGTGCGTGCCTTCAATCTGACCGTCCGCGTCCTGCATGAGGTAGGTCCGGTTGCCGTGCAGGACCCCGGGACGCCCCACGCTGAGCGGCGCCGCGTGGCGGCCCGATTCGAGCCCGTCCCCGGCCGCCTCGACCCCGTGCAGCTCGACGTCGGGGTCGTCCAGAAAGGCGTGAAACGCCCCGATCGCGTTCGACCCGCCGCCGACGCACGCCACCACCGCGTCGGGCAGCCGGCCGGTGCGCTCGAGGATCTGCGCGCGCGCTTCGCGCCCGATCACCGAGTTGAAGTCGCGCACCATCCGCGGATACGGATGGGGCCCGGCCACCGTTCCGATGATGTAGTAGGTGTCGTCGACGTTGGTCACCCAGTCGCGCATCGCCTCGTTGAGCGCGTCCTTGAGGGTCCGTGTGCCCGAGGTGACGGTTCGCACCTCGGCGCCGAGCAGACGCATGCGATAGACGTTCGGCGCCTGGCGATGGACGTCCTCCTCGCCCATGTACACGACGCACTCGAGGCCGAGGCGCGCGGCCACCGTCGCGGTCGCCACCCCGTGCTGGCCGGCTCCGGTCTCCGCGATGATCCGGGTCTTGCCCATCCGGGTGGCGAGCAGCGCCTGCCCCACGGTGTTGTTCACCTTGTGCGCGCCGGTGTGGTTGAGGTCCTCGCGCTTGAGCCAGAGCTGCGCCCCGCCGACCGTCTCGCTCAACCGCCGGGCGTGGTAGAGAGGAGACGGGCGTCCGACGAAGTCGCGCAGCTCGGCGCGAAACTCCGCCTGGAACTCGGGATCGGAGCTGAAGCGCTCGTAGGCGGCCGCAAGCTCCTCGATGGGTCCCATCAGGGTTTCGGCGACGTATCGGCCGCCGAATTCTCCGAAGCGCCCGGCCGCGTCCGGCCAGGCGCCGCCGAGGACGGCCGGACGGTTACTCAGTTCGATCGAATCCGACACTTTCGACGCTCTCCACAAACGCCTTCAGCCGCGACTCGTCCTTGATGCCGCCGGCCGATTCCACTCCGCCGCACACGTCCACCGCGAACGGTTTCACCCGCCGGATCGCCTCCCCGACGTTCTCCGGGCCGAGGCCGCCGGCGAGCACGATCGGTCGCCCGACCCCTCCCTCGACCGCCGACCAGTCGAAGGTTCGGCCCGTGCCGCCCCACCGCTCGGTATCGTGGGCGTCCAGCAGGAGCCCGGACGCGGCCGGGTGGGCGCGCGCCGCCGCCGCGGGATCGATCCCGTCACGCATGCCGACGGCCTTGAGGTAGGGAAGCCCGAAGCGTTCGCAGAACGAAGCCGCCTCGGTGCCGTGAAACTGCAGCATGTCGACGCCGACCTCTTCAATCACGCGACGGACCTCGTCCTCGCCGGGGTTGACGAACACCGCGACCGAGGTGACGAACGCGGGGATGCTCGCACGCACTCCGCGAGCGGCCGCCACGTCGAGAAAGCGGGGACTCGGCGGAAAGAAGTTGAGCCCGATTGCATCGACCCCGAGGCCGGACGCGAACCTGACGTCCTCGGACCGGGTAAGACCGCAGATCTTGATCCGGACGCGCACGGCGGAAGACTACCAGACCCCCGAATCCGGCAACACTGCGGGCAGGGAATAGCGGGCCGAATAGCCGACCCGGACAAGATACAGCCCCTCCGCCGGTGCCGTGACCCCGCCCTGGGTCCGGTCCCGGCTCTCCAGCACCTCGCGCGCCCACTCGGGCTCCGCCTCCCCTGCTCCGATCGCGAGCAGCACCCCGACGATGTTGCGCACCATCCGGTGAAGGAACCCGTCGGCCACCACGTCGAAACAAAACTGCGCGTCCCGCCGCTGGACGTCGAGCGCGTGGACGGTCCGCACGGGACTCGGCGCCTGGCAGGCGCTCGCGCGGTAGGCGCTGAAGTCATGGGTGCCGACGAGCGGGCCAACGGCCGCCCGGATCCGGGCGAGGTCGAGCGGCCGGCGGTCCCAGGCCACCCGGCCGTGCAGGACCGCGGGACGGTCGGGTCGATTGAGCAGCAGGTACCGGTAGTGGCGCCAGCGGGCGGAGAACCGTGCGTGGAAATCGCCCGGCACCTCGTGCGCCGCGACCACCGCCACGCCGGCCGCGAGGTTGGCATTCGCCCCGCGCCGCCACGCGTCCTCGAGCCGCCGCGCACGGGTGTCGAAGTGGACCACCTGGCCGAGCGCGTGCACCCCGGAATCGGTCCGCCCGGCGCAGACGACCCGGATCGGCTCGTCGGCCACCCGTGACAGCGCCCGCTCGACCGCGGCCTGAACGGACTCGCAGTGCGGCTGGCGTTCCCATCCGCAGAACGCCCGCCCGTCGTACTCGACGACGAGGGCGAACCGACGGGTGGTCACCTGCGCGCCGGCACCGGGCTCCGGGCCCTCACTCCCGCCTTCCGCGCCGCGGCCGGTCGGACTCGTCGCCAACGGACGGGGCGTCGTCGAGTTCCGAGGAAAGGTTCGGGTAGGTACGCCGCTCCCGTTCGTCCGGGTCGACGTCGAGCTCGAGGTCGTCCAGCTCTCCGACCTCGACGTGCCGGCCGAAGTCGGACGCCGCGTCCGTTCCCGCCGGTTCGGACCCGCTCGCGTGCCCCTCCTCCTCCGGCTCGTGGTCCCAGTCCTCCTCGCCTTCGAGATCGATGCCGATCGGAAGATCGGTGCTCTCGTCCTCCTCCCTTCCTTCCGACTCCGCTTCCTCGTCATCCGTGCCCGCGGCGTACCCGGCAGCCGCTCCCGTGGCGGCGGCCACCACCGGCGCGCCGGACCGTCCGGCGGACCGGGGTTCGACCTCGCGGTCGTCCCCCGGGAGACCTTCGGCGGAGTCGGCGTAGAGGTTCTCATCCTCCCGTTCCTCCCCTTCCCCCGCGTAGGACTCTTCTTCCCCGTCTTCGTACAGGTCTTCGGCGTACGGCTCGTCGCGCTCGCCGCGCTGCCGGATCAGGGTGACGACCACGATGAGGACGAGCAGCACGATGAGGCCGCTTCCCAGCACGAGCGGGCTCACGGGCAGCCAGCTCGCCCGCGATGCCGTCTCCTCCGGCCGCGCATCGCTCTCCCCGACGGCCGGGGCTCCCGCACCGGCCGGCGCTTCACCCTGTGCCTGCCGCAGCTCCCGACGAATCGCGGCGAGCTGGACGAGCAGCTCTTCTATCGCCTCGTCCCGCTCGGCGAGCCGTTCGTGCATGTCGGCCACTTCCGCACGGGCAGCCTGGAGCTGCTCCTCGAGACCCGGCTCCGCGGTGGATGGCTGCTCCGGGGCCGGGGCCGGAGGCGTGGCCGCAGCGGCCTGGCCGGTGGGCCCCGGCGCGGGGGTGGCCGAGCCGGTCTGCCGCCGATTCCGCCAGGCCACCACGTGGCGGTTGAACTCGGCGACCGCTTCCTCCTGCGTGATCGCCCCCATTTCCTCCGCCGAAGGCACCCGCAGGGTGACCCCGGTACGAAGCGCGTTGATGTTCCCTTGGCGAAACGCCTCGGGATTCGCGCGCAATATGGCGATCATCACCTGCTGGGCACTGACCGAGGCGTCGCCGCGAAAGCGCAGCGCCAGCTCCCAGAGCGTATCGGCCGGCCGGACCGGACCGTACGTCGCCCCGGACGTCTGCTGGGCTCCCGCCGGCGCGACGAGGGCGATTCCCGCCGCGAGCACGAACGCAACGACACCCCGCGGCACGAGACCGGGCCGCGGGACGGGCGCTCGCCACCGGCGAGCCTGGTACGCAGGATGCAAGTCAGCCCAGCTCATCGATCACCGCCCGCCCCATTGCGGCGGTTCCGACCACCCGCGTTCCGGAAGACGCGATGTCGCGAGTCCGCAGGCCGCGGTCGAGGACGCGCGCGACCGCCCGCTCGATACGGTCCGCGAGCTCCGGACGATCAAGGGTGTAGCGCAGCATCATGGCGGCGGAAAGGATGGTCGCGAGCGGGTTCGCCGCGTCCTGCCCCGCGATGTCCGGGGCGGAGCCGTGGCATGGCTCGTAGAGTCCCTTCCCCCCCGCGTCGAGCGACGCGGACGGCAGCATGCCGATGGAGCCCGTGAGCATGGATGCGAGATCGGACAGGATGTCCCCGAACATGTTGGTGGTGACGATCACGTCGAACTGCTTCGGGTCGCGGACGAGCTGCATCGCCGCGTTGTCCACGTACATGTGGCCGAGCTCGACGTCCTCGTACTCCGCTCCGACCCGCTCCGCGACCTCACGCCAAAGCTCGCTCACCTCGAGGACGTTGGCCTTGTCCACCGAGCACACCCTTCCGTTGCGAAGGCGCGCCGCCTCGAAGGCCGCGCGACAGATCCGCTCGATCTCGGACTCGGTGTAGACGAGGGTGTTGACCCCCCGCCGCTCGCCGCCATCCATCGTCTCGATGCCGCGCGGCGTGCCGAAGTAGATTCCGCCGGTCAGCTCGCGCACGATGAGCACGTCGAGGCCGGCCACCACGTCGGCGCGCAGGGTGGACGCTTCGGCGAGCTGGGGAAAGAGGACCGCGGGACGAAAGTTCGCGAAGAGACCGAGCCCGGAGCGCAGCGCGAGCAACCCTCGTTCGGGGCGAAGACTGCGGTCGAGACCATCCCACTGCGGGCCGCCGATCGAGCCCATCAGCACCGCGTCGGCCGCACCGGCGCGCTCGAGGGTCTCGTCGGGGAGCGGCGTGCCCTCCGTCTCGTAGGCAGCGCCGCCGAGCAGCCCTTCCTCGATCTCGGGATCGAAGTCGGCAATTTCCGACATCCGCCGCAGAACCCCGAGCGCGGGCGCGATCACCTCCGGACCGATGCCGTCGCCTGGAAGTGCAAGTATGCGGGGCCGGTTCGGACTCATGCGATCTCCTGAGCACACGGGGAATCGAAGGGTAGCGCCACCCCCGGACAAGGATAGCCAAAAGCGGGCGCCGCCGATACCGCCACGCGCCTCGCGGGCCGGGCGCCCGAAGCGCGGACGGGGCATTCTCCATGCGCACCCGCCGCTCGTTGGGGACGCGCCTCTTTCGGGGCGAACCTCCAGGCGAGCTGCCGCGCGAACCGCATGCCGGGGCCGTCGCCGCTGCCGAGCCACCCCCGATGAAGGAGCCCGGCGGTGAAGGGCTCGCGAAGGTGCGCGGTAGAATCGCCGCATGTCCGTCGACCTGCGCGCCGAGTCCCCGGACCCGTCGGCCCCGGCCGCCGGGACGAATCGCTGAGACGTACCGCATGGCGTCCCGCGGCATGGGTCTCGACGAGCTTCCGGCGCGCATCGAGCGGTGGGCGGCGGAGCTCGGATTCAGCGGCACGGGTATCGCCGGAATCGACCTCTCCGAAGATGAGACCCGCCTCTTCAACTGGCTCGCGGACGGGCGTCACGGCGAAATGGAGTACATGGCCCGGCACGGGCGCAAGCGCACCCGCCCCGCCGATCTCGTCCCGGGCACGCTCAACGTCATCTCGGTGCGCATGGACTACTGGCCGGGCGGCGGAACCCGGCTCGCCGCGGAGACGCTCGCGGATCCGACGGCGGGCTACGTCGCCCGCTATGCCCTCGGACGCGACTACCACCGTCTCATGCGCCGGCGGCTCCAACAGCTTGCGGACCGTATCGGCGAGCACATCGGACCGTTCGGCTACCGGGCGTTCGTCGACAGCGCCCCGGTCCTCGAGCGGGCGCTCGCCCGCGACGCGGGCCTCGGCTGGATCGGAAAGCACACGAATCTCATCGACGCGAAGGCGGGGTCGTGGTTCTTCCTGGGCGAGCTCTACACCGACCTCCCGCTTCCCGCCGCTCGCGCGCCCGCGGACCACTGCGGCCGCTGCCGGGCCTGCATCGACGCCTGCCCGACCGGGGCGATCGTGGGCCCCCACGAGCTCGATGCCCGCCGTTGCATCGCCTACCTCACGATCGAGCACCCGGGGTCCATCCCCGCCGAGCTCCGCCCCGCCGTCGGCAACCGGGTGTTCGGCTGCGACGACTGCCAGCTCGTTTGCCCGTGGAACCGGTTTGCCGCCGCGGCCACGGAGCCCGATTTCGCGCCGCGCCACCGCCTCGACCGGTCCACCCTCGTCGAGCTCTTCTCGTGGGACGAGGCGGACTTCGAACGCTACACTGAAGGCTCGGCCATCCGCAGGCTCGGCTACGAGCGATGGCTTCGCAACGTCGCGGTGGCGCTCGGCAACGCGCCGACGACGGGAGCCGTCGTGGAATCCCTCCGGTCCCGGAGCGGCCATCCGTCCGCCCTGGTGCGCGAGCACGTGGCCTGGGCGCTCGAACGCCACCGCCCGCATTGAACCCGACTGCCGAACGTGAGGAGGACCCGCACGAAATGAACGATCTGAAGCGCACCATCGAGGACGCCTTCGAGCGGCGGGCGGACATCGCGCCCGGTCGCGCCGAGCGCGAGGTGGCGGACGCCGTGGAAGCCACCCTCGCCCTGCTCGATCGCGGAGAAATTCGGGTCGCGGAGAAGATCGACGGCGCGTGGACGGTGCACGAGTGGACCAAAAAGGCGGTCCTGCTCTCGTTCCGGCTCCGCGACAACGAGATCATGCGCGGCGGGACGACGAACTTCTTCGACAAGGTTCCGCTCAAGTTCGCAGGTCTGGACGAGGCCGGCCTTCGCGCATCGGGGGTGCGGGTGGTCCCGCCCGCGTTCGCCCGGTACGGCGCCTACATCGCCCCCGGGGTGGTGCTGATGCCGTCTTACGTGAACCTCGGCGCGTGGGTCGACTCCGGCACCATGGTGGACACCTGGGCCACGGTCGGTTCCTGCGCCCAGATCGGAAAGAACGTGCACCTTTCGGGGGGCGCCGGCATCGGAGGCGTGCTCGAGCCGCTCCAGGCGAGCCCCACCATCATCGAGGACGACTGCTTCATCGGCGCGCGCTCGGAGGTGGTCGAGGGCGTGATCGTCGAAACGGGCGCAGTCCTCTCGATGGGCGTGTTCATCGGGCAGAGCACCCGGATCTTTGACCGCGAGACGGGCGAGATCCACTACGGCCGGGTCCCTGCGGGCGCGGTGGTGGTGCCGGGCAGCCTCCCCGCCGCGGACGGAAGCCACAGCCTCGCCTGCGCGGTCATCGTCAAGCGGGTCGACGCGAAGACCCGCGCCCGGGTCGGCCTCAACGAGCTGCTGCGCGACCTCTGAGCGCGTCCGCCCGCCCCCCGGGGCACCCCGGCGCCGCCGCGTGCACGCGGCGCCCGACGGGACGCCGGTCAGACCCGGGCATCGACGGGGACGAAACGGTCGTCCGCGGACGAGGCGACCGCCGCCTCGACGAACGCGACGCCACGCGCGCCCTCTTCCCCGTCGACGCGGTAGATGCGATCGAGCCAGGCGGGTTCGAGACGCCCGGCGAGCACCTCGACCGCAATCGCGTACTCGCGGTAGAGGTTCGCCCATGCTCCCGCGAGGCCGTCCGGGGTTCCGCGGGGCGTGGCGACGAAGGCGGCGGCCCGAGGGTGCATTGCCGCGGCCGCCGCCACCTTGCGCTCGGGCTCCCCGGGGCGTCCGACCCGGAGGATCTCCGAATCCGCCTGACTCCAGGACACCGCGCCCTCCGCGCCCAGTACCCGGATGCCCACCACCCGTTCGTTCCACGCCGCGGCCTGGGTGAGGAGGATCGTGCCGCGGGCGCCGCTCGCGAAGCGGAGCGAGACGAAGGCGGTGTCGTCGAGCCTTCGAGCGGGGAGGGTGCGAATCAGCTCCGCCCGTACCGATTCCACCCGCAGCCCGGTCACGAACTCGGTGAGCTGGAACGCGTGGGTCCCGATGTCCGCGGCGGTGCCGGCCGAGCCCGCAAGGTCCGGAGCGTCGCGCCACCCGATATCCCCTTCGGGCGGTAGCTGGAGAAATTCGACGTGCGCCTGCCGGACCGGGCCGATCGCGCCCGCGGCCACGATCTCGCGCGCTTCGCGCAGCATCGGGAATCCCGCCCAGGGATAGGTCACCCCGAGCAGCCGCCCCCGGGCGCGGGCTCGCTCGACGAGATCGCGGGCGTCCTCGCCGCGGGTGGCAAGTGGCTTGTCGCAGACGACGTGCACCCCGGCGTCGAGAAAGGCGCTCGCGATCTCGTGGTGGGATCGGTTCGGGGTGATGACCGCAACCGCGTCGATGCCGTCGGCCCGCGCCCGTTCGCCTTCAATCATCGTCGCGGGGTCGGGATAGATCCGCTGCGGGTCGATCCGCGACTGCGCTCCCTTGCGGCGATTGACCTCCGGATCGCGCGAAAACACCCCGGCGACCAGCTCCCATGCGCCGCACCCACGCGCCGCGGCGGCGTGGACCGGACCGATTCGTCCCCAGCCGACGACCCCGAGGCGAAGCGGCCGCGCCGGCATCCACCGGCTCGGATCGGGATCGGATCGCCCGCCTTCCGCTGTCGAAGCCATGCCCCCCGACTCAGAGATCGATCCGCGTGCCCGGCACCTGCTTCGGGAAGTAGTCCTCGCAGCTCCCCTCGCGATGGACGTCGGCCGTCGCGCAATGCAGGCCGCCGCCGAACGCGTAGGCGTCCCGGAACGGAATCGGAATGACCTCCATGCCGAGGCGGTCGAGCTGCTCCGCCTGCGCATGCTCGCTCGCCTCGACGCACACCGTCTCGTGGTCGAGCACGAGACAGTTCATCGAGAGCCAGATGCTCGAGTAGCAGAGCGGGGGCGGCTCGTTGTGGGCGGGGGGGGCCGCGTCCACGAGCTCCCAGTCGTTCGCTTCGAAGATGCGGCGCTGCGACTCGGGAAGGCGCCGGGTCGGGTTGTTGATGATGAGCCCCGGCCGCAGGGTGACGAATGTGGCGTCGATGTGAATCGGCCACGGATCGCCCGGGAAGTTCACCGCATGCACCCGATGCTCCGGGTAGTGGCGCCGCAGCCATTCCATGCCGCGCCGGTTGGTCGTGAGGCCGTGCTGGCAGAAGAGGTCCCGGCCGATCCGCAGCACGTCGGCCGCGTCGAACAGCGGCTCGTGCTCGGTGGTGACGAAGTCGAGGGCCGCGGTGCGGCGCAGCCGCTCCTCGAGCGTGATCTCGTCGAAGTAGCCCGACTGGTAGGAATCGCCGGTGAGCCGCGGGCGCGGCGCCTGCTCCCAGCGAAACTCCGGATCCTCGTCGAAGTAGCGCTGCATGAGCGGGTGGTAGGCGAGGTACTCGAAGTAGCGGCACCGGAACGACATCGGCGCGCTCAGGATTTCGCGTCCCACCGTGAGCAGCACGTCCCGCGGGGGCATGCAGCCGAACATGCAGCTCGTCGAGAAGTCCGGGGTGAGCACCGCCTGGTTCCACTGGATGGGATCCGGACGATCCACCCGGACCCCGCGCGCCTCGAGCACTTGCGCGAAGTGGTCGAGCTGCTCGTTCGCCCGTTCCACCGTCTCGAGGGGCCGCGGCCCCCAGCGCCCCCGCATGGCGCTGTCCTCGGGGATCTTCGCCTCCGTGGCGGGCTCCGTCGGCGGGATGCAGGTGTGGTCGGCCCTTCCGAGGATGATGTGGCGAAGCGGGTCGAAGTCGTTCCACGAGCTGACGACGGTCCGGCTCATTGCAGATCTCCGTTCGGCGGACGGCGCCAACCGGGCGCGGCCCGCCCAAATCCGGTCAGTATCCGGCCTGCGGGGCCTCGGGCTCCGCCGCCGCGGCGGAAGCTCCCTGTCCCGCACGCATCGCGTCCACCGCAGACTTCGCCGCCACCGCAAGCAACCGGGCATCGCTCGCGATGGTGACGAAAGAGAAGCCGCGCTCCACCATTTCCAGCGCATAGTCGGTCGCCATGCAGTGGATCCCGGCCTGGATGCCGTGCCTCTTCGTGCACTCGAGGATGCGCTCGATCCAGGGAAAGGCCACCTCGTCGCGGGTGTCGAGGCTCGGCGGCCGGCCGAGGCTCGCGCACAGATCGTTCGGCCCGATGTAGATGCCGTCGAGTCCCGGGGTGGACATGATCGCGTCGAGGTTGTCGAGCGCCTCGCGGGTCTCGATCATGGCCAGGGTCACGACGAGCTCCGCCGCCTTCGCCACGTAGTCGGCCCCCGCGTAGAGGCTCGCGCGCACGGGTCCGATGCTGCGGTAGCCGTCCGGCGGGTAGCGGCAGGCGCCGACGAAGCGCTCCGCCTCCTCCCGGTTGCTGACCATCGGGCACACGACCCCGAAGGCCCCGCCGTCGAGGGCCTTCATGACGATACCGGGCTCGTTCCAGGGGACCCGGGCGAGCGGCACGGTGCTGGTGGTGGTAATCGCGCGCAGGCACTCCACCGCCGTGTCGTAATGGGTGACGCCGTGCTGCATGTCCACCGTGATCGAGTCCCAGCCCGACCGGGCCATGGTCTCGGCCGCGAAACCGTCGGGGATCGCGATCCAGCCGTTCACCACGGCTTTCGATTCGCTCCAGATCGTGCGCAGGGGATTCGTTTCCACGTTCGCTCCTCGTGATTGATCGTTCGGTCGTTGTCCCGAGCCCTCGCCGGCGCACCGGCCGGGCCGGGCGTAGGCCGCATCCCGCGGACGCCCCGGCTCGCCGGCGCGCCCCGCGGCGCCGCGGGACCCGAGCCCGGCAGTATCGCCGATGTTTCCGGGCCGGGCCGCAAGCGCGCAAGTATGCCGAATCATGGGCACCGGCCGAAACCTGCACGAAGACCGGAAACGCCCCGGCGGCGAATTCCCCGGCCCCGACGCCGCGCGGGAGGCGGGTCTCCGGCCGCCCCGCGCGAAAGCGTCGCGAACGGTTCTCAGCGACCGGGTGCGGCGAGCCCCGCGCCCGGACCGGTTCCGGAGCCCGGCCGGCGGGTTGCGGTGCGGACCGCAAGGACGCGAACCACCCGCACATTGACATCCGGCGGCTCGGAGTCGAATCTCTCCCCGCCCGGACGGACTTCCTCTTCCGCCACCTTCGCGCATCGCGCCCATCGGCCATGAAGACCGCTGAATCCATCTACCGACCGTCTCTCCTGCTGCTTGCCGATCTCTACGAGCTCACCATGGCCTGCGGGTACTGGAAGCTTGGCCGGGAATCGGACGAAGCGGTGTTTCACCTCTTCTTTCGATCCAACGCGTTCAATGGCGGCTACACGGTGGCGGCGGGGCTCGGCTACGTGATCAGCTACCTCTCGAACCTGCGCATCGACGATGCGGATGCCGCCTATCTCCGCTCGCTTCGGGGGAGCGACGGCGAGCCGCTGTTCGATCCGGCATTCGTCGACTACCTGAGCCGACTCGAGTTCTCGCTGGAGGTCGACGCGGTCCCGGAAGGCACGGTGGTGTTTCCGTTTCAGCCGCTGGTGCGCGTCATCGGACCGATTCTCCAGTGCCAGATCGTCGAGTCCGCCCTGCTCAACATGATCAACTTCCAGACCCTGGTCGCGACCAAGGCGGCCCGCGTGTGCCACGCGGCGGGGCGCGGCCGGGACCAGGTGCTCGAGTTCGGACTGCGGCGCGCGCAGAGCATCGACGGCGCGCTCGCGGCGAGCCGCGCCGCCTACGTCGGCGGCTGCAGCGCCACCTCGAACGTGCTGGCCGGCCGCCTCTTCGACATCCCGGTGCGCGGAACCCATGCACATAGCTGGGTGATGTCGTTCGACACCGAGCGCGAGGCGTTCGAAGCCTATGCCCGGGCGATGCCCAACAACTGCGTGTTCCTCGTCGATACGTACGACTCGCTCGAGGGAGTCCGGCATGCCTGCGAAGCGGGCCGAAGCCTGCGCAAGCTGGGCAAGGAGATGATCGGCATTCGCCTTGATTCCGGAGATCTCGCCTACCTCTCCATCGAAGCGCGCCGGATTCTTGACGAAGAAGGCTTCCCGGACGCCGTCATCGTGGCGAGCAACGAGCTCGACGAGCACATCATCGCGAGTCTCAAGGCCCAGGGCGCCGCCATCGCGGTCTGGGGAGTCGGGACCAAGCTCGCCACCGCATTCGACCAGCCGGCCCTCGGCGGGGTGTACAAGCTGAGCGCGATCCGCAAGACCGGAAACGACTGGCGGTACAAGGTGAAGGTCTCCGAGCAGACCTCCAAGATCTCGACCCCCGGCGTATTGCAGGTGCGACGCTTCGGGGAGAACGGACGGTTCGAGGGAGACATGACCTACGAGCTCGGTATCGGGGTACCGGACGAACCGGTCATCGTCGACCCCGTCGACCACACGCGCCGCAAGCGGATTCGCGCCGGAATGGTCGCCGAGGACCTGCTCGTTCCGATCATGCGGGGCGGGCGAATCGTGTACGAATGCCCGCCGCTCGCGGAATCGCGGAGACGGACCACCGAGCAGCTCGCCCGTCTTCATCCCACGATCCGGCGTTTCGTGAACCCCCACTCCTATCCGGCGGGACTCGAGCTCGGCCTGCACGAGCTTCGCACCCGGCTCATCCTGGAGGCACGGCGCGGTGAGGGGTGAGCCCGGCTCCGCCCGGAAAGCGCGCTGCGCGCCGGGGTCCGCCCGAAGATACGCAAGGAGAACCGGATGACGACGACGATCGCCGAATGCATCGAGCAACGATTCGGGATCGCGGCGGGCGGTGCGGTGCACGATGCGCCGGAGTTCCCCGGCGAGGACGCGCTCGTGCGGATCCTCGGCCGCCGGACCCATCGCCGCTACCGGGACGAGCCGGTCGACGAAGCCCTCGTCGAGGTGCTGATCGGGTGCGCGCTCTCCGCGAGCTCGAAATCCGATCTCCAGCAGGCGTCGATCGTCCGCGTGCGGAATTCCGAACGGCAGGCGGAGATCGCGAGCTGGCTCCCCGCGATGCCCTGGATCGGCGAGGCGCCCGTGTTCCTCGTCTTCTGCGGAGACAACCTGCGCCTGCGGCGCGCCGCCGCGCTTCGCGGGAAGCCGTATCCCAACAACAACGTCGACGCGTTCATGAACGCCGCCGTGGACGCCGGGCTCGCCCTCCAGACCTTCACCCTGGCCGCCGAAGCGGCGGGTCTCGGCTGCTGCCCGATCAGCGAGGTGCGCACCCACATCGACCGTCTGACCGAGCTGCTCGCCCTGCCCGAGGGGGTGTTCCCGGTCGCGGGCCTTTGCGTCGGCTGGCCGGCGCGCGAAGGATTCGTGAGCATGCGCCTGCCACCCGCCCTCGCCGTGCACGAGGACGTCTACGACGCCGCCGGACTGGAAACCAAGATCGATGCCTACGACCGGCGGCGCGACGCGCGCTACCGCATTCCGGCGGACCGGCAGCGGGAGGTGGAACGGTTCGGAACCGCGCAGTTCTACGGCTGGTCCGAGGACAAGACGAGGCAGTACTCGCGACCGGCCCGCCCGGGCTTTCGCGACTACCTTCACCGCCAGGGCTTCGCCCTCGAATGAACGGGCGAGGTGGTACCCTCGCGCGCTTCCCGGACGCCTGAGCGCGGTCCCGAAGACATGACCGACCCCTGCGGCCCGGCCTGACCGGGCCTCGCGCAGAGGCGGCCGGCCGGGACGCGACGGGCCCGAGTCGGGAAGGCGCCGGGAAAAGGCACACCAGGAACGGAGAACGACACGATGGATCTCGGCATCGGAGGACGGCGCGCAATCGTCTGCGCGGCAAGCAAGGGACTCGGGCGCGGCTGCGCGGCGGCGCTCGCGGCGGAAGGTGTGGAGGTGTGGATCACGGCCCGGACCGCATCGACCCTGGAAGAGACGGCGGCCGCGATCCGGGCCGACACCGGGGCCCGGGTGACCGCGGTTCCCGGCGACATCACGACCCCGGAGGGCCGGGCCGCGATCCTCGCCGCCTGTCCCGAGCCCGACATCCTCGTCAACAACGCGGGCGGGCCGCCCCCCGGCGACTTCCGCGACTGGACCCTTGACGACTGGAACGCCGCGCTCAACGCGAACATGCTGACCGCCATCGAGCTCATCCGGGCCACCGTGGACGGCATGATGGAGCGCGAGTTCGGCCGGGTGGTCAACATCACCTCCGCGGCGGTCAAGTCCCCCATCGACATCCTGGGGTTGTCCAACGGCGCCCGCGCCGGGCTCACCGGCTTCGTCGCCGGCATCGCCCGAAAGACGGTGCGGCGCAACGTCACCATCAACGGACTGCTGCCGGGTCCCTTCGACACCGACCGGCTGAACGGCACGTTCGTCGCACGCGCGAAGGCGGCCGGCCGGCCGGCGGAGGAGCTCAAGGCCGAAGGGGCGGCGGCCAATCCGGCCGGCCGGTTCGGCACCGCGGAGGAATTCGGTCAGGCCTGCGCGTTCCTGTGCAGCGCCCACGCGGGCTACATCACGGGGCAGAACCTGCTGATGGACGGCGGAGCGTTCCCGGGCACCCTGTAGCCGAGAGCGGGGCGGCGCGACCGGGGCGAGATCCGGCCCGGTGCGAGGCGAGGCGAGGCGGTGCCCCGTGCCGCCCCGGAAGCGGGCGGTGAAGCGGGAAGCGGCCGGTCACGGACGGCTCGTGGCGCCGGCGGTCGCGATACGGACCCGAGGGGAGTCTCCCTTACGCGCGCTGCACGGGAGGCGCCGCCACTACGTCCTCGGGCCGGCCGGACCGGCTCGATCGAACGGCGGCATCAATGACGGCGCAGATGTCGCGGGCGCCCTCGACATCGAGGACCGTGCACCCGTCCCCGTCGAGCGCCCGGGCGAAATCCTCCATGAGGAGAAAGTCGTTCTCGTCCGCGATGCGGCGGTGCCTGAACTCCTTGGGGTCCTGGCCACGGTAGTGGACGGCGACTTCCGGTCGGGCCTCGGCGACGACCAGCCCGCCCGCGCGACCGAGAAGGTGAAGCTTGATCTCGCCGATGTCGGGATGGCTGGCCGCGCCGATCCGTCCGATGCAAAGAGTCCCGGTGATCCCGCCCTCCATCTCCAGGGTCACCGTCGCAAGGTCCTCCACTTCGTTGTCGACGTTGGCCTGATGGAAGTGCGTCGCGGTTCGCGCGAACACCCGGTGCACGCGCGCGCCGGTCAGCATGCGGATGTACGCCAGGGGATAGATCCCCTCGACCTGGAGCTCTCCGAGCGGTGCGACCCCGACCCCGCCGTCCGAGCCGTCCGCGTGCGCCTCGAGCTGCCGTTCGAGCCAGTCGATCGGCTTCTCGAGGCGGGTGCCCTTGGGTGGGCCGGCATCCTTTGAAAAGTAGAAGTCGCAGTGGACCGCGAAGAGGGCGCCGAGGGCGCCGCCGTGGACGATGTCCCGCGCATTCAGCACGGCGGGGAGGAAGTTCCGGTTCCACACGAACGACTTGACCCCGTGGGCACGAACCGTCCGGAGCATCCGGTCGCACTCTTCGAGGGACGGCGACATCGGCTTGTCGAGGATCACGTGCAGGCCCGCCTCGACGGCGCGAATGCCGAGGTCGCAGTGGCGCTCCGCCTCGGAGCTCACCACCGCCGCTTCCACGTCGAAGTCCCGAAGCGCCCGCTCGACGTCCCGGACGTAGGGGACCCCGAGCTCGCGGGCGAAGAGCGTGTTTCGTTCGTGGGTCCACGCCGGCCGGTCCGCATCGTCCGCGACCACCACCACGTCGAACCGCGGATGCGCCGCGACCGCCCGCGGGAGGTAGTCGTGCTTGACGACGCTGAGCGCCGCGACCCGCCGAATCCGTCGAGCTTGGCTCATCGGACCTCTCCCGCCACTCGCGCGGCGTTCACGGCCGCCCGTGCGGTCGCGAACGCCGACCGGGTGTCGACGGCCGTCACGGCCGGTTCGCGTCCCTCCCGCACCGCCTCGACGAACTCCGCGAGGAGCCCGTGGACCTCGATGGCGCCCTGCCCCACGTTGATCGCCCGCACGAAGCCGGCTGCAAGCAGGAGGTTCATGTTGTGATGGTCGTCCGCGTAGGCCGCCCCGGTCGAGCCGATGAGGCACAGGCTCCGGTAGCTCCCGGGAACGCCCCACGCGAAGTCGGCGAGCGCCATGCCTCCGTCCGCGAACCCCAGGTGGACCTGCAGGAAGTCATCGCCGCGGGAGACGGCGTGGACACTCTCCTCGCTCGCGCCGAATACCCCGAGAATCACGTCGATCTCGGGAACGATGGCAGCCGCCCGGATGCCGGAGGAGGCTTCTCCGGACCAGCGATGGATGCGGACGAGGCCCGGCACCCCCAGCTCGCCCGCACGGTGGCTGCGGATCACCTCCCGAACCGACGGGCGGAAGCGCCAGGCATGTGCGGGCATGAACGTCGTGCCGGCCAGACCGCACGCCTGCTCCACCGCCGCGACGTGGTCCGGCTCCAGGTCATGCAGCAGCACGTGGCAACCGTCCCCGGCCGCCGCGAGCGCAACGTCCGGTTCGTCGGCGACGACCGCATCGCCGGCGGCCCATTCGACGCTCCGCGCGACCCCCCGCAGCCGGCGCAACGCGGCGTCGAAGTCCCGCTCGGGGCAGGGGGACCCCAGCTTCAGCACGATATTCATGCCGCCGCCCGCGGACCCCGCACCTCGATTCACTGACCCGGCCATTCTAGATTCCTTGAGGGGCCCTGATCTTTACAGACGGGGCAAGTTTGCAAACCGGTTTCTGGAACGAAGCGTACGAGGCTGCTACCAAGAGAAATGCATGCATTCCTCTCTGTACGGCGCGACGGGGCTTCGGACGAAGATGGGCGGGTCCGAACATGTGTCGTCGGTACGAGGCGCAGCCTCGCTATGCGAGCTCCACCCACTCGCCGGTCGCCGCGGAGCTCGCGGCCGCCGCCGTCATCTCCTGGATGAGGAGCCCGGTCTCGCCGGACACCGGCGGCGGGAGACCGGCGGACGCCGCGTCGAGAAAGGCGCGAAGCTCGGCTGCGAACGGCTCGACCGGGGGCGTCGGGTGGGTACGCCGGCCGGCCGAGGTCACCGACACGAGCGAATCGGGGCGTTGCCCGAGGAGATAGCCGCGCTCGCCGACGATCTGAAACACGATGTCGTCGCGGGCCGCGACCTCGGGGAAGTCGCGGTGGTAGGCCATCTGCACGACCGCGCGCGCCCCGCCTTCGTACGCGGCGACCGCGTGGACCCGATCCTCGCCGGCGTGGCCGAGCCGGCGCCAGGTCTCCGCGCGGAGCCGCTCCGGGGTTCTTCCGAGCCACCAGTTCGCGAGATCGAAGGGATGCGGCATCGATCCGAGGAGCACCCCTTCATCGAGGTACCAGAGCCGGTCCGGGGGCGGCACGTTTTGGTTGTAGGTCAGCACGACCTCGAGGGGAACGCCGATGGTGCCCGCCTCGACGAGCCGGTGCGCTTCGGCAAAGACGGATTCGAAGCGCATCTTCAGTCCGAACCCGAACGCCCGGCCCGACGCGGCCATCGCGTCGACCATGCGCCGGGCCTGGTCCGGCGTCTCCGCCATCGGCTTCTCGAGGAACACGTGCGCCGGCACCGCCGCCGCCTCGAGCACCGCCCGATGGTGCGCGGGGGCCGGGGTGCAGATGCACACCACATCGGGCCGGGTCGCCGCGATGGCTTCGGCGAGGGTGGCGAACGCGCGCGCGCCGATGAGCGCGGCGACCGATTCGCGCCGCGCCGGATCTGGATCGCACACGGCGACGACCCGGGCTCCGATGCTCCGAAGGCTCCGCGAATACTGCCGGCCGATGAGGCCGCAGCCGACGATCACGGTCGCGAGCTCGCGCATCGGCTCAGGACTGCTCCGGCCGCATGCGGTTGAGGCGTGCGCGGGGAGCGACTTCCGGATTGGCGAGGCGGTCCGGCATCCGCCCCGCGAGTATGCCGGCGACGATCTCGACGCACCGCCCGGCCTGCTCCCGGATTCCCCGCCGGGTAAGTCCGGCGGTGTGCGGGGTCAGCACCACGTTGTCGCAATCCATCAGGGGGTTGCTCGAGAAGTCGGGCTCGTCCTCGAAGACGTCGAGGCCCGCGCCGGCGATTCGCCGCTGATGCAGGGCCTCGGCAAGGGCGCCATTGTCGACCAGCGCGCCCCGCGCGGTATTGACGAGCAGTGCGTCCGAGCGCATGAGCCGGAGCTCGCGGGCGCCGATCATGTGGCGGGTTTGCGCATTCAGCTCGGCGTGCAGGCTCACCACGCGCGCCTCGCGCAGGAGGTCGTCGAGCGCGACCATGGCCACCCCTTCGATACCGCCTTCGTGGTACGGATCGGTCGCCAGCACGCGCATGCCAAGGACATTCGCCAACGTCGCGACGCGCCGGCCGACCGCGCCGAGGCCGACGACGCCGAGGACTTCCCCGGCGAGCGAGAATCCCGGATAGACGCGCGGGATGCGCCCCTCGGTGACCGCCACGTCATAGCTGCGGCGAAGCGAGCCCGAGCGCACCTTCGACGACAGCGCCTCGATTTCCCGGGAGAGCATGAGCATCACGCCGATCGTGTACTCGGCGACCGGAGCCGCGATCGGGGTCGGGGTCGTCCGCACGACGAGGACCCCTTCCCGGGTCGCCGCCCCGAGGTCGACGTTGCGGATCTCGACCCCGCAGCGCACGAACGCGAGGAGGCTCGGGTTCTCCGCAAAGACCCGGGCGCCCGCGCCGGTCCACCACTCCGAGACGATCACCTCGCAATCGGGGGCGAGACGCAGCAGGTCGGCATCCGCAAGGCGCTCCTCGGACTCGTTGAGGATCACCTCGGCGACCTCCCGGAGCCGGTCGACCGCATCGTCGCCGAAGAAGTACCCGCGGTCGCGCGCCGGGTGGGTCAGCAGAACCCGGCTCACCGCGCGAGCCGGCCGCCGGCCGCCCGTACCGCCCCGCGAATCGCCGCGAGCTCGCCCGGAAGCCCTTCCTCGGGGGCCGGAAGGGCGTCCGGCTCCCACCGGTAGACGTACTCGATGGTCATATGACCTTCGTAGCCCGCTTCGACGAGCCAGGAGACCCAGCGGCGCCACGGCGCTTGCCCCGCGTCGAAGAGCGCGGCGGCGTAGCCCGGATGCTCCTCCACCAGGTGGATGTCGTTCAGGTGCACGTGACGGATGTGGGGTTGCTGCAGATCGAAGGCGGAGCGGTCGTCCGGCTCGCCCATGATGGTCAGGTTGGCGGGGTCGTGGATGATGCCGACCCTCGGGTGGTCGAGCGCCTGCACGAGCGCGACCATCTGCGCGGCGGAGGTCACCTGGTTCTCCATGTGGTTCTCGAGGAGGAGATCGATGCCGCGGGTCTCCGCGAAGTCGGCAAGGCGGCCGAGCGACTCGACCATGGCCCCCCACGCGCGACCGGCCGCATCGCTCTCGACCTCCTCCCCGGCGAGGATGCGGATCGCGGGTGCCGCGAGCGCCGCGGCGACGTCCACCGAGCGCTTCGCCGCGTCCAGCGCGTCCTTTCGCGCCCGCTCATCCAGGCTGTTGTATGCCTTCACGTAGGGAATGAGGCACGACACGACAAGCCCGGCGTCGCCAACGACCCCCGCCAGGCGAGCGACCTCCCGCTCCGGGGTCTCGTCCGAGAGGCCGCACCCGTACCCGGACTGGTAGACCAGATCGAAGGCGTCGAAGCCGAGCCGCCGATAGAGCTCGACGGCTGCCTCCACCGTCATCCCGGGCGTCGCCATCGTGTGCGCCGCAATTCCGATCGGCATCTTCCCCTCCCGTTCGCTTGTGGCCATTCCTTGACCATCATGCACGACGCCGTGCATGATTTGAAACGCGCGACCGGCCAACCGGCTGAAGTTCGGCACGGTTGGGAACGGCGGCAGTCCCCGTCCTCCCCGCCGGTCCGGGCAAGTCCGATCCGGAAATTCGACGAGAGTCCAAGGGAGAACAACGATGAGACGAACGGCGGCGACACTGCTTGCAATTCCCATGCTGATGGCCGCCGGCTGGGCGGCGGCGGCCGAGATCACTTTCTGGCACTCGTTCACCCAGCCGGCCCGAATCGCGGCAATGGAGGAGACCGCGGCGAAGTTCAAGGAGGAGACCGGCCATACCGTGCACCTCGAGGTCGTGCCCTGGCCCAACGTGGAGGAGAAATGGACCACCGCGGCGGCGGCCGGGACCCTGCCGGACGCGAGCATCTGCCTTCCGTCGGTCTGTCTGGACATGAACGAAGCCGGAGTCTCCCGCTCGATGGACGGGGTCGCGGAACGGCTCGGCGGCACGGACGCATTCGCGTCGCAGGGCCTGCTCGACAGCTTCAACACCGTCGACGGAAGGCTCATCAGCCTGCCCTTCTACGGTCACGCGCGGCTGCTGATCTATCGAAAGGACATCTTCGCGGAGGCGGGACTCGAGCCGCCGACGACGTGGGAGGAGCTGATCGAGGTGGCGGCGGCGGCGACCAAGGCGCCGGAGCGCTACGGCTTCGTGCAGATGCTCGATGCCGGCGACACCGGCACCACCCAGTATCTCTTTCTCGCGATGCAGGCGAACGGCGGAACCTTCCTCGGCCCGGACGGGAACGCCTCCTTCAACACCCCGGACAACGTCGCGGCGGTACGCACCCTGCTGAAGCTGTACGAGGTGGGCTCGCCGGAGGGTGAGCTGTCCCTCGCCTATCACCGCGACCTCTTCGACCTCTTCACGACCGGCAAGTCGGCGATGGTGCTCGACACCGCGTTCCTCGTCGGCATCGCCAAGGACAAGGCCCCCGAGCTCGTCGACAACATCGGCTTCGTCGCTCCGCCGGCCGGAACGCAAACGCCCTGGCGCATCGGCCATGTCGGGGTCACGGTGATGCAGGGCGAGAACGAGGACGTGGCCGACGAGTGGGTCGCCTACATCTACCGGGACGACCACTACATCCGCTTCCTGCACACCATTGCGCTCGGCATGTATCCGGCGACCAAGTCGGCGGCCGGCAACCCGGCCTTCTTCTCGCACCCGACCATCGAGAAGTTCAGCAACGCCGCGGAGCTCACCCTTGAAGGCATCGCGAAGGGGACCGACATCGGCATGGTCTACGGGCCGAACCCGAACGCCGGCGCGGTGTACGGCTCCGGCATCATCGAGCGCATGATGCAGGACATCATCCTCAATGGAACCGAGGTCGAAGCCGCGGTCGCGTCCGCGCATGACGAGATACAGGAGCTGATCGACCGCACCAGCCGGCGCTGATCCGCCCGGTGGACTACGCCGGCGCGGGGCTGCGGCAACCACCGCACCCCCGCGCCGGCGCCTTTCGACCGCGACGGATGGCGCGTTGATGTCGCCGCAAGGGACCGCGCGGCGCGAGCCGCCCGCCCCGGCCGGGCCCGGCCCGCTTGCACGGCTCGGGCGCTTCGTCGATCGGCATCTTGCGGTCCTGTTCCTGCTCCCCGGGGTCGGCCTGATCGCGATCATCCTGACCTACCCGATTCTCTCGAACATCTACTTCAGCTTCACCAACAAGCATCTTGTCTTCCGCGACATCCGGCTCATCGGGTTCGAGAACTTCGCGTACACCCTGACCGACGGGGACTTCTACGGCGCCTTCGGCCGGACGCTGGTGTTCACGATCGCGTCGGTCGGGTTGCAGCTCGTCTTCGGGTTTGCGGTCGCGCTGCTTCTCAACCTGCCCCTCCCGGGCCGACGCTACTTCCGCCTGGCGATGATCGTGCCCTACGCCTTCCCGCCGGTGACGGTGGCGCTCATGTGGAAGTGGATGCTGCACTCGCTCTTCGGCGTGGTGAACTTCATCCTGGTCGGCGTCGGGCTCATCGACCAGCCGATACCCTGGCTCAGCCAGGGCTACACGGCGATGGGGGCGGCCATCTTCGTCAACCTCTGGTTCGGCTTCCCGCTGTTCGCCCTCGCCATTCTCGCCGGCCTGCAGAGCATTCCCCAGGAGCACTACGAGGTCGCGAGGATCGAGGGCGCCAAGGCCCTCCAGACATTCCGCTACGTGGTGCTCCCGGCCGTCCTTCGCATCGTCGGGATCATCGTCGTTCTGCGCACGATCTGGAATTTCAACACCTTCGACCTGCTGTACGTCCTGACCGGCGGCGGCCCGGTGAACGCGACGGAGACCCTTCCGCTCTATGCGTATCGGATCGGGTGGGGACAGAAGTTCATCGGCCAGACGGCGGCGATCGCGGTCATCCTGTCCGGGGTCCTGGCCCTCATGATCTGGTTCTACTTCCGGCTGTTCCGGATCGAGAGGGACCTGTGAGGCTCTCGCTCAGGGCCCGAAGCGGCGCCTACGCAGCCCTCGCGGTGGTCGCCGTCTTCGCGGTCTTCCCCCTGTACTGGACGATCACCTCCTCGCTTCGGGCCCGAACCGAGCTGTTCGGGACCCCGCCCGCGCTGCACCCGTTCTTTCTCGACTTCTTCTACTACGACCGGGTGTTCGAGAATACTCCGTTCGTGCAGATGTTCTTCAATTCCCTTTACATCTCGCTCGCCACGACCGCGCTCACGGTGGCGCTGAGCGCCATGGCCGGACACAGCCTCGCCCGGATGCGCTTCCGCGGGAAGCTGCTCATTACCCGCGGGGTGCTGATCGCCTACATCTTCCCGCAGATCCTCCTCGTCGTCCCGCTGTTCGTCGCGGTGGTGCGCCTCGGGCTCGCCAACACCTATACCGGCCTCGTCCTGACCTACATGACGTTCTCGTTCCCGTTCGGCCTGTGGATGTTGACCGCGTACTTTCAGACCATCCCCGTCGATCTCGAGGAGGCGGCCCTGCTGGACGGAGCGACCCGCTTCCAGGTGTTCACGCGAATCGTCCTGCCGCTCTCCAAGCCGGGGCTCGCCGCGGTCGGGATCTTCACGTTCATCCACGCGTGGAACGAGTTCCTGTACGCGCTCGTGCTGCTGAGCTCGGAGCGAAAGGCGACCCTTTCGGTCGGGATCTATCGGCTCCTCGGAGGCGAGGCGGTGGACTGGGGGGCAGTGCTCGCGGCGAGCACGATGATGGTCATCCCCGTGCTCGCCATGTTCATGTTCTACGAACGGCACCTGGTGGGCGGCCTCACCGCGGGAGCGACCCGGGGCTGAGCCGGGGCTGAGCCGGAAAACTCCGGCTTCGCGGCAGTCGACGTCTCGGCTCGGCGCCTCCACGGATCCCCGGCGTTACGGAGCTGGACGCCGAAGAAGGCGCCGCCGACTCGGTGAGTTGACCGTGCCGGGCGGCGGTCCACGAGGTGAAGGCGCCGGAGGCACCTCGGCAGAGAATCAGGTGCCCATCGGCGCATGTGCGATGCACGACCGGTAGAACCTCCGCTCGAGAACGTGTGAGCCCGAGGGCTCGTTGGCCGTGGCGATTCACCGTTCGGAGGATGCCCTGCGCAGGCACCTCCTCCGGACTCCCGTTCGACGCGACGGGCGACAAAATCGCCGATGGGATATTCTTCGCGGCACGAGTCAACGGTGGGAGGGGACGAAATGGGTCCATCCAGGACGTTGAGCTGGACGATCGGGGCCGGACTAGTGGCCTTCGTCGCCCTCGGCGCGAGCGGTCAGGGTCAGGTCGCGAGCGAGGAAGAAGCTCTCGAGGTCGCCGAGAGTCGCAGCCAGACGATGAAGGCCATGGGGAAGTCCATGCGCACCCTCAAGGGCTTCGCGGGCGGCCGGGGTACGGCGGAGGACGCCTCCGCGGCGGCCGCCGTCATCGCGGATGCGGCTCCCACCCTGCCCTCCCTCTTCCCGGCGGGGAGCGGCATGGCCGCGCTCCCGGACTCCGAGTCCAAGGACGTCATCTGGGAGGAGTGGAACGACTTCGTCGCCGCGACGGAACGCCTCGGCGAGAAGGCGGCCGCGCTGAAGGCCGCCATCGCGGGGGGCGACTCGGGCGCGATCGGAGCGGCGTTCGGCGACCTCGGCAAGAACGGCTGCGGCGGCTGCCACAGCAAGTTCCGGGAGAAGCGCGACTCCTGAACCTCGGGACCCGGTCGAGGGTCCGACCCGGCCGGCTCGCGGCCGGAGCAGCCGGAGGCCGTCTACCGACCTCCCTCCGGTGACCCTCCGCCGTGCGGGTGAGACTCCGCCCGACGGAACGGTCGTCGGGCTGAAGCACGGTCGCGACTCGGGGCTGAAACTCGGGGCTAGAAGCTCAGGACGACGTCGTGGGCGTCGATGATCTCGGCCGCGCGTTCCGGGCTTACCGGCTCCACCTCCATGATGAGGTCTGCCGGCGCGAGCCCGCGCGACGCGAGCGAGCGGTCCTCGACGTAGAAGTGCTCGACTTCGTAGTCCGGCAGCGCCCGGAACCCGCGTGCGAAGTCCTTGAGACCGACCCCGGAGGGGGATTGGCCACGCTTGAGCAGGAACACGCCGTCGTCGAGGAAGAGGAGGCTCACCCGCTGCTCGAACGCCGCCCCGATGAGCACCGTCTCGAGACCTTCCTGGGCGTGGATGGACCCGTGCGGAGGGCGGCGCATCAGGTAGAGAAAGCGCTTTCGCACCTGCTTCGCCACCGGCTCACCCCCCGAACGTGACGAAGCGGTCGGCGAGGATCGCGGCTTCGGCGAGGAGCCCGAGGCCCGCGATGCGAAAACCGGGCGCGAGCACGTCGGCGTCCTTCCCGTGACGGTCGCGCTCGGCCTGGTCGAGAATGCCGCGCCGTTGCCCCGCCGCGACGCAGACCACGAGGTCGAGCCCCCGCTGCGCGGCGAGCGCGCTCCAGCGCGCACCGACGTTGCGTTCGTCCTGGGGCGGCACCGCGAGGCGGTTCCCGTTGTTCGCGCCATCGTGGTAAAAGAAGACACGCAGCACTTGATGACCACCGTCGAGCGCCGCGCGCGTGAAATGCCACGCGGTATCCGACCCCTGGTACTGGTAGGGTCCCCCATTGACGAGCACTGCGAACAGCATGGCGAAATCCGCGTCGACGCAAGATGTTGCGCCGCAAATGTATCATGCGGCTGAAGGTGCTTCGGCCCCTGCGGACGGCTCCGGGTTCCCGGTCGTGCTGGTGAGCCCCTACGAGCTGGGGCGCCAACCGTTCGGGATCGCCGAACCCGCGGCGTGGCTGCGCGCGGCCGGATTTCGGGTGCGCTGCATCGATCTCTCGCGCGAGCGGCTCGAGCCGGAAGTCCTTCGCGATGCCGGGCTCGTCGCGGTGCATCTTCCGATGCACACCGCGGGTCGCATCGCCTCCGCCGCATTCGCCCAGCTCCGCGAGCTCGCGCCCCGGGCCCGGTTCGCGGTGTTCGGGCTCTACGCCCCGGTCAACGACGCCCATTTCCGCGAACTCGGAGCGCAGGCGGTGCTCGGCGGCGAGGTCGAGCCGGACCTCGTCGCCTTCGCGCGGGAGTGCCGCGCCGGCGCCGCTGCGCAACGGGCCGCGGTCCGGCGGGGACGAACGGACGGCGGGGGCACGGGTCGAGCGCCCGACCGCTCGATCGACGCGGGCCGGGCTCACGCCGAGCCCGGCAACGGTGAAGCGGGCGACGGCCGATCGGGCGGGAATGGCGCCCTCGGGCGAGGCGCGGCGTCCGCCGGAAGCGACGGCGCGCCGAACGGCGTCCGCCTCGACAAGATCGAGTTCATGGTCCCCGACCGGACCGGGCTTCCCGACCTCGACCGCTATGCCCGGCTCGAGCTGCCGGACGGCGGCGAACGGATCGTCGGATTTGCGGAGGCGAGCCGCGGCTGCCGGCACCTTTGCCGGCACTGCCCCATCGTTCCCGTGTACGACGGCCGCTTCCGGGTGGTGCCGCGCGACATCGTGCTCGCCGACATCCGCCAGCAGGCCGCCGCCGGCGCGGAGCACATCTCGTTCGGCGATCCGGACTTCTTCAACGGCCCGACCCACGCGCTCCGGATCGTCGAAGCGATGCACGCGGAGCATCCCCGCCTCACCTTCGACGCGACCATCAAGATCGAGCACCTGCTGCGTCACCGGGCCACCCTCACCCGCCTGCGCGAAGCGGGGTGCCTGTTCATCACCTCGGCGGTGGAGGCGGTCGACGACGAGGTCCTCGCCCGTCTACGCAAGAACCACACCGCCGCCGACTTCGAAGAAGCCGTCTCGCTCATGCGCGCCGCGGGAATCGCCCTCGCCCCCACCTTCGTCGCGTTCACTCCCTGGACCACCCTTGGCGGGTACCGCGACCTCCTGGAGCGGATCGCCGCCCTCGGCCTCGTCGCGAGCGTCCCTCCGGTCCAGCTTTCGATCCGTCTCCTCATTCCGGACGGCTCCCGGATGCTCGAGCTGCCCGAAATCCGGGAGCTCGTCGCGCCTTTCGACCGGGCCCTGCTCGGCTACCCCTGGCGCAATCGCGACCCCCGGGTGGACAAGCTCCAAGAGCGGATCGCGCATCTCGTCGAGAACGGAAACGAATCCACGCGAGAGGCGACGTTCGCGGCGGCCTGGCGCATCGTGCACGAGGCGCTGGGGGCCGCCGCGCCGTCCCTCCCGCGCAACCTCGGAGAGCCGATCCCGTGCCATTCCGAGCCCTGGTACTGCTGCGCCGAGCCGACCGGCGAGCAGCTTGCGGGTTTCTGATCCGCCGGAGCGCTCGTGCCCGATTCTTCGAGCTCGCCCGGCCCCGGTGGACGCCTGCGCGTACCGCCCCCGACCCTGCGCATCGACCGGTGGCTCTGGGCCGCCCGATTCTTCAAGACTCGGAGCTCCGCCGCGGTGGCGGTGAGCGGAGGCAAGATCCATCTCAACGGCCAGCGCACGAAGCCGGCGAAGGCGGTTCGGGAGGGCGACCGGCTCGACATCCGGCGCGGAGACATCCGCTGGGAGATCACCGTACTCGCCACCGCGGAGCGGCGCGGCCCCGCGAGCGAGGCGAGAACGCTCTACGAAGAGCTTCCGGAGAGCGTCGAGCGGCGTGAGCGCGAGCGTGAGGAACGGCGCGTGCGCCGGCTCTCGGCCGGCGCGGGCCGGCCGACCAAGCGCGACCGTCGCCGCCTCGAGCAGCACCTCCCGGGCTGATCCCCGCCGCCGGTCGCGTTCCGCGTCCCTCGTCCCTCGTCCCGCTCAGTCTCCGGTGGCCGGCGGCTCGATGCCGAGGAGCCTTCGGGCGGCCTGACGCGCCTCGTCGATGTCTTCGACGATTCGCTCCCGCGGCACGCCCTGCAGCGCGTCGAGAGCGCCCAGGGTTGCCGCGACTTCGCCCGCCACCCCCATCACGATGGCCGGGGTCCCTTCGTCGATTGCGATGTCGATGAGCTGCTTCACGAGCATGGCGGCGCTGTCGTCGATGAAGGTGGCGCCGGAGAAGTCGAAGACGACCACCTCGTGCTCCCCGAGGTCCATGCTGATCGTCCGTACCAGCTTTCGCGACGAGGTGACGGTGAGGCTGCCCTTCAGCGCCACCATGCCGACCCGTGCCGAGAACGGATCCTCTCCCTCCACGTCTTCTCCCTCGAACAGGAACATCTGGTCGAGCAGCGGCACCGAGACGACGCTGTCGTGCTCCGTCTGCTCGAGCTGCGCCGCGCGGGCGAGTCCCGACGCGACCAGCCCGAGCGCAACCGCGCTCACGAGGTCGACGAAGATGGCGAGCCCGAGCGTCGTCAGCATCACCACGACATGGTCGCGCCGGACGCGGTGGAGCCGGGTGAGGAAGTGCCAGTCGACGAGGTCCCAGCCGACCTTCATGAGCACCGCGGCGAGCGCGGCGAGCGGAATGGACTCGACGTACGGTCCGAGTCCGAGAAGGAGCGCCAGCAGGAGCAGCGCGAACACCGCGCCCGCCGCGCGCGTCACGCCCCCGGCGCGAATGTTCGGAACGGTGTACACCGGGGTTCCCGCCCCCGGCAGTCCTCCGACGAGACCCGCGGCCGCGTTGCCGATGCCCTGCCCGATGAGCTCGCGATCCGGATCGTGGCTCGTGCGGGTGAGCGAGTCGGCGACGAGGCAGGTGAGGAGACTGACCACTGAGCCGATGAGCGCAAGCATGAGGGCGGGCTCGACGGCGCGCGCGAGGAACTCGAGGGACGGCAATTCGAGATGCGGGATCGGAAGCCCGGCCGGCACCGGACCGACGACCGGCGCCTCGTGCAGCCAGAATGTGCCGAGCAGGGTCCCGGGGATCAGCGCGGCGAGCGGACCCGGCAGGTACTTCGCGAGCCGGGGCGGCCAGAAGATCGCGAACGCCAGGGTCACGCAACCGATCGCGAGGGCCCCCGAATCGATCCGGGCGAGCGCCCTTGGCAACGCGGAGAGCATTCCCACGGCTCCGCCCGGCACGGGGTCCGAACCCAGGAAGGGCAGGACCTGGATCGCCATGACGAGCACGCCGATGCCGGACATGAAGCCCGTGACGACCACGTAGGGCGTGAAGGCCACGAAGCGGCCGAGCCTGAGAACGCCGAGAAGCACCTGCAGGAGGCCGGCGAGGACGACCACCGTCAGGGCCTCGGGAAGACTCTTCGCATAGCTCGTGATGACGACCGCCATCACGATTGCCATCGGCGCCGTCGGGCCGGAAACCTGGGTCTGCGTGCCGCCGAAGACGGCCGCGAAGAATCCGACCGCGATCGCGCCGTAGAGGCCCGCGGCCGCGCCCATGCCGGATGCCACCCCGTAGGCGAGCGAGAGGGGCAGGGCCACGACGGCGGCGGTCATGCCGCCGAGGAGGTCTCCGCGAAGGGTCGCGAGGCGGTAGTCTGGGAAGCGGCGCATCGGTTGTCGGGTCCTTCCGCCCTCGGCGTCCCGGAACGCGAGGCGATCTTGTCGCGCCCGGGCGCGGGATCTGCTGGTCTTGCTATCGCGGAGCGCGTGAACCGGTTACCACCCCGCGCACCCAACGGCGCCAGTCGGAGCCGAGGACGATCTCGGCGGCCGCGGGCGCGACGAACCGTGCGCCGACGGGCGCATCCGCGCCCGCCGAAGGCACCAGTCGCAGGCGTCGCAACAGGACCTCACCCTCCCGTTCCAGGAGAACGAGACAACCGTCCTCCGCGGGCTCGCCGGGATCGACGACCACGACGGTGCCCGCGGGAAGGTCCGGCGCCATCGACTCGTCGAGCACCCTCAGCGCGAAGGGCTCGATGGATGTGCAGGCAGCGGCCATCGCTCCACCTCCCGGGCGCGTAGAATAACGGCTCTCGGGTCGGACCGTGCCCCGCCGTCACCACAGACTCCCTTCCTTGCTCGCATTCGCCAGACCCTTCGTAGGAATGTGCCTGCTTCGCGTCGCGCCGCAGGACCTGCCCGCCTCCTCCCTCCTCCTCGCGCTCGCGATCGCGGCCCACGCCGGGCTCGGCACCGTGGTGTCGCTGCTCTACGTCCCGTTCTCGACCGCTCTCGGGGTGAGCGTGACGGGAACCGTGCTTCTCGGAGTCCTCGCTTACGCTCTTCTCTCCTTTCGAGGACTCGTCGCGCGCTTCTCGCAGACGTACGCCGCACTCGCCGGAACCGGCGCGGTCCTGGAGGCCGTCGCGTTGCCCATCGTCGCGGTGCTCGACGGCACGTCCTCTTCGGACGCTCCGTCCGCGACCGGAGTGCTCCGCACGGTTCCATGGCTCGCGCTGCTCGTGTGGAGCTGGGTCGTGAGCGGTCACATACTCCGTCACGCTCTTTCCGTGCATATCACGGCCGGGATCGGGATCTCGATGGCGTTCTTCTGGCTCTCCGCCGTCGTCATCCACCGAGTGTTCGGAAGCTTCTGAGCCGTCGCGACCGGACCCGTGCGGATTCACGTTCTGGGGATCGGCGGCACGTTCATGGCCGCCCTCGCGTGCATCGCGCGCGAGCTGGGGCACGAGGTAACGGGTTCCGACACGGGCCTCTATCCGCCGACGAGCACGGTGCTCGAGACGGCCGGCATACCGGTGCGGAAAGGATACCGAGCCGAACACCTCGAACCCGCGCCGGACCGCGTCGTCGTCGGGAACGCCCTCACCCGCGGCAACCCGGCCGTCGAGCACATGCTCGACGCGGGGCTCGACTACGAGTCGGGGCCCGCGTGGCTCGCGCGGCACGCACTCCTCGGCCGTCATGTGATCGCGATCGCGGGCACCCACGGGAAGACCACCGTGTCCGCTCTGGTGGCCTGGATACTCGAACGCGCCGGGAAGAGCCCCGGTTGGCTCATCGGGGGCATGGCCCCGGGTCTCGGCACGCCCGGGCGGCTCGGCTCCGGCCTCCCTTTCGTAGTCGAGGCCGACGAGTACGACACTGCGTTCTTCGACAAACGCTCGAAGTTCGTCCACTACCGGCCGCGCACCCTCGTCATCAACAACCTCGAGTACGACCACGCCGACATCTTCGACGATCTCGCGGCCATCGAACGGCAGTTCCATCACCTCGTCCGCACGGTCCCGGGGAGCGGCTGCATCGTGGCCGGCGGTCCCGAAGTCGAGCGCGTGCTCGCGATGGAGTGCTGGACGCCGGTAGTGCGGACCGGCGGCGCCGGTGCGGCGCTCGCGGCCCGCACGCTCGTGGCGGACGGCTCGCGCTTCGAGGTGCTCGCGACCGACGAGGACTCCGACCGGCGCATCGAGGTCGAGTGGAAGCTCGCGGGCGCGCACAATCTCCGCAACGCGCTCGCCGCCCTCGCGGCCGCCCGCGCGGCCGGGGTGGACCTCGCGGACGGCGCCGCCTCCCTCGGCGAGTTCGAAGGGATCGCGCGGCGCCTCGAGGTCGCCGGGACCGTGCACGGAGTGACCGTCTATGACGACTTCGCGCACCATCCGACCGCGATCCGCGCGACCGTCGACGCGCTCCGCGCGCGGGTGCCGGACACGGGTCGGCTCGTTGCCGTGCTCGAGCCCCGCTCCAACACCATGCGCCGCGGAGTCCACCGGGACACCCTGGGTCCGAGCCTCGCCGGCGCGGACGAGGTGCTCGCCCTCGACCCGGGGGGGCTCGACTGGTCGCTGCCGGAGGCCCTCGGTCCGCGCGCGCGGGTACGCCCCGACGTAGAATCGCTGATCGGCGAGCTCGCGCGTCTCGCCCGGCCCGGGGACCACGTACTGGTGATGAGCAACGGCAGCTTCGACGGTCTGCACCCGCGGCTCCTCGCCCGCCTCGCCGAGGAGGGCGCGCCGTGAGCCGGGGGCGCGACGCGGTCCTCGTCGCGATGACCGGGGCCTCCGGCGCCGCCTACGGGCTGCGCCTCATCGACGCGCTGCTCGGCTCCGGGCGCACCGCGCACGTGGTCCTGAGCGGCCCGGGCCGGACGGTGGTGAACACCGAGACATCGCTTCGCCTCGGCAAGAGCCCGGCCGAGATCCGCTCCGGAATCCTCGCGCATCTCGGCCGTGACGACGACACCCCGCTCCGGGTGTTCGGGACCGACGACTGGTTCGCCCCCGCCGCGAGCGGCTCCAACCCGCCGGCCGCGGTCGTGGTCTGCCCGTGCACCACCGGCACCCTCGGCGGAATCGCGGCCGGGACCAGCCGCAACCTCATCGAGCGGGCGGCCGACGTGGCCCTCAAGGAAGGGCGGCAGCTCGTCCTCGTCGTGCGGGAGACACCCCTTTCCGCGGTGCACCTCGAGAACATGCTGCGCCTTGCCCGGGCCGGCGCGGCCATCCTGCCCGCCAACCCCGGCTTCTACCACCGCCCCGAATCGGTCTCCGACCTCGTCGACTTCGTCGTCGCCCGCGTCCTCGACCGCATCGGGGTCGAGCACGATCTCATCCCCCGCTGGGCGGCCGGGAGGGAGTAGCCCGCCGGAGAAGGACCGGCGCGGACCGGACGGCGGTTCTCCTGTCGGGGCCGCGACTCGCGTGGGGCGGCACGATTGGCGTCGCCTGGTGTTTCACGGGATCCTCTCGAAGGAGGCGCGTTTCCGCCACCCGCTACCCGAGCTTCCGTCCGGCGGATGATCCCGTTCGCTTCCGGGGGGGAGCGCAGCCGGCGGGACCGCCGGCGGCGCGGCATGCAGTCGATCCGTTCCCGTCCGGCGACCCATCTTCGGGCGGGAGTCCCAAGCGCGGGCGGCGACTCCGCCGCCCGCGCAGGGCATTGTTCGCTTCGTGTCGTCCTAGCGACCCATCTTCGGGCGCGAGTACCAGACGCGGGCGGCCTTCGCCGCCCGCGCACGGGTCATTGTTCGCTTCGTGTCGTCCTAGCGACCCATCTTCGGGCGGGAGTACCGGTTGCAGTTGACGGTGAGAGAGTCGGCGTCGGAGTTCTTGTCGATCATGACGAACGGTCCCGACCAGACCTGCGGGACCTCCTCACCCTTGCTGTGGGCGACGAACGCGTCGGCGACCCCCACCCCGCCGTCGTCGATGCAGCGAAGCACCGAGGCGGTGAGCCACCCCTCCTTCATGGCCACGATCTCGTCGCCGGTCCCGCCGAAGCCCATCGTCGCGATCTCGTCGGACTTGCCGATCTGCCGCACCGCCTGGCCGGCGCCGAGGCCGATGGTGGTCGACACCCCGTAGATCATGTCGAGGTCGGGGTGGGCGGTGAGCATGTTCTGCGCCGCGTCGTAGGCCTTGCTGCGGTCGAAGTCGGTGTAGGGGCCGACGATCACCTCGATATCGGGATGCTTGTCGACGATCTCGCGGAAGCCGCCCATCCGCTGGTCGCTCGCGACACCGGGGGCGCCCTGCAGGATCGCCACCTTGCCCTTTCCGTCCAGCCACTTGACCGCCCACTCGCCGGTCATCACCCCGCCCTCGTAGTGCCCGAAGGCGACGTAGGTCATCGCGCGGGCCATCTCGTCCTCGTGCGGCTCGAGGAAGTTGTAGACCACGGTGGGCACCCCGGCCTGCTTGAGCTTGCGAAGGGCGGGAATCGCGGCTTCGTACTCGGTCGGGCCGAGAAACACGTAGTCGACCCCGCGGGCGATTACGGACTCGACCTGGGCGAGCTGGCCGGCGTGGTCGACGTGGCTCGCCACCGCGAGCGCCTGGGCTTCGTACTCGATACCAAGCTCGTCGAGCCGGCCCTGAATGGCCCAGAAGGTGCGTTCCCACGCGTCGGATATGTCGAAGGACGGCGACAGGTACGCGATTCGCATCGGCTCGGCGCGTGATGCGGTGGTGGCGAAAGCGGCGGCGAACGCGGCGAACGCGGTCACCGCGATCAGGAGGCGACGACTTAACATGAGCTGAGCTCCCTTGGTAGTTGCACTACGTGCGGCCTTCGAACCAGGACCGCGGAAAGAACGCGAGCGCGGAAACCCGACGCTCGCGCAGGTTGGCAATCGCGACGGCGATGAGGACGATCGCGCCCATCACCACGAGCTGCCAGAAGTAGTCCACACCGGCGATGACGAGCGCGTTCGTCATCATCGAAAGCAGGAGCGCCCCGAGGACGGTCCCGTAGATCGTGCCGCGCCCGCCGAACAGGCTCGTGCCGCCGATGATGACCGCGGCGATGACGTGGATCTCCATCGACGTCCCGATCGTCGCTTGGGTCGAGTCGATGCGGGCGATCATGATGAGGCCGCCGAGCGCGGTGATGAGCCCCATCAGCGCGTAGACCATGAGCTCGATCCGGTTGACCGGCACCCCGGCGAGGCGGGCCGCCTCGCGGTTGCCGCCGATGGCGCGCACGTGCAGGCCGAATCGCGTGTGGTTGAAGAGCCACGCTCCGAACAGGGCGAAGAGGAAGGCGATGATCACCGGCACCGGAATGCCGACGATGGTGCCCTGGCCGAACCAGGTGACCGACGACGGCAGGCCGTAGTGCATGTTCCCGGCGGAATGAACGAGGGCGAGCCCCCGCAGGGCCACCATCATTCCCAGGGTCGCAATGAACGGAGGGATCCTGACGTAGGAGACGAGGAAACCGGTAAAGCAGCCGATGAGGCCGCCGAGCGCGAACATGACGAGGACCCCGAGACCCGGGTGCATGCCCTCCTTGATGAGCTCGAAGCCGATCACGGTAACGAGCGCGAGAATCGAGCCAACCGAGAGGTCGATACCCGCGTTCGTGATGACGAAGGTCATGCCGACCGCGATGATCACGTAGTACGACGACTGGGTCAGGATGTTGATGAAGTTGACCACCGACGCGAAGCGCGGGTTGATGAGCGAGAAGATCACCGCGAGGGCGATTATCACGATCGTCAGTCCCAGCCCCTCGAAGAGCCAACGACGATCCAGGTGACCGATGGCCGCCACGGAGGGGGCGGCCGCGCCCGGGGACTCGTTCATGGGTTCCTCACGCGGCTTCGCCGAAGGTGATCATCCGGACCACCGCTTCGCGGGTGGTCGCAGCGGTCTCCACGACGTCGAGCAGCCGGCCGTTCTTCATCACCGCGATGCGATCGGCGAGCTGGAACACGTGCTCGAGGTTGTGGCTGATGACGATGACGCTGATGCCGCGCTCGCGCATGTTGCGGACGAGATCGAGCACCCGCCGGCCTTCCTCGACCCCGAGCGAGGCCATCGGCTCGTCCATGATGACGAGCCGGACCTCCTGGAGGAGAAGGCGGCTGATCGCGACCGTCTGCCGCTGGCCGCCGGAGAGCCGGATGACCGGGTCGTTCAGCCGCGGCAGGTGGATACCGAAGCGATCGAGGAGCTCGATCGTGCGCTGGCGCATCCGCGCGTGGTCGAGCTGAGGGACGACCCCGAGGAACCGGGACCGAAGCTCGCGGCCGAGAAACACGTTCTCGGGCACGTCGAGGGTGTCGACGAGGCCGAGCCCCTGGTGCAGGCACCCGATTCCGGCCGCTTCGGCGTCGCGCGGGGTGTGAAGCCGAACCGGCACGCCTTCCATCTCGACGTGTCCGGCGTCGGGCGGCTGGGCGCCGGCGATGGCCTTGACGAGGGTCGACTTCCCGGCCCCGTTGTCGCCGACGAGGGCCAGCACCTCACCCCGGTGGACATCGAAGGTGACCGAGTCGACCGCCTTCAGGCCGCCGTAGCTCTTGTCGAGGCCGACGACGCGCATGAGCGCGTCGGAGGCGACGGGCCGCGATTCACTCAACGTCGTCCCGCCCCCGGCATCCGCGTTCGTCTCCCGTCATCGGTTGCACGTCTCCGGCCAATTGCACGCAGTCCACGTCGGATTTCGTCCCGCGAGCGCAATCCCGCCGGGCGCCGAATCGCTTCCGATTCAACCCTTCGATCCTAGCGAGCCAGTCGAAACAGGGCAAACGGCGGACACCGGGACTTGAGGAGACGCCATGCGGACACCCCCCGCGAACGCCGGCGAGGCCCCGCCACCCCGGCCGCCGACAGCGGCACGCAAGCGTCCCATGTGCCGACCGGGCTTGTTCGTTGCGTTGGGCGGCCTCATCATGTTGACCCGGATCCGCTCGAACCAAGCCACGTTCGGCACCGCGATGGAGGTCCGCGACATCTCCCGCCGTCATCATCGGCGGCACGAGCCCTCGCGGTGGCCGCGGCACGACCCGCGGCGCGAGTTGGGGCGCCGTCGGAGGACCTGAGCTGCTTCGAGACGGGCGGTCGGGCCCGGCGGCCGGTGGACCGGCCGCATGCGACGCGCGCACCGCGCTCGATTCAGCTCACGCCAACGGAGTTTACCCACCGAACAACCGAGGGAAGAATGAGATGAAGGCACTGGTCCTCGAACGCAAGGACGAGCTGTCCCTGCGACCCATCGAGCTCGAGGAAGCGCTGGGGGCGCGCGACGTGCGCATCGCCCTCAAGCGGGTCGGGGTCTGCGGGAGCGACGTCCACTACTACGTCCATGGCGGGATTGGCCCGTTCATCGTGAGGGAACCCATGGTCCTCGGCCACGAAGCGTCGGGCATGGTGGTCGAGGTCGGGTCGGCGGTCACGTCGCTCGCGGTCGGCGACCGGGTCTGCATGGAACCGGGCATTCCCGATCCCGACAGCCGGCCGACCCGTCTCGGGAAGTACAACCTCGACCCGGCAGTTCGCTTCTGGGCGACGCCCCCGGTCCACGGCGTGCTCAGACCGACCGTCGTCCACCCCGCCGACTTCACGTTCAAGCTCCCCGACAGCGTGTCGGACGGTGCGGGAGCCATGGTCGAGCCCCTCGCGACCGGGGTCTATGCCACCACCAAGGCGCAGATCCAGCCGGGCGAGATCGCGCTCGTCATCGGGGCCGGCACGATCGGCATGGTGACCGTGCTCGCGGCCCTCGCGGCCGGGTGCAGCCGGGTGATCGTGAGCGACGTGCAGGAGCCGAAGCTCGACCTCGCGGCCCGGTTCGGCGCCGTCACTCCGGTGGATGTGCGCCGCGAGAACCTGGCCGAGGTCGTCGCCCGCGAGACCGACGGGTGGGGGGCCGACGTGGTCTTCGAGGCGTCGGGGAACGAGCGGGCCGCGGCTGAAGTCTTCGACCATGTGTGCCCCGGGGGCCGGGTCGTGTTCATCGGCATGCCCGGCGCCCCCATCGCCTATGACGTGCTCGCGGCGCAGGTCAAGGAAGCGCGGGTCGAGCACATCTTCCGCTACGCGCACATCTGGCCGCGCGCGGTGGCGATGCTCGCGTCCGGCAAGATCGACGTGACCCCGCTCATCACCGACACCTACGCCTTCGGGGACAGCATCGAGGCGTTCGACTACGCGCGCAGCGCGCCTCCGAGCACGGTCAAGGTGCAGATCGAGATGCCGGGCGGCGCCTGATCCGGGACCGCGCCACGGTTCCAGGCACGACGTCGGACGCGTCGGCGGCAAGCCCGCCCCGGGGCCCGCCGGTCAGGTCGACCGTACGGATCTCCGTTGCGGCCAGCGTTCTCCCAGGCTGAAGGTGATCGCGTCGAACGGCCGGATGCCGATCGGATCGTCGTCCTTTCCCGCCGCGATCGGCACCCACACCGCTTCGCGGAGCTCGAACGCCTCCAGGGTGCGATCCGCCGGTTCAACGAGCCAAACGAGGAATCGAGACTCAATCCAGTGTCATGGCAACGCGAAAGCTGGAATCAGGGTCCCGACGATCGATGGGTTTCCAGACTCGCATCGCGGAACGCAAGTGCCTTGGAGGATTGAAACACGAACCGCCTCGCAGCACGCGTTTACCGCAGTCTCCGCCGCTCGTCCACTCCTTCCCGTCCGTCGGCGCCCCCCGGTAACCACCATGCCAGCAGTCCTCCACCCACTCCCGAGCGTTCCCATGTACATCATGCAGCCCGAAGCCGTTCGCCGAAAACGAACCCACCGGCGCGGTCTCCCTGTCGTCCCAGCGGCTCCCGCAATCTTCACAGTTCGCTCGACCCCGGCCAAGCGCGTCGCCCCACCAGTACCGCGTCACCGTCCCCGCCCGTGCCGCATACTCCCATTCCGCCTCGCTCGGCAACCGATACTCCTTCCCCGTCTTCCCCGACAGCCAGCGCACATATTCCTGCGCGTCCCTCCAACTGACTCCGACGACCGGCCGGTTCCCCCTTCCCCAGCCTCTGTCGTCGGGATTGTGTGAGCACCCGCCAGCCCGACGACACGATTCCCACTCCGAAAACGTCACCTCGTAAACGCCCACTGCGAACGGGTTCGATATCCTCACCCGGTGCGCCGGACCCTCTTCGCCACCGCGACCCTTCTCCCCGGGAGCAGAGCCCATTTCGAAACTTCCCGCCGGTACTGCCACCATCTCGGGGCAATCCGCACAGTCCCGGAACCTTTGCATCGCTTCGGTTCTTGCTGGCAGGCCGCGATTCTCCGTTGCCGGCGCCTTCCCCAGGGCGACCAACGCATCGCGCAGCTCCGCCTCGAGATACCCGGTTTCCGCCAACCCCTTCTCCCGCTGGTACGCCGCCAGGCCCACGCGCGTTCGCCGCCCGAACACCCCGTCCGCTACTCCGACTTCGAACCCGAGCGACGCCAAGCCACGCTGCACCAGCACTCGCTGAGCGTGGTTGAGGCCAAGCGCCGCCTCCACTGCCTCCGGCGCGTCGGCCGGCCGCGACGCGTCCTCCGCACCCCTGGCCGAACCCGCCCGGCCGGCATCCTGCTCTCGCGGGCCGGCAACGACTCCTGCATCGTCCAGCACCGGGCGTGACGGAAACGCGCCCCCGGCACCCGCGTTCGCGAGCACCGCTTCCACGTTCCCCATGAGGCTTGCCTTCTGCCTGCGCTTCCAGGTCCGCTTCGCGGCGCGGGTCATGTGCCGGTCGAGGTACGCCTTCGCCTCCCGCGCGGTCACTCGCCCGTCCGCGTCCTGGTCCCCCTTCCCGTACAGCGCCTCCAGCAGGTGAAGGGTGAAGAGTCCATGCTTCGCCTTCCGGTCCCACGACGCGAGCTGCTTGCCCGAGGCCGCCGTCAGCACCGTCAGGCGCTCCGCATCCCCGCCCGGCAACGACGCCTCCACGAACGCCGGTGACGCGCCTTCGATCAGCATCCCGCCGCCGCTCCCGCCCGAGAAGCAGGCATCGAGGTACACCGCGACCGAACGCGCCGACTCGAGGTTGGCGAGGTTCTCGAACAGCACATCGATGGGGTAGCCGTTCAGCTCCGCGGTGTTCGGGTTCGCGTCCACCGGCAGCAGGTACCCGCGCTGGTCATCGATGCCCGGCACCCCGTGACCGGAGTAGAACACCACCACGTCCGAACCCTCGTCCGCGAGATACGACCACAGCTCGCTCCGTTCCGCCGTTTCGCGGCTCCCGAACGTGGACCACATGTCGGCCTGCGTCGTGTCGCGGAGGTCGATGACGTTCTCGGGGTCGAAGCCGAGCACGTCGAGGACGTAGCGTCGGAACGCCTCCGCGTCGCGGTGGGCGAAATCGACGGCTGGCAGGTCCCCCGCGTAGCTCCGGTTGCCGATGATGACCGCCACCCCGTCCGGGTTGGCGTACTCCGCCCGCACCGCGGCCGCCGCAACGAGGGCCACGAGTGCGGCCAGCACGGCCAAGGTGACTGTCGGAGGGGTCGCGGGGTACCTGTGTCTCGCCTCCATCAACTGGCTCGCCTCCCGGTCGGTTCTGGGGTCAACGTCATCGGATCTATGGGAGGGATGGACCCCATTTTCGAAAACCCATCCGGCGCGCGCAACGGACGCGCGGAATACCGGTCCGTTCCCGCCCTCTCGCGACGAGGTGGGCCGCCGGAAACGGGGCCTTCGGACATCTCGCGGAAAGTGGTGTTGGTCCACCGTTTTCGTGGACATCCCGACCTTGTTCCGACGAGATGTTCAGATGGCAAAGACGAACGCGGCGGACGCGCCGGAGTACCGGCGCCGGATGCGCGAGCTGGTCCGGTTGGGCCATGGCGGAACCTGGGTGAGGGCGCACGTTGCAAAACGGGGACCTCGGAACACGTGCTCCCCCGAAGGCACGGGCGGCTACAGTGCCGTATAGCCACCGTCGAGCATGATCGTGTCGCCGTTGATCATGTCGGAGGCGGGCGACGCCAGGTAGAGCACGAGATCGGCGACTTCCACCGGCCGCCCGAAGCGTCCGGCCGGGATCTTCGCCCGCATCGGATCGCCTTTCTCCGGGGGGCCCCAGACCCGCTCGCCCATGGGGGTCAGGATCACCGTCGGGCAGATCGCGTTGCACTGAATGTCGTGCTTCGCCCACTCGCAGGTCATCGCCTTGGTCAGTGCGTTCAGGCCGTTCTTGGAGGCCGCATAGGCGCAGTGGTCGGGGATGGCCACGATGCCCGTCTGTGACGAGACATTGATGATCTTGCCGCGCTTGCGCTCGATCATCCCGGGCGCCAATTCCTGCGCGAGCAGGAACGGCGCCCGGAGATTGACGGCCATGGTGCGGTCCCAGTCCTCCGTTTGCGTCTCCAGCAGGGACTGCGGCCGGGAGTACGCGGCGTTGTTGACGAGGATGTCGATCGCCCCGAAGTGGGCAAGGGCCTGGCGCGCCGCGGCGCGCGGCCCCTCCACGGAGGCGAGCTCGGCCTCGATGGTGACGCACGCGCGGCCCGCCGCTTCGACGGCCGCTCGCGCTTCGGCAAGTCCTCCGGGGTCGCGCGCGACGGCGGCGACGTCAGCCCCCGCGTCGGCCAGAACGGCACAGATTTCGAGGCCGATTCCCTTGGAAGCTCCGGTGACCAGCGCCCGCCGTCCGGCGAGCGAGAACCGTTCGACATACCGCGCCATGCGCTCTCTCCAATCGTTGGTAAACAAGAACGACCCACCTCGGGTCGACGACCCGTCCACGCTCGGCGTCGGGAGGACGCGATGGTAGTCGAGCTCGGGGCCGCGGTCGCAACCGGGCGAGGGTGCCGGACGAGGGCAGATCCCTCGAATGGAAGTCAGACGACCGCTTCCACGTTTCCTCGTTCGCAGGTGACCAGGGGAACGCAGGTACGAGTGTCCCGTCCGGGAGCCGCGTCGGACCGAGCGGCGCGCGGGGCACGTCGTCGCCCGACCACGGCGAGACCCGCCGCGCCGCGCGTCGCGCTACCGCCCCGGGCCGTAGAGGCCGAGCCGCAGCGACGGGTCGCCCGGGATCCAGGTGTGGTGGAACTGCGAGCGATCCCCCATCTCGCGGGTTCGTTCGAGGAGGTTCCCCCCGAGGTCGAGCTGCCTCGGTTCCCACCGGGCGAGGGCGGCCACCGGGTCGCCGCCCGCGTCACGGAGCGCGTCGCGCAGGGTCCACGCGTCTTCGCACGCCTTGGCGGTGCCGGCTCCCGCGTGCGGGCGCACCGCGAACGCCGCGTCCCCCATGAGGGCGATGCGACCGAACACCATGTTCGGGACCTCGATGTCGTAGATGACCTGCACGAAGGGGGCCGAGGACTTGTGCAGGACTTCCGCGATCTGGGGCGGCATGTGCTCGTCGGCGAACTCGAGGAAGCGCTCGACGTGTTCGTCGCGGACCGCGCCCGGCGGCAGCGAGAGGGCCTGGCGCTCGCCGTTGCGGTCGGTCATGAGGTCGTCGATCTCGTCGCCGTCGGCGTAGTTGTGGTAGCAGACGAGATTCGCGAGCCGGCGACCCGGCTCGAGCTCGCCCTCCAGACCCGGGATCGGGTAGACGAGAACGTGCCCGTCCGGGAGCACGCAGTAGGTGAGGCCGTCGCGGAGCACCTCGAAGCTCTCGGGATCGAGGTCCGACTCCGGGATCATCGCCCGCCACGCTACGTACCCCGCGTACCGCTCGTGCGCGCCGGGGAGAAGCTTTGTGCGGGACGCGGATGAGATGCCGTCCGCGCACACCAGCAGGTCGACGGTGCGGGTCGAGCCGTCGGCGAAGCGAACGGTGACCCGGTGGTCGTCCTGCGCGAAGTCCACGACCTCGGAGTCGAGGTGGTAGCGCTCGTCTCCGAAGGCACCCATGAGCCCCCGGTACACCGTCGTCCAGGAGGAGAAGCGGTAGTTCATCCGCTCCCGGTAGGCGAGCGCCCCGCCCGCGTCGAGGAACTGGAGCCACGGCAGCTCGATTTCGACGAGGCTCGCGTCGAGCTCGCTCGACTCCTCGAAGTAGCGGGTGGTCGAAGGGTGCGTGGCGATGCCGGCCCCCCGCGCCTTGAGCGCCTCGCTCGAACGCTCGAAGACATCGACCTCGCAGCCGAGGTCGCGCAGAACGAGGGCGGCGGTGAGTCCGCCGAGGGAGCCGCCGACGATGCCGACATGGGGCCACGAGCTCATGGGAGGTACCTCGCAATTGTCCGCAGTATCTCACCAGTCCTCTGAGCAATTCTCTGAGCTGGAGTTCTACGAGTCACGTGGAAAATCAATTATGGAATTGATGACGAGCTAAATTACGGAATTCACCTCATCCATCTCGACTTCACCGCTCTCATTTCGCCGGGCGGTGGGGCGGCCTGCCCGGCAGCCGAACCCGGTGCGCGAGGACGACGAGTCTCTTCCCACAGCGGCTGTTCACGACTTCCACCCCTCCGGTCTATCACGGCTCGACGGACCGCTTTCCCGCAGCCAGTGTAGCCCCTCTATGAGCAAATAATGGAGCACACGGTCGCCTCCGTCGGTCTGACGAGCGCACCGGCCCAAGCCGAGAAACTGCTGGACACCGGACCGCTGTCAGTCCCCGCATCCGCTCGCTGAGACAAGGGATTCCCTGAACCGCGACCCGCGATGCGACCACTCCGGGATACCGCTTCGTCCCGAGCACACGCATCATGAGACACCTTCCGGCGTTGGGGTTCTGCCGGCCCCGGCCGGCGTCCGCCTCGTTCTCCGGGGAATCGACCATGCTCTACCACGCAACCACGTCCGAGGGACGAAGGCGCACGAATACTCTGGAGCACGCGGGATATTGAACGCGCCCGCGTTCGGTCCGTTGGCGACCGGCTCGCCCGAGCCGGGCCGATTGCGCCTGCCGCGTCCTCCCGCGACTTCGCGATGACCGAACCTCCGAAGCCCTCGCGACATTCGGGGCCGAAACGATCGCTCGTGCCCGGGGCGTCTGCCTTCCCGCGCGACTCGGACATTTCTCCTCCGGAATACCCCGCGCGGTTCAACGCGCGTACAGCGGCATTTCGAATTCCACAGCAAGAAACGGAATGACCTCCCCGAGATTCTCGTGCAACGTTGCCGCCGTCAGCGCCGCGTCAGCCCGTAGCGAGGCTTCACGTGCAAGAACCAAAGACGATGATTCGCGTGGGGCTTGCTGGTTCTGCTCTCGGTGCTGTGGGGTGGTGCGTTCTTCTGCGTTGGCGTCGCGGTCGTCGAGCTACCCCCACTGACGGTGGTGCTGGCCCGCGTCGGGATCGCTGCGGCAATTCTCCTCGCGCCGGCATGGTTCCTGGGCCATTCCCTGCCACGCGGCCTGTCCGCCTGGACGCCCTTTCTGGTCATGGGGCTGCTGAACAACGTGTTGCCATTCAGCTTTCTGAACGCCGGGCAGACTATGATAAGCGTCGGACCGGCGTCCATCATGAACGCCATGACGCCGCTGTTCACCGTCCTGGCAATGGCATCGTTCCACGCAGAGTCTGACGACGCAGCGGGTAATCGGCGTCGTGCTGGGCGTCGTCGGGGTGGTCGTCATCAGCCGGGCGGACGCGCTCTCGGCCGATGCGAGGCTCCTGGGAATCGGTTTGTGCCTGTCCGGCGAGCTCAGCTACGAATTTGCCGCCCTGCGGGGACGCCGACACCTTGCCGACGTTGCGCCGCTCAAGTCCGCGACCTGCCAGCTCCTCGCATCGACGCTCATCATCGCGATGGTGGTCGCCGTTGTCGACCGCCCGTGGACACTTGCGGCGCCCGGCGCCGGGACCTGGGTGGCCCTGGGGGCGATGGCGCTGTTCGGGACCTCGGCTGCGTACATTGTCTTCTTCGAAATTCTCGTGCGCGCGGGCGGCAGCAACGTGATGCTGTCACGCTGCTGATCCCGGTCACCGCACTGGTGCTGGGAAGCCTGTTCCTGTCCGAGCCGATCTTGTGGTTCGAGATTGCCGGAGCCGCAACCATCGGGCTGGGATTGATCCACGGCGACTCCTGAGGAGCTGCGACGCAGGGAAGAGGGCTCCGGCGGAACATCGCCGGCACCGGCGTTGACCTCGCGTCACGGGCACGGATCGTGGTAGCGAACACCCCCGGTTTCGATTGTCATGTGCGCGCCCTTATACAGGGAAATTGATCCGGATTTGTAGTCCTCTCTCTTCTTTGTGTAGTCAATCTTCCGTTTCGAGATAGTGTCCTAAGCCATGGATAGAACTACAAAATTTCGTATCCGACTTCTATTGTCTCCGATACCCAGACCATGCATAGATCACTGCGATCGGGGTGGTCGAAAACCACCTTCGACGGAGTTTGCGCCCGGTGACGAGCGCCATCGGGCGTCGATATGGAGGCGAGACGATGCATGGAGCGAGTGCGTTCGGGGCCGGTGTCAGGCCAGCCGAATACGACTCACTTTTCCCAACCAAGTCTTCCCGCGTCGGGCATGCAGTCGTACTCCGGGACGAGTTGCCGGGGGCGCTACCTTCCGAAAGCGGCCCCGGCTGCACGCACGATGCCGCCGGATCTCCTCCCGGCCCCGGGCGGCGCGCCGATCGAGCCTGCCTCGTTGCTCCCTCCGGCGCCCGGCCTGCGGGCGCCGCGTCATCGGCCGCACTCGAACTTTCCCGAGAACGGCGCAGGGACGAGGCCGATCAGCGCTTCGAGTGGTCGACGGTTTCGCGCTTGCGTTCCGGCGCAGCCGGAGCCGCGACCGGCGTTGCGCAAGAGATTCTTTTTCCGACCCCAGAACTGCCGCTCGGTCACGACCCCAATCAGACACCAGATTCGGAAATGCAGGGACGCAAGGAGAGTAGGTGCTCGGGGCTGGTTTCGGTCCCAGCCAAGAGCGGGCCGGTTTTGCAACCGAGCACTTTCCGCTTCGGGGACGTGGCCGCACCCCCGTACGGGGTAACGAGAGCGCACGCCTTGGATCCACGGACGCGTTGGATCCAGCTTTGGGCTGCCAGGTTTGCGCAACGACCGTGGTGCTGAGCCACTGGCGGGCGACAACGCGCTCGCACGAGGGCGTGCGGGGGGGCGGTCTGCACGTGGCCGTGAGCTGGGCTTGCGTGCTGTGCACGCTCGCCGCGGCGCCCCTCGCTCCGGTCCACGCCAGGGAGCTGATTAGCAACCTGGAGCACAGCGTTTCCACGTCTAGCCGTATTGCCGGCGCCCGCACCAGGACCTATTCGCAGGATTTCACGACCGGCATCAACGCCGCGACGCTGACCAGCATCGAAATCTCCATCGATGAAGCCAATGCCATACCTTTTCAGCCGTACATTCCTGTTACACCGGAGGTGACGCTCCGCAGGGAAGGGTCCGTTGTCGCGGAGATGACCGGCGAGGTGCCTCTCGCTTATGCAGACGGCCCCATTCGCGAGTACTTCGCGCCCGCGGGTACCACGCTCGCCGCATTCACGACTTATACCGTTTTCGTATCGATTTCCTACAACAGACAATTTGCGGTCCAGATGCGGCACACGACGCCCGCTGGCAACAATGCCGAGGATTGCGGCGGTGTCAGTGACTGGAGCATTGGAGATTCCTCTATCTTGGCAGGTGAACCGGCAGAGGTCGAAATGTTGATTGCCGTCAACGGCACGCTGATCGGCACCGCCCCTGCTGCCACCGAGAGATGTAGGCCGCGGAGGATGGCGGCAACGCCGGGCGACGAGCAGGTGGCGTTGAGCTGGCTGGAGCCCCTCGGGTCGGCGTTCACCAAACTCCAGTACCGCTACGCGCGGGGTGAGGCCGTGCCGGATTCCACGGTCTGGAGGGACGTGCCGGACGGCGACGATGCGGGGACCAGCGTCACCGACGAACTTGGTGTAGTGGTGACGGGTCTCACCAACGGCACGAAGTACGCATTCGAGGCGCGTGCGGTGTACGGCCAGGATGTGGGCCCCAAGGCCGGTCCTGTCACGGCCACACCGTTCAACACCGCCCCGACGTCGGCGGACAACACGGTCACGACGAACGAGGACACGGCCTACGCCTTCGCTGCGACCGACTTCGCTTTCACCGACCTCGACACCGGCGACGCGCTGCAGAGCGTCAAGGTGGCGACCTTGCCCGGTGCGGGCGCGCTCACCCTCTCGGGCGCCGCGGTGACGGCGGGCCAGTCGGTGCCGGCGGGTGACCTCGGCAACCTCATCTTCGCCCCGGCGGCGAACGCGAACGGCGCCGGGTATGCGAGCTTCACCTTCCGGGTCAACGACGGCGATGCGGAGAGCGACGACGCCTACACGATGACCATCGACGTGACGGCGGTGAACGATGCCCCGACCTCGGCGGACAACACGGTCACGACGAACGAGGACACGGCCTACGCCTTCGCTGCGACCGACTTCGCTTTCACCGACCTCGACACCGGCGACGTGCTGGCGAGCGTGACGGTGGCCACATTGCCCGGCGCGGGCGCGCTCACCCTCTCGGGCGCCGCGGTGACGACGGGCCAATCGGTGCCGGCGGACGATCTCGGCACCCTCGTCTTCACTCCGGCGGCGAACGCCAACGGCGCGAGCTATGCGAGCTTCACCTTCCGAGTCAGCGACGGCGATGCGGAGACTGGCGAGGCCTACACGATGACCATCGACGTGACGGCGGTGAACGACGCCCCGACCTCGGCGGACAGCACGGTCACGACGAACGAGGACACCGCCTACACCTTCTCCTCGTCCGACTTCGCGTTCGACGACGTCGACACCGGCGACGTGCTGGCGAGCGTGACGGTCGCGACATTGCCCGGGGCGGGCTCCCTGGCCCTGGGCGATGCATCGGTGACGGCGGGCCAATCGGTGCCGGCGGACGATCTCGGCACCCTCGTCTTCACCCCGGCGGCGAACGCCAACGGCGCGAGCTATGCGAGCTTCACCTTCCGGGTCGGCGACGGCGAAGCGGAGAGCGGCGAGGCCTACACGATGACCATCGACGTGACGGCGGTGAACGATGCCCCGACCTCGGCGGACAACACGGTCACGACGAACGAGGACACCGCCTACACCTTCTCCTCGTCCGACTTCGCTTTCACCGACGTC
>JAPOPW010000014.1 GCA_026712715.1 Immundisolibacterales bacterium | reverse complement strand
GCACGGCCTCGCGCTCGATCGTGACCCCGGTCGAATCGATCGAGGTGACGAGGGTGGGCACGGCCTCGCGGTCCAACGTGACCGCCTTGAACGCGCGCGTCCGCTCGGTGAGCGCGACCTCCGCCGGGAGCCGCTCCATCGAGGAGGCGCCGTAGAAGCCGTGGCAGTGCTCGGTGTGGTCGAGCACGTACTGCGCGTCCTCGGGGCTCGACACCGGGCCGCCGTGGACGAGCGCGATGACCTCCGGGTTGACCGCGAGCGCCGCCCGTGCCCAGGCATCCACCCGGGCCGGGCAGTCCGCGAGCGAGAACGCGACCCCGGCCCCGATCGCCCCCCCGGTGGTGAGGCCGAGATGGCAGACCACGATGTCCGCCCCGGCCTCGGCCATCGCGGCCGCCTCGTCCTCGCTGAACACGTACGGGGTGGTCAGCAGGTCCTTCGCGCGGGCGAGGCGGATGAGCTCCACCTCCAGGGCGTAGGACATGCCGGTCGCCTCGAGGTTCTCGCGAAACGTGCCGTCGATGAGGCCGACGGTCGGAAAGTTCTGCACCCCGGAGAACCCGACCGCTTTCAGATCGTCGAGAAAGCGGTCGAAGTGGCAGAACGGGTCGGTCCCGTTGACCCCCGCGAGCACCGGGGTGCGCTCCACCACCGGGAGGACCTCGCGGGCCATCTCCATCACGATGTCGTTCGCATTGCCGTACGCCATCATGCCGGCGAGCGAGCCGCGCCCCGCCATCCGGTAGCGCCCCGAGTTGTAGATGACGATGAGGTCGATGCCTCCCGCCTCCTCGCACTTCGCGGAGAGCCCGGTCCCCGCCCCGCCGCCGACGATGGGCTCGCCGCGGCGCTTCATGCCCTGGAACCGTTCGAGCAGCTCCTTGCGTTCAAACCGCGCCATGACGCAGGCTCCTGTCGATGGGATGGATGTCCGCGAGCGCCCCCGCCACCGCGTCGGCGAAGGCGGGTTCGTTCACGTGATGGGGGGTGCGGACGAGGCGCCGGCTGGCGCTCTCCTCGAAGGTGCCCGCAATCGTGTCGAAGAGCGCCCGGTCCGCCTCCGGATCGTGGAAGGGCTGGCCCGGGGCGTCGAGGGCGGAGACCCCGCCCTCCGGGACGAGGAAGCGCACCGGCCCCGTCATCGCGTTGATCCTCCGGGCGATCCACTCGCCCATGCGCGCGTTCTCCTCGGCCGTCGTCCGCATCAGGGTGACCTGGGGGTTGTGCTCGACGAAGCGCCGGCCCCGGTACTTCTCCGGCACCGTGTCGGGCGGGCCGAAGTTCACCATGTCGAGCGCGCCGACGGAGCCGACCCAGGGGATGCGGGTGCGGATGAACGCCCCGAACCGGTCCTCGTCGGCGGCGAGGATCCCGCCCATCATCATGTCGCAGATCTCGGTCGTGGTGAGGTCCACGGCGGCGGCGAGGAGCCCGCTGTCGGCGAGCTTCTCCATCGACCGCCCGCCGACCCCGGTCGCGTGGAACACGAGGCAGTCGTACCGGTCCTCGAGGCGCGCCGTCACCTGCTGCACGGCGGTGGTGGTCACCCCGAACATGGTCAGTCCGAGCCCGGGCCGGTCGTCGTCCGGCGGGGAAGGGCGCCGCCGCGCGCGCTCCGGCGCGCGGACCATGCCGGCGAGCGCGTTCGCGCCGTTCGCGAGCACCCGGCGCGAGATCCGGTTGAGGCCCTGCACGTCCGTCACCGAGTACATCATCATGATGTCCGAAGCGCCGACGTAGCGGCCGACGTCGCCCGAGGCGACGGTCGAGATCATCACCTTCGGGACCCCGACGGCGAGCCGGCGCATCGCGGGGGTCGCAAGGGCGGTGGCGCCCGAGCCCCCGGCCGAGATGATGCCGTCGATCCCCCGTTGACCCCCGATCCAGCGCTCGAACGCGCCGGCCATCGCGGCGACCGAAGCGCCGCGCTCGCCGGTGAAGACCGCGTTCGCGCCGCGGGGGTGGTGGGCGGCGACGAGATGCGGGGGAATGTCGGCCGAAGACGGCCGGCCGGAGGTCGAGAGATCGACCGTGCGGGCCGCGACGCCGAGATCCGCGAGGCAGTCCCGGATGTAGCCGAGCTCCGCGCCCTTGGTGTCGAACGTCCCGGCCACGAAGACCGCGCTCGCGCCGTCGAAGTCGGGGCGGAGGCGGTCCGGCTCGCGGTACATCGGCTCCGGACGGGCGGGCGCGGTCGGGCCGGGAGGCTCCTCCGTCTCCGCGGCCGAATCCGGAGCGAAGGCCCGGGATGCGGACGGGGTCGGCGGTGCCGCCGAGCCGGCCTCGGCGGGGGCTCGCGCGCCGCCCGCCCGGTCCCACGCCGCCCGCGACCAGCGGGTCGGCGGCACGTAGGAGAGGCGCGCACCGCGGCGCGGGGGCGCCGGCTCGGCCTGGACGCCGCCGTCGCGGTCGTCGCCGCCGGCCGCAGCACGGCCCGCGCCGGACGGCGTTTCCGCGGCGCGCCGCCCGCTCCCCTGCGGCCGTCCCCGCTCCGGTCCGCGGGCAGGTCCGCGTCCGGCCTTCGAGCCGGGTGCGGCCGCCGCCGTCGCGGATTCGGTTCCGCGCCCGGCCGGTTCGGAACCGGCGGGCGCCGCATCGTCGATCTCGCCGGCGAAGTCGCGCCCCACCCCGAGGAGGCGCTGCTGGAGCGCACGGTCGCCGGCCAGCTCTCCGGCGGGAATCACCCGGCTGATGCGGCCGTTGACCATGATCGCGACGTCGTCGGCGATGGCCGTCGCGACCCCGATGTTCTGCTCGATGAGGAGGATCGCGACGTCGCCCTCGGCCGCCAGGGTGGAGAGCAGCTCCTCGAGATGGGCAACGATGAGGGGTGCGAGCCCCTCGGTCGGCTCGTCGAGGACGAGGAGGCGCGGGTCCTGGAGGAGGGCGCGCGAGATGGCGAGCATCTGCTGCTCCCCGCCCGAGAGCTGTCCACCGCCGTTGCGCCGCCTCTCCGCGAGGCGCGGAAAGACGTCGTACACCCGTTCCACGGTCCAAGAGCCGCCGCCCCGGCCGGCGAGGCGCAGGTGCTCGTCCACGGTGAGGGAGGGCCACAGGCGGCGCCCCTGCGGGGTGTACGCGACGCCCCGGGCGGCCACCTGGTAGGGGGCGAGTCCGGTGATGTCGCCGCCTTCGAACCGGATCGAGCCGCGCCGCACCGGGAGGAGCCCCATGATGGCGTTGCACAGGGTCGTCTTGCCCATGCCGTTGCGCCCGACCACCGCGTGGACCCCCTCGTCCAGGGTGAGATCGACGCCCTGCAGGGCGTGGGACTGGTCGTAGTGGATGTGGAGGTCGCGGATCCGCAAGGTCGCCGACGACTCGGCGCGGCGGCGCGCGCGCTCGGCCCGCCACCTGGCCCGCTCAGCCATGGCCGTGCCCCAGGTAGAGCTCCTGGACCTCCGGGTCGTTCTCGATCTCTTCCGGAGTGCCCTCCTTGAAGACGCGCCCGTTGTGCATCATCGTCACGCTCTCCGCGACCCGCAGGGCCACGTCCATGTCGTGCTCGATGATGATGAAGCTCATGTGCCGGGGGAGCGACTGCAGGATCTCGACCAGGTCCGAGCGCTCGCTCGGCGAGAGGCCGGCGGCCGGCTCGTCGAGCAGGGTGAGCCGGGGGGCCCCCGCGAGGGCGAGGGCGATCTCGAGCTGTCGTTGCTGCCCGTGGCTCAGGGTGGACACGAGGTTCCCGCGCACCTCGTCGAGATTGACCGCGCCGATGAGGGTCTCGGCCGCGTGCATGGCCGCATCGTCGCGTCGCGCGCGGCGAAGCGAGAAGCGCCGGCGGCTCACCCCGCGGCAGGCGAGGTAGACGCTGTCGATGACCGAGAGGCCCCCGAAGAGCAGCGAGATCTGGTAGGTCCGGCGAAGTCCGCGACGGATCCGCTCGTGCACCGGGAGGTCCGTAACGTCCTCGCCGAACAGGCGCACCCGCCCGGTGGTCGGCGGGAAGTCGCCGGTGATCGCGTTGAACAGGGTGGTCTTGCCCGCCCCGTTCGAGCCGAGGACCGCACGCCGCTCCCCCGCCCCCAGGGTGAGGTTGATGTCCGCGAGGGCGACCAGCGCGCCGAAGTAGCGGCTGACCGCTTCGAGCTCCAGCGCGTGCTGGCCGGCTCCCTGGAGCCGGGAGAGGGCGTCCGTCCCGGGCATCTCTATCGGGGCGAGGCGGGGCGGGGCGCGGGGCGCGCTCCGCCCCGCACCTCGTCCCGCCTCATGCTTCCCGCCTCGTCACGTCGTCTCGCTCCGCGATCACTCGCAGGGCGGGTTCTCGCGGCCGACCTGGCCGTACTCGAGGAACTTCTCGTACGGGAGGCCGAAGGTCTGGCTCACGGCCGGGATGACCTCGATGGTCTTGTTCACGAGGTTCCCGTCCGGACCGACGATCACCTCGGTCAAGAAGATGTCCGCGATGGCGTTGCGGCGCTCGTCGAGCCTTACCATGCCGGTCGGGGTCTCGAACTCCAGGGCGGAGAGTGCCGCGCGGAGCTTCTCGCCACCGTCCGAGACGTCGCCGCCGACCGCCTCGAGGCCGAGGAGCATCGCCTTGGTGTTGATGTAGTAGCCGTGGGCGAAGAGGGACGGGGACGGGAAGCCGTCCGGGAACCGCTTCTGGTACGCGGCGACGAAGGCGCTCCAGCGCGGGTCGTCCCAGGTGTCGGAGACCGGGCCCGCGGACGGGGTGCCGACGACGAAGTCACGGGTCCGTCCCTTCGAGCCGAGCACCGACTGGTCGACCGTGATCGAGCCCGCGACGAGGGGAAGCTCGCCGCCCGCCTGCTCGTACTGGGTGAGGAAGTTGATCGCGTCCGCGCCTCCGAGGGCGACGTAGATCGCGTCCACGTCGTCCGGGAGGGCCGCGATGACCGAGGAGTAGTCCTTGTTGCCGATCGGGACCCAGAAGCGGGCGTCGACCGGGGCCTTGCCGCCGAGCCGGCAGAAGGGCTCGAGGAAGCCGAACACCTGGGTGTACGGGAACGAGTAGTCCTCGGCAAGGACCGCCACCGTCCGGTAGCCCTTCACGTTGTAGGCGTACTCCCCGAGGCCGGCCATCCACTGCGCACCCTCGGTGCTGAAGCGGAAGAAGTTGGGGGCCGGTTCGCGGAGCGTCGTGTCCTGGGCGGCCGAGGTGCCGTTAACGAAGGTGACGTTCGGCTTAGTCTTCGCGTAGTCCTTGAGCGCGAGACCTTCGGACCCGGAGAGCGGGCCGACCATGACCCTCACCCCGTCCTGCTCGACGAGCTTCTTGGTGGCGTTGATGGCGCTCTGGGGCGATGCGTCGGACGAGCCGGTGATGAGCTCGATCTTCTTGCCGGCCACCATGTGGTCGACCTCTTCGAGGGCCAGGGTGACCCCGCGCATGCTGTCCTCGCCGAGGACCGCGAACGCCCCTTCGAGGGTCGCGAGGGCGCCCATCTTGATGGTGTCTTCGGCCTGGGCGATGCCGGCGATGCCGGAGCTGCCCGCGAGCAGCGCGGCCGCGGCGAGGAGTGTCTTTCCCTTGTCATGCATCTCTCTTCTCCCTAGCTGGTGGATTCCCGGACGCCGGCGGGATGGTCGCCGGCGTCCGTTTCGGCGCGCCCGGAGGCCGGACGCACGTTTCGGTCGAACCGGAGCCGCGGGCGGATCCGGTTCCAGAGCCCCAACACGCCATCGGGCGAGAACAGCACGATGGCGAGGAACACGAGCCCGATGACGGTGTTGAAACGCTCGCGGTCGATGAGGTCGATCGCGAAGTTCTCCAGGAGCACGAACCCGATCGCCCCGAGGAACGGGCCGATCGGATGGCGAAGGCCCCCGACGACGGCGATGACGAGGATGTCGATGGTCCCCTCGACCCCCATCGTGCCCGGTGACACGCGGCCGTAGAACCACACGAGCAGCACCCCGGCGGTGGCCGAGACGAGGCCGGCGAGGAAGAAGGCGAAGATGCGGTGGAGGGCCACGTCGAAGCCGAGGGCCCGCATGCGTCGCGGGTTGTCGCGGATCGCCTGGAGCCCCAGGCCGAAGGTCGAGCGCGAGAGGTACACCACCGCGCAGAAGAAGAAGCCCGCGACGAGGAGCGAGAGGTAGTAGAACGGGACCGGGTCGCGCCAGTAGACGCCGAGCAGGGTCGGCGGCTCGATTCCCGCGAACCCCGTCCAGCCGTTGAAGATGACGTAGTTCTGGCGGACGAAGAAGAAAAGGACGACCGCGATCGCGAGGGTGATCATGATCGTGTAGATCCCCTCGGTGCGGACCGCGATGGCGCCGATGAGGGCGCCGAGCACCGCCCCCCCGAGGATCGAGACCGGCACCGTCAGCCACCACGGCCAGCCGAGCCCCATCACCCCGACGCTGTTGTCGCCGAGGATGGCGACGAGGTAGGCGGTGAACCCCGCGACGGTGAGTTGGGCGAGGCTCACGATTCCCCCGTAGCCCGCGAGCATCATGAGGGAGAGGGCGATGGTGCCGAGGATGAGCGAGTAGGCGCCGATCTGGACGGTGAAGAAGTCCGAGCTGAAGCTCGGGTAGGCGAGCAGGAACACGACCGCGACCACCGTCGCGGGGTGGAGGTCGGACCACCTCACCCCGCCCGAGAAGATGCCGTGCCCGCGCCTGCGCTCGGCGGCCATTCAGCGGCCCCCCATGATTCCCTGCGGTCGCACCGCAAGCACGAACACCATGATGAGGAAGGTGAGGACCACCCCGTAGGTCGGGAAGTAGGCGAGCCCGAACTGTTCCGCGAGCCCGATGATGAGGGCGCCGATGGCCGCTCCGGTGACCGAGCCGAGCCCTCCGACGATGACCACGACGAGCGAAGCGAGGAGGTAGCGGATGTCCTCCCCGGGGGAGATGGAAAGCGCGGTGCCGCCGACGACGCCCGCGAAGCCCGCGAGGCCCGCCCCGAGGGCGAACACGACCGCGAACACGAGCTGCACGTTGACCCCGGAGGCGGAGAGCATCTCGCGGTCGTTGACCCCGGCCCGAATCATCATCCCGATGCGGGTGCGGTTGAGGAACAGCCACAGGGCGATCCCGATCGCGACCGCGACGAGGAGGACGGTGAGCCGGTAGATCGGGTACTTGATGTATACGGCCGCCCCCGACGACTTGACGACGGAGACGATGGGGAGCTTCGTCGCTCCGAAGAGCCACTCCGGGGGGCTGAACTGGTAGGTGACCCCGGACCAGATCGCGAGCATCAGATCGGCGGCGACGATGGAAAGCCCGATGGTGACGAGGGTCTGGCGCAGATCGTCGCCCTCCATGCGGCGGAACACGAGGATCTGGAGGAGGGCCCCGCTCAGCGCGATGGCGAGGAAGGCGACCGCGAGGCCGAGGAACCAGCTTCCGCTCGCTTCCGCCACGTCGTAGCCGATGTAGGCGCCGAGAAGGTACATCGAGCCGTGCGCGAGGTTGACGTTGCGCATGAGCCCGAAGACGAGGGTGAAGCCGCTCGCGACGAGGAAGTAGAGGCCGCCCAGGGTGACCCCGTTGAAGAGGGTGTTGACGAACGTCTTCTTGCGGCCGAGGGCGTCGACCAGCCACGGCGGCCAGACCGCGAAGATGAGCCACACGAACACCGCGACGAGGAGGACGAGGACGATCGCCCAGAAGGTGTGTCGCTCGATGAACTGCCTCATCGCAACGGGAATGGGCGATCGATGCGAAGACGGCGGCACGCCGCGATGGCCGCCGCCGCGATCGGAACGGGCGCATCCGCGTGGGTCATCTGTTCTTCCTGTGCCGCGCCCCGGCCGGTGAAGATAGCGCCCGAGTGTACCCGACGTACGTGCGCCGTCGCGCGAACGCGCCCCGGCCGGCCTCCCGTCTCAGGCGGTGCGTCGCAGGTACAGTCCGGGGTCCGCGAGGATCCCGGCGAGGGCGTCGAACAGGACTTCGGACCAGCGCTCGACCCCCGCCGCGTCGGCGACGAGGTCCTGGCGAACCTCGATCTGCACGTTCGCGCGGCCATGCCGGGCGCAATGCGCGGGCATCGTGTAGCCGTGGGGCGACGCGCCGTCATAAGGCTCGTTGTCGCCGACGCAAAGGTCCCGCCTGCGGCGGAGCGCTTCGAGGAGCGGCCGGGCGATCCGGCCGTCCTCGTGCCAGAGGATCCCGATGTGCCACGGTCGACGGTGTCCCTCGAAGACGGGCGTGAAGCTGTGCACGATGACGACCGGCGCCGTGCCGCCGCGCGCCTCGACCCCCGCGAGCACCGCGGCGCACGCCTGGTGGTACGGCCGGAAGCACGCTTTCGCCCGGGCGGCGGCATCGCGGGCGGTGAGGTTCCGGTTCCCCGGCACCGGCGTGCCGTCGCTGACGTCGAGGATCGACTGCTGGTCCTCGAGCCGCCGGTTGCAGTCGATGACGAGGCGCGAGTAGCCGGCGATCACCGCCGGCGCGTCGAAACGGGCCGCGAGCCGGCGGGTGACCGCCCCCGCCCCGATGTCCCAGGCGATGTGCCGCTCGAGGTCTTCCGGCGCGAGACCCAGGTTGTCGAGCGCGCGCGGCACCCGGTTGCTCGCATGGTCGCAGAGGAGGGCGAAGCGCGCCCCGCCGTCGGGATTGACGATCTCGAACGGCGGCGGGTCGTCCGCCCCGAGCAGCGGACGGCCCGCTGCGAGCGCCGCGTCACCCGCGCCCCGCCCGCCATTCTCACCGTTCCGCCGTGCTCGATACATTGCGCGCGGACTATACCCGCAACCGCCGGCCCGCGCCCTTGGGCGTGCGACATGCCATGCGAAGCCTCGGGGGCAGGCGCCAACGCAGGCCCCGGCGCGTGGGGTGCGGGCTTCTCCTCCGGCGCGTCCCCCGCGCGGCGGCGGAGTGGGTATCCCGGACTTCGTTCCCGGTCGTCGGTCTTGTCAGGAGTCGCTGTGAGAAGTCGGACCCGGAGTGCGCGAGAGATCGAGGTGAGTGTGGGGATCCGAGTGGCCGAACCCGATACCGACGGGGTGCGGTCGGGACGGATGCGGTCGCGGGGCTACCCGCCCAGCCAGGGCAGCCAGAGGGCGAGGGCGGGGAACGTCACGATCAGCACGGTCAGCAGCAGGGCACAGCCCATGAAGGGCAGCGCGGCGACGCAGATCTCGCCGAAGCGCGTGCCCGGCGGCGCGACCCCCTGCATCACGAACAGCAGCAGGCCGAACGGCGGGGTCGTGAAGCTGATCTCCATCGCGAGCAGCATGATGACGGCGAACCAGATGAGCTTCATCTCCGGGGCGAGGCCGAAATCGAGTCCGAGCACTATCGGAAAGAAGATCGGGACGGTGAGGAGCATCATGGCGAGCTGGTCCATGAACATCCCGAGCAGCAGCAGGATGCCGAACATCATGAGGAGCATGACGTAGGGCGAGACCTCGAAGCTCGCGACCCACTCGATGAGGGCCGAGCTCGAGCCGGAGGCGGCCAGCACGTTGGAGAACAGGGAGGAGCCGAACAGGATCATGAGCGCGATCACCGTCACCCTTCCCGCGCCCCACATCGACTTCCACATCGCCGCGGCGAAGAACGGTCCGAAGGCGAGCGCGGCCCGGAAATCGCCGCGGACGAGCGGCGCCACGAACAGGTATCCCACCGCGAGCACGATCACCCCGACGCACCCGTAGGCCGCGGCCTCGGACGGCGTCGCCACCCCGCCCATGATGAGTCCGATCACGAAGACGATGATCGAGATCATCGGCACGACATCGAGCAGGAACAGGAGGACCCGTCGGCTCATGGGCACGGTCTCGGTCTCGTAGAACGGAGCGGCCTCGGGGTCGAGGGTCGCGCGAACGAAGATGAAGACGGCGTAGAGCGCGGCCAACAGCAGGCCGGGCACCACCCCGGCGATCAGCAGCCGGCCGATGTCGATCTCGGCCAGCGTGCCGAGCAGCACGGCGAGCGCGGAGGGCGGGATCAGCATGGCGAGGCCGCCCGTCCCCAGGATCGGTCCGATCGACATGCTCTTCTTGTAGCCGCGCTTCGTCATCTCCGGGACCATCAGGGTGCCGAGAAGCGCGGTCGAGCCCATCGACGAGCCGGACAGGGTGGCGAAGGCCGTGCCTCCCGCCACCGTCACGTAGGACAGGCGCGCCGGCACGCGGCCCATCAGCCGCTCGACGGTGTTGAACATCCGGGTGGCCAGGCCGGTATGGAAGTAGAGCTCCCCCATCAGCAGGAACATCGGGATCGGCACGATCGCGAAGATCGCCATGTTGCCGAATGCGTTGTCGACGTGCTGGCCGATGGCGGACTCGACCCGCATGTCGAAGTCGCCGAACCGGCCGAAGATGAAGAACGCGGCGACCGTGTTGACGGCGATGAAGGCGATGCCGACCGGCAGGCCGGCGAACATCAGGAACAGGGTGGACCCGAACAGCGCGAGGAGGATCCAGTACCACTCCATCTAGTTGCCCCGATGCCCGGCCGGTCCGACGGTCGAGGCGGACCCGCAAGGCGCTCCGTTGCCCGGAAGGCACGGGGCCGCCGTGCGCTCGACGCGCCGGGGCGGCGATGACGGTGGCGGGGTTGCGGGCATGTCTCGTCGGGCCGGGGCGCGCCCTCGCTAACGGGGCTCCGCGAGACTTCGCCTGGTCGCTTCGAGCTCGGCCCGCTCGTTCCCCAATCCGGCCTGACCGCTGTGCATCGTCTCGCGGCCGAAGACGTAGCGCAGGAACTCGACCGCCATGGCGAAGAACCCGACGGGATAGGCGATGCTGGTCGTCCACAGGCGCATGCCGCGCTCGGCGCGCAGCTCGTCGAACGCGATCGGGTCCTCGAAGTGCTCGATGAAGATGCGCAAGGTGTACCAGAGCCAGACCAGGCAGATGAGGGCGCAGAGCGCCGCGATCCCGCGCGACAGGACCTTCCGGCGGCGCTCGGGCACGGCCGCGGTCAGCATCTCGATGTAGACGTGCCCGCGCGTGCGCACCAGCCACGGGGAGCCGAGGAAGAGGATGTAGATGAAGCCGTATTCGATGAGGGTGAAGACGAACTGGTTGTAGTCCCAGCCCGCGGTCCGGAACACCGTCATGTAGACGATCGCGAGCATGATGAAGCCGATGTAGCCCGCGGCCGACGCCATCATGAGCCAGAGCAGTCCCGCCCAGGCCCGGTCGACGGCGCGCAGAAGTCTCATCGGGTCAAGTCGTCGGTCCGGGTCGGACCGGCCGATCCTCCGGCCTCATCCCGGCTTCACCCCGGCCGGAGTGAGGCCCGCGCGAGGGCGGCCGTCCGGGCCCGGGCGCCCGCCTCGATTTCGAATCGCCGGCGCCACCGCCCCCCGGTCCATCGTGGACCGTCCCCGGAAAGGGGACCCGGGCCCGCAGTCGGAGCCGCCTATTGCTCCTGCCAGAGCTCGCGCAGCTTCGCGACATGGTCGGTCGAGCGGCCCGCCTCCTCGAGGCGCTCGACCATGCGGGCGTAGGCCGAATCGACGGCCAGCTTCGAGTAGACGGCGCCGGCCGGCACGGTGTGGAACTCCATCCCTTCCTCGGCGAGGAGCGCGCGTTCGCTCTTCGCGTCGGCGAGAAGGGCGTTGCGCACCGCCACCTCGTTCTCGATCACCATGTCCTGGATGAGGGTGCGAACGTCGGCGTCGAGTCCGTTCCATCTCTCGAGGTTGATGAACCAGCCGATATCGGTGTGATAGAACTCGGGCTCCACCGCGTGGCGCAGGAACTTGTCCCACTTGAGGTCCTTGAGGCCGATGGTGGCCCAGGCGCTGGCGTCGACCAGGCCCTTCTCGAGGGCGGAGTAGACCTCGGTCGACGGCAGCGGATGGGTCGATGCGTTCATGGCGCGGAAGAAGGCGCCGTAGATCGGGTTGTCGCGCAGCTTCACGCCGGAAAGGTCCAGCAGGCCGTCCGCGTCGAAATTCGGCGCGTTCTTCATGTAGATGCGAAAGCGCCCGCCGGACGAGGTCCAGCCGAGGTTCTTCACGCCGAAGTGCTCCTGCTGGAGCCGGTCCAGCATCTCGAAGCCGCCGTTCGCGCGCACGGTTTGCGGATTGGAAGCGGAGGTCGATACCGCCTCGTTCTCCGGCACCGCCTTGGCAAAGAATGCGTTGGGCGTGCAGACCATGTCGACCCGGCCCTTGCGGACGGCCACCGGCTGCTGGAACATCTTGATCGAGTTGAATGGGAGGACGTTGATGGTCACCTTGCCGTTCGACGCTTCGGTGATGTCGGCGGCGAGCTGCTTGCACTGCTTGGTGTAGATCAGGAAATCGGGAAACGGATGGACGAGGGTCAGCTCGACCGCGGCGGATGCGCGGGGAACCCCTGCGCCAAGGAGGGCCGCCAATCCCGCAACGGCCAAGATGAATCGGGTCGATTTCGCGCTCGGCATCGTGGGACTCCCTCTTTCCGGTGAACGAGGGCCATCATTCCACACCGGATCTACGCCACACAAGCGCGCCACACAAGCGCGCCATGCGGGCGCGGGGCGGAGCGGAACCGGAGCGGGTCGGGCGACCCCAGGGGAGCGGCCGGGACCGCGCCGCGCCATCGGGCCGGGTGAAGACCGGCGGGCGAGCGGAACCGTCTCGAAGGCTACTCGCGCGCGCCTGCGTCGATCCGGGACTGGGCGGCCTGGATGTCGGCGGGCCAGCGGCTCTTGATGTAGGCGAGGCTCGCCCAGATCTCGCGGTCGTCGAGGACCCCGGCGAAGCCCGGCATCGTGCTTCGATAGCCCCTGCCGACGACCGCGGCGGGCCCCTCCCGGGTCATCCGGAACAGGTGCTCGTCCGGATGGTGCCAGGTGTGGCCGGTCGCGTCGTGAGGCGGGGAGGGGAGGGTGCCGTCCGCGCGCCGGCGGCGCCAGTCGGGCTCGCCCTCGAGGTTTCGCCCGTGGCACGAGGCGCAGTGCTCTTCGTAGACGGCGGCCCCGAGGGCCACCAGCTCGGGGTCCGAGGCGTCCGCCCGGGCCGGGGCGGCGCTCCGACTCAGATGCCAGGTGACGCCCGCTCCGATTGCGATGACGATTGCGGCGGCCCCGATCGCCAGCATCCTCGCCGCCGGGCGGCGCGGGCGGGGGCGGCTCATGCCGGTCTCTCCGGATGGAGCGCGCCGCCGTTCGGTTCGGCACTGCCGACCTCCATGCCGGGGGAGGCGATGGTGGTCAGGGTGGCGGTCGTCGCGAGGATCGCGAGCACGGCAAGGGCCTCGAGGCGGATGGATCGGCGCAGGTGTCCACCCGCTCGTAGGGTGCCCATTTGCAGAGCGGGGGTCAGGCGGTACTTGTTGAGCGCGGCGAGGCCGAGGAGCAGCGTGAACAGCGCCAGCTTGACGGCAAGGATCCGGCCATAGGCCGTGCCGAGGGCGGCCAGCGGATCGCCGGTCAGGATGACGAAGAGAGCCACGCCGGCGGCGGCAAGCGCGGGCACGACCCAGACCGCCCACCGGCTGAACTCCGCGGCGAGCGCGCCCGCCGCATGCGTGTTGCTTCCGGCCAGCCGGTGGAGGGGGGCGAAAATTCCGACCCAGAACGCGAGTCCGAGCAGATGAAGGGTGACGAGCGCCCCGAGGACGAGCCGCGGCTCCTCGAGGGTATGGCCGCGCAGGGCGAAGGAAGCGCAGACGAGCACCGTCCCGATCCCGGCGGCAATGCGGGCTGCGGGATGGGCGACGACCACGAGGCAGATGAGGGCGAGCCCGGCGAGGCGCACCCCGAGGCTCGTCCCGAGCGGACTCTCGGCAACCATCCCGACGATGGCCGGATCGAGTGCTCCGGCCACGGAACCGCCCGTGAGGAAGCTCGCGCGAACGGGCAGGCGCAGGGCCGACAACGAGGCTGCAAGTGCAGCGGCGGCTACCGTGGTCTGCCGAACCGACCGGGCCGTGGCGCCGTCGAACCGCGCGAGGGCGAGCAGGGCGAACGCGCTTCCCGCGGCAGCGAGGCAGGCGGCCGAGGCGGCGGTCTTGACGAGGATCTCGAGCGCCGTCACCCCGTCGATGTCGAGGATGGACGGGAACACCGAAGATCCTACGGCCGGACCTCGAAGGCGAAGCGCCCGGACATCGCGTGTCCGTCCTCCGAGAGCCCGCGCCACTCGACGGTGTAGCTTCCGGCCGGGAGGGGCGCCGGAGTCGCCTCGAAGCGAGTGACCGGCGCCATGGCGTCCGTGCGCTCGAGGGCGAACGCATCGCCGTCCGCGTCGGTGAGCTCGATCAGGGTGACCCGCATCGGCTTGTCGAACGCGATGGAGATGACCGGAGGCGTCGCGGTGAGCACCGCTCCGTTCGCGGGAACCGTCGTCTCGGGTCGGGAATGGGCCGTCGCCGCGCCGTCCGTCGCGAGCGCGAATGCGAGCGCGAACGCGGCGGCCCCGACCGTCGCGACGAGTCTTCGAACCAGGAAGTACGGCATCGTCTCTCCTCACGTGTGCCGGAGCGCTAACGATGGCCTGTCCCGGGCTCCGAACGCAAGCTCCCGCGCCCGGCCGTGCCCACGGGTCGGCTCAGCCGCGCCGGTTTACCTCACCCTTCCCGGTCAGCGTCGGATCTTCGATTGCGGAGGGACGACCGGGACCGGACCAGGACGGATCCGGGCTCCGGACCGAAAATGGGTCTCGCACGAGGTGGCGCGCCGGCGCCGGCTTGCGCCGGCGGCGACCGTTTGCAAGATTGGCCGCATCGTTCACGAAGCAGGGGAGGCGTCGCGACGAATGGAGAGGAAGATGCCGGCCGAGAAGTCCTCGAACCCCGAACCCCCGCGACCTGCACACGTTCTTTGCGAAGGATCCGATCGCGGCGGACCGCGCGTTCTTCGGCCGCGAGTCGTGCTCCGATCGGCGCGGCTTCCTCCGGGGTGCCGGCCTGGCCGCGATGGGCGCCATGGTGGGTGCGTCGATTCCGTTTCACCGCAATCTGCCGGCGGGCCTCGTACCGGCCGCGTTCGCGGACGAGGAGCGGCTGGTCGGGAAGGACGGGCTCACCCTGCTGAACGAGCGGCCCGTGAACGCGGAGACCCCGGCCCACCTCCTCGACGACTCGACCACCCCGACCGCGCGCCACTTCATCCGCAACAACGGCATTCCGCCGGCCGGGACGGACGCGGACGCGGATGCCTGGACGCTCACCGTCGACGGCCTGGTCGACCGCCCCGCGACGTGGTCGATCTCCGAGCTTCGCGCGCGCTTCGAAGTGGTCACGATGGCGCTCGTCATCGAGTGCGGCGGCAATGGCCGGGCCTTCTTCGACCCGCCGGCCAGCGGCAGCCAGTGGACCTACGGCGCGGTCGGGTGCTCGCGCTGGACGGGGGTGCGCCTCGAGGACGTGCTCGCGGCCGCCGGGGTCGGCTCGAGCGCCGTCTACACCGCCCACTACGGCGCCGACACGGACCTCGCGGGCGAGCCGGGCAAGATGCCCCTCTCGCGCGGGGTGCCGATCGCAAAGGCGATGACCGGCAACGTCCTCGTCGCCTTCGCCCAGAACGACGGCCCGATCCATCCCATGAACGGGGCGCCGCTGCGGCTCGTCGTGCCCGGCTGGCCGGGCTCGTGCTCGCAGAAGTGGCTGCGCCGCATCCGGGTCCGCGATGTCGTCCACGACGGCCCCAAGATGACCGGCACCTCCTACCGCGTCCCCCGCTACCCGATCGAGCCGGGCGAGCGGGTCGCCGAGAAGGACTTCCGGATCATCGGGCGGATGCCGGTCAAGTCGCTCATCACGAATCCCGCGAACGGGGCGAAAACCGGGCGCACGATCGAGGTGCGGGGCCACGCCTGGTCGGGCGACCGCACGGTCGCCGCCGTCGACCTCTCCCACGATTTCGGAGCGACCTGGACGCGGGCCGGGCTGGATGCCCCGGTCAACGACGGCGCCTGGCAGGACTTCCGAGCGAAAGTCGAGCTGCCCGGCGCCGGCTACTACGAGCTCTGGTCCCGCGCCACCGACCGCGAAGGGGCGATGCAGCCCCACGCCATCGACTGGAACCCGCGCGGCTACCTCAACAACACCCTCCACCGGGTCGCCGTGCGGGTTGCGTGAGGCGGGATCGGAGTGGAGACGCGCACCGGCTGCGGTGTCTCCTGACGCCAACGTGACAGAGGTGGATTCACCCCGGCCATGCGAAGCCTTGCATAGCCGGGGCAACTCCAATCTCCCCCTCGGTGGGGGCGTCGAGGCCCGACAGCACCTTCAGTAGAGACCCGACAGCACCTTCATCAGGGTGGACTTGCCCGCCCCGTTCTTCCCGGGCGGCGCGCCCGGAGAGACGGGGATCTCACGGGCTACGTCCAGGTCTTGCGGGCGGGGGACTTGATCTCGATCTGCACGCAGTCCTCGAGCGCCTCGGAGTCATGCGGCACGCCGGGGGGATGGCGCCAGCAGTCGCCGGGCCCCGCGAGGAACTCCTCGTCGCCGATCCGCATCCTCAGCCGGCCGGAGACGAGGGTCGCCACCGACTCATGGTCGTCGTGCCGGTGCACGGGGTCGATCAGTCCCTTGCCGCGCCGGATCCAGAGGGTCACGAAGTTCTCCGCCACCATCAGCACCTTGACGGACAGGTCGCCCTGCTCGACGGCGCCTTCGACGGCGTGGATGGTCTCCTCGGGGATGTCGGCCGCGGCGCGGAAGAGCGCTTCCATCGGGGCCATCATGCGGTCTTGGGGTGCGTTCACTCGGATCCTCCTCGAATCGGGTGGGAATGCGGCGGTGGCGGGCGGGAGCGCGGCGCGAAGGGCGGGGCCGCGAAGTGTCGGTCGGGGCCGCGGCGTGCCGGGCGCAGATCAGGCGGGCCGGGCGTGCGCGGACGGGCGCCGGTGCCCCGGAGCGTCCGCCGCTTCGGTCGGTCCGGTCGGTCCGGTCGATTCGTTCGATCCGCTCGGCTCGGTCGCCTCGAGCTCGCCGGCGCCCACCCCTTCGGTCTGCGGATCGTACTTCGCAAGCCGGCTCAGCATGATCCGCACCGCATCGGGGTTGTTGTCGACGAGGACGAAATCACGACCGTTGCGGGCCGCCGCCTCCCCGAACGAGCCCGAGCCGGCGAAGAAGTCGAGGAGCCGTTCCCCGGGGTTCGAATGCACCCGGACGATCCGCTCGAGGATCCCGAGCGGCTTCTGCGTCGCGTAGCCGGTCCGCTCCTTGCCGTTGGGACTCACGATGGTGTGCCACCACACGTCGGTCGGCGTCTTGCCGCGCGCGGCCTTCTCCGGGCCGACGAGCCCGGGAGCCATGTAGGGGATGCGGTCGATCGCGTCGTAGTTGAACGTGTAGCGATCCGGATCGTTCACGTACCACAGGAGGTTGTCGTGCTTGGGGGACCAGCGGCGCCTGGACCTCGCCCCGTAGTCGTAGGCCCAGACGATCTCGTTCATGAACGCGTCGCGTCCGAACACCTCGTCCAGCATGACCTTGCAGTAGTGGACCTCCCGGCCGTCGACGTGCACGAACAGGCTCCCGTCGGCGGCGAGGAGCGGCCGGGCCGCCTCGATGCGCTCGCGCAGGAACCCGATGTAGTCGTCGAACCGGTCGTCGAAGCCGGTCGTGCCGAGGCGCTCGGTCCGATAGCGTCGGCCCTTGAATCCGGTCCGGTCTCCGTTTTCGTCGGCCACCGTGCGAAGCCGGGTGCGGGCCTGGTCGCGGCCGGTGTTGAAGGGTGGGTCGATGTAGATGAGCGAGAAGGCTTCGCGTGGCGCGCGCTTCAGCCAGGCGAGGTTCTCGTCGAAGACGATCCGGTTCACGAGCCGGCACCCGCCGGTACCGCATCGGGCGCGAGCAGGCAGTCGTCGGCGAGCGGCGCGACCGGAGTGAGATCCCGGTGGTGCTGGTGGTCCGGGCGCCGGTCGCGGGTGAGGGCGTTCGAGACCGGGTTCAGGATGACGGAGAAGATGGTGCGCGGCCACGGCGACATGTTGAGCGAGGAGCCGTGCACCAGGGTGTCGCCGAAGATGAGCATCGTTCCGGGCGGCCCCTTGGCCGAGACGAGGCCGCCCTCGGCGATGAGCTCCGCCACCGTCGCGTCGTCCACCACCCAGAGCGGGTAGCTGGTCGTCTCGGTGTCGAGGGTCGCGGGGGCGGGGCCCCGCCGGTGCGACCCGCGGATGAAGACGAGCGGGCCGTTGAACTCGTTCACCTCGTCGAGGAGGATGTGGAGGTTGAGGGCGAGGGGCTCCGGCACCCCGTCCTCGCCGTGGTGGGTGGCGAAGTCGTAGTGCCACTGCCACACGTCCCCGGAGAACGCCGCCTTGGCGTTCACCTTGACCTGCTGGATGTAGAGCGCTTCCCCGAGGAGCTGGCGGGCCGGCTCGACGAGGCGCGGGGGCCGCGTGGCGCGCGCGTACGCCTCGCTTCGAAGGTGCAGCCCCATGGCCGTGCGCACCGCGTCGCTCTCCTTTTCACGGAAGTTCTCCGGCCGCCGCTCGGCGAAGAGCCGCGGCAGCTCCGCCCGAAGGACCTCCACCTCCGCGGCCGAGAACCGAGCCGGCAGGATCAGGAAGCCGTCTTCGCGAAAGCGCTCGATCTGCGAATCACTGAGTTTCATTGGCTGCCCGCTCCCCGATGGCCGTCCGGCCCGTTCGATCGCTCGCGCGATGCGGCGTCGGACGGCACAGGATAGGCCATTCCGGCCGGTGGAACCCCGCGACACCGGCGAGAGGCCATGTACGCAGACTCGGGCCGGAGTCGGGTTTCCGGCGCGGTGGAGCAGGTCGAAGGAATACGAAAGATCCCACCTTGACCCCCGTTCTCCGACCCCGTGTACACCCGGCCGGTGAGGAACTGCACACACGCCGCGGCCCGACGACGCAAGCCTCTCGCTTCTCGGGATTGGCCTGGCGCAACCCCGCCGCCGGATGAGCCCGCGCTCGATCCGTGTAGACTCCGGTCCGTTCCGGGCCGCCGATGCGGCATCGCACCGGAGGCGGAGGCCGGCCCGCCGGGCCGGTGACGGTTTGTCGAGCGCGCCTTCGTGCCGGGAGCCGGGAGCCGGGACCAACGCAAATGAACCTGGGAGACACGTACATGTTGGGATGGGGAATTCGGCGGCTGTCGTCCGCCGTCGTCGGGCTTATGGCCCTCTTCGCGTTCGCGGCCACTGCCGGAGCGGCCGACTACAACTGGAAGTTCCAGTCCTTCTGGCAGGCCGGGACCACGAACCAGAAGGCGTTCGAGCGCTTCGCGGCCAACGTCGGCCGGATGTCGGGCGGACGGATCGAGATCGAGGCGCTCTCGGTCGGTGCGGTGGTGCCGCCCGGCGAGATGCTCGACGCGGTCAAGGTCAAGATCATCGACGGAATGAACGGTGGCACCGGCTACTTCGTCGGCAAGGACCCGGCCTTCGCGCTGCTCGCCGACATCAACGCCGGCTACGAGAATCCGTACCAGCAGGAGATGTGGTTCTGGCACGGTGGCGGCGCCGAGATCGCCCGCGAGATCTACGCCAAGTACGGGCTCTATTACCTGGGGCCGGTCATGTGGGGGGCGGAGTCGATCCCGTCCAAGGAGCCGCTTCGCAACGTCGCGGACTTCAAGGGCATCAAGATGCGGGCGCCCGAGGGCATGGGGGCCGCGATCTTCCGCCGGCTCGAGGTGGGTGTGTCCACCCTGCCCGGAACGGAGGTCTACACCGCCCTCGAGCGCGGCAAGATCGAGGCCACGGACTGGGGCACCCTCGGCATGAACGACGAGCTCGGCTACGGAAAGATCGCCCCCTACGCGATCTATCCCGGCATCCACTCCATGCCGATGGCCGACCTGTCGATCAATCTCGAGATCTGGAACTCCCTCCCGGACGACCTCAAGGGGATTCTCGAGATCGCGGCGCGCGAGGCGAACCGCGACAGCCTGGGCCTGAACGCGGTGCTCGACCGCTCCTTCGTCGCCAAGCGCGATCCCTCGACCCTCGTCAACTGGGGCAGCGCCGAGCGCCGCGAGCTCCGGGCGGTCGCCCAGGAGGTCTGGCTCGAGTGGTCGGAGAAGAGCGAGCTCGCGAAGCGCGTCTACGACAGCCACATCGCCTTCATGACCAGCATGGGACTGCTCTGAGGTCCGGTTGGCCGAGGAGACGAGTCGGCTCGTCCGATTTGGGCGGCGACGGCCCGGCGGCAATGCCCGCCGGGCCCGACCCGCCCCCTTGACCCTTGGTCGAAATCGTACCGAAACCACGCGGCGGGGCTGAGCCGACGCCCGTCGATCGCCTGACCCGCCGGCTGGGCGAGGCGGCGTGCTGGCTCTTCCTCGTCGCCGCCGCCATCTCCGTCTACGAAGTGTTCATGGACTCGGTGTTCCGCGCCCCGTCCGTGTGGGTGCACGACTCCACGATCATGCTCTGCTCCACCGCCTTCATGCTGGGCGGCGCCTACGCCATGCAGCGGCGCGAGCACGTGCGGATCACGGTGGTCTACGACCACATGAGCCCGCGGATGCAGCGCTGGTGCGACCTCGTCACCTTGTCCCTCGCCCTGCTCTACGTCTGGGCGCTCGCGTGGTTCACCGGGCTCCAGGCGACGGAGTCCATCTCGATCGTCGAACGAAGCGGGCGCGCCTGGGACTTCCCGATGCCCATGGTGATCCGCACCGCCTTCTTCGCGGGCGCCATCCTGCTCGCCATCCAGACCGTGGCGAACCTCTACACGCGCGCCCGCGAGCGCTGAGCCGGATCGGACCCGCCCGCCGGCCCCGCCCCGAGCGCCAACCCGCACCCGCACCCGCACCCGGAACCGCACCGCGCCGTCATGGGCATCGAACTCATCACCGTCCTCATGGTGGGCTCGATCGCCCTCCTGCTCATCATCGGCATGCCGATGGCCTTCGCCCTCGGCCTCGTGGCGGTCACCTTCACGTTCGGCTTCTTCGGGTGGGACGCGCTGCAGCTCATCACGAGCCGGATCTACGGCTTCGTCAACGTCTACGTGCTGGTCGCGGTGCCGATGTTCCTCATGATGGCGACCATCATGGACCGCTCCGGGGTCGCCCGGGACCTCTACCAGGCGATGAGCGTGTGGGCGGGGCGGATGCCGGGCGGGGTCGCGATCATGACCCTCATCGCGGCCGTCTTCATGGCCGCGACGACCGGGATCATCGGCGGCGAGATCATCCTGCTCGGGCTCGTCGCGCTGCCGCAGATGCTGCGCCTCGGCTACGACCGGAACCTCGCGATCGGGACCATCTGCGCGGGCGGCTCGCTCGGGAGCATGATCCCGCCGAGCATCGTGCTCATCTTCTTCGGCCTCACCGCGAACGTCTCGATCGGCGACCTCTTCGTCGCGGTCATCATCCCGGGCCTGCTCCTCGCCGGGATCTACACCGTCTACATCTTCGCGCGGTGTCTCCGGAACCCGGCCCTCGCTCCGCCCCTCCCGGACGTCGAGCGCAACATCCCGACGGCCGAGAAGGTGAAGCTCCTCAAGGACCTCATCCTGCCGCTGGCCGTCGCCTTCGGAGTGCTCGGGAGCATCTACGCGGGGATCGCGGCGGTCAGCGAGGCGGCCGCCGTCGGGGTCGCGGGGACGATCATCGCCGCCTGGGTCCGGGGGAAGCTGAGCTGGGGGATGCTCCGCGACGCGCTGCGCCAGACCATGTCGGCGTGCGGTCTGCTGCTGTGGCTCACCTTCGGCGCGACCGCCCTCATCGGGGTCTACAACCTGCTCGGCGGGATCCGCTTCATCAACACGGTGATGACCGGCCTGCCCTTCGACCCGCTCGTCGTCGTGGTGCTGATGATGCTGGTCCTCATCGTGCTCGGCTTCTTCATGGACTGGGTCGGCATCCTCCTCCTCACCATGCCCATCTTCGTGCCGATCATCACCAACCTCGGCTTCGACCCGGTGTGGTTCGGGATCCTCTTTTGCATGAACATGCAGATCTCCTATCTCTCGCCGCCGTTCGGGCCGGCCGCCTTCTACCTTAAAGGCGTGGCCCCACCCGAGATCGGTCTGCACCACATCTATCGGGCGCTGTGGCCGTTCATGATCATGCAGCTCATCGCGATGCTGCTCGTGCTGTTCTTCCCCCAGATCGCCCTGTGGCTCCCGGGGGTCCTGCTCGGAGGGGCGTGAAGGCAGCGGGCGAGGGCGGACCCGGCCGGGGGGGGCGGGACGGGACGGGTGGCGCAGCGAGACGTACGAAGGGCGTGGGACCGCCCCGCGAACGGCGGCGCGGAATTCCCGGATGAGCCGCCGGAGCCCATCCGCGGGGCGGGCGCGGTCGGCCGGACCCGGACTGGAACGAGACTCGAACGAAACGCGCGCGAAGCGGCAAAATAGCGCAGGAAGGAGGAACCCCGGAGGCGGGTCGTTCCCCGATACCGAGGCGATGGAGGACCTTCAGACATGGCAATCGAGACTTCAGTCGGCACGTCGGGCGCGGTGACGGCGCCTCCCGGCGCGGACCGGGTCGAAGCGGATTCCGATCCGCTCGCCGCCCGCTACGAGCGCGACGGGTACCTCGCGCCGCTCCGGGTGCTCGCCCCCGAGGAGGCGGACGGCTACTGGCAGCGCATGCAGACCCTTCGCGAGGAGCGGCCCGAGGACGCGAAGACCGCGTTCTCCTTCAACCCGCACTACCTCCTGCCCTGGCTCTACGACCTCGCGCGCCATCCGCGGGTCCTCGACAAGGTCGAGCGGGTCCTCGGGCCGGACATCCTCGTGTGGTCCTCCGGATTCTTCAGCAAGATGCCGCACGACCCGTCGTACGTGAGCTGGCACCAGGACTCGACGTACTGGGGGCTCGAGCCGCCCGACATCGTCTCCGCGTGGATCGCGTTCACCCCGAGCCGGCGCGCGAACGGCTGCATGCGGATGGTGCCGGGGACGCACACCCTCGGGCAGATCGAGCACGTCGACGGCTTCGCCGACGAGAACCTGCTGAGCCGCGGCCAGGAGGTGCAGGTGGACGTGGACGAGGCGCAGGCGGTCGACATCGAGCTCGAGCCGGGCGAGATGTCACTCCATCACGTGCGCATCGTGCACGGATCGAACCCGAACCCGACCGACGTGCCGCGCATCGGCTTCGTGGTCCGCTACATCGCGACGAGCTGTCGCCAAATCGGGGGCAGGGTGCCGGCCGCCCTCGTGCGGGGCGAGGACCGCTACGGCCACTTCGACCCGCTGCCGTGCCCGGCGGAGGAGTTCGACCCCGAGGCGCGCGCCCGCTACGACGCGGCGACCCCGGTCCTGCGTTCGATCCTCTTCCGCGACGCGGCGAAGGGGCCGCGTAAGCCGTCGTAGCATGGACCTCGCGGGCGCGACCGTCATCGTTACCGGCTCCTCGAGCGGGATCGGGGCCGCGTGCGTCCGGCTCCTCGCCGCGAAGGGCTGCAACGTCGTCGTCAACTACGCGCGATCGGCGGACGCGGCGGCGGCGGTGGCGGACGAGTGCCGCGGCCTCGGCGCGCAGGCGATCGCGGTCCGGGCGGACGTCTCGAACGACGCGGACTGCCGCCGGCTCGTCGCCGCGGCCATGGACGAATGGGGGCGCCTCGACGGGCTCGTCAACAACGCGGGCACCACGAAGTTCTGCGAGCACGCGGACCTCGATGGCCTCTCGGCCGAGGACTTTCACGCGATCTACGCGGTGAACGTGGTCGGTCCCTACCAGATGAGCCGCGCCGCGGCGGCCGTCATGGAGCGGGGAGCCATCGTCAACATCGCTTCGATGGCGGGGGTCATCGGGACCGGCAGCTCCATCGCCTACGCCGCCTCCAAGGGCGCGCTCAACACCATGACCCTCTCCTTGGCGCGGGTGCTCGGCCCCGGGATCCGGGTCAACGCCGTGTGCCCCGGCTTCGTCCAGGGGGAGTGGCTGCGCACCGGCTACGGCACGGAGCGCTACGACTCTATCCGCGAGCAGCTCACCGAGGTGAATCCTCTCGGTGCACCCGGGAAGCCGGAGGACATGGCCGAGGTCGCGGTCTGGTTCCTCGAGGGGGCGGGCAAGGTGACCGGCGAGGTCATGATGGTGGACGCGGGCAACCACCTCGTGGGGAGGGCGCCGCTCAAGGCCCGGTGACGCCAGGCCGCGTGCACGCCACCCACCGAGACCTCCCGCACGACCGCGTGCCGCCTCGGGAGTGGTCTACTCGATGATGGTGGCGAGTCGGGCAAGCACGTCGTCGATGACGTGCTCGGCAACGCTCTCGACCCTCCGGCCGTTTCGGGCGCCGAGCTCGAGGGCGCGAGGCTGATCGCAGCGAATGACGCCGGTCGTTCGGGTGCCGGCGTCCTCGAGAGACACCGCAAAGCCACGCCTGCGCGCGAAGCCTCCCCCGGTGGTGACGGGCAGCACGACCGGCGTGCCGGTCACCTGGTTGAAGGCGGCCGGGGAGACGACGAGTACGGGTCGGGTACCGCGTTGTTCGTGGCCGGCCGTGGGGTCGAGGCTGACGAGCCAGATTTCGCCCCGCTTCACTACAGCAGCTCGTCGCCGACCGGCCGGGCGTCAAGCCAGGCGCGCTCCTCGGACGAGAGGGTGTCCGTTTCGTCGCACTGCGCCAGGAGCTCATCGAGCGAGTAGCTGGGACGTGCCCTTGGCGCGACGATCAAACGCCCATGCTCGACGCCGATATTCACCCTGGCTCCGGCGCGGAGCTTCAGGAGGTCCAGGAGGGCAGGGGGCACGGCGAGCATGATGGAACCGCCGACCTTGCGAAGGCTCGTCGTGTGCATGGACGTATTCCCCTTCGTTTGTTATATGGAAATATAACCATCGCGGGTCGGAGATGCGAGATCCCCGCCGGGGTCGCGGCGCGGAAGGCGGTACGGCGCGGTCGAGTGCGTGCAGGCGCGGATCGAACCCCTCGCCGTCCACGCCGGCCCCAAGGGATCGCCGCGCGGCCACCGGACGCGGCACCTGTGGCACGATCCCGGTCCGGGACGAAGGACACCCGCTGCCGGCGAGCCCGGGAACGGCGCCCCTTGCCCACCCAGGACAAACGGATGCGAAGGACGATGGACGTAAAAGGGAAGGTCATTTCGGCGGACTGCCACATCGATCTCATCTGGCTGCCGCCCGATCTCTTCACCGGCGGGGCGCCCGCGCGCCTCAAGGAGCGCATGCCCTGCGTGGATCAGGACGACAAAGGGCGCGACGTCTGGGTGTCACGGGGCGGGGCGTACTTCGGGCTGGTGAACGGCATGGGGTCGGCGGGGCGCGAGTACGTGCCGGGCGTGATCCACCGCTCGGACCGGATGGCCGCCCAGGGCCTCTACGAGGACGGCGCCAAGGGGATCCGGCGCCTCACCGAGCCCGAGCTCCGGGTGCGGGACCAGGACCTCGACGGGGTGCGGGGCGAGGTGCTCTACGGCATCCTCGGGGCCGCGAACCGGCTGAACGACGGCGAGGCGGCGGTCGAGGTCATGCGCATCTACAACGAATGGCTCGCCGACTTCTGCGAGACCCACCCGGACCGCTTCGCCGGCATCGCCTGCATCCCCAACCACGACATCGACGCGGCGGTGGCCGAGATCGAGCGGGTCGCGAAGCGGGCCGCGGTACGCGGCCTCGAGATCGCGAACACCATCGACATGAAGCCCCTCTACCACGGTCACTGGAATCCCCTGTGGGCGGCGGTCGACGCGAGCGGGCTCCCGGTCCACATCCACACCATCGGCGGCAAGCTCCCCGACACCGAAGGGCTCACCCAGCTCGAGTCGCGCGCCGCCTTCGCGACCTTTATCACCGGCTTCCAGCTCAAGATGGCGGACAAGCTCATGGAAGCCATCTACGGCGGCGTGCTCGAACGCTTCCCCAACGTCCGGCTCGTCATCGGCGAGGCCGGCATCGGCTGGATCCCCTACGTCCTCGAGCACATGGACCTCGAGTGGGAGGACCAGTTCCAGGACCTCGAGCTCAAGATGAAGCCGTCGGAGTACTGGCGCCGCCAGTGCTTCGCGACCTACCAGAGCGACCCCATCGGCGTCCGTCTCATCGACGTCCTCGGCGAGGACAACGTGATGTGGGGCTCCGACTTTCCCCACCCCGACGGCGTCTGGCCCGACAGCCAGGACTTCATCGCCCGCGAGATGCAAGGCATCGACCCAAGCATCCAGGCCAAGGTCCTCTGGCAAAACGCCGCCCGCCTCTACGGCCTCCCCCTCGACCCGGCCGCCCGCGCCTCCACCTCCGCCCAAGCGGCGGATTGACCCCGGCCGGCTAAGTACGATCGTCAGTGCGTCGGCGATTCAAGCGGGAACATCAGTGAACTGGCGATATCGTGCACATGGTATGGGGCCGACGACAGGGGCGGAAGATTACTCGCTTGTGGTGGAATCCGGCGAGTCCGCTCTGTACTTCTACAGAGGAGCCGTTTTGACTTTTATTCTCGCTCAGCGATACGGCGTCCACGTGCTGCTACGACCAGTCTAATGGCTTGACAAATGCCTCCTGCCACCGTTCACAACCCAGATCGCTATATGGCCGATCTGCGCCAAATCCTGTCTCAGGGTCGAAAGCGTATCGGCATTTTCATCGGCGCTGGAGCCCCGACCGCAATTCGCGTGGATGAAGACAACTGCATCGTTGCCACTGGTAGACCGCTCATACCAGATGTCGCAGGGCTCACCGATGCCGTCCTTGACGCGCTTGATGATGACGACCGAAGGCGCGTTGACGTTCTTAGGAACGAACTTTCCGGGAACGCCAACATTGAGGTGATATTGACACAAGTACGAAGACTCGCCCAAGCAATCGGAGCATCAGTCGTGCATGGCCTGGACGGAGGCGGCTACAACTGCCTCGCACGGCGCATTTGTGAAGAAATCGGAAACCAGGTGAATTCGCGGCTTCCGGAGGAGCCCAACCCTTACACACAGCTCGTCTCCTGGATTGCCGGCACACAAAGGGAACATTCCGTCGAGATTTTCACTCCCAACTACGACCTCCTTATCGAAGAGGCGTTCGAGAGAGCACGCGTTGCGTATTTCGATGGGTTTACCGGCTCGCACTTTCCTTTCTTTGATCCGGCCAGCGTTTCCTTGGACGAATTCCCGGTCCGTTGGGCGCGTCTCTGGAAGCTGCACGGTTCCCTTGGCTGGAAAGTCCTCGAGGACACAGTGGTGAGAACCGGCCAGCGAGAGGCGACGGAGCTGATTTACCCTGACCACCTCAAGTACGACCAAGTTACGAGGTTGCCCAGGGATGATCCTTGTTAGGTTTGAAGATGAGCCGATTGATTGCGTGAGCTCGCTGTTGACGGCGAGGAGAGGGTGTCGAGCGGCTTTTGGCGGTCGCGGAGCGGTCCGATGGGGTTCAGCAGCGCCGCGCCCGGTTGG
>JAPOPW010000015.1 GCA_026712715.1 Immundisolibacterales bacterium | reverse complement strand
GCGATGGAGCCCATGCCCACTCCGGCACCGGGCGGCACACCGGCCGCGATGGAGCCCATGCCCACTCCGGCACCGGGCGGCACCCAGGCCGCGATGGAGCCCATGCCCACCCCGGCACCGGGCGGCACCCAGGCCGCGATGGAGCCCATGCCCACCCCGGCACCGGGCGGCACCCAGGCCGCGGTGGAGCCGATGCCTACCCCGGCACCGGGCGGCACCCAGGCCGCGATGGAGCCCATGCCCACCCCGGCACCGGGCGGCACCCAGGCCGCGGTGGAGCCGATGCCTACCCCGGCACCACAAAGCGGAGAACAAACCGCGGAGTCGGCGCCCGATCCGGACACGGTGGCCGCTCCCGCGGCAACGGAAGCAGAGCCGGAGATTGCCGACTACATCACGATCGTCACGGATCGCGTGTCAAACTGGTTGTCGCGAATCAGGGATCTCTGGTGACCGCGCGGGAACGACGCCCGGTGGCAGGGCTGCCCGGTAGCGTCCTGGCGTCACGACTCCTGCCGCCGGGTCCGAATCGCTAGAGATCCCGCACTATCCGAAACCCCGTATAGTCGCTTCGGAACGAGGGCCGTTCTCCACCGCGGTGCGCGGCTCGAAGATACTTCGGGGTGCTGGCCCACGACGCGCCGCGCATGACACGACCCGGGCATTCCTCGTTTTGCCACGCGCTGCCGTTGGACGGCGCCCCGACGTAGCTCATCGTGTAGCAGTCCTGCACCCACTCCCACGCATTCCCCAGCATGTCGTGCAAACCGTAGGCATTCGACTGGAACGAGCCTACCAGGGACGTCTTCGCGTATCCGTCGTTGCAGTTGTGGCGCCAGGGAAGACCGGACGCTTCGTCAGCGCCATTGGCGTTGCGGCACTGCGGCTCGGTGCTGTCGCCCCAGTACCAGGGAGTGCTCGTCCCGGCGCGAGCCGCGTACTCCCACTCGGCGGCGCTCGGCAGCCGATATCTCGCACCCGTGTGTTCGGAAAGCCAGGCAGCGTACGCGGTGGCATCGTTCCAACTGATGCAGACTACGGGATGGCGCACAGTCTGGGGGAACGCCACGTTGCGCCAGTTGACACCGACCAGTTCCTTCCACTCGACCCCTTCGTTCACCATGCAGGACTGCGCCTCGGACGCATAGCCCGTCGCACGCACGAATCGGGAGTATTCGTCGCGCGTGACTTCGTAGACCCCGATTGCGTATGGCCTGGTGATCGTGACCGGATGGGCCGGACCTTCCCGGTCGTATCGTCCCTCCTCCTCGGGTGGCGACCCCATCACGAATGAGCCGACGGGTATCGCGATGACTTCCGGACATTCATCACAATCACGCCACCGTTCTCCGGGCGCCCGACCCGATTCGCTCTGCGCAACGGCGCTGGTGACGAGCGTGACCGATGCCGCAACCAACAGGCCCCGTACAAGATTTCGGCTCACGTTCCGATTCTCCCTTGCTGTAGTCTCTGGACGACTTCCCCTCTCTCGGGGAATTCGGCGGGCGCTGCGCCCCAAGGTTGCAGTCGCGTCCGCGGGCGGCGAGCGCGGGTTCGGGCCGCGACCCGCAAGATTTGCGGCATTCCACGTTCGCGCCGCGAACCAACCATCTTCTTCTTACAAGGGAGAGAGTATGCGGGAGTCGAAGACGGTGGTCCAGAATGAAGGAGGCCCGGGCACGTGAGCGAGCGCGGGAAGGGTTCGCGGTCGGGGGTGACGCACCTCGACCGGGCGCGAGTGCGGTTCGAGGTCGGAGACGAAGTGAGCTTCGCCACCGCGAAGGGCGGGGTCCGGACCGGCGCGATCGAGAAGCTCAATCCCGCGCGAGCGGCCGTGCGGTGCAACGGCGAGAGATGGCACGTTCCGTATCTCCTGCTCGAACACCGGAACGCGGTGAGCCGTGCGCGAAACGAGCAGCGGCTGGTCGAGGTGTCGAATCAAGCGCGCGCCCTGATGGACAGCCATGGTCTCGAGGACTGGACGTTCCGGTTCAGCGCCGCGCAGAGCAGGCTCGGCGAGTGTCGAGAGCGAGAGAAGCTCATCCGGCTCAGCCTGAGCCATGCGATGAAGGCCGAACCGCACGAGGTGAAGGACACCATCTTGCACGAAGTTGCGCACGCGCTGGCGGGTGCGGGGGTCGGTCACGGTCCGGCATGGAAGGCGATCGCGACGCGAATCGGAGCGACTCCGAAGTCGCGCGCGGAGGAAAGCGAGACGGTCCGCGCCGACAGACTGGCCGCAAAGGCGAGGTTTCGCTCCGGGATGGAGGTGCGCTTCCGGACCAGGGACGGTCAGCTCCGGAACGGCTTCATCGCCCGGATGAACCCCAAGCGAGCGACCGTGAAAGTCGACCGCACGGTCTTCCTCGTTCCGTCCCCGGCCCTCGAGCCCCGGGAGCCGTCCGGCGACGGGGACACGCCGCCCTGATCGCCGCGGCGGACGGCCACCTCTCACGACCTCTCCCGGCCGGATCAGCCCTTGATCGCGCCCATCGTCATGCCCGCGATGAAGTAGCGCTGGAAGAACAGGAACACGACCAGGGTCGGCAGGCTCGCCACCAGCGACAGCGCGCCCTGGATTCCCCAGGCGACGCTGTACTGGCCCTTGAGGGACACGATCCCGAGCATGATCGTTCGTTTCTCGTCGCTCTGGGTAAAGATGAGCGGCCAGAGGAAGTCGTTCCAGATCCAGGTGAACTGAAGGGTCGCGAGCACCGCGAGGGCGGGCAGGCTGATCGGCAGGGCGACCCTCGTCAGGACCTGCCATTCGTTCGCGCCCTCGACGATCGCCGCCTCCCTGAGCGCGTTCGGAACGGTGGCGAAGAAGTTGCGCATGAGCAGAGTGCAGATCGGGACCCCCATCGCGACGTGCACGATGATCATCGGCCAGAGAGTGTCCAGAAGTCCGAGCCCGCTGAACATCCGAAAGAGCGGAATGAGGATGATCTGGGGTGGGAAGAACATCCCCGACACCACCACCAGGAACAGCAGTTCGCTGCCCCGGAACGGGAGCTTCGAGAACACGTACCCGGCAAGGATCCCGAGGCCGATCGACCCCGCCGTCGCCGGCACGGTGACGAGGAAGGTGTTGACGAAGTAGGTCTTGACCGAGGGGTGGGCGAGCACTTCCCGGAAGTTCTCTAGGTAAAGACTGCCGGGGATCGTCCAGAGCGCGCCGAAGGCGATCTCCCGGGTGCTCTTGAGCGAGCTGAGGATCACTCCCAAGGTGGGAGCGAGGAAAAGAAGAGCGAGAACGCTCAGGCAGACGAAGACCACCGCCGGCCACGGGTTGAACGGCCGACCCACGCCGACCCCACCACCGCCCCCCGCCGCGGCCGCGCCCGCTCCCGCCCCGGGAATCGCCTGCGCCCCCGTCGCAGCGTTCGTCCTCGATCCGTTCCGGTCAACCATGGATCTCGTCGAGCTTTCGGAGCTGCCGGAAGTAGAGGAAGATGATGGCGAGGGTGAGCAGGAAGAGGATGACCGAGATCGCGCTTCCGTAGCCCATCTTGTACTTCTTGAAGGACTCGTTGTACATGAACATGGCGAGGGTGTCGGAGGAGTGGAACGGCCCGCCTGCGGTCATGATGTAGAGGATGTCGAATCCCTTGAGCGAGTTGATGACCGAGAGGGCAACCACCACCACCGTCGCCGGACGCAGCATCGGAAGGACCACGTGCCACGTCTTCTGCCAACCGTTGGCGCCCTCGATCGACGCCGCCTCGGTGAGGTCTGCGGGCACCGCGGTCAGCCCGGCGAGGAAGATCACCATCGAGAGCCCCATCTGCTGCCAGGACCACGCCACGATCACCGAGTAGAGCGCGCTTTGCGGCTTCGCGAGCCACGCGAACGTCTCCGGCTCGCCGGTCACCGCCTCGACGAAACTGTTCAGCAACCCCCAGTCGGGCTGGTAAATCCAGACCCAGATCTGGCCGACGACGACCGCGGAGAGGCAGATCGGGAGGTAGAAGATCGACTTGAAGACGTTTGCGCCGCGCACCGCGTAGGAGTCGAGCAACAGCGCGAGCGCGAGCCCGCCCAGGGTGGGAAGCAGGAGTGCGAGCACCATCCAGACGACGGTGTTGAGGATGGCGTTGGTGAACAGCCGGTCGGTTACGACCCGGGCGAAGTTCTCGAATCCGATGAAGCGGTAGTTCGGGTTGAAGCCGTTCCAGTCGGTGAAGCTGTAGTAGAAGGAGTCGAGGAGGGGCCAGACGACGAAGACCCCGAAGACCGACAGGGGTGCGATGAGCAGCGCGACCCGCCAGAAGACGGCGTGACGGTTCATCGTGCGGCGGCCGTACGAGCGCTGCGGATCCCGGGGCCGGATGACCGGCCTCCGGGGTGACGGGAGGGGGCCGGCCGGCCCCCTCCCGACTATTGCGGTTCTACGGCTGGACGGCCGCTTCCCGGCTACTTGCCGAAGACTTCCTTGGCGCCGTCTTCGGTGTCGGCGAGAAAGCCCTCGTACCCGGAAGGATCGTCCATGAACCGGGCGAACATCGAAAGACCGTGCTCCGCCATCGGCGGCGTCGTCGCGAGATCGTAGTTGAACGCGAACGTGTCGGCGTTCCCGACCGCGGCGAGGGCCCGCGTCATGACCGAGGTGTAGATGCTCTCGTCGACCCCGACGTTGGGCGACAGGGCGCCCTGCGCCTGGGCCCAGATTCCCTGCGATTCCTCGTCCGAGACGAGGAAGGCGAGCAGCTCCTCGGCGTTTGCCCGGTTGGGCGCGTTGGCGGAGATGAGCAGACCGTCGACCGGCCCCACCACCGCGTTGGGGACGCCGTCGGCTATCGCCGGGAATTCGAAGAAGTCGTAGTCGTCACCCGCCATTAGGCCGTTGCCGTTCCAGTACCCGGTGATCCAGGTTCCCATCAGGGTCATCGCCGCGTCCCCGCGCGCGACCTTGTCCGACGCGTCGGTCCAGCCGTCCGCGTTCGCGTTCGCGGTGAAGTACCCGGCATCGACCAGCTCCTTCCACAGGGCCATGGCGGCCTTCACCTCGTCGTCCGTGTACGCGGCCTCGCCGGCCATGAGCTTCGCCCGATAATCCGGACCGGCGGTCCGAAGCAGCAGGTAGTCGAACCAGAACTGGGCCGGCCAGCGGTCCTTGGAGCCGAGCGCGATGGGCGTCACCCCCTTGGCCTTGAGATCTGCGCAAAGGGCCATGAACCCGTCCCAGTCGGTGGGGAACTCGGTCACCCCGGCGTCGGCCATCACCTTGGTGTTGTAGAACATTCCAGCGTAGTGATAGCCGAACGGGACGAGATAGCGGGAGCCGTTGTACATCGTGGCCCCGTCCGCGAGGGACTTCGCCACCACCGAGTCGAGCCCCCGGGCGCCCCACATCTCGTCAATCGCGCCGAGGTTTCCGGCATCCACGACGAACTGGGTGCGGGCGCCGGCCCAGTAGCTGAACACGTCCGGGAGGTTGCCGCCCGCCGCGCGGACCAGGATTCCGGCCTTGAAGTCCTCGTGGCCGATGGGGCTGTCCTTGACCGTGATCCCCTTCGCATCCTGGAACTTCGCGAAGATCTTCTCGAGCCCGGCTCGCCCCAGCTCGCCCGAGAAGTAATGGCTGATGGTGACTTCGCCTTCCGCGAGCGCGCTGCCGCCCCAACCGAATCCTCCCGTCAGCGCGAATGCGCCGGCGAGCGCCGCCGCCTTGAATGGCATGGTTTCACGCATGGTTCGCTCTCCTTCACAGCCGAATCGCGTGTTGGACGCCGGAAATGGCGTGCGCAAGCATTATGCGCCGGTTGGGCACCCGTCGAAACCCGATTTCGGTGTCTCGCCCGGTCACCCCGACAATGGTGCTTCGCAGCCCCGCCACCAGACAGGAGAACCCAACGAGGCTGCGCCTCGGACCGACGGGACAGGTTCGAAGCCACTTGTATTCGCCCGAAGCCCCGGTGCTCCGTAGCGGTAGCAGCCTCGTACGCTTCATTCCGGAAACAGGCTTGTAGACTTGACTCATCTGTAGAGATCGGGGCCTCCCAAGGAGACTAGGTTGGACAAGGTTCGAGTCGGCTTCGTCGGAACCGGCCGCATCTCCGACTTGCACGCCATCGAGTATCGGAATCACCCGCACGCCGAGATCGTCGCGCTCTGCGACCGGGACCCGGCGCTCGCCGAAGCGCGCGCCCGCGCCTGGGGTCTCGAAGACCCGTTCATCACCGACGACTTCCGGGAGCTCGCCGCGCTCGACACGGTCGACCTGGTCGAGGTTCTGCTCCCGCATCACCTCCACCTCGAGGCCACCCTCGCGGGACTCGCGGCCGGCAAGGCGGTCTCGGTCCAGAAGCCGATGTGCACGAGCGTCGCCGACGCCGACCGGATGATCGAGGCCGCCCGCGACGCCCCCGGTCCGCTCCGGGTATTCGAGAACTTCGTCTTCTACCCGCCCGTCGTCAAGGCGAAGTCCCTCATCGACGAGGGAGCCATCGGCGAGCCGCTGACCATCCGCATCAAGAGCAACCCGGGGCGGAGCGACACCGCCTGGGAGGTGCCGGCCAATACCCTCGCGTGGCGCCAGGACTTCGATCGGATCGGGGGCGGCCCCCTCGTCTTCGACGACGGCCACCACAAGTTCGCCCTCGCCTGGTACTTCATGGGGCAGGCGGAGGAGGTGCACGCCTGGATCAGCCACACCACCGCCCCGGACGGCTTCGTGTTCGACGCGCCGGCGATGGTCTCCTTCCGTTTCCCCGGGAACCGATACGGCAATCTCGAGATCGTCTACTCGCCGGAGCTCGACATCGTGACCGAGCACTACGCGCAGGACGACCGGGTGGAGATCACCGGGACTCGCGGCGTCATCCGGATCAACCGCGGCCACGGCCAGCTCGGCTCGGACGTCGTTCCCGTCCAGCTCTTCCGCGATGGGGTGCTCACGGACTACCGCGACGTCGAGACCGGCTGGGAGTCGAGCTTCGTGCACTCGACCCGGCACTGCATCGAAGCGCTGCGAAGCGGGATCCAGCCGCAGCTCTCGGGAAGGGACGGGCGCGAGATCCTGCGCTTCGCGTTCGCCGCCGAGGAGTCGGCCCGGACGGGCGCCGTGGTCCGGCTCTGAGCCGGGCCGGCCGCGGCGAACGGGATCGGCGACCCGTTCGTCACTGAGCGGCTCGATTCCCCCCGCGCGGTCGTGGAACGCGGCCGCGAGACAGCTCGGCTCGCTGAACGTGGCGGCGCAACCGTTCGCCGGAGCCGGGGGAGATCGCCGCGCGAGGCCGGGTCGAGGCGGCATTGACACCGGGGTTCCCGCCGTCATACTAGTTTCGGTACCTGTTCCATAATGCGGTTGGGATCGCTCCCTCACCGGCAGCCAGGGAGCCACAGCCGAAACGAAGAGGAGAGAATCAGATGGCCAAGAGTCCCGTTGACAAGGCGTCCGGCAAGAAGGGCCTGACCCGCCGCGAATTCACGAAATCGTCCGCCGCCGTCGCGGCCGGCACTGGTCTCGGGCTCTTCGGCGGGGTCGCACCCGCCTTCGCGCAGCAGCGCGAGGTGCACCACTTGGCGTGGAACAACTTCATCCCGCCCGCCGACGAGCTCACTCTCGAGTTTGCCGCGACCTTCGAGAAGGAAGCCGGCATCAAGATCCGTTTCGAGACCATCGGCCAGAACGACATCCAGGCGCGGGCCGCGGCCGCGATCGAGGGCGGCGCGGGCCCCGACATCATCCAGCTCTTCTGGAACCACGCGCACCTGTATGCGGGAGGGCTTGCCGACCACAGTGCAATCTACGAAATGGACGGGGGCGATCAGATCTACCCCTACCTGCAGGAGGCGACCACCGTCGACGACGTGCCGCGCGGCATTCCGTACTTCGGCATCGGCAACCTCATGGCCTACCGGACGGACGTCTACAAGGACCTCGGGATCTCGATCCCGGACAACTGGGACGAGTTCCTGGCCGCGGGCACGAAGTGCAAGGCGGAGGGCTGGCCCTTCGGTCAGACCCTCGGGCACACCCTCGGCGACGCGCCGAACTTCACCTATTCGCTGATGTGGAGCTTCGGTGGCTCGGAGGTCGACGAGTCCGGCCAGGTGGCCGTCAACTCGGAGGCCACCCGCGCCGCCATCGACTGGATGAAGGAGGCCTGGGAGGCCGCATTCGAGCCGGGCGGGCTTTCCTGGGACGACGGCAGCAACAACCGGGCATTCCTCGCCGAGCAGATCTGCACCACCTCCAACGCGGCCAGCATCTACTTCGTGGCCCGGCAGAAGGAGATGAACCACGTCGCCGACAACATGGGCCACTATCTCTACCCGCAGGGACCGGGGGGCCGGTTCTGCGTTTCGGTGCCACAGGGCTTCAGCATCCCGAAGTACTCGAAGAACCAGGAAGCGGCGATGGAGTGGATCCGGTTCCTGCTTCGTCCCGACAACTACGAGCGCTACATCTCGGTCCAGAACTGCTTCGCCCTTCCGCGCGCGCCGGGTCTGGAGGGCCTCCCGATGTGGACTGCGGATCCGGCCGTCTCGATCTTCGCGGAGGCGGGGAAGTACTCACGAAGCTACGGGTGGCCGGGGCCGTTCGGGCGGGGCGCCGCCGAGGCGCAGTCGAAGTACATCATCGTCGACATGTTCGCGCGGGCGGTGCAGGGCGCGTCGGCGCAGGAAGCGGCCGCCTGGGCCGAGAAGGAGTTGAAGAACGTCTACGGGACCTGACGCTGCGGTCATGCCAGGTTCGGCGTCCGGGCCGGGCTCCGGCCCGGACCGGACCGGACCGGTGCCATCATCGGAAATCGGTGAGCCAAGAACGGAGGAAGCGAAGTGAAGAAGACAACCAGGAAACCCGTTGAGAGCGCGGCCCCCAAGAAGGGCCTGACCCGTCGCGACTTCACGAAGTCGACCGCCGCGGTGGCCGCCGGCACGAGCCTCGGCATCTTCGGCGGGGTGGCGCCGGCCTTCGCGCAGAAGCGCGAGGTGCACCATCTGGCGTGGAACAACTTCATCGCGCCGGCCGACGATCTCACCCGCGAGAACGCCGCGGCGTTCGAGAAGGAGTCCGGGATCGCGGTCCGGTTCGAGACCATCAACCAGAACGACCTCCAGGCGCGCGCGGCAGCCGCGATCGAGGGCGGCGCGGGCCCCGACATCCTGCAGCTCCACTGGAACCACGCCCACCTCTACGCGGGCGGCCTCATGGACCACAGCGCAATCTTCGAGCTCGACGGCGGCGACGCGGTCTACTCCTACCAGCAGGAGGCGGTCATCGTCGACGGGGTCCCGCGCGGCGTTCCGTACTACGGCATCGGCAACATCATGGCCTACCGGACCGACGTCTATTCCGATCTCGGCATCGAGGTGCCGGACACGTGGGACCAGTACCTGACGGCGGGCACGAAGGCCAAGGCCGAAGGCTGGCCCTTCGGGCAGACCCTCGGTCACACCCTCGGCGACGCGCCGATGTTCTGCTATCCCCTGATGTGGAGCTTCGGAGGTTCGGAGATCGACGAGTCCGGCAAGGTCGCGATCAACTCCGCGGCCACTCACCGGGCCATCGACTTCATGAAGGGGGCCTGGGAAGCCATCTACGAGCCGGGAGGCCTCTCCTGGGACGACGGCAGCAACAACCGTTCGTTCCTGTCCGGGGAGATCTGCACCACCGCCAACGGAGCCAGCATCTACTTCGTCGCCCGGCAGAAGAACATGGCCCACATCGCCGACAACATGAGCCACTACCTCTTCCCGAAGGGGGATGCGGGCCGGTTCTGCATGTCGGTGCCGCTCAGCTTCTGCATTCCGAATTACTCGAAGAACCAGGAAGCGGCGATGGAGTGGATCCGGTACCAGCTCCGGGCGGACAACTACGAGCAGTACATCGCGGTCCAGAACTGCTACGGCCTGCCGCGCGCCCCGGGCCTCGAGGATCACCCGGTCTGGAATTCCGACCCGGCGGTGTCGATCTACGCGCAGGTGCCGCAGTACGGGCGGAACTTCGGCTGGCCGGGGCCGTTCGGCCGGGCTGCCTCCGAGGTACAGTCGAAGTACATCATCGTCGACATGTTCGCGAGGGCGGTTCAGGGCGAATCGGCGCAGGAGGCGGCCGCCTGGGCCGAGAAGGAGCTCAAGAACGTCTACGGCGCGTGACGCAGCGGCGGAACGCGAATTCGTTGCAGTTCCCACGACTTGCACCCCCCGCCCCGCCGGTGGCCCGACGGGGCGGGGGGTGGTCGCTGCCCGCCTGACTCCGGCATTCTGAGCGAAATGGACGAAGGGCGAAGGCCGGCGTCTGTTCCGTGGAGAAACGGCGGCATTCGCCTGCCCTGGCGGCACCACCACGCCTGAGGCCTGAAAGGACCATGCCCGAGAAGGAGACCATCGGCTACATCGGCCTCGGCAACATGGGAATGCCGATGGCGCGGAACCTGCTCCGGGCGGGCTATCCGGTCGTGGTCCACGACATCGATTCCTCCCGCGTGCGGACCCTCGTCGACGAAGGCGCCGCCGCGGCCGGAGGTCCGGCCGAAATGGCATCGCGCGCCTCGGTCATCTTCTCGAGCCTGCCCACCGCGAACAGCGTCGAGGACGTGGCGGCCGGACCGGGCGGCATCCTCGAGGGCGGTCGAGCGGGTCAGATCTACGTCGACATGTCGACCATTCCCCCTCCGGTGTGCGAACGGCTCGGTGCCCTGCTTGGCGATCGCGGCATCGACATGCTCGACGCACCGGTCACCGGCGGCAAGGCGGGGGCGGCGGCCGGCACGCTCGGAATCATGGTCGGCGGGCGGCCCGACGCATTCGAACGTTGCCGTCCCTTTCTCGAGGTCCTCGGCGGGGTAGTCCAGCATTTCGGCGCGGCAGTGGGGGCGGGGATGCACGCCAAGTTGGCCAACCAGATCATGGTGGGCGTCCATCTCGCCGCTTTCGCGGAGGCGCTCGCCTACGGAAAACGGGCGGGGCTCGACCTCCACATGCTCGTGGAAATCCTCAAGTCGGGACGCGCCGGCAGCGAGATCCTGAACGTGAACTCTCCCGGGATCCTCGACGGAAACCTCGAGGAGGTGGGTGCGATGGGCCCCATGACCCTGCTCCGCAAGGACCTCGACTGCGTGGTCGAGAGCATGGCGGCAATGGGAGTGGAGCGGTCGCTCAGCCACGGCGTTCGCGACATGTACGGTCAGCTCATCGACGAGGATCGGGGCAAGCGCGAGGTAGCCCGCGACTGCATGGGCCTCATCTATCTCTATCAGAACCGGTTTGGGGTCGAGGTGCTCCGCGATGCGCAATGAAGCGAAACGCCCGGGCGCCACCCCGGCGTCGATCAGGCGACCCGCCGGTGGACCGCTGGCGGTCCGACTCCGCGTATCATCGCAAGGTGACACTGCGGACCGGCTCCGCGCGAGGGCGTCGACGACACGCGCCGCCGGATGCCGCTCCCTGACGGACGGGCGGAGCTGAGCATGGCCGAGACGACTGCCAAGACTGCCGCCACGACGCGCGAGAGCGCCTCCCGCACGGCGGAGAAATCGCGCACGAGCTGGATCACCACTCAGCTCGAGAACGAGCGGGTCCTCGGCTACGTGCTGCTGACCCCCGCCTTCCTGCTCATCATCGTCTTCATCGCCTATCCGTTTGCCCTCGGGACATGGATGGCGCTCACCGACAAGGTGGTGGGGCAACCGGGCAACTTCATCGGCCTTGCGAACTTCGCGAAGCTTCTCGACAGCGACATCTTCCGCACCGCGGCGTGGAACACCGTCTTCTTCACCGTCGTCGCGACCGCGATCAAGGCGGCGCTCGGCATGTGGCTCGCCGTCCTCCTGAATCGCAAGTTCAGCCTCTCGCGCGTCACCCGCGCGGCGGTCCTCCTCCCGTTCATCGTGCCGACGGTCCTCAGCACCCTCGTGTGGCTCTGGATGCTTGACGGCACGTTCAGCGTCTTCAACTGGATTCTCCGCTGGTTATGGGACATGGAGATCAGCGTCTTCGGCCTCGTCATCAAGGAGGACTTCGGGTACATACGGGGGCCGAACTGGCTGGGCGAGCCGAGCTGGGCGATGGGCTCGATCATCATGGCGAACGTGTGGCGGGGGCTGCCCTTCTTCGCGATCTCGTTCCTCGCCGCCTTGCAGACGGTGCCGAGCGAGCTGTATGACGCGGCCGACATCGACGGGGCGAGCGGGTGGCGGAAGTTCTGGCACGTCACCCTGCCGATGATCAAACCGGTCGCCATAGTGGTCGTGGTCTTCTCCTTCGTCGTCACCTTCGCCGACTTCCAGCTCGTCTACGTGCTGACCCGGGGCGGCCCGCACAACTCGACCCATCTCCTCGCGACCCTTGCCTATCAGCTCTCGATGCATGCGGGGAATCTCGGCGAGGGGGCGGCTGCCGCGCTCTTCATGGTGCCGCTCCTCTTCGTCGTCATCGTCCTTCAGCTCACTTACCTCCGCCGGATCGGCGTGGATTGATGTCGCGAAGCGGAGGGGAGGTCCGAGCATGAGCACATCCGCACTCGTGGGCGAGACTTATCGCAGGCGGCTCATCGTCTTCTACATTCCGCTCTTCCTCTTCGTCTTTGCGATGCTCTTCCCGTTCTTCTGGATGCTCATCACTTCGATCAAGACCGACGCCGAGCTCTACAACCGCCGAATCTCCCCGTTCCTGGTGCGGGACCCGACACTCGAGCACTGGAGGATGCTCTTCCAGGACACCCTGTTCCTGCAATGGACGTGGAACACGCTCTGGGTCGCAACCGTCTCGACCGGCATCTCGCTCTTCGCCGGCGTTCTCGGCGGGTACGCGCTCGCCCGACTGACGTTCCGGGGCTCGACCGTCTTCAGCGTCTGGATCTTCATCACCTACCTCGTGCCGCCGGCGCTCCTCTTCATTCCGCTCACCGGGGTGATGTCGTTCTTCGGCCTGGTCGATTCGCGAGTCTCCCTGATGTTCGCCTACCCGACGTTTCTCGTGCCCTTCTGCATCTGGCTGCTGATCGGCTACTTCCAGACGATCCCGAAGGAGCTCGAGGAGTGCGCCCGCATCGACGGGGCGACCCGCGTCCAGGCAATGGTGAAGATCGTCCTGCCGCTCGCGGTGCCCGGGATCCTGTCGGCCGGGATATTCGCGTTCACCCTGTCGTGGAACGAGTTCCTCTACGCCCTCGTGTTCCTCTCCTCGCCAGAGAACAAGACGGTACCGGTGGGGGTGACCGGGGAGCTGATCCTCGGCGACGTGTTCTTCTGGGGGCCGCTGATGGCCGGAGCTCTCTTCGGATCCGTCCCCGTGGCCATCGTGTACTCGTTCTTCGTCGAACACTACGTCTCCGGAATGACCGGGGCGGTTAAGGGATAGAATTCTCGCTCCCGGTGCACGAAACCGTGAGCGACTGGTAAGGGGTTTCCCAATGGCACAAATCCTGCTCAAGGATCTCTACAAGACGTACGGCGAGACCCCCGCGGTCCGCGGCATCAACCTGACCATCGACGAGAACGAGTTCGTGGTGCTGGTCGGGCCCTCGGGATGCGGAAAGACGACGACGCTACGCATGATCGCGGGTCTCGAGCACATCACCGACGGTGAGATCTACATCGGGGAGCGGCTCATCAACGACGTGCCGCCGCGCGATCGGGACATCGCGATGGTGTTCCAGAACTACGCGCTCTATCCCCACATGACGGTGCACGAGAACATGTCGTTTGGCCTTCGCCTCCGGAAGCTGCCGAAGGACGAGATCCAGCGCAGGGTCAAGGAGGCGGCGGATATCCTCGACATCGGCGAGCTTCTCGCCCGCCGCCCGAAGCAGCTCTCGGGCGGACAGCGCCAGCGGGTCGCGATGGGCCGCGCCATCGTGCGCAATCCCGAGGCGTTCCTCTTCGACGAGCCGCTCTCGAATCTCGATGCCAAGCTCCGGGTGCAGATGCGCACGGAAATCAAGCTCATCCACCAGCGGGTGCGCACCACGGTGGTCTACGTGACCCACGATCAGGTCGAGGCGATGACCCTGGCGGATCGGATCGTGGTGATGAACGACGGGATCGTCGAGCAGGTCGCGTCCCCCCAGGAGATGTACGACAACCCCTCGACCCGCTTCGTCGCCGGCTTCATCGGGTCGCCGTCGATGAACTTCCTGCCCTGCAAGCTGACCGGGAACGGTTCGGGACTGTCGGTGATCCTCTCCGACGGGATCCGGCTCAACGTCCCCGCGGATCGGGAGGGCCGGTACCGGGACTACCTGGACCGCGATCTCACGTTCGGGATCCGTCCCGAGCACCTGACGGAGCAGCGCCAGCACACCAACGCGGACCAGCAGGACTTCTCCTGCCAGGTCGGGGTGCTCGAGCCGATGGGAATCGACACCATGGTCTTCATGAACATCGAGGGGGAGGACGTGTGCGCCCGCGCCGCGCCCAAGTCGGTAAAGAACCCCGGCGAGGACATGTTGTTCACCATCGACATGCAGAACATGCACCTCATCGATCCGGGGACGGACAAGGTCCTGTAGCGCCCGGACGAAGGTCCCGACGAAGGCGCCCGGCCGGGGCCGAATTTGCGGTCCTCCTCCGCCCGTGGAACGTCGCGGCTCGCGCGCGGGAACTCGTCAGCAAATATCACACTTCGCCGTCGTCTCATCGTCGCGGACACGTTGCGCACCTGACCCGAGGAATCGGACCGTCGTCGAGCGCCCGTCTTCGTGCGCAGAGCACGTGCAGCTCCACCCGAGGCGCCGGCAATGCTGGTCCACCAAGCCGGGGCCGAGGGCAGGAGAACAAGACCGACTGTTCGCCTCCCTCTTGGGAGCACAGCCTCACAAGTGCCGTACAGACGCGAGCGATTCTTCGCTCGGACGGCCCTCGATGGTTGCGGCCCAGCCGACGAGATCGGGCCGGGGTCCGAACAGGGCGAAAACCCGGCCGTCCCGTTCCGGGCCCGGTCGCAGGCCCCGGTCCACGCGCCAGCCGTGGGCGCCATCCGACCGAACCGCGGCTGAAGGCGCGGTGATCCCTCCCCCGTTCGTCCGATGCCGTCGGGCGAACTGCCGACACGCGGGCCAGCTCTCGGCGCCGCCCGTCAGCGTCTGTTCCGATAGATCAGGCTGAAGCGATGGCGGCTCTCCGATGTCGACCGCCCAGAGCGCACGGCGAACAGTGAGGAAATTCTGCGGATCGTCAATCTCCTCGTGGCGAAGAAACTCGGCCCAAGCACCGTCCGGGGTATCGCAGAAGTAGTGGGTCAACTCGCGAGCCTCGTTCCATCGGCCCGCGGGATGCGACGAATCCTCCCGCAGGAAAGGAAAGCAGGCCCATCGCATCGGCCCGGCTCAACGCCGCGATGGCCACGGATGCAAGCTTCGGATCATCGAATGGACTGCAGACGGATTGAATATGGAGATTGACCATTACCCGAAATCCATCCGGCGGCTCCGGCTCGAGCAACTGCATCGTGTATCGTCAATGGGCGGGCGCCGGGCGCGCGGCGCGCCGCGCGCTACTTCAGGATGGCGGCGGGCAGGGTCGCGTCGAGCACCGCGAGTCCATGCCCGCCGTTGATGTTAAGCACCTCACCGGTGATCTGCCGCGAGTCGTCGCTCGCGAGGAAGACGCAAAGTCGCGCGATTTCGTCCGGCTCGATGAGCTCGTGCGTCGGGATCGCCTCCACCATCGCGGCCCGCTGCTCCGCCGCGGTGCCGCCGAGCTGGGCGGCCGCCTGCTCGAACCATCGGTCCCGCCGCTCGCCGGCGACGCCTCCTCCGGGGGCGACCGCATTGACCCGGATCCGGTCCGCGGCGAGCTCGATCGCCATCGTCTTGGTGAGCGCGATGATCCCCCACTTGGAGATCGCGTAGATCCCTCGCCGGGGATGCACCCGCTGGCCGAGCGACGAAGTGAAGGTGATGATCGAGCCGCCCGCGCCCTGCGCGAGCATCGACGGAATGAATGCCTTGCAGGTGAGATACATCCCCTTGAGGTTGATGTTCATCACCTCGTCCCAGTCGTCCTCCGGCGTCTCGTGGATCAGCCACCAGCTCCCGGGGATGCCCGCGACGGTGGCGAGGATGTCCACCCTCCCGAACCTGTCGAGCACCGCATCGCGGATGCCCTCGATCCGATCGAATGCGTTGAGATCGAGCGGCCATCCGGCGGCGGATCGGCCCATCGCCTCGATCTCGTCGCAGACGGAACGGGTCTCCGGCCCCTCGAGCGCGGCGACCGCGACATCGGCGCCGGCCCGGGCAAGCCCGAGCGAGACGTGCCGCCCGATCCCGACCGCACCTCCGGTCACCACCGCCACCTTGCCCGAAAGGTCCACTGTTCCTGCGCCCTTGAATTGCGCCCGCCTCACCCTAGCAAACGGCCCCCGAGCCTTCAACGCACGGGGCCGATGGAGCGAGTGGGGAAGGCGCGGGCGGGGAATCGATCACGATGGCGCGCGGGAACCGGCAGGCGAACCGGCTGCCGTGACCGGGCTCGCTCTCGATCTCCAGCTCGCCGTCGTAGTGAAGGAGGGCGTGCTTGACGATGGCGAGACCGAGCCCGGTGCCGCCCGCATCGCGCGAACGACCCTTGTCCACCCGGTAGAAACGCTCGGTGAGGCGCGAGAGGTGTTCGGGCTCTATCCCTTCGCCCTCGTCGGTCACCACGAAGCGCGCCGCGTCTTCGTCGAGGCGCCATTCGATCCGGATGAGGCCGCCCTCCGCGGTGTACTGGACCGCATTGCGGACGAGATTGGAGAACATCGCCCGGAACTCCGATACGCTCCCGGAGACGCGGGTGCCGGCCTCCACTTCGAGCTCAATTCGATGCTCGCGCGCTCCGCTCAGCGCCACCGCCTCTTCCCGGACCTGCGCAGCCAGCCGGTCGATGTCGATCTCCTCGCGGGTGTCCGGCTGCTCGAGCGACTCCATGCGCGAGAGGAGGAGCAGGTCATCCACCAGGTGACGCATCCGCAGCGCCTGTCCGTGCATCGCATCCACCGGCCGCTTCCAGCGGTCGGGCAGCTCGTCGGTGGCGTCCTGCAGCATCTCCAGATAGCCGCCCAGAACCGTGATCGGAGTGCGAAGCTCATGGGAGACGTTGCTGAGGAAATCCCGGCGCACCCGGTCGATGCGCACCCGCTCCGTCACGTCTCGGCAAACGAGCAGGTACTGACCGGACGAGAAGGGGACCAGACCGACCCTGATGACCCTGTCGACGATGGTCGGCGCCGGGATCTGGATGAAGCGGTCGAGGTCTCCGCGTTGCCGGTAGTCGGTGAACTCCGGATGTCGCAGCAGATTGTCGATATGCTGCCCCCGGTCTTCGGGATCCTGAAGCCCGATCAGCCGCTGTGCCGCCGCGTTCGACCATCGAATGTAGAGATCAGCGTCCAGGATCACGATTCCGTCCGGGAGAGCCTGCACGGATCGCTCGTATTGCTCGACGAGTGCGTCCGCCTCGCGCGCCGCGTCGCGCGCATTGCGCCGTTCCTGGAGGACTTGGTGCATGACTTCGGCCCAGAGCCCCGAAGCGTCGGGAGGAGGGTCGTTGAGACCCCCGCGCACCCACCCCAGGTAGCGCCGCGCGTTGCGAAGGTTGAACGCGGCGTACAGCACTCCCGCACCGGCTACCCACCACGGCATCGCGCCCGCGAAGTAGCCGATCAGGACCCCGGCCGCGAACAGGCCGCCGATGATCCACAGCTCGGCCAGCCAGGCGCGTCGCATGGCCGGTCAGCCGTTCTCAGTCGGCGACCGAGAACCGGTAGCCGAATCCCCGCACGGTCCGGATGTAGCCGTCAGCGCCGTGCGGCGCAAGCGCCTTGCGGACCCTGCGGATCTGGACGTCCACGGTGCGTTCCTCGATGAAGACGTCATGGCCCCAGGCGTTGTCGAGGAGCTGGGCGCGACTGTAGACCCGGTGGGGATGCGATGCGAGGAAGTGCAGGAGGCGGAACTCGGTGGGCCCGAGCCCCACCTCGACACCGCGGGCGAGAACCCGGCAGCTCTCGCGGTCGATCGCGAGGTGGCCGGCCTCGATTCGATCCGCCCTTGCGTCCGCCGCCCGCCGGAGCAGGGCGCGGACCCTTGCCCGCAGCTCGCGCGGCGAGAACGGCTTGACCACGTAGTCGTCCGCCCCCGCGTCGAGGCCCCGGATCCGATCCGGCTCTTCTCCCCGTGCGGTGACGAGGATGACCGGGAGCTCGCGTTCGGTGGGGTTCCCCTCCCGGCGAAGCTGCCGCAAGAACTCGTAGCCGCTGGCTCCCGGCAGCATCCAGTCGAGGAGGACGAGATCCACCCGCGCCCCCCGGAGCGCATGCCAGGCGCTCGTCGCGTCCTCGGCCTCGCGAACTTCGTAGCCCGCTTCCCGGAGGCTCCCCGCGACCATTTCCCGCACGGCCGGCTCGTCTTCGACGACCAGCAGATTTGCGCTCATGTTTCACCCATCTCCTGCTGCGGCCGGAGCCCCGCTCGTGACGAAGCGTCGCAAGACATGCGCGTGCACTCCCATCCCGATCCTGGGGCTCCCGCCTCGATCCGGTGTCGGGCCGGGTCGTGTTCGCGGGAGGTCAGACCTCGCTCTGCGCCTGCAGCTCCTTGTGCTCGAGGCTCGTGTGCCGGATGTCCTTTCCCTTCACGAGAAACACGATGTACTCACCGATGTTCTTCGCATGGTCGGCGATCCGTTCGAGTGCCCGCGCGCACCAGATCATGTCGAGCACCTCGGAGATGCGCCGCGGATCCTCCATCATGTACGTCACGAGCTCGCGCATGCACGCGGCGTACTCGAGGTCGACCATCTTGTCTTCGCGGGCGATGGCTACCGCCGCCTCAACGTCGAGGCGCGCGAACGCATCGAGGGCCTGGTGGACCATCTGCTGGACGTGCCGGCCAAGGTTGCGCACCCCTGCATAGCGCATCCGCCTCGGTGCGTTTCCCGCGAGCCGCACCGCGGTCCGTCCAATCTTCTCCGCCTCGTCCCCCATGCGCTCGAGATCGGTGATCGTCTTGATGATTGCGATGACGAGTCGGAGATCGCTCGCTGCGGGCTGGCGGAGCGCGATGATCCGCGTGCACTCCTCGTCGATCTGGACCTCCAGGCGGTTGATCTTGTAGTCGTCCCGGACGACCCGCTCGCCGATCTCGCTGTCGAACGCTGCGAGCGCGGCAAGGGACCTGGAGATCTGCTCCTCGACGACCCCCCCCATCTCGAGCACCGACGTGCGCACGTCCTCAAGCGCCTCGTCGTATTTCCGGGAAATGTGCCGGCCGGTCACCGACGGCCGTTCGGCTTCCGCAGCTGCCATGCTCGACCCTTCCTTCCCCTCGTCCTCGAGCCGCCTATCCCACGCGTCCGGTGATGTAGTCCTCGGTCAGCGTGTGCCGGGGATTTGTAAAGATCTGCGACGTCTCGCCCACCTCCACCAGGTGGCCGAGGTGGAAGTAAGCGGTGCGTTGCGATACGCGGGCCGCCTGCTGCATCGAGTGGGTCACCAGGGCGATCGCGTACTGTTGCCGGAGCTCGTCGATCAGCTCCTCGATGCGGGCCGTCGCGATGGGATCGAGGGAGGAACACGGCTCGTCCATCAGGATCACCTCGGGACTCACCGCGATGGCGCGGGCAATGCACAGGCGCTGCTGCTGGCCACCGGAAAGACCGGTGCCCGGCTGCTCCAGCCGGTCCTTCACCTCTTCCCAGAGGCCGGCCCGCTCGAGGCTTCGCTGCACGATCTCGTCCGTGTCCGCGCGGGTCTCCGTCAACCCATGAATGCGCGGACCGTAGGCGACGTTGTCGTAGATCGACTTCGGAAACGGGTTGGGCTTCTGGAACACCATGCCGACCCTCGCCCGGAGCAGCACCACGTCGAGCTTCGGGCTGAAGATATCTTCGCCATCGAGCCGTATGTTTCCGGTTACCCGGCAGTTGTCGATGATGTCGTTCATCCGGTTGAGGCAGCGCAGGAACGTCGACTTCCCGCACCCCGACGGTCCCACCAGGGCGAGCACCTCGTTGGAGCCGATGTCGATGTTGACGTTCTCGATCCCGATCTTGTCGCCGTACCAGACGGTCACCTCACGCACGGTGATGCGCGCGTTCGGCGAATGGATCTCCCCGACCGTCTCGTACGTCTCGGCGGGAAGCGCGTCGTCCATCCGGTCCGGCACGAAGGCCGCTGCCGCGGATGCTGCAACCGTGCTCATGTGACGACGTTCCCCTTCATGTCCGATCCGTTAGTCCCATCCGAGAGCGCGCGCCGCCTACCAGCGCCGCTCGAAACGCCGACGGAGCACGACCGCAAGGCCGTTCATGGCGATCAGGAATACGAGGAGCACGATGATCGCGGCCGAGGTCCGCTCGACGAAAGCCCGTTCGGGGCTGTCTACCCACAGGAAGATCTGCACCGGCAGCACCGTGGCCGGGTCGAACGGAGTATGCGGGATGTTCACGATGAACGCGACCATCCCGATCATCAGCAGTGGAGCCGTCTCGCCGAGGGCGCGCGCCATGCCGATGATCGTCCCGGTGAGGATCCCGGGCATCGCCAGCGGCAGGACGTGGTGGGTCACCGTCTGCATCCGCGACGCCCCGATCCCGAGCGCGGCTTCCCGAATCGAGGGCGGAACCGAGGCGAGTGCCGCCCGGCCCGCGATGATGATCGTGGGCAGGGTCATCAGAGCGAGCACCATTCCGCCGACCATCGGCACGGATCGCGGCAGTCCGAAGAAATTGAGGAAGACCGCCAGGCCGAGCAGCCCGAACACGATGGAGGGGACCGCCGCGAGGTTGTTGATGTTCACCTCGATGAGGTCGGTCCACCGATTGCGGGGGGCGAATTCCTCGAGGTACAGAGCGGCCCCCACCCCGACCGGGAACGACAGCAGCAGGGTCACGATGAGGGTGAGGGCGGAGCCGACGAGGGCGCCGCGAATGCCGGAGATCTCGGGCTCGCGCGAATCGCCGGCGGTGAAGAAGGCGTGGTTGAACCGTGTCTCGAGCGCCCCCCGCGCGGCGAACGCATCCACCGTTTCAATCTGCCAATCGTTCAGGCGGCGGGAGTCCTCCGGGACTTCGCGCTCGATGTGCCCCTTGACGAGCATGTCCACGTCGTCGTCCGCCGGCAGCCACACGGTCCGCGTCTCGCCGACGAGGGTCGGGTCCCCGAGAACCATGTCCCGCAGGTAGAACGACGCGCCGGGGCTCACGAGCGCCTGGAGCTTGCGCCGCTCCCGGCGCTTTCGTACCTCCGGAAACTCCTTGCGCAGGGCCGCCTTGACGAGACCCCCGTAGTCCCCGGCGAGAAGTGCCTGCTCGCTTCCGGTCCCCGCCGGATCGAGCCGTTCGGGATCGAAGTGAATGTCCAGCGCGATGAACGTCTGCTGCCACGCGGTGTACCCGTTGGCAACGATGGTCCCGAGGATGAGGGCGAGAAACGCGCCCCCGAGGCCGAGCGCGATTCCGCCCGTCCACTGGAAGCGACGTTCACTGGCATAGCGGCGGCGAAGGCGGGTCTGGAAGCGCGGGTCCGCTACCGTGGTCGTCACCCTCGTCTCGCCGTGCGGGCTATTCATACTGTTCCCGGTAGCGCCGCACGAAGTGGAGCGCGATGACGTTGAGCGCAAGGGTGATGAGGAAGAGCACCAGGCCGAGTGCGAACGCCGCGAGGGTCTTCGGGCTGTCGAACTCCTGGTCGCCGACGAGGAGGGTGACGATCTGGGCGGTGACCGTCGTGACTGCCTCCAGGGGGTTCGCGGTGAGGTTCGCGGCGAGGCCGGCCGCCATGACCACAATCATCGTCTCGCCGATCGCTCGCGAAACGGCGAGGAGGATGCTGCCCACGATTCCGGGAAGGGCGGCCGGAAGGACGACCTGGCGGATCGTCTCCGACTTCGTCGCTCCGAGCCCGAGCGAGCCCTCGCGGAGGGCCTGGGGAACGGCGTTGATGACGTCGTCGGAGAGCGACGACACGAAGGGAATGATCATCACCCCCATGACGAGCCCGGCCGCGAGCGCGCTCTGGGAGGCGACCTCCAGCCCGAGGGCGGTGCCCGCGTCGCGTATCGCCGGCGCGACCGTGAGCGCCGCGAAGAAGCCGTACACCACGGTCGGGATACCGGCCAGAATCTCGAGGAGCGGCTTCGCGATTGAGCGCAGGCGGCGGCTTGCGTATTCCGCGAGGTAGATGGCCGACATCAGACCGATCGGAACCGCCACGAGCATCGCGACGGCGGAGATGAGGAGCGTGCCGGTGAAGAGGGGAATCATGCCGAACGCTCCCGACGCCCCCACCTGATCCGCGCGGATTGCGGTCTGCGGGCTCCACTCGATGCCGAAGAGGAAGTCGAAGAGAGAGACACTCTGAAAGAAGCGGAACGCCTCGAACAGCACGGACAGCACGATGCCCGCGGTGGTCAGGATGGCGACGGTGGAGCTCGCGACGATGAAGACGAGGATCGCACCCTCCACCTGGTTGCGCGCGCGCACCCGGGGCGAAGTCCGGCGCAATGCGAGGGTGAGCCCGAGGAGCGCAACGAGGGGCGCGGCGACGGCGAAGACGAGCCGGCCGAGGTCGTCGAAGTTCCGGTAGCGCGCCGCCGCCTCGATGATGACGGGAGAGACGTCATCGCGCACGAAGTTGCCTTCCACCTGGTTCCGAATCTCGTTGACGACGAGCGCGAGCTCGTTCGCAGGAAGATCCCGAAGCTCCGGCGGGAGGTCGGCCACGACCATTTCGGTGACGACCGAGCTTCGAAGTACCGCCCACAGGCCGAGCAGCAGCAGAGCCGGCACCGCGCACCAGATCGCCGTGAGGGCGCCGAAGTACACCGGCCGGGAATGCAGCGTGTGCGCCTTCCTGGGTCCGCCGGCGACCGCGAACGCGCGGCGGCGGCCGAGCTGCCAGGCGAGCGCGGCGATTGCGAGCACGACGAGGGTGAGGGCGGGGGCCGACATGTGCGTGAATATGGGGTCGGAGTTTCCGGGGGCAATCGGCGGCCGGGGGAACACCTCCCCCCCGGCTGCCGTCCGTTCCGTTCCGTTCCGTTACCTGGTCGTCCGCCGCGTCATTCCATGGCGAACTGCAGCGGATTCAGGTTCTTCACGTCGCTGGCGAACTTCATCCGCTCCTCTTCCGGCATCGGGATGAGCCCCTTGTCGGTGAGGTAGCCGTCTTCGCCCCAGGCCGTTTCGCTCGTGAACTCCGCAAGATATCCCTCGATACCGGGGATCTGCCCCAGGTGGGCCTTCTTGACGTAGAAGTAGAGGGGCCGCGACACGGGGTAGTCGCCGTCCGCGATGGCCTCGAACTCGGGCGCGACCCCGTCGACCATCGACCCCTGGAGCTTGTCCAGGTTCTGGTCGAGGAAGCTGAACCCGAAGACTCCGAACGCTTCCGGGTCGGCTACGAGCTTCTGCACGATGAGGTTGTCGTTCTCGCCCGCCTCGACGTAGGTGCCGTCCTCGCGGATGGAGTGGCAGACCGACTTGTAGGCCTTCCCGTCCGTCTTCTTCATCGCCTTGATGAAATCGAAGGTCTTGCAGCCGCCCTCGAGGGCGAGCTCGGCGAAGGCGTCACGGGTGCCGGAGGTCGGGGGCGGGCCGAGGACCACGATCTTGCGGTCCGGAAGCGCGTCGTTCACGTCCTTCCAGGTCTGGTAGGGGTTTGGAACCAGCGCCTCGCCACCGGCCGGGTTCGGAACCTCGCGGGCGAGGGCGAGGAAGATGTCGCGCCGGCTGACCTCCATGACGTCATTCGCCTTGGAGTTCGCGAGCACGATCCCGTCGTAGCCGACCTTGACCTCGATGATCTCGTCGACGCCGTTCTCTTCGCACCGATCCACCTCGGACTGCTTGATGCGCCGCGAGGAGTTGGTGATGTCCGGATGGTTGACGCCGATCCCGGCGCAGAAGAGCTTGAGGCCTCCCCCCGATCCGGTGGACTCGATCGTGGGGGTCTTGAAACGGGACGTCTTGCCGAACTGCTCGGCGACGACCGTGGCGAACGGATACACCGTCGAAGAGCCCACGATGCTCACGTAGTCACGGGCCTGGCCGTGGGCGAGCTGCACCGAGGCGGCGAGCGCGAGCGGGACGGCGCCGGCCCCCAGGATGATTCTATTCATGTCCGTTTGTCTCCCATGTGTCGACATGTCCGATGACCGGCAGGAGGATTTCCTGCCGGGGGGAATTTGTAGTGCCGCCGTGTTGCAGGAATGTGACTCGATGGCGGTCGGGGGACGGCCTCGTGGTCCCGCGCGGGCGGTGCGGATGCGAGACCGGTGCGCGGCGGACGGGGGTGTCCCCATCCGGCGGTGATCCGAAGATTCCGCTCAATCGGCCGGTATTTCGACTTCGCGACCGATGTTGCGCGGCTCCCCAGCCCGTCGCCGGAGAAACTGCGCGGGTCGCTACGACGCTCGAACGCGCCCCCGCCCGCCGGGGCTCGCCGCGCGGATGGTCCCGATCTGCGCCGCCTCCACACCAGCGGCGGCGAGGGCGGCGGAGCACTCGCCCGCCCGTTCGACCGGCACGGTGGCCAGGAGCCCCCCCGAAGTCTGGGGATCGAGCAGCAGGGCGACACGCGGGTCACCGGCGTCGAGTCCGTCGAGGGCCGCTCCGAATGCGGCATTCGCGGCGTGCAGGGAGCTCCGGACCCCCCGTTCGACGAGCGCATCCGTTCCCGGCAGCCGGGGGACCGACTCGAGCTCGAGCTCCGCGTCGACCTCGCCCGCCCGGAGCATCTCCACGAGGTGACCGAGCAGGCCGAACCCGGTGACGTCGGTGCAGGAGGTCGCGCCGAACTCGCGAAAGAGTCCGGCGGCCGTCGCATTGGAGCGCAGCATCGACGCGAACGCGGCGCCGACCGAATCCGACGATGCTTCCGCCCGCATGTCGGCGGCGAAGACGACCCCCGTGCCGAGCGCCTTCGTGAGCACGAGGCGATCGCCGTGCGCTGCCCCGGTCTTCTGCAACACCGAGTCTCCGACGCCGTTGACCGCGAGCCCGAGCGCGCACTCCGGACCCTCCGCGGTGTGCCCGCCGACGAGCGCCGCTCCGACCTCCGCCAGCGCCTCGCTGACCCCGCTCAAGAGATCGTAGAGGTCCTGCTCGACCTTGTCGGGGGCCGCGAACGGAAGGGTGACCAGGGCCTGGGCGGTCCGGGGCTCCGCCCCCATCGCGAAGAGATCGCTCAGGCAATGGTTGGTGGCGATCCGCCCGAAGAGGTAGGGGTCGTCGATGAAGGTGCGGAAGTGGTCGACGGACTGGACGAGGAGCTTGTCCGGCGGCAGCCGGAGCACGGCCGCGTCGTCACCGCCCCGGAATCCGACGAGCACGTCGGGGTGGGCGGTGAGCGGCAGGCGCCCGAGGACCCGGTGCAGCACCGCGCTCGCGACCTTGGACCCGCAACCGCCGCAACGCATGGCGGCGGCGGAGATGAGCTCGGCGGCCACGCCGTCCCCTCCGGTGCCGAGGGCGCGGCCGGGGGCGCGTGCGCCGGCGCCTTCGAACGGCCCGGGCCCACCCCGGTCCCGGTCGCTCGCCCCGTGGGGAAGAGCCTCGTCCCCCATCCGCGGAAGCTCCTGGTACTTGCGCATCCAGCGCCGGTCGATCCGATCCTTGACCCGCCATACCCAGCGTCCCTCGAGGGCGAGCCGCCCCCAGGACGCGACCGCGTTGCGGTCACCGCTCGAGATGAGGGCGAGGGTGAGCGGCTGCGGCCGATAGGACCTGAGGCTGCGACCGGCCGCGAGGCGGGCGAGGTTCTCGGCGAGGACCGGACCCTGGCGGACTGCGTAGACGCCGGACTTGGGCAGCGGGCGAGCATCGAACGAAGCGACGTCGCCCGCCGCGAACACGTGCGCGTCGCCGCTCGTCTGCAAGGTGTCCCGCACCCGCACGAATCCCGCGTCGTCGAGCGCGAGCCCGCACCCGCGCAGCCACTCCGGGGCGCCCGCGTGGGTGACCGCGATCGCGACATCGCACTCGATGGCGGTCCGTTGTCCGGTGGCGGACACCGCGTCGACCCCGCCCGGCCGGACCGCGACCACGCGGCGGCCCGCGAGAAGGCGCACTCCGCGCTCGGCGAGAAGGCGGGTCATCCGGCGCCGCACCGCCGGAGCGTGCGACGCGACGGCCTCGGACCCCTCCGCGAGCAGGGTGACCTCGACTCCGTCCTCCACTCCCGCCCGCCCCAGCAGGCCGCGAAGACGGTGCCGGAGCGAGAGCGAGAGCTCGGTCCCTCCCGCGCCGGCCCCGATCACGGCGACCCGAAGCCGGCCGCCATTCGCGAGGCAGTCGCGCTCCGCTTCGGCCCACCGCTTCCGGAAGAGGTCGACCGGCTTGATTGCGAGCGCGTGCTCCCGGGCTCCCACGATGCCTCGGACATCCGGCTGCGAGCCGACGTCGAGGGAAAGGATGTCGAAGCCGATCGGGGGCCTTCCCGCCGCCAACACCTTCCGCGCGGCAAGATCGATGCCGGTTGCGGCGGCGTGGATGACGCGCGCATCCGCGAACCGGGAGAGCCGGCGCAGATCGATGTGCGCCTGTTCCGTCCGGTAGTGGCCGGCGACGAGGCCGGGCAGCATTCCGGAGTACGGAGTCAGGAGGTCGCGCGACAGGAGGGTGAGCCGGACTCCGGGGACCGGTCGCATGCCGAAGCGCTTGAGCACGGCCACGTGGCTGTGGCCGCCCCCGACCAGCACGATGTCCGTCGCTACGGGCGCGGCAGCGCCGGGGTTCATCTTCGCACGCTTCGGCATCGGGGAGCACCGGCCTCTCGAGACGGGTTCCGGCCGGGAAGTATCCCGGAACAATCACCGGTCTCCTGGCGTCCGCGAGCCCGGGAATCGGTGATTGTTCCGGGCTGAAGTGGCGGAAGAGGGTGGGAGTCGAACCCACCGGACACGTCTCACGCGTCCCATCGGATTTGAAGTCCGTGCGGCCCACCGGGCGCCGATCCTCTTCCTCGTGTCCGGTCGTCGGCTCGTCCTCGAACCCCGCGTCATCCGCGGAGCGAGACCTTCCCGGCGGGGACGAGGATAGCGCCGCCCGCCCGCGGGCGTCGAGTGCCGCCCATCAACCCGACACGAAGGTCCGGGAGGGCTCGGCGAATCCTCGCAGTCCCCCGCTATACGAACGAGCCGATCGGGAGAGAACGCGTTCGGGCATCGTCCTCGCCGGGACGGGAAGTGCGCACGCCGGCCGGCCGCGAGCTATTCCACGTGCGGAATCCCGTCGCGCCATTCGCCCGCATAGTGGCCACCCTCGGCCCCGGTCCAGGTCCCGCGACCGTGCTCCGCCCCGTCACGAAATTCACCTTCGTAACGGTCGCCCCCGGCCCAGTTGTACGTCCCGTACCCATGGCGTGTGCCGTCGCCCATTTCGCCCTCGTAGCGGTCGCCCCCGGCGCCGGTCCAGATTCCGTGTCCATGCGGTCTTCCGGCACGCCACTGTCCCTCGTAGCGGTCGCCGTTGACCCACGAGTACGTCCCGCGACCGTTCTGGAAACCGGCTCGCCACTCACCTTCGTAGCGATCGCCCCCGGCCGCGGTCCAGATTCCGTGTCCGTCCTCCTTGCCGTCGCGGTACTCTCCTTCGTAACGGTCGCCATCGGCCCAGGTATACGTCCCGAGACCGTTCCGCTTCCCTTCCCGATAGCCGCCTTCGTAGACGTGCTCGCCATAGTCCCCGCGCCACACGAGCCGCCCGCTCCCGGACGTTCTGCCATCCACACAGCCGCCGGACCAGGTGATCAGCTCCCCCCGTCTCGGGTGCGGGTTGTGTACCTGGCAGGGCTGGTTCTCCACGAAGCTCCAATTCGGCCCGAACGGCTCGATGGGAACCGCACCTCCGACAAGGGCCCGCGCCTGCGCTCGGGTCAGCGCTCCGGTGGCCGGGAATCCGTTCGCCTGCTGCCAGGCCTGAACCGCCCCCCGAGTCTTCGGGCCGAGTATTCCATCCACGGGTCCGGGGTCGAAGCCATCTTCCAGGAGCGCCTGCTGGACCCGGCGCCACCCGGTCGCGTCAAGACGAGCGGCTTCTCCCGGTTCACCACTTCCGGCGGCGCACTTGCTCCGTTCGAGCGTGAAGTGCCTGACGCACGCCTGCGCCTGTTCCCGAAAGAGCGTAAGGCATCGGGCGAGATCTTCGCTGTTCGTGCCGACCGAAAAGTCGGTGTTCTCGCGGCAAAGAGCGACCCTGCGGCCGATCGCGCTCAGGCACCGCTCGCGCTGCGCGGGGAGGTCGGGGTAGACGGCCCCCTCGATGTCACCGAATTTCGGCTTGAGGATCCGGCCGTCCGGCGTCTCGCAACCGAAGACGAAGGTCTCGATCCTCGCCTCGGCAGCCGCGGCGGTGGGTCCGGCCGACAACCCCGCGATCATCGCCACCGCGGCCGACAACGCGATGATTCTCATGCCTTCCCGTGTCCTTCCGGCCCGTTTTACCGGTACCTCGTACCGGGAGAAATGATGGAGGCCCGCCTGTTCCGGAGCTTCCTCAGCCAAGGTGGACCAGTCCCGCCGTCCTGCCGGCCGGAAGCCCGTCTCCCTCCCTGGAAACGGGCGACCCGGTGATCGGCAACATGCGGACCAGCCGATGAGGATTGGACACCCGGGCCTTGGCTACCCAGCCTGGTCGGCCGCCGCCTTGGCCAGGATGTCGAGATTCCTGATTACCAGCAACAGTTCGGCGAACACGTCCCTCGGGCGCTTGTTCCGTGCATCACGCCGCTCCTCGCGCGGGAGCGTGATGCCCAGGTGCGCTTTGACGCGCACCATCTCTGCAAGCATGATGTTGGCGGCCTCGTACAGCTCCGCCGGGGTCACCCGTACGAGGGTGAGGTTCGGCACGCCCGATGCATCCATGCCCAGCCGGGTCTGCAGGTTGATCACCTTGAAGATCGCTCGCAATGCCTGCTGGGCGACTTCGGTCGGCCTCTTTCTGCCTTCCACGATCGGCAGATCCAGCTCGAGCGTGGTCTTGAGCTTGGCGGCGACGAGCTCCATTTCGTCGTGGACGTGCATTATGTGCGTGAACACGTCGCTCGGCGACAGGGGGCGTCCCACCAACCCGTCCAACAGGAACGAGGCGTCCGCCAGGCTCTTGAACACGAGTGAGGGGGTCTTGCCGCCAACGAAGGGAGCCGGGTTGATCTCGTCCTCGATGACGAGCTGCGCCTTCAGCCGACGAATCTCGAGGATGAGGATCTCCACGCTGGCGAACACGTCCTTCGGAGTAATGTTCTTGACCGGGATCTGTCCGACCTTGACCGGAAGGATTCCGAGTCGCCGTTGTACCCACGCGATCTTCTGCATCACCTCCAGCGACTTGGAGTAGACGTGAATCGGTGAGCGGTCTTCCTGCGGCTCCGCCTCGGCCGGATAGTCGAAGATGCCCATCGCCTCGCGGAGGATCTCGATCTCCGCGATCAGGTCCTGGGTGGCCTGGTGCACGTGGCTCGGCGTGATCGCATCCCGGACATCCGTCCGGTTTTGCGCGTGGGCATCTATCTGGATCCGGAGCGGCTTGATGAGTTGGGTGAAGAAGTCGCCCACCCCGCTCTCGGCCGCCGCCCCGGAGGCGGCGGACATCCCGAGCAGAACCAGCCCGACCTGCTTCACTCTCATTCCGACACGATTCTTCATTCGGGTCTCCTTGTTTGTCGTTCCAACCTGGTCGGCCGTCATGCCCTCGGCGTCCTCAGCCGCCGCAATGACGGCGCGTTCCTTGAGGGTCCACGCGCCACCGCCAGCCACGGTCACTCGCAGTAAGCACCAATTCCCTGACAGTCACATGGAGAATGAACCATATAATAACTATAACTACTGTTGCACGTTTTTCCAACTATATTTTTCATGTAGTTATAGTGGTAAATAAAAGTCAAACCACAGTTCTCGACCCGCTCCGCGTCCCGAGACCGACATCGACGGGATCGAAATTCGCCCATCCATTCGCGGGGACGCGTCCGGAACGCCCGCCCCCCCGCTTGCGTGCGGGCAACGACAAGCGCCTGGCGACGGACGGGGTACCCGGACACCGGAACCCCGGAGCTTCGTGTCGCGGATTTCCCGGGCGGACCCTCGCGGTTCGATCGCCCGGACGCCGTTCGGCGAACGGGCGGGCTTCGGTACGGGAGGTCCTCCCCTGCGCACTTGCGGGCGGGAATGGAGGCGAGGACGGCCGCGCTGCGAGCCGGCGCCCTCGAGGAAGCACTGGTCATACGAATCAGTAAATTGGCGCCGGCGCCAAGCCCGATGGTGTATAAAGGCCCGCTTCCGACCCCGACCGAAGGAGCCCCGCGATGCTCAAGATTCTCGGACGCCGCACGTCCGGCAACGTGATGAAGCCGCTCTGGGCGGCCGACGAGATGGGACTCGAGTACGAGCAGGCGGACATCGGCGGGAAGTTCGGCGGCAACCGGGAGCCCGATTACCTCGCCATGAACCCGATGGGCCTCGTGCCGACCCTGATCGAGGACGATTTCGTCCTCTGGGAGTCGAACGCGATCACCCGCTACCTCTGCGAGAAGCACGGTACGGGTTCGCTCTGTCCGGCCGACCCCAGGAGGCGGGCCACCGCGGACACCTGGATGGACTGGCAGCAGACCGTGTGCGCCCCGATGATGCTGCCCGTGTTCTGGGGCCTGGTGCGCACCCCGGAGGCGGAGCGCGACCACGACCGGATCAATGCCGGCATCGAGCGCGGCCACGAGGTCTGGGGCATTCTCGATCGCCATCTCGAAGGCCGGCCTTTCGTCGCCGGCGACGACCTCACCATGGGCGACATCCCCATCGGACCGCAGGCGCATCGCTGGTTCAACCTGGTGGATGAACGGCCCGCGATGCCGAACCTCGAAGCCTGGTACCAGCGCCTCACCGAGCGCCCGGCATTTCGCAAGAACGTGATGATCCCCATCGTATAGAGCGAGGTCTTCCGGCTTTTCCGGCGGGCGGCCCGATGCCCGGGGAACGCACCCCGGAGGGGGATCCGCAGCCCGAAGACGCAGCCGAGCCGCCTTCGAGACTCCGCCCGGCGAGCGCCGCGCCGCCGCCCCCGCGGACACCGTCCACCGCATCGCCGCGCCCCTCCCGGCCGGGGCGCCCGAGCGCCGCCCCGGTCACCGTCGGGGCGGCGTGGCGGGTCTTCCTGCCCCTCATCTTCATGACCGAGCTCAACGCGATCTCGAAGTCGGTCATCCACGCCTTTCTCGCCCGACTGCCGCAGGCCACCACGAGTCTCGCGGGCTTCAACGTCGCGTTCACCGCCTACTACTCGTGCTCGAGCGCGACCGAGGTCTCCTACCTGGTGACCATCTCGTGGCTGCGCGATCGGCGCTCGATTCTCCCGCTGCTCCGCTTCTTCTGCCTGATCACCGCTGCGCCGCTCGCGCTCGCCCTTACCGTCGCGTTCACGCCGGCCGGGGACTGGCTCTACGGCGGCCTCTTCGGAGCGAGCCCGGCCGTGGTCGCGGAAGCGAAGCTCGCGACCTTCGTGTTCTCCCTGAGCGCTCCCTTCCTCATCGCTCGCGCCTTCACCTTCGGCGTGCTCATGATCAACCGGCGCACCATGCTCATCTCGTGGAGCACCCTCGCGCGCCTCGCGTCCCTCGGCGGCTCGCTCGTCCTCCTGCCCCGGTTCGTCTCGGGGGCCGCGGCGGGAGCCGCCGCCCTCGTCACCTGCATGGCGGTCGAGGCGCTCGTCTCGGGTTGCTTCGCAGCGCGCTACTTCCGGGCCCTCCCGTCGCGCACCGGACCGCCGCCCCGCATCCGCGAGCTGTGGCGTTTCGCTTGGCCGCTCATGCTCAACTCCTCGGCCGAAATGGGCACGGTGTTCGTCATCAGCATCTTCCTCGGTCGCCTCCTCGATCCCGATCTCGCGCTCGCCGCCTTCGGAGTCGTGCACGGCCTCACCGGGCTGATGATGAGCCCGATGCGCAACCTCCTCCACACCGCGCAGACCCTCGCGCGGACCGCGGCCGACCGGACCGCGCTCCGGCGCTTCGCGGTGCAGGTGATCGCGGTGTTCGCCCTCATCTCGATCGGGCTCTTCGACACTCCGGTGAGCCACGTCGTGCTGGGAAGGCTCATGGGTCTTTCGGCGGAGCTCGAAGCGGCGTGCGCGCCGGCCATGCGCTTCGCGTTCGTGATGGCCGCCGCGTGGGGCTTCTCCGCCCTACTGCGGGGATTCCTCGCCGGCGCGCGCCGCACCGGAAGCCTCGCCCTCACCGGGGCCGGCCGTCTCGCGGTGGCCGCCCTCGTCGGCACCGTCGCACTCGCCGCGAGCGACCTCGACGGGGCGCTGCTCGGACTCGCGGCCTGGTTCGCGGGCTATGGCGCGGAAGCCGCCTACCTTGCGCTTCGCCTCCGTACCCGGCCGGCGGCCACCGCACGCGGGTGCTGAGGAAGGCATCGCCGGGCACGGCACCGTCCGGCCCCCGCATCCGGCCCGGCGCGCCGAACCACCGGGGCAGGCCGCGGTGCCCCCGGTCCGGCGGCGATGCGTTCCCCGCGGATGACCTATGATCGGGCACCGCACGCGTCACCCGCAGACCGGAGACCCGACATGGAACGAATGACTGCCCGACTTCGGCGCCTTCTCGAGGCCCCCGAGCTCCTCGTCGCCCCCGGGGTCGCCGAGTGCGTCGGCGCGCGGCTGGTCGCGGAGCAGGGATTCGACGCGCTCTACATGACGGGGGCCGGCACCACCGCGAGCCGGCTCGGCATGCCCGACGTGGGGCTCCTCGGGGTCACCGAGATGGCCGACAACGCGGGCCGGATCGCGGAGGCGGCGGGCCTGCCCCTCATCGCCGACGCGGACACCGGGTACGGCGGGCCCATCAACGTTCGCCGCACCATCCAGTGCTACGAGCGCGCGGGGGTCGCCGGCGTGCACATGGAGGACCAGGACTGGCCGAAGCGCTGCGGGCACCTCGCGGGGAAGACCCTCATCCCCGTGGAAGAGATGTGCGCGAAGGTGCGCGCCGCCGTCGATGCGCGGAACGATCCCGACTTCATCGTGATTGCACGCACGGACGCCATTGCGGTCGAGGGGTTCGAGGCCGCGCTCGAGCGCGCGAAGGCGTACGAGGAGGCCGGCGCGGACGCGCTCTTCGTGGAGGCGCCGACGACGATGGAAGAGGTCGAGACGATCCCGAGGACGTTCTCGCGCCCGACCCTGTACAACATGGCGATGAGCGGCAAGACCCCGGTGCTCCCCGCGAGCGAGATCGAGGGTCTCGGCTTCGGCGTCGTCATCTACCCCGGCCTCTCGCTCTCGGCCGCGATCCCGGCCATCCGCCGGGCGCTCTGCGAGCTGCGCGAGACGGGGGGAATCACCGCGAGCAGCAACGACATGGCGAGCTTCCGCGACTTCTTCGAGCTCATGGGCCTCGAAGGGATCCAGAATCTCGAGTCGCGCTACGCGGTATCGGAGGGCGCGCGAGGCGGCTTCGACGACTGAGCGCGGGGTGGGCGGCGCGACGCGCGAGTCGATCGCCGGCGGGCTCGGGGCACCCCTCCCTCCTCCGGTACGACCGGGCCGGTGGTGAACCCGCTCACCGGCGAGGCGGGACAAGGGACGGCGATGACGGTCGCCACCGGGTCGCCGATCCACGCGCGACGCGCGCGCGGGGGTCGCATCCGGACACGGCCGTGACCCACCGGTGGACGACCGGTGGTTGACCGCGCCACCGGTGCGCGGCGAATAATGCTCTCCGCGCCGCCGCCCGAACGGGAGACCCGTCCATGAAGGCGTCCGACCTCTTCGTGCGCTGCCTCGAGGCGGAAGGTGTCACGCACATCTTCGGCGTTCCCGGCGAGGAGAACGCCGACGTGATGATCTCCCTCATGGACAGCTCCATCCGGTTCGTCCTGTGCCGCCACGAGCAGGCGGCCGCGTTCGCGGCGGACGCCTTCGGGCGCCTGACCGGCAAGGCGGGGGTGTGCCTCGGCACCCTCGGACCCGGGGCGACGAACCTCGTCACCGGCGTCGCCGACGCGAACATGGACCGTGCGCCCCTCGTTTGCATCATCGGCCAGGGCAGCACCCGGCGGCTGCACAAGGAGAGCCACCAGAACATGGACTCGGTCACCATGTTCGGGCCGATCACCAAGTGGGCGCACACGATCTGGGACCCGGGCACGGTGCCGGAGGTGGTGCGCAAGGCGTTCAAGACGGCCGAGGCCGAGAAGCCCGGAGCGACCCTCGTCGAGCTCCCCGAGGACGTCGCCAAGCAGGAGAGCGACGAGCCGCCGATGGCCCCGATCCGGACCCGGCGGCCGGGCGCCGACCACAAGGTGGTCCGACAGGCCGTCGATCTCATCGCGGAGGCGAAGCGCCCGCTCATCCTGGCCGGCAACGGGGCGGTGCGAAAGCGCGCCGCCCGGCAGCTCCGGCGGCTCGCGCACAAGGCCGGCATCGGCGTCGTCAACACGTTCATGGGCAAGGGGGCGGTGCCGATGTCCGACCCGCACTGCCTCTTCACGATGGGCCTTCAGAGCCGCGACTACATCAACGTCGCGCTCGACGCGGCGGACCTCGTGGTGAGCGTCGGCTACGACCTCGTCGAGTACGCGCCGAGCTTCTGGAACCACGATCGGTCGACCCGGATCATCCACATCGACTTCGAGCCGGCCGAGATCGACAGCCACTACCCGGTGGTGCTCGACATCCAGGCCGACATCGCGGACGCGCTGTGGCAGATCAACGAGGCCCTCAACCACCGCTTCGACAGCTCGGGAAGCCTGCCGCTCTTCGACATCGGGGAGCGCCGCAAGCTTCGTGACGCCATCGCCTGCGACCTCGCGATGGAGAAGGCCGACGACTCCTTTCCGATGAAGCCGCAGAAGATCCTCTGGGACGTCCGGCGGCACCTCGGCCCGGACGACATCCTCCTTTCCGACGTCGGCGCCCACAAGATGTGGATCGCCCGCTACTACCAGTGCGAGACCGCGAACACCTGCCTCATCTCGAACGGGTTCTGCTCGATGGGGTTCGCCCTCCCCGGCGCGATGGGCGCGAAGCTCGCGCACCCCGACCGCCGGGTCCTCGCGATCGCGGGCGACGCCGGGTTCCTCATGAACGTGCAGGACCTCGAGACCCTGGTCCGCTACCGGCAGAACGTCGTCATCATGATCTGGGTGGACGGAGCGTACGGCCTCATCAAGTGGAAACAGCAGAACCAGTTCGACGGCCGCCACTCCGAGCTCTCGTTCGACAACCCGGACTTCGAGCTGCTGGCCCGGTCGTTCGGCGCCTGGGGGAAGACCCTGACGGCTCCGGACCAGCTCGCCGGGGCCCTCGACGAGGCGTTCCGTCAACCGGGGCCGGCCCTCCTCGCGGTGCCGGTCGACTACGTCGAGAACGTGAAGCTCAGCACGCGCCTCGGCAACCTCAACTTCAGCATCTGAAGACCCGAACCGGCGACCGGACCGAAGAATCATGGAGAGCACCGCAGCCGAGCGACGCGGGCGCCGCCCGCCCGCGTTGCCGAAGTTCCATCGGTTCTTCCGAATGTACGCGGCGCCGCACCTCGTCATGCACGAGCTGCTCCGGGAACACGGCGACGTCATTTGCTTGCGGGGCTTCATCGACGTCTACCTCGTCAACCATCCGGACTTCCTGCGCCAGGTCCTCTCCCGAAGCCACGAACACTTCTCCAAGCACACCTTCGACTACCTCGTGCTCGCCCAGGTGATGGGCAACGGGCTGGTATCGAACGACGGGCCGCACTGGGTAAAGCAGCGACGCCTGATGCAGCCCATGTTCGCAAGCCGCAGCGTCAACCGCTTCGACGAGACGATCAACTCGCTCACCTCGGCACTGCTGGACCGATGGGACGCGCTGCCCGCCGACGAGGTCATCCAGATGGACCGCGAGATGGCCCGACTCACGTTCCGGATCGTCGGGGCCACCCTGTTCGGGAGCGACATCGATCGCCACGCCGACGAGGTCGCGGAGATCCTCGAGGTCGTGAACCTGCGAACGCAGGAGCTTCGGGCGATCATGACCGTCCACTCCTGGGTCCCGACGCCCTACAACCTCAAGTGGAAACGCGCCACCCGGCGCCTGGACACGATCGTCTACGGAATGCTCGCGGCGCGGCGCCGCGACGGCGCGGGAGGCGGCGACATCCTCGACCGGCTGATCGCCGCGCGCGACGAGGAGACGGGCGAAGGCATGGACGAGACCCAGATGCGCGACGAGGTGGTGACCCTGATGCTGGCCGGACACGAGACCTCCGCCAACGCCCTCACCTGGACCCTGTACCTGCTCGCCAACCACCCCGAGGTCGAGGCCCGGCTGGCCGGGGCGCTCGCGGCGGAGCTGAACGGAGCGCCCGCCGCGGCGGCGGATCTGGCCCGGGTCCCCTATCTCAAGCAGGTCGTGCAGGAATCGATGCGCCTCTACCCGCCGGTGTGGGGGTACTCGCGGCGCTCCGAGCACGAGGAAGCGTTCGGCGACTTCCTGCTGCCGTCGAAAGCCTACGTCGGGATCCTTCCCTGGGCCCTGCACCGGCACCCCGACTTCTGGCCCGACCCGGAGCGCTTCGACCCGGAGCGCTTCGAGCCCGGGCGCAGCGCCGGGCGCCATTCCTACTGCTACCTTCCGTTCGCGGCCGGTCCGCGAACCTGCATCGGGGCCGGCTTCGCGATGCTCGAGATCCAGCTCGTGCTGGCCCAGCTCCTCCAGCGCTTCCGGGTCCGCGTGGTTCCCGGCCACCCGGTCGAGACTCTCGCCAAGGTCACCCTGAAGCCACGCTTCGGCCTGCCGGTCACCCTGGAGCGCCGTTAGCGCGGATTCCCCCCCGGGACCGCCCGTTTCGCCTTCTACCGGTCCAGCGATTCCCGGAGATCGGCAAGGTGCTCGAGGGAACGTTCGAAGTCGCCCGGATCGAGACCCGGCAGGCGCGTGCGCGAGGCGACGAGATGGGTCATCGAGAAGCGCTCGCGGTAACCCTCAATCCGGTCGCGAACCTCTTCCGGCTCCCCGACCAGCGCCCAGTCGTCCGGCGACACCCCGGCCCCGCGGCGGATCGCGGCGACCGGGGAACGCGCGAGCGAGGCGGCCTGCTCGGCGAGCCGCTCGCGGGCGGCGCGAAGCCGCTCCCGGTCCCGGCTGATGAACGTGGTCCGCATGATCGGCGCCTCGGACGGCGCCGCCGTCCCCGCCACCGCCCAGGCTTCGCGAAAGCGGGCAAAGTTCCGTGTGAGCGCCTCCATCGATTCGATCGGGGAGGCGAAATAGGGAAGACCGAGCCGGCCCGCCTGTTCGAGCGCCCTCGGTCCGAACGCCGCGATCCAGATGGGCGGATGGGGGTTCTGGACCGGAATGGGAACGAGCCGCACCGGGTGACCCTCCTCTTCCCAGCCGACCGGCTCCCCGGCCCACGCCGCCACCATCGCGTCGAGCGCCCGCTCGAATCGGTCGCGCTTGTCCTTCGCGGACACCTCGAACGCATCGAAGAGGCCGGCCCGGTAGCCCCGGCCGACGCCGAGTATCACGCGGCCCTCGGATAGTCGATCGAGCACCGCCACCTCCTCCGCGACCTGCACCGGATGGCGGATGGGGAGGAGGTACGAGCCCGTCCCGATGCGAAGGCGCCGGGTGCGCGCGGCCACCGCCGCAAGGGGAAGGAGCGGCTGCGGGAGCGGAACGCCTTCGTCGAAATGGAACTCCGGGAGCCAGAACGAATCGAGACCGAGCGATTCCGCCCGCTCCCCCTGCCGCGCGAACTGGTCCGCGCTGCCGGGGAGCCCCATGTCCCATGCCGTCACCCCGACATGAAGCCGCCGCCGATCTCCGTCGCCCATGCATCCGCTCCCTTTCGACGGCGCCACCATAACCCGGACTGCGGACCGTCCGGCCCGGCCATCGATCCGGCGGCGCCCTGTATACTCGTTGCATGGCTTCGCTACCCGCTCCCGCGTCCGCTTCCGCACCGCAGTCGCGGGGCCGGACACCCGCCGCTCAACCCTTGCCTCCGGACGCGCCGGTGAGGGTCGAGAACGCCATGCGGCGCCCCCTCTTCGACCAGCACATCACCCTCCGGAAACGGATGGAGCGGGCCCGCCGGGCCCGGTCGCTCGCGCGCCGCGCGACGGCCGGGATCGCGGTTCGCGTGCATCCGGTGTGACACCGCGACCGGCGGCCGGTCCCGTGTCGGAGCAGACACCAGTCGCACGCATCCCGGGAGCCGCTCCGGCCGCGCTCCCGGCGTGGATTGCGCCCTCCCTCCTCTCCGCCGACTTCGCGCGCCTCGGCGCGGAGGTGGAGGCGGTCGTCGGGGCGGGCGCGGACCTCATCCACTTCGACGTCATGGACAACCACTTCGTTCCGAACCTCACTTTCGGGCCGATGGTGTGCGAGGCCCTGGCCGGGGCGGCCGGCCCGATCCCCATCGACGTGCACCTCATGGCGCGTCCGGTGGACCGCCTGATCCGCGAGTTCGCGGACGCGGGCGCCGCATGGATCTCCATCCACCCGGAGGGGACGGACCACCTCGACCGCTCGCTCGGCCTCATTCGTGACCTTGGCTGCCGGGCGGGGCTCGCGCTGAGCCCCGCCCCCCCCCTCGACTGGCTCGACTGGACCCTCGATCGGCTGGATCTCGTGCTCGTCATGTCCGTCAACCCGGGCTTCGGCGGCCAGTCGTTCATCCCCGGAACGATGGCGAAGCTCCGCGCGATCCGCGCGATCCTGGCCCGCCACGAGGGATCGGGCGGAGCGCCGATCCGGCTGGAGGTCGACGGCGGCGTGAAGGTCGACAACATCGCGGCGATCGCGGCCGCCGGCGCGGACACGTTCGTCGCGGGCTCGGCGGTCTTCGGTTCGGGCGACTACCCCGGTACGATCGCGTCCATGCGGGCGGCCGCGGAGGCCGCCCGCGGAGCGGCGGAGACCACGGCGTCGGCACGGCGGCCGCCCGCTCCCGGCGCCTGAGACGAGCACGGGGAAGGAGCATTCGGCGATGGACATGCAGACGGCCATTCGGACGGTGGCGGAGGGCCGCGACCTCGATGGCGATTCCATGACCGCGGTCATGCGGACAATCATGACCGGGGAAGCCACGGAATCGCAGATCGGAGGCTTTCTCATCGGACTTCGCATGAAGGGGGAAACGGTCGAGGAGATCGCCGCCGCCGCCCGGGTCATGCGGAGCCTCGCGGCGAGCGTGCCGGTGGAGCCGCAGGGGCTGGTCGACACGGCGGGCACCGGCGGCGACGTGTCGGGCACCTTCAACATCTCGACGACCGCGGCTCTCGTCGCGGCCGGGGCCGGCGTGCGGATCGCGAAGCACGGCAACCGGGCGGGGTCGAGCCGCTCAGGCAGCGCCGACGTGCTCCAGAGCGCCGGGGTCAACATCGACCTCACCCCGGCGCAGGTGGCGGAGTGCATCGCCCGCACCGGGTTCGGCTTCATGTTCGCCCCTCACCACCACAGCGCCATGCGCTACGCGGTGGGACCCCGGCGCGAGATGGGCGCCCGCACCATCTTCAACCTGCTTGGGCCACTCACCAATCCGGCCGGCGCCCCGAACCAGGCGCTCGGGGTGTTCGCGCCCGAGTGGACCGGACGAATCGCCCGGGTGCTCCACGCGCTCGGCAGCCGGCACGTCCTCGTCTACCACTCCCGGGACGGCCTCGACGAGATCAGCGTCGGCGCGCCGACCCTCATCGCGGAGCTCAAGGACGGCGAAGTGCGCGAGTACGAGGTGGCTCCGGAGGAGCTCGGCCTCGAGCGCGCCGGCTCCCCGGCGCAGATGGACTCACTGCGGGTCGACGGCCCGGAAGCGAGCGCGGCGATGATGCGCGAGGTGCTCGACGACCGTCCCGGCCCACCCCGGGACATCGCCCTTCTCAATGCGGGGGCGGCCATCCACGTCTCGGGCTCGGCCGCGAGCCTGGGGGCCGGAGTCGAAGCCGCGCGCGAGGCGGTGAAGAGCGGCGCGGCACGGGCGGCTCTTGCTTCTCTCGTCGAGGTCTCGAACGCCCTCGCGGACCGGTCCTGACCCCGGCCTTCCTCCGGCCGAACCCCCACCCCCATGCGCTCCCGTACACCGGCCCCGATTCCCGGACAGCCCACTGCGGCGGGCCGTCGTTCGCGCGTGGCGGACGGGCGCCGGAGCGGACGGCCGGCAGGCGTTCGGCCCGTTGCGGTTCCCCAGTGTCCCGGAAGAGCCCGCACGACGTGAACGGCCGCGGCATTCCGGACATCCTCGCCCGCATCCTCGAGCGCAAGCGCGAGGAAGTCGCCGAAGGCGCGAGGACGACCCCGCTCGCGGAAATGCGCCGCCGCGCCGCGGATGCTCCGCCCCCGCGCGGCTTCCGGAAAGCGCTCGAGGCGAGGACCGGTGCGGGCCGGGCGGCGGTGATCGCGGAGATCAAGCGGGCTTCCCCGAGCCGGGGAATCATCCGACGCGACTTCGACCCCCCCCGCATCGCGGCCGGGTACGAGCGCGGCGGTGCGGCCGCCCTCTCGGTGCTGACGGATCGCGACTTCTTCCAGGGCGCTCCCGAGCACCTCCGGTCCGCCCGCGCGGCCACCCGGCTCCCGGTGCTGCGCAAGGACTTCCTCGTCGATCCGTGGCAGCTTCACGAGACGCGTGCGATGGGGGCGGACTGCGCGCTCCTCATCGTGGCCGCCCTCGAGGACACGGCGCTCCGCGACCTCGCCGCGCTTGCCGCCGAGCTCGGGCTCGACACCCTTGTCGAGGTGCACGACGAAGCGGAGCTCGAGCGCGCGCTCCGGATCCCCGCCCCCGTCATCGGCATCAACAACCGCGACCTTCACACCTTCGAGACACGCCTCGAGACGACCGAGCGGCTGGCGCCCCCGATCCCGCCGGACCGGTTGACGGTGACCGAGAGCGGGATCGCCACGCACGAAGACGTGGCCCGGCTGCGCGCCCAAGGCGTCCACGCCTTCCTGGTGGGGGAAGCGTTCATGAGCGCCCCGGACCCCGGCGCGCGGCTCGCGGCGCTGTTCGCGCAGGGCGAGGCCAACGACGGAGACGGGGCCGCACCCGGTCACTACGGTACACCCGTCGAGGAGACACCGCGATGAGCCGACTCGACAGCGCCATCCGGCGCCTCATGGCCCAGCGTGCCTGCCTCGATCTCGCCCGCGATCTGCTCGCCGGAACCCCGGGCCACGTATTCGAGCTCGGGCTCGGCAACGGGCGGACCTACGACCACCTCCGCGAGCAGTTTCCGGACCGCGGGATCTTCGTGTTCGAGAGGAAGATCTCCGCCCACCCGAGCTGCATCCCGGACGATGCGCACCTCTTTCTCGGGGACGTGCTGGAACGGCTGCCCGCGGTCACGGCGCGCTTCGCCGGGGCGGTCGCCCTCGTCCACGCGGACATCGGCTCCGGGGTAACGGAGGACAACCGCCGGCTCGCGGCGCGGCTCTCCCCACTCCTTGCCCCCCTGCTCGCGCCGGGCGCACTGGTCGTGAGCGACCAGCAGATGACGCTCCCCGCCGCGACCCCCGTGGCCCTGCCGGAGGGAGTCGCGTCGGGGCGCTATCACATGGCGCGGACCGCCGGCTGAGCGGCAGGAGGGTCGGCCCTCCGAGATCCGGCATTGCGTGTCGTCTTGGTCAGTCGGCCGCCTCCGGGAGCGCGGACGAAGCGGCGGTGCCCGGGAGCCGGTAGAACGCGTGCGCGTTCGCGCAGGTCAGCCGGTACACCTGTTCCTGCGAAAGGTGCGCGAACTGCTCCGCGATATAGCGGTCCGACTCCGGCCACACCCCGTCGCCGTGCGGGTAGTCCGAACCCCACATGAGGGACTCGAGCCCCATCTCGTCGACCAGCCCCGCCCCGATCCGGTCGAACTGGAACGTCGCCCGGCACTGCCGCCGCCAGTAGTCGCTCGGCTTCATGGTGAGTCCGAGGTCGTGGAAGCGGTCCTCCCACTCGAAGTCCATGCGGTCCAGGGCATAGGGGATCCAGCCGATCCCGCTCTCCCCGAACGCGACCCGCACGCCTGGATAGCGCTCGAGCACCCCCGCCCCGATGATGGCCGCGAGGATGTTGACGAGGTTCATCTGAAAGCCCGACACCACGGTGAAGAACGCGGGCCGGCGCGCTTCCTTCGGCGCGTTCTGAAGGAGATTGGGGTCGATCGCGGGGAACGTGTGGAAGTGCAGCGGCAGGTCGGCCTCCTCGACGGCCCGCCAGAGCGGCTCCCAGCAGGGGTGCCACATCGGTTCCATGTCCCAGGAGCACGACAGCTCGACACCCCGGATCCCCATCTTCGCGACCCGCCCGAGCTCCGCGACCGCGGCGTCGATGTCGCCATAGGGCAGGGAGGCGAGTCCGATGTGCCGGTCGGGGTAGTGGCGGCAGAAGTCCGCGAGCCAGTCGTTGTAGATTCGGAACATCTCGTTCGCCGCTTCGTGATCGCGAAGCCGGGTCGCTGCCCCGAGAATGCCGTAGATGACCTCCGCATCGACCCCGTCGCGCTCCATGTCACGGATGCGAAGGTGCGGGTCGGAGACGCGCCGGACGTCCTGCCGGCCGTCGTCGTAAAGGCCGGTCTCGGCCATCTTGTCGGCTCGGTAGTGCTGGCCCGCGACGTACTTCTGTCCGGACGGTCCCACTCCGTTCTTGAGCCCGAAGGAGACCCCGTTGCGGCTGGTCCAGTAGGGGCCGTCCGGACCGTCGGTCACATAGGGCATGCGGTCCCGGAACCCGGCCCTCGCCTCGGAGACGAAGAGCTCCGGCGGCATCCAGCAAAGGTCGATATGGCAGTCGGCCGATATCCGTCGATATTCCATGTGCGATGTCTCCACATACCCGTAAATCGAACTTCGCCCGAATGTTAGCGCCTATCTCGTCCGGGGGCGAACCGCCGTTCGTGCTGCACGGCGCGGGTCGCCACCTCCCCCCGAACCTACTTCGGCGGCCGGTTGTATACCTGCTCGATGATGCGAAGGGCGGACACGGCCACCGGCCAGCCGCCGTAGTGCGCAAGGTGGATCATCATCTCCTCGAGCTTCTCCCTCGGGATGCCGAGGTTCTTCGCGCCGAAGAGGTGGATCTTGAGCTCGTTCTCGCGCCCGAGGACGGTGAGCGCGGTCAGAGTGATCATCGACCGCTCCTCGAGGGCGAGCCCGGGCCGGGTCCATATGTCTCCGAAGAGGTTCTCCACCGTGGTCCGGAACATCCCGTCCGGCATGGTCCCCTGCTTCGGCGTGCGCCCGAAGAGCTTCTCCATGACCTCGATCCCGGCCTGGTAACGCTCCGATTCCGCCATGCTCTCGCTCCTGTTCGTGGGTGGGACGGTGCCTCGTTCCGCCGGCGACGGACTCCTGGTTGACGCAGCGCGCGTTCCGGCCCGGGCGGGAGGCTGTGCCACAATCGGGTCGCGCCACCGCGGTGGGGGCGAATCGCGACCGTTCGCGGTACGCGCGCGGTCCGGTCGGTGGACCCCGGCACCGTGCCGATCATACTTCGCCCGAAGAGGAAACCATGCCCGAACCCTCGATGCCGGAGATGATGGACGCCGCGAGCGCGGCACTCTGGAGCCCTCCTCTGGGGGTGCTTCGCGACGCGCTTGCCGACGGACTGTCAGGAAACTATCGCCGCGTCGGCGTCCAGGTGAAGCGATGCCCCGATCTGCGCCGGCTCGGCTGTGCGTGGGAGGGTCTCGGAGGGGCGCCATGCATCGTCGAGATCGGCGGCGAGCCCTACGCTCACAACCCACGCTACCGGGACGTGCGCTTCGACACCGGGGACATCCTGCGCCGCGCCGCCCTCCCCGGCCCCCAGCTGCTGGGGGCAGGGATGGCCTGCCCGACGACCCTCGGCGGCCACTGCGGCGAGGTGATCGCCAACCATGCCATCGGCGCCGTTCCGGCATCGCGGTCCGCCCGCGTCGACGACGCGGGGCGGTGCCGCGTGGAAGCCTACCCGTCGGGGACCTTCGCCGGACTCGCGAACCTGTACGTCTCGCGCGGGGAACCGGGGCCGGTACTGGAAGTGGACGTTTCCTGCCGCACCGGCGACGAGGGCTCGCTGCCGCTCGCGATGCGCGATGCGATTGCGCCGCTCGCCGGAGGGGACGGCCGCGAAATCGGGCTCGGCGGCGTGTTCCGGGTCGAGAGCGGCGGGATCCGCTCCCACGTGGTCCCCGACTACGACTGCATCGATCACGGGTACTACGACGTGGAGCAGGAGCGGATCGTCGCCGACTTCCTGCGCTTCTTCGAGCCGGTGGGCCCTGGGCTCCTCTGCTTCTCGGTGCTCTGGACCGGAGATCCCACCGGCGGCGCGCTGGACCTTCGCCCCTCGAGCGAGCACACCCACTTCTATCACCCCGGCGACGACACGATGGGCGGGCACTACCACCACGACGTGACCCCGGACGAGATCCATTGCCGCGGGTGGTTCGCCCCGGCCGAGACGGTTTGGCGCGTCGCCAACGTCTTCGCGCGGCTGCGCGCGGCGCGGGCCGCCGGCTGAGCCGCGCCCGTGCATCGTCCGCCTCTCGGCACTCATTCCCGCCCACTGGCATCAGACCGAGACCCCGCCCGCGGGAAAGGGAGGCCGCGGACGCCGCACGAGCCTCAGTACGCGATCGTGACCGGGCGGTTGCCGCGCAGCGACTCCACTGCCGCCTCCGCGATGTTCTGGGCCTGGAGACCCTCGGCCAGGGTGGGCTCGACCGGCTGTTCGCTCTCGAGCGCGGAGACGAAGGCGTCGAGCAGGCCGGCGAAGCTCTCCGCACCGTAGAGATCGGGATAGCGCCCGGACCTGACCCCGGACGCCGCGAAGCGGGCGACCGAGGAGAGGGCGGGCGGGCGCGACTGCAGCATCCCCTTTGCACCGAACACCTCGATCCGCTCGTCGAATCCGTAGACCGCCCTGCGGCCGTTCTCGATGTGGCAAAGCGCCCCGCTCGGCATCCGGAGAAGTACCATCGCGGTATCGATGTCTCCCGCGTCGGCGAACATCGGATCGACGAGGCAAGAGCCGGCGGCGTGGACCTCGGTCGGCCGCTCCCCGACAAGCCAGGGGATCAGATCGAAGTAGTGGATGGTCTTGTCGCGGAGGAAGCCGCCGGAGACATCGACGTAGGCGCGCGACGGCGGACGGTGGTCCCGCGAAACGAGGCGGACGGTCTCGACTCGCCCGATCTCCCCATCGGCGATTCGCCGGCGGATCTCCTGGTATTCGGGGAGGCAGCGGCGCCTGAACCCCACTGCGACGGGCACGTCGGTCCCGGCGGCTTCCGAGACTACCGACCGAGCGCGGGAGAGGTCGAAATCGATCGGCTTCTCGCAGTAGGTCGCCTTGCCGGAGCGCAGGGCCGCGCGGAGCAGGTCGACATGGGTGTCGGTCGAGGACGCGATGAGGACCGCGTCGATCGCGTCCGCGGTCCACACAGCGCCCGGATCGGGCACTGCGCACGAGCCGTGCTGTTCCGCCAGGCGTTCCGCGAGCGGGCGAACGACATCGTAGACGGCGGCGAGCTCGGCCCGCGGATGGCGGGCGATGTTTCCCGCGTGGATCCGGCCGGCCCGCCCGGCCCCGAAGAGGGCGAATCGAATCACTGGGGTCTCCCTTTCGCACGGGTGCTGCGGATGGTCGCCGAGCGTACCCCAGGCGCCGGGCGCGGATCGCTCCGGCAGTCGGAAACGGGGTCGGTCCTGCGGCGCGTTCCGGGCGCGCGGGCCATTCCGAGCGCCCTTGCCGTGTGCCCACGCGCGCGGCTCGAGGCGCCGGTGCCGGCGGGCCGGGCCGCGCCCGGGTCGCTCGGGTGTTGACAAGCCCGCGGCAGTCTCCGACCCTGCGCGCGCGACTGGAACCGACCCGGAGGACCGCACCCATGGCCGACCTCGTTCTCGCCAGCGAGAGCTTCAGCGACGGCGACTACCTCGCCAACGATCACGTCCTGTCCGAAGCCTACGGATTCGGGTGTGCGGGCGGAAACCTCTCGCCGCAACTGTCGTGGAGCGGAGCGCCCGAGGGGACGAAGAGCTACGCCCTCACCTGCTTCGATCCCGACGCACCGACGGGAAGCGGGTTCTGGCACTGGGTGGCGGTCAACATCCCGGCCGACGTGACCTCGCTCGCGCTCGGGGCGGGCTCGGGGGACGGGGCGATGCCGGCCGGGGCGCTCCAGACCCGAACCGACTTCGGCGCGCCGGGATACGGCGGCCCGTGCCCGCCGGAGGGCGACCACCCGCACCGCTACCTCTTCACCCTGCACGCGGTCGGGCTCGACGCCCTTCCCGTCGAGGCCGACACCTCCGCCGCGGTGGTGGGCTTCATGCTCAACTTCAACACCCTCGCCAAGGCGACCCTGATGGGGCTCTACAAGCGCTAGGAGTCTGCGCCGCAGAAGTCGTGGCGCCGGATTGTTGGCGCAGGGCGGTTAAGGATGCGGGCGCTTGGCACTGATGAGCAGAACTGTTTCGGAATCATCGCAGCGTCGGCCCTCGCAATGCAGGGGCACGATGGCTG
>JAPOPW010000016.1 GCA_026712715.1 Immundisolibacterales bacterium | reverse complement strand
CGTTGCGGGTCGCCGACTACTACACCCAGGGACCGCGGTCGTTCATCCGGCTCCACGAGAAGGGCGGGCGGTACAACGTGGTCCCCGCCCACCACGTGGCGCAAGGCTACGTCGACGCCTACCTCGAGGCCGCCCGGATCGGCGAGGACCGGCGCGGGCCCCTCTTCCGGAGCTGCGAGCCCGGGCGGCGCGATGCGCTCCAGGAGAGGGGGATGTCGAGGGTGGGTGCGTTCAAGATGATCAAGCGCCGGGCCCGGAAGGCGGGCCTGCCGGCCGAGATCTGCGCTCATAGCTTCCGTGGGACCGGGATCACCGAGTACCTTCGAAATGGCGGCGACCTCGAGGTCGCGGCACGGATCGCGGGGCACGAGTCCACCCACACCACACAGCTCTACAAACGTCTGCACGAGGAGATATCGCTCGACGAGATCGAGCGGATCCACATCTGACCACGCCGAAGCGACAGTGCACAACCGTCCATTGGACCAGGACATCATCCAGCGGTCGCGTTGAAACCGTCAAGTAAGTCGCGCTCCACCTCCAACTGCGTATACACCGCATCGCAGAAGCCCGTGATCAACTCATGCGCGCGATACAAGTCCTCCAAGTCCGCCACCGTGCTCAAGTATGCCCCGCCCCCCTTCTCGGTCGGATATCGAAACCTGTCGCCCCGCTCGTCATGCGCGTCAAGAACCCGGATCAGGCCTTCCACAGACTCAGGACACGCACCGTCTGTAGAGTGGCCGGTGTGCTCGCCCAACGCCGCCATCAGATTCGACCACAAGACATTCAGGTCGTGGCCTGGGGGAGGGTCCGACTGCAGTCCACCAGCTCGAGCCTCTCCCCGAAACGCCGGAAGTCCCTCGTGTTGAACGTCAGCAACCGCCGCTCGCCATGAACCAGCATGGTCGCCGCGATGTTGGCGTCGTGAACCTGCTTGCCGGCAACAGGAACCTCGCGGCAAAGGGCGACCAACGCCGCCATGACGTTCGGGCCGTCCTCGAGGACCGTGAACGACTCGAGCAGCCTTTCGGCGTCTTCGAGCGCCTCGCTCATGGCGAGCGGTTCCGACCAGCTCTGCGGCCGGGTCACCACGACGAGGTACTCGCGGACGACCTGGCGGCTGATGTGCAGGGGCTCATCGGTGTTGCCCACGTGGTCGAGGCACCGGCAGGCGGCGTGGTGAGCGGGTGCGGTCACGAACCGGGCCGCCACGAGAACGTTCGTATCGACGAACATGCCGCTCAACGTTCGTCGCCGGGTGCGCTCTCCGAACCCCCGGTGAGCCGCCCCATGCCGTCATAGATCTGCTCGCGGCTCACCGTGAAGCCCTCGGGCCACGGGCCGGGGTCGTGCGGCGGAAGGATCTCCCGGATGGAGAATCGCCGCCGGCGCACGGGCGGGCGGACTCTCTCCGGCGCACCCTCCCCGCGCGCAAACACGAGCGTCTCCGCTTCGATGTCCACCTCTCGCGTACGCCACCCCGCCGCCTGCCAGGCGAGCGCGTGGCTGTGGCCGCTCCCGCTCTCCGAGTTGGCCCACCAGGGCCGGTAGAGGCGTGCCGAATCGGGCAGGTGGAAGCCGAGAATCGTCTCGAGCTCGCGGAACGTGGTCCGCCATTCCGGCTCGCCCCTGGCGGAGAGGAGATGACGGTACAGAGGCGCGTACTTGCCCCGCGCCGCCGCGTCGCGGACAAGCCGATCTCGGGTGGCAGCCACGGACCTACCTCGGAAAGTTCTTACTGACTTGTGAAGTTTGCGCGAGAGGCGCTGGACCGTCAACGAGGGCATGCGGTCGTCGGGCTCCACGGTCCCGTGGGCAAGCCCCAATCAGCCTTCAAACGGCAGCCCGGGAGAAGGGACGAGCTTGCATGCGGTCGCGGGCATAGCGGTCTGCAGACTACTCTCCTCCCTGCAGATCCAGCTCCGGGATTTCGTCCCTTTGCTCCGCTTCGAGGCGAAGGGACTCCGCCTCGATGGCCGGCCATTCACGGGCGAGCATGTTCCACACCTGAGCCTCCTCGGCCCGGCCGTTGCGCTCGCAGATGTCGTAGAGGCGGTAGGAGAGCCCGCGCATTCTCTCACCCAGCGATGCCGGGTCGCGCACGCTGGACAGCTTCGTCCCGCGCCGTGAACGGAGCCTCGCCCCGGATGGGCCGGCACCGGCCGGGGGAGGGATATTGCGGCTAGACCTCGACCCGCACCCCGGTCTGCTCGACGATGCGCCCGTAGTGCTCGGGACGGCGGTGCCGGTCGAAATTGAACACCGTGTTCTTGACGTAGTCGCCGAGGGCGAGATCGCAGTCGAAGGCGACCACCTCGTCGTCCAGGGTGAGGGCGCGGGCGACGATCTCCCCGTTGGGGGCCACGATGGTCGATCCGGCGATGAGCTCGTGTCCGTCCTCCGACCCGCCCTTCGCGACCCCTACCACCCAGGTTCCGTTCTGGTAGGCCCCGGACTGGAGCGAGAGATCGTTGTGCAGGGTGCGAAGGTGCGGCGCCTCGGGGTGGTAGATGTTGAAGGTCGGGGTGTTGTAGCCGATGAGCACCATCTCGACGCCCTGGAGCCCCAGCACCCGGAACGTCTCGGGCCAGCGGCGGTCGTTGCAGATCGCCATGCCCATGACGCCGCCGAACGCCCGCCATACCGGAAAGCCGAGGTCACCGACCTCGAAGTAGCGCTTCTCCAGGTGCTGGAACGGGATGTTCGGACGGTGGTCCGCATGCCCCGGGAGGTGGATCTTCCGGTACTTGCCGACGGTCTGTCCGTCCGGACCGACGAGGATGGCGGTGTTGAAACGGCGCGTGCGCCCCTCCTTCTCCTCCACGAGCTCGGCGTAGCCGAGGGGGAACCCGACCCCGAGCCGCTTCGCCTCCTCGAAGAGCGGTCGGGTGGCCTCCCCCGGCATCTCCCGTTCAAAGAACCGGTCCGCATCGGCGAGGTCGTCGTACCAATAGCGGGGGAAGAACGTGGTGAGGGCGAGTTCCGGGTAGACGACGAGCCGGCATCCGCCCGCCGCCGCCTCGCGCATGAGCTCGACGAGCCGCGCCACCACCTGCTCGCGGGTGTCCGCGAGGTGAATCGGCCCGAGCTGGGCCGCCGCCACCTTGAGCTTTCGCTCCATCTTCCTCTCCTCTACTCTACTCTCGCCGTCCGGGCCGGTGCGGTTCAGGATGCCTCGCGAGCGGGCATCAGGGGGGCTCCGAAGTTGCGCGCGGGGTCCATCTCCCGGACGCTCTTCCCCAGCGGCTCGGCGAGCCGCGGAAGCGCGCACGGCAGGAATTCCCCGCTCCCCCGCTCCACCTTGAGCTCGCCGTCCTCCACCACCACCCGTCCGCGGCTCGTCACGAACACCGGCCACCCCTTCACCCGGCGGCCTTCGTAGGGGGTGTAGTCCATGTTGTCGTGGAGCATGTCGATGGAGATGGTGACCTCGAGGTCCGGGTCCCAGATCGCGAGGTCCGCGTCCGCCCCGATCTTGATGCTCCCCTTGCGGTCCTCGAGACCGTACAGGCGGGCCGCGTTGGTCGAGGAGAGCTCGACGAAGCGCTGGAGGTCGATGCGGCCGGTCCCGACCCCTTCGCTGAAGAGAAGCGGGAGGCGCACCTCGATGCCGGGGATCCCGTTGGCGACGTGCTTGAAGTCCGGGTCCGTCCCGTGCGCGAGCTTGCCCGAGGAGTCGAAGCGGTAGGGCGCGTGGTCCGAGGAGACGACCTGGAACGTATCGTTCACGACCCCGCGCCACATCGCCTCGTGGTCCGCGCCGTCGCGCGGCGGCGGACTGCAGCAGAACTTCGTTCCTTCCGCGCCCGGCCGGTCGAGGTCGTCCGCGGTGAGGAAGAAGTACTGCGGGCAGGTCTCGCCGTAGATCCGAAGCCCGCGGTCGCGCGCGTTCCGGATCGCCACCGCGGCCCGTTCGGTCGAGACGTGCACGACCAGGATCGGAACGTCCATCAGCTCCGAGAGGGTGATGACCCGGCCGGTCGCCTCGCCCTCGGCGAGCGCGGCGTGGGAGATCGCGTGGTACTTCGCCTGGTAGTTGCCCGCGTCGAGGAGCCGGTCGGTGAGCCACCGGATCATCTCGTAGTTCTCGGCGTGCACCATCACCATCGCCCCTTCGCGGCGCGCGAGCGCGAGCACGTTGAGGAGCGAGTAGTCGTCGAGGCGCAGGAGCTCGTAGGTCATGTAGACCTTGAAGGACGTGTACCCGTCCCGGATGAGCCCCGGAAGCTCCTGCCCGAGCACCTGCTGGTTGGCGTCGGAGATGATGAGGTGGAAGGCGTAGTCGATGACCGCCTTCGGCCCCGCGCGTGCGTGGTATTCCTCGACCACCTCCCGGAGCGACTGGCCCCGATGCTGCGCGGCGAAGGGAATGACGGTCGTGGTCCCGCCGAACGCGGCCGAGACGGTCGCGCTCCAGAAATCGTCCGCGGTCATGAAGCCCGAGGCGGAGAGCTGCTCGATGTGGCAGTGACTGTCGATGCCGCCCGGAAGCACGAGCTTTCCGGCCGCGTCGACGACCCGGCCGCCGTCGGCAACTTCGGCCGCAAGGTTCTCTCCGAGGGCGGCGATCCGGCCCCCGCGAACGCCGACGTCGCAACGCGAAACATCGGACGCGGTCACCACCGTGCCGCCCCGAATCACCATGTCGTAAGCCATCGTCCTCTCCCTCCGGGCGGTTTCACCCGGCAAATTGGTTCCGATGCCGCCGGCGGGCGGCCTCTGCACTGTCTTCTTCCGTCCCCGCGAGGGCCGCCGGGCTACAGCATGCGGCCGATCACGATCTTCTGCACTTCGCTGGTTCCCTCGTAGATCTGGAGGACGCGTGCGTCCCGATAGTACTTCTCGACCGGGAAGTCACCGAGATAGCCGTATCCGCCGTGGATCTGGATCGCTCCCGAGCACACCCGCTCGGACATCTCGGAGGCGAAGAGCTTCGCCATCGACGCCTCGCGGATGGAGCTCTCGCCCGCCGCCTCGAGCGCCGCCGCGTGCAGGTACATCTGCCGCGCCACCTCCACCTCGGTCGCCATCTCGGCGAGCCGGAACGCGATTGCCTGATGCTCGATGATGGGCTTTCCGAACGCTTCGCGCTCGCGTGCGTAGTCACGCGCCGCCTCGAGGGCGGCGCGGGCCGTGCCGACCGCCTGGGCGGCGACCCCGATTCGCCCCGCCGACAGGTGTCCGAGCGCGATCCCGAGCCCGGACCCGATCTTGCCGAGCACCTCGTCGTGGCCCGCCTCCAGCCCGTCGAGGGCGATCTGGCAGGTGTCGTTGTTGCGGTGGCCGAGCTTGGACTCCTTGCGCACCACGCGATAGCCGGCCCGGTCGGTGGGGCAAAGGAAACAGGTGATCCCGCGCTTGCCCGCCGACGGGTCGGTGACCGCCACGATCATTGCGAGGTCGGCCGTCGATCCGGCGGTGATGAACGACTTGCTCCCGTCGATGGTCCAGCCTTCGCCCTGCGCCGGTCGCCGGGCGCGGGTGCGGATTGCCGCCGCGTCCGATCCGGTGTGGGGCTCGGTGAGGAGGATGGCCCCGATGAGCTCGCCTCGCGCGAGCTTCGCGAGCCAGGCCTCCTTCTGCGCCGCCGTCCCGTGCTTCGCGAGCGCGGCCGCGACGGGGGAGTTCTGGGCGGCCATCACGTTCGCGATGCCGCAGTCCGCCGCCGCCACCTCCTCCATCGCCAATACGTAGGAGACGAAGTCGGCCCCCGCTCCGCCGTGCTCGGGCGGGACGCACACTCCCATCAACCCCACCTCGCCCATCCGGCGATAGAGCTCGCGCGGTGCACCTCCGTCCCGCTCCCAGGCGGCGGCGTGCGGAGCGATCTCGGTCGCCGCGAATGCTCGCGCGGCGTCCCGAATCGCGCGCTGCTCCTCGGTCAGCAGCATGGGTCCCCCAGGGCCTCCTCGTTTCCGCGGCAAATGCTATATGCTGGCCGGGCGCGGTCCAAACGGACCGCCCGAACCATTGAAACACGGAGCGAATTCATGCATCTACCGGACATGATGGACTACGAAGCGACCTGCCGGCAGGTGCGGTACGAGCCCCCGGAACACTACAACTTCGGCTTCGATCTCATCGACCGACGGGCCGCGGACGGCGACAAGACGGCCTGCATCTCGGTCGACGCCCCCGGGGCGACGATCACCGAGATCGGATTCGGCGATCTCTCCCGGTCCTCGAACCGGTTCGCGAACGTCCTCGCGGAGCTCGGCGCGAGGCGAGGCGACCTCGCGTACGTGATGATCGGCCGCATTCCCGCCTGGTACGAAGTCCTGATCGGGTGCGCCAAGGCCGGGGTGGTGGCCATGCCGGCGACCGGTCTGCTCACTCCGAAGGACATCGAGTACCGCATCAACGCGTCGAATGCCCGCATCGCGATCGTGACGGACGACAACGCCGCGAAGGTGGACGCGGTCCGGGCCGCCTGCCCGTCCCTCGAACGGCTCGTCGTCGTGTCGCGCGACGGCGGAGCGGTGGCGCGCCCGGGCTGGACGGACTGTCGCGGCGCGATGGCCGCCGCCTCCGACGCCTTCGTGCCGGACCGGCCCACCCGGGCGGACGAGCCGATGCTCGTCTACTTCACTTCCGGCACGACCTCCCGGCCGAAGATGGTCGCGCGCGACCACGGCTACGCCCTCGCCCACGTCCTGACCGGCCGCTACTGGATGGACCTTCGCGAGGACGACGTGCACTGGACCCTCTCGGACACCGGCTGGGCCAAGGCGGCGTGGGGCGTCCTCTTCGCCCCGTGGCAGATGGGTGCCGCGATCGTCCTCCATGACGGCGTGGGGTTCGACGTGGACCTGCACCTGCGGCTCATCGCCCGGCTCGGGGTGACCACGTTCTGCGCTCCTCCGACCGCGTACCGGATGTTCGCGCAGGTCGATCTCGCCGGCTACAACCTTCGTTCGCTTCGTCATTCGCTCGGGGCGGGCGAGCCGCTCAACCCGGAGGTCATCAAGATCTGGGAGGAGGCGACCGGGAACGTGATCCGGGACGGCTACGGCCAGACGGAATCCATCACCCTCCTCGGAAACTCCCCTGCCCTGCCGGTGCGGCCCGGCTCGATGGGCAAGCCCGTGCCGGGCTTCGACATCGATGTCGTTGACGACGACGGCGTGCGGCTCGAACCGGAGGAGATCGGCCACATCGCGGTGCGGACGGACGGCGCGTCCTGGCCGCCGGGGCTGTTCGACGGCTACGTGGACGCCCCCGAGATGAACGCGCGGGCCTTCCGCCACGGCTGGTACTACACCGGGGACACCGCGACCCGGGACGAGGACGGATATTTCTGGTTCGTGGGGCGCGCCGACGACATCATCAGCTCCGCGGGGTACCGGATCAGCCCGTTCGAGGTGGAGAGCGCACTGCTCGAGCACCCGGCGGTGGCGGAGTCGGCCGTGGTCGGACGTCCGGACCCGCTGCGCGGGGAGATCGTGAAGGCATTCGTGGTCCTCGCCGACGGCCACGATCCCACCCCTGCGCTCGTGACCGCCATCCAGGACTTCGTGAAGCAGGTCACCGCCCCCTACAAGTATCCGCGCGAGATCGAGTTTCGAGCGACCTTGCCGAAGACCATCTCGGGCAAGATCCGGCGCGTGGAGCTGCGGGCGGAGGGGTAGTGCGACGTCTCGCCGGTTTCCCGCCCGGCGAGCGGCAGGCCGTTGTCAGGTGTCGCGAGGCGTTCATCCGGCGACGGCTTCGGGGGTCCAGGCGACCGAGAGGCAGGCAGCCTCCGGTGCGAGCTCGATGCTCGCCGGCCGCCCGAGCAGCACTGCCCGGGCCGAGTCGCCATGCCCGATTGGCGCGCCCCGGAGCGCCGGCACCCGCAGCCGTTCCGCGAATCGCGCGATGACCTCCGTGCCGGTGAATCGGCCGTCCGGCTCGAGCCCCCGGGTGAACTGGCCGAACACGAGCGCCCGGACGCCCCTCAGCATGCCCGCCTGGGAGAGCTGCACGAGCATCCGGTCGATCGCGTAGCCACGCTCGCCGGTATCCTCGACGACGAGGATGCAGCCCGCCGGGCGCAACCCCCACGGCGTGCCGGCGAGCGACTGGATCGTCTTCAGGTTCCCGCCGACGAGCCGCCCGGATACGGTGCGCGGACGGCGGGCGGCGGCGTTGAGGGGCTGGAGCCGAAACGTCACGCGGGAGGTGCGGCCCGCGACCATCGCGCGCAACTCGCCCAGCGCGGTCTGCGACAATCTCCCGCTTCCGAGATCGGAGAGCGTCGCCGCGTGCAGGGTGGGCCAGCCCCAGTGCTGATTGATGAAGACGTGAAGCGCGGTGACGTCACTGAACCCGACCAGCAGCTTCGGCCGGTCCGGGAGGGGGCGCCGTGCGAGGCGGGGGAGAAGACGCTGACTCCCGTACCCGCCGCGCGCACACCAGATCACCCGGGAGTCGGATCGCCGAAGGGCCCGGGCCAGCATCCGGTATCGCGAGGGATCGGGGGCGGCGGTGATTCCCCTGCCCTCGAAGAGGTCGGGGGGGGTTCGCGGCCGATATCCCCATTCCTTCAGCACCGCGGCTCCGGCCGCGAGGGCCTCGCGCGAGCAAGCCGAAGCCGGAGCCACGATGTCGATCGTGTCGCCCGGCCGCGCGCACGGAACGCGCACGCGCATTCAGCCCCGGGCGCTGTCCGAGCTCTCGGCCCGTTCCCGGAGCTGCTCGACGAGGCTTGCGAACCCGTCCTTGCGGATCACCGCCTCGAACTCCTGGCGCTGCACCAGGATGAGGCTGACCCCGGCGACCACGATGTCGAGCACCCGGAGCTCGCCGTCGATCGTCCGGATTCGCCAATCGGTCTCGATCCATTCGCTGCTCTCGGCCCCCCGGACCTTCGACCTGACGACGACGTCGCGCTTGCCGCGCGCACGCGCGCCGTCAATCCGAAGATGATCGCGGCTGTACTTGGCGATGTGCGGAAGGTAGATCCGGACCACGAACCGTGGAAACAACGTTCGGAACTCTTCCTGTTCGGCGGGGCCGAGCTTGCGCCAGTACCGTCCGACCACGGCCCGGGTGATGAAGTCGATGGCGAACGTCTCGTGAACGAGGGAGTTCATCGCCTGGAGCCGGGCTTCCTCGTCGGTGTGGTCCATCGCCCAGGTCCGGACGGCCTCGTCCGCAATCCGCTCGACGAACGCCCGCGCGTCGTCGAGCCCCGGACGGTCCTCGGCCGCGACCGCGACCGCGAACAGCGCCGCCGCGAGGGCCGCGGCCATCGCGAAGGCCGCCGCCATCGCGATTCGCATCCTGATGAGGTCTCTCAAAATGCCCCCTTCCCGGACCGCGCGCCGCGTCGTGCGGTGCCGTCCGAATTCCGGGGGACGGATATTACGCGCCGATCGGGCCGCCCGCACCACGCCCCGCGGCCGGCCTGAGTGCGCATGGACATATTCTCCATTCAAAGAGTTATGAATTGAACCTTCGTTCCCACCTGCGGGCCACACTTCGCCTCGCGGCCCCCGTGATGGTCAGCCGGCTCGGAATCCTGACCATCGTTGCCGCCGACACCGCGATGACCGGCTGGGCCGGAACGCGCGAGCTCGCCGCCCTCGCCATCTCCGCCGCCCCGCACACTCCCCTGCTTCTCGTCGGGGTGGGGCTGTGCACCGGCACGATCGTCCTCGCCTCCCAGGCGGAAGGGGCGGGGAAGCTCGCGGAGACCGGGTTCATCCTGCGGGCCGCGTGGCGCCAGGCGTGGATCGCCGGGGTGATCCTGCTCGGACTCTTTCACACCGGGGAGTGGTCGCTGCTCGCCCTCGGCCAGACCCCGTCGCTCGCCCTCGAGGGAGCGGAAGTGCTCGCCATGTTCGGCTGGGGGATGCCGGCGGTCCTCCTGTTCGCGGCGACCACCATGTTTCTCGAAGCCATCGGACGCCCGACTTCCGGCATGATCTTCATGCTGGTCGCCAACGTGGTGAACGCGGGGCTCAACTGGGTATTCATCTACGGCCATCTCGGCGCGCCCGAAATGGGGGCGGAAGGCGCGGCGCTCGCGACCAGCATCGCCCGCTGGATCGGCGCTGCCGGCATCATCGCGTGGGTCTACGTGACCCTGGGTGGATCCCGGCTCGGCGTCCGGCCGGGGCGGCTCCGGCTCGGCGCGCGCCGGCGCCGGCGCGCCCGACGGACCGGACGGCGCCTGCTCTCGGTGGGCATCCCGATCGGCGTCGCCCACGGCTTCGAAGCGGGGGCGTTCGCGTCCCTGACGGTGTTCGCGGGCTGGCTCGGCGGGACCGAGGGGGCTGCGTTCGGAATCGTGCTCAACCTCTTCGCCCTGCCCTTCATGCCGGCCCTCGGGCTTGCGACCGCAGCGAACATCCGGGTGGGCCAGGCGTTCGGGCGCCGCGACCGGGAAGGAGCGAGGGAGGCGGCATGGGCCGCGTTTCGCATCATCATCGCCTTTCAGGCGTGCATCGCACTCGGCTACCTTCTCTTCGCGGGATTCCTCGCCGGGCTCTACACCGGCGAGGTGGCCGTGCTCGCGGCCGCCGTCCCGGCGGTGAGGGTCGCGGGACTCGTGCTCCTCCCGGATGCGCTCCAGGTGGTGCTGGTAGGTTGCCTTCGCGGGCTCTCCGACATCTGGCCCGCCACGATCCTCTTCATGGTCGCGTTCTGGGGCACGATGGTTCCGTCCGCCTGGTGGCTCGGGGTGCACCTGGCGTTCGGCGCGCCCGGTCTCGTCGCCTCGGTCGGAATCGGGTGCATCGCGGCCGTGGTCCTCCTCGTGCTTCGTTTCCGCCACGTCGTCGCGCGGCCGCTCTGACCCGCGACACCGGGCGAATCCGGCCGAAGCAACCGGTATGATCCGTCGCTGCGGGCGAACGCCGGCCGGCGCCTCGCACGACGTCGTCGACCGCCGGCCGGCCGCTCCGGCATCCGGAGGTCTCCGAGCAGCCGCCATGTCCCACCATCAACACGCAGCCGGAGACCAGGGGCGCCGTGACGACCGGACGCTCGCGCAGCGTCTCGCCGGCGAGATCGAGGGCGAGGTTCTCTTCGACCGGGCCAGTCGCGGGCGCTACGCGACGGACGCCTCGATCTACCAGATCGATCCCCTCGGCGTGGCGGTCCCGCGCACCGAGGAGGACGTCGCCCGTATCGTCGCGCTCACCGCGGAGACCGGCACGCCACTCCTGCCACGTGGAGGCGGGACCTCGCAGTGCGGGCAGACGGTCGGGGCAGCCCTCGTCGTCGACTTCAGCAAGTACCTCAATCGCATCTTCGATCTCGACGTCGAGCGGCGCCGGGTCACCGTGCAGCCCGGGCTCGTGCTGGACGTCCTCAATCGCGCCCTGCGGCCGCACGGACTCTTCTTTCCCGTGGACGTGTCCACCGGGAGCCGCGCGACCCTCGGCGGCATGGCGGGGAACAACAGTTGCGGCGCCCGCTCCATCCGCTACGGGAACATGGTCCACAACGTGCACGCGATCGAAGGGCTGCTTGCCGACGGCACCGCGGGCCGGTTCGGGCCGGTCGCGGGAAACCCGGGGGCCGGGGGACCGGACGAGCCGGCCGGCCGCTTCGGCGACCTCCTCGCCCGGGTCCGGGACGTCGCCGCCGACCGCGCGGACGCGATCGAGCGCGGATTTCCCAAGGTCCTGCGACGGGTCGGCGGCTACAACCTGGAGACGGTCGACCCCTCCGGACACAACTTCGCCTCGCTGCTGGTGGGGTCGGAAGGAACCCTCGCGACCTTCACCCGGCTCGAGCTCGATCTGCAGCCGATCCCGGCTCACCGGGCACTCGGCATCTGCCACTTCCCGACCTTCCGGCGGGCAATGGAGGCGACCCGCGACATCGTCGGGCTCGGTCCGACCGCGGTCGAGCTCGTCGATCGCAAGATGATCGAGCTCGCCCGCGACATCGCGATGTACCGGCCGGTGGCGGACCGGTTCGTGCGGGGGACGCCGGCCGCGCTGCTCCTGGTCGAGTTCGCCGGCGACGACCCCGCCGAGCAGCGCGAGAAGCTCTCCCGGCTCGTGGAGCTGATGGGCGACCTCGGACTGCCGGACTCGGTGGTGGACCCGGGCGGAGCCACCGAGCAGTCCGCGGTCTGGGAGCTGCGCAAGGCGGGGCTCAACATCGTGATGTCCATGAAGGGGGACGGGAAGCCGGTCTCCTTCATCGAGGACTGCGCGGTCCGCCTCGAGGACCTCCCCGACTATACCGAGCGCCTCGACGCAGTGTTCGAGCGGCACGGAACGGCGGGCACCTGGTACGCGCACGCCTCGGTCGGGTGTCTCCACGTGCGACCGATCCTCAACCTCAAGGACGAGGTGGACGTACGCAAGATGCGGGCCATCGCGGAAGAGGCGTTCGCGATGGTGCGCGAGTACCGGGGGTCGCACTCCGGCGAACACGGCGACGGACTCGTGCGGTCGGAGTTTCACGAAGCGATGTTCGGGCGCGAGGTGGTCAGCGCGTTCGAGGAGGTCAAGGACGCATTCGATCCGGCCGGCCGTCTCAACCCCGGCAAGATCGTTCGCCCGCCCCGGATGGACGACCGGTCCCTGTTCCGTTTTCCACCGGACTACCGCACCCCGGAAGTGGACACCGTGCTCGACTGGTCCGACTGGCACGGGTTCGCCGGCGCGGTCGAGATGTGCAACAACAACGGGGCGTGCCGCAAGCTCGACGCGGGGGTCATGTGTCCGTCGTTCCGGGTGAGCGGCGACGAGCAGCACGTCACCCGCGGTCGCGCGAACACCCTTCGCCTCGCGCTGTCCGGCCGGCTCGGGGCGAACGGGTTCGCCTCGCGCGCGGTCGCGGACGCGCTCGATCTGTGCGTGGGGTGCAAGGGGTGCCGGCGCGAGTGCCCGACCGGAGTGGACATGGCGCGGATGAAGGTCGAATTCCTTCACCACCACCGGCGCTGCCACGGACTCCCGCTCCGGGCCCGTCTCGTCGCGTGGCTCCCGCGTTACGCTCCTCTCGCCGCGCGCGTGCCCGCCCTCTTCAACGCACGCGACCGGTGGCCGGTTCTCGGGCGCGCGAGCGAACGATGGCTCGGGTTCAGCGCCCGCCGGCCCCTCCCGCGCTGGCGGAGCGATTCGTTCCGGCCGCGCACGGAGCTCTCCGCCACCACCCCGCACGGCGCGTCGGGCGACCCCGCGGGGGCCGAGGTCGTGCTGTTTGCCGACACCTTCAGCCGCTGGTTCGAGCCCGAAGTCCCCCGGGCGGCGGCCCGCGTCCTCGCCGCGGCCGGCTGCCGGGTACGGACGGCGGAGACGGCAAGGAGACCGCTTTGCTGCGGGCGCACCTTCCTCACCAACGGCCTTCCCGAGCGGGCCCGCGCCGAGGCGTGGCGGAGCCTCTCCGCCCTCCTCCCGTTCGCGGAGCGGGGCATTCCGATCGTCGGGCTGGAGCCGTCCTGCCTGCTCACCTTTCGTGACGAGATTCCGGCTCTCCTTCCCGGACCCGAGAGCCGGCTCGTCGCGCAGCATGCGATGTTGCTCGAAGAGTGGCTCGTGCACGAACGCGATCGCGGCACCCTGCGCCTCGCGCTCGGACCGGTCGCGGAACCGCGAATGCTCCTGCACTCCCATTGCCATCAGAAGGCATTCGAGGCGGCCGAGGCGGTGCGAGCGGCTCTCGAGCTCGTTCCGGGAGCCGAGGTCGAGCATCTCCGGTCGAGCTGCTGCGGAATGGCCGGCGCCTTCGGCCACGAAGCCGAGCACTTCGACACGTCGATGCGCATGGGAGAGCTCTCCCTGCTGCCGGCCGTGCGCGCGGCCGGGCCCGATACCCGGATCGTCGCGGGCGGGACGAGCTGCCGGCAACAGATTGCGGACGGGGCCGGCCGCCGTGCATCGCACCCCGCGCAGGTGCTGGCCGAGGCGCTCTCGCAATGACGCGCTCCGCCCGTTCCTTCCCGTAACGCCGCCGCACCCGGGCTGGATCCGGCTTGAGCGACCCTGATCAGGCGAACGCATCGGACGCCCCGGCGCGCGAGCCCGTTCCGCCCGCACCCGCTCCTTCCCCGCCTCGCCGCCGCCAGTGGCTGCGGGCGCTCGTTCTCGCGCTCGCACTGCTGGTCGTGCTTGTCGCCGGCGCGGCGGGGTGGCTCGTCCTCGACCCCGGACTCGTCCGGCCGATCGCGGAACGACTCGCGACGACGGCCACCGGGCGCCCGGTAACCATCGGTACGCTCGACTTCCGCCTGCTGGAAGGCCGGGTGCTGATCGACGCCACGCAGGTCCGCGTCGGACAGACCACCACCGAGAGGGTGAGCATGTCGCTTTCGGGCATGCGATCGCACGCCCGGGGAGAAGGCGTCCGCTTCCCGAACGGCAGCTCCCTGGAACAGTTCCGGGCAACCCTCGATTTCTCCGTTGCCGGGGTGCCGCGCATCTCGACCGTTGACGCAACGGGCGCGGTGCTGGTGGCCGCCCGGCGCGCGCAATCGGACCCTTCCGGTCCTCCCCCCCTCGCGCGGCTTCTGATCGTGCCGCGAATCCTCCTTGGCCTCGGCCTCGAGCGTTTGGTGATTCACTCGGGAGCCATCGAGTACCGCGGCCGAAAGTCGGTCCACAACGCAGGGGTGTCGGTGGTGCTCGCCGCGGCGCAAGACGACCTCTCCGTTCGTGGCGAGCTGCTGGTCGCCGAGAATTCGCCGCCCGTGCCGTTCGACGGCACGGTGCGCAATCCAATGGACGAGGACTGGGAGATCGACCTCCGGCTCACCGGCGACCGCGTCCCCATGGAGGGCGTGCGCTTCATGACCGGGGTGCTGGAACCCGGACCGACGGTGGGGAGGACGCTCGAGCGGATCTCGAACGAGAGCCGCTTCCTTCTCTCGGTCCGGATCGCGCGCGCGCGGATCGAGACGGTCTCCCTGGACTTCGCGTTCGAGGCCCCGCAATCGTCCGGCACCGACCCGATCAGCCTGGAAGGGGTGCGTTTCCTCGCCCATGCGGTGCCCGATCCCGCCGGATGGACGGTGACCGGCGAGGTGGACTGGTCGGGCCTGCCGGAAGGCGAGGGCGCGGAGCAGACTCCTTTCGTCGTTCGCTGGTCGAACGGGGTTCCGGGCTCCCTTCGCTGGTCCGCGCGCCGGGTCGCGGTACCGATTCTCGCCCGGCTTGCGGGACGCACGTTCGGTTCCGGCAGCGCGTTCGGAGACGCCCTCGACCGCCTTCGCCCGGCGGGCATGATCGACGAGATTGCCGGTTTCGGCGATCCCGCCGCCGGCGGAGAGTCCGCGCCATTTTGGCTGAGCGCGCTGGTATCGGGGCTCGGAGCCTCGGCGGGAGAGTTGCGGATCTCCGACGGGCGCGCCCGGGTAGAGCTCGCCGAGGGCGAGTGGCGGGTAAGGTTCGTGGACGACCGGCTCGACGTGTCCCTTCCGTCGTTTCGCAGCTCGCCGTACGAGATGACCCTGCGGGGCGAGCTCCGGGTCGCGATCGCGGAAGAAGGCTGGACGATGCGCACCGCCGGCCTGGAGTTGGGCGCCGCCGGGCTCGAGGCGCGCCTCGAGGGGAGCCTTGCCGCTCCCCTTTCCGGCCGGCCGGGCACCCCGCGGCTGGACCTCGAGGCACGGCTGGACGACGTCCCGCTCGCGGACCTCGCGGCGGTCCTTCCGGATCTTCGCGGCGGGGGATTCTCTCGCTGGTACCGCCGCGCGGTCCGTTCGGGCCGGCTGACGGGAGCGGCGCTGACGGTCCGTGGCGATCCGCGAGAGATTCCCTACGCCGACGGCGACGGCACGTTCGAGGTCCGGGGCACGGTCCGGGATGTCGACTTCGCCTATGCGGAACGATGGCCGGCGGCAAGGGTCGAGGAGGCCGGATTCCGTATGCGGGGAACGGCGCTCGAGTTCACGGAAATCCGCGGCTCGATTTTCGACTCCGTTTTCGACAACGGCTCCGCGCTTGTCGGGGACGCAACGGACCCGGCGGGCCGGGTCCAGGTCTCGCTGTCCGGTTCCGGTCCGGCCGCCGACCTTCTCGAATTCCTCCGGACCAGCCCGCTCGGGACCGGGGACGAGGGCGCGGCCCGAGATGTTCGGGCGGACGGCCCGGCCGCCACCGCGTTTTCGCTGGACGTCCCGTACGGGCGTGACGCACGCGAGCGGCCGCTCGACGCCCGGGGCACGATCGAGCTCGATGGCGTTGCCTTGCGCCTCGCCGGGCGTGCGGCCGTGCTCGAAGATGTCCGCGGCGAGCTTCGGTTCGATTCCGCGAGCCTTGCCGGAGGGCCACTGCACGGGCGCTTCCGCGACGAGCCGATCGAGGCTCACGTGAAGTTCGAACGCGGCGCCGGACTGCAGCTCCGGTTCTCCGGCCAGGCGGACGGAGACTGGTTCTCGGTTGCGCTCCTGGACCTCGCGAATCTTGGCGAGGAAGAGACCGCTCCCTGGCTGGAGCACCTCCACGGCCGGACCGCGTGGGAGGCGGAGTACCGCGGTCGCGACGGAATCGTCTTTCGCTCCGACCTCCGAGCCGCGTCCGTGGACTATCCCCCTCCATTCGAAAAGCCGGCCGGCACGACGCGGTCGCTCGAAGCGCTCATCACCCCCGGAGAGTCCGAGTGGCTGATTGAGGCCGGCTACGGCCCGGACACGAGTGGGGTGTTCGAAGTCGTCGAAACGCTAGGGGAGTGGAAGCTCGCGAGAGGCGCGGTCGTGATCGGCGGCGACCCACCGGAGCTGCCGGCTGCGGACCACATCGAGGTCTCGGGAGAGCTGACCGAACTCGACATCGATCGATGGTTCGCTCTCGGGGCGCCAGGTACGACCGGAGCGGCAGGGTGGGTGTCGCGAATCGGGAAGCTGGAAATCGCAACGGGGGCGGCCCGTGCGTTCGGCCGGCCCATCGAGCTCGACCGGATTGAGCTTGAACCGGCGAGCGACGGCTCCGGATTCGAGATACGGCTCACCGGCGGCGGCGTCGCGGGAATCGTACTGTATCCCTCCGATCCGGGCTCCGGCCGGGCCCGCGCTCACTTCGAACGGCTGCATCTCGGTGCAGGTCTCGACGACGAGGAATCGCGGCGCGACGAGGAAACGCCGGACGAGCCGTCCGCCACGGAGCGCGTGGCCGGCCGTTGGCCGGCCTTCGACGTGCGCATCGATTCGCTGCGTTTCGAGGGGATCGACTTCGGCGCGGCGCAGGCGACCGGCAACCGGACCGGGAACGGGCTCGAGCTCGCGGAGCTCATTGCAGACGCACCCGACTTCACGGTGCGAGGCAGCGGGATCTGGTCAACCGGGGAGGACGGCGCGCCCGCCAGCCGCCTCGACATCCGGCTGAACACGGCAGACGTCTCCCGGGTGCTGATCGCGGCTGGGGCCGAGAAGGATGCAGCCGCCGCCGGGGCGGTCGATCTCCATCTCGATCTCGCATGGCCCGGCTCGCCCTTCGCGCCTTCGCTGGCCGGAATCGAAGGCGAGATCGGACTGTCCGCGCGCGAAGGACACATTCCCCGGGTGAGGGTCGGCCCGTTCGCCCGGCTTCTCTCCCTGATGAGTCTGAACGCGCTGCCCCGCGTTCTCGCCCTCGACCTCTCCCACGTGGTCGGAAAGGGTTTCGCCTACGACAGTCTCGTGGCCCGAACGGAAGTCGAAGAGGGAACCGCCCGGATCCGGGAGTTCACCATCTCGGGGCCGAGCGCCCGGATCGAGGTGAGCGGCAACGTCGACCTCGTCGCGCGCGAGTACGATCAGGAAATCGCGGTGATTCCGCGGGTGACCCGAAGCGGAGCGCTGCTGCCGATATGGGCAACGGTCTGGCCGGTCCTCGTCGGGAATTTCGTTCTCGAGAAGGTCGCGGGCAAGGACGTGTTTCTCGATCGGCTGTTTCGTCTGAAATACCGGGTGGAGGGGTCGTGGGACGACCCGCAGATCGAGAGGGTCAAGGTCCCGCAGCCCGGCGAAGAGACGCAGTGACCCGATCCGCGCCATCCATCGACCGCGGAGAGCGGGTCGTCGTCGGACTCTCCGGCGGGGTCGACTCCGCGGTAGCCGCCATGCTTCTTCGTGATGCCGGAGCGCACGTCGAGCCGGTATTCATGAAGAACTGGGAAGAGGACGACCGCGACGACGACTGCACGGCGGCCGAGGATTTCGCGGCCGCAGAGTCGGTCTGCGCCCACCTCGGGCTCCGGCTTCGCACCGTCAACTTCTCGACCGAGTACTGGGACCGCGTATTCGAGCCGTTCCTGGCTGCAAGCGCGGCGGGAGCGACCCCCAACCCGGACATCTGGTGCAATCAGGAGATCAAGTTCGGCGAGTTGTTTCGCTACGCCGGCGACCTCGGCGTGGACCGGGTTGCCACCGGGCACTACGCCCGCAGCGACACGAGCCGCGGGCGATTCCGACTGCTGAAAGGCCGGGATCGGGACAAGGATCAGTCGTACTTCCTGTATCGAGTCGATCAGGACTCGCTGGCTCGAGCCACCTTTCCGCTGGGCGATCTGACCAAGCCGGAAGTACGGGCGCTCGCGCGGGCGGCCGGCCTTCCGAACCATGCGCGACCGGACAGCACCGGGATCTGCTTCATCGGCGAGCGCCCCTTTCGCGAATTTCTCGGCCGCTGGATCACGCCCACGCCCGGACCGGTCGAGACGGTGGACAGGGAGAGGGTCGGGACGCACGACGGTCTCGCATTCCACACCCTCGGACAGCGCCGGGGGCTGCGCATCGGCGGCCGGCGCGGCGGGAGTGGTGAGCCGTGGTACGTCGCGGGCAAGGACCTCGACCGGAACGTGCTGATCGTCGCCCAGGGAGCCGGACACCCGAGTCTCGCGACGACCTCGCTCACGGCCGGGAACGAGAAGTGGGTAACGGGCGACCCACCGCCGTTTCCCCTTGCCTGCGAGGTGGTCACTCGCTATCGGGGCCGCGGATCCACGGGCCGGGTTGTTCCGCTCGGGGCGAATCGACTCGCCGTTCGCCTTGATCCGCCGCAATGGGGCGTGGCCCCCGGCCAGTCGGTCGTCCTCTACGCCGGGGAGGAGTGCCTGGGCGGAGCGATCATCGAGGATACCGGCTAGCCGCGGCGTTCAGCCCGACGCCTGGCGGCCGCGGTTGCGGGCCGCGAGCCGGGTTCCGACCGGCGCCTGGTGTCGGAAGAACGCTTCGATGCCGTCCGCGATCGCGCGTGCGATCCGTCGCTGATAGCGATTGTCGCGCAGCAGCTTCTCGTCGGTCGGATTCGAGAGAAACGCGGTCTCGACCAGCACCGCGGGGATATTCCGAGTCTTGAGGACGGCGAACCCGGCCCGGTGGACGTGTTCTCCGTGCACCTTGACGGAGTCCTTCAGCTCACGCAGCACGCGGTTGGCGACGAGATTGCTCAGTCGGTCCGTGCCCTTGCGGGACATGTCGACCATCGCGGAACGCACCATCGGCTCATGCCGGGTGATGTTCAGTCCGCCGGCGCGGTCCGCCGCGTTCTCTCGCTCGGCGAGCCACTTCGCCGCTTCGCTGCTCGCGCCACTCCAGGAAAGCACGTAGGCGGACGCGCCGCGGACCTTCGGACTGCGAAACGCGTCGGCGTGAATGGAGACGAAGAGGTCCGCTCCGGCCTTGCGCGCGATCGCGGTTCGCCGGCGAAGCGGGACGAAGTAGTCGCCGTCGCGCACCAGTACCGGCCGGATCCCCGGACGCCGGCGCAGTTCGGCGGCCAGGGTTCGCGCGATGGCAAGGGTCACGTCCTTTTCGCGCGTCTTTCTCTGACGGCCGATCGCTCCCGGATCCTTGCCGCCGTGCCCGGCGTCGATCGCGACCACGACGTCGCGCAGACGCCCGGTGGGGACCGGCTGCGACGCCCCGCGCACCGGCGAGGCGCGTCCGGTCCTGGTCTTGTTCCCGGCGGCTGAGCCGAAGTCGAGAACGAGGCGATGGCCCCTTCGTCCCTGCGGTCCGAGCAGGAAGCTCCTGGCCTGCTCCTGCCCGACCATGTCGAAGACGACCCGGTATCGTTCATCGCCCCGCTTCGCCTGCCGGACCCCGGCAATGCGGCGGCTGGGTCGGATGCCGTTCTTCAGCGACGCCTTGAACTCCACGCCCGTGAAATCGACCACGACGCGGTCGGGCTTGCGAAGCGAGAAGAGGTTGTAGTCGACCGGGGCGGAGAGATCGAACACGACCCGGGTGTGGGACTCGGAATCGAACATTCGCATCCCGAGAACCGACGGGCCGGCCGCCGCACCCGCCGTCCAGATCGGAACGATGGAAAGTACGGCGAGGGCGAGTATACGCACGGCCTGCGTTCCCGGACCGCTCGTCCGCCGCGGCATCCGACTCGCGAAGCGGGATGGCGATCGCGAAGATCGGGCGTCGTCAGGTACGAGAGAGCCGTTGGTCATGCCGTGTCGCCGGCCGCTTCCGCCGGAATCCGGACCCGCCGGCATCGTCGTGCGACGATCCTCTCTCCGACCGGGTCCGCGACCGGGCCACATGGCGGCGAGCGCAACGCCCTGCCGGCTGTTCCCTGCCACCCGCTCGATGCATCGAATCCGCTCACGGAAGATTCCTTCGTCTCCCCTTGGTTGATCAACCTATCATCGGATCAGGGATTTTCGACAGGTGATATTTTACTATATATAATTTCCTTATTTATATATTATATAACGTGATTTTCAGAAAATTTGATGTCGATTGCGATGTGCGCAAGGCTTCCTGCAGCCCACGTGAGCGCGTTCCGCGCCTCGATATCGGAGGCGGCGCAACGGAGTCGGCGCGAGTCTTCGGTCCTGGCCGTGCCCTCCTCGTCCGCATGAGCGAGATGAATGGCAAGCGCGGGTGCGGGAAGCGTTCCGGCTCCTCGCTCCGGCCACTCGAAGAAGCACAGCGAAGACCCGGACAGGTGGTCTCTCAATCCCAGGTACTCGAGCTCTTCGGGGTCGGACAACCGGTAGAGGTCGTAGTGCACGACCGTCGCCTCCCCGATCCGATACTCCTCGACCAGGGTGAACGTCGGGCTGCGAATCGCTTCCGTCACCCCCAGTGCGCGGAGAAAGCCGCGGACGAGGGTCGTCTTTCCGGTGCCAAGGTCGCCCGAGAGGTGGACCGAGCCGCGGCGAAGACCCGCATGGGCCAGGGCGGCCCCGAACGCCATCGTATGCGCCTCGCCCGCGAGACTGCCTTCCCAGCCGCCGGGGCCGAGCGTGGAGGAGCGGGCAGCCACGGTTCAGCCGCGGTTGACGAGTCCGCGAAGCTCCGCGACGAGGTCGCCCGCGAGGAGCCCCCGCTCCCCGACTCGCGCCGCCCGGTCGCCGGCCTCGCCATGGATGCATACGCCGAGCGCGGCGGCGTCCGCGGGACCGGCCCCCTGCGCCGCGAGGCCCGCGATTACCCCGGTCAGCACATCACCGGTCCCCCCGGTTGCCATGCCCGGGTTTCCGTTCACGCACAACCCGACCGGAGCGTGTCCCGTGTCGACGATCGTCCCCGCGCCCTTGAGCACGCACACGCCGCCGTAGCGCTCGCGAATCTCTGCGGCCGCCGCGAACCGGTCGGCCTGCACCTCCTCGGCGGATACCCCGAGCAGTCGGGCGGCCTCACCGGGATGGGGAGTGAGCACCCAGTCGTCGCGCCGGGGGGACGTGGGTCCGGCGGCGGCGAGATGGTTGAGTGCATCCGCATCGACGACGAAGAGTCCGGAACGGCGAGCGAGCGCGCATGCGAACATCCTCTCGCCCCAGCGTCCCTGTCCCAGCCCCGGACCGATTGCGACCACCGTCGCACGTTCGGCCATCGACGCGAGATCCGCCTCGTTCTCGATTCCCCGGCTCATGATCTCCGGGCGGGTCGCGCTGATCGTCGCGGCATGCGATTCGCGGGTCGCCACGCTCACGAGCCCTGCGCCGGTCCGCGCGGCCGCTTCGGCGGCGAGCCGCGCCGCACCCGCGAGCCCCCGCTCTCCGCCGACCACGAGTACATGACCGTGGTGTCCCTTGTGCGCCCCGCGGGGGCGCGGACCGAGACACGGATGGTCTGGCAGAGTACCGTAGTCGAGCCGTGCCACCCCGGCCGGAACCCGGTCGAGGAGGGTGGCGGGGACCCCGAGCGGGTCGCACTCCACCGCGCCGCAGTGGTCCGGGCCGGCGCCCGTGTGGAGCCCTCGCTTCGAGGCGATGAACGTGATGGTCGCGGATGCGCGCACCGCGGTTCCCCATGCGCGTCCGGTGTCCGCGTCGATCCCGGAAGGGACGTCCACGGCGAGGATGGGTGTACCGGCCGCGTTCATTTCCATCACGGCCGCCGCCGGCGCGCCCGCGAGCGCGCGCGAGAGTCCCGTGCCGAAGAGCGCGTCCACCACCACGCCGTCCCGGAGCGCAGCCGGTTCGAAGGGCTCGAGCTCCACACCGGAGGCGAGCATCGCGGAGAGCATGGTCCCGGCGTCGGGGCCGATCCCGCTCCGTGCGCCGACCCCGAAGGCCCGCACCTCGAACCCCGCTTCCCGGGCTCTCCGGGCCACCACGAATCCGTCGCCGCCGTTGTTGCCGGTCCCGCAGACCACCGCAACCCTTCGAACGTGCGGCCAGCGTCGGAGAATCGCCCCGAACGCGCCCACCCCCGCCCGTTCCATGAGATCGGCCCCGGTAACTCCGCATTCCGCAATCGCCAGCCTTTCGAGCTCGCGGACCTCCGCGGCCGTTCGCAGCGGCTGGCCACCACGGCTGCGGGCCGCCGCGGATCTCACCGCATCAGGCGAACAGGTGCTCACGGTAGTGGCGAAGCTCCCGAATCGATTCGAGGATGTCATCCGGCGCTCGATGCGCGTTGGCCTTCCTGAAGGCCCGTGCCACCTCGGGCGCCCAACGCTGAGCCAGGATCTTGATCGTGCTCACGTCGAGGTTGCGGTAGTGGAACCAGCGTTCGAGGTCCGGCATGTAGCGCGACAGGAAGCGCCGGTCCTGACAGATGGAGTTGCCGCAGATGGGCGACGCGCCGGAAGGAACCCAACCCTGCACGAACTCGACGGTCTTCCGTTCGGCCTCCGCAAGGGTGCAGCGGCTCGCCCGCACCTCCTCGAGCAGGCCGGACCGCGAGTGGTGTTCGACATTCCACTCGTTCATTCCGGCGAGCACGTTCTCGGGCTGGGATATGACGAGATCGGGCCCGTGCGCGAGAATGTCGAGGTCCGAATCGGTCACGACCGTGGCGACCTCGATGATATGATGGCGATCAGGTCGAAGACCCGTCATCTCAAGGTCGATCCATATCAGATTGTTCGGATCCTGCACCATCCCTGCGCCGCCTGCCTCGGCCACGGCGCATTCTAGCCCGCATGTTTCCCCGATCCCCTGTCGCGGGACACGTTTCACCTGCGAAACGGTGTACCGCGCCCTGAGACCCCCTCGATTCGAAGGCGGCGGCGCTTGCGGTTTCCGGTCATCGGTTCTTTCCGCCTCCTTGGCCCATCGGTGTACTCGCCGGAAGTTTCGACGCAACCCGTCCACAAGCTTCGACGTTGCGCCGGAATCGCGCCGGCGGCCCCGTTTCGGCGGATGAGGGCGGCCGGGGTCGTATCTGCCCGCCGCGGAAACCGCTTCGAAGTCCGCGAGGCGTCCGGAACGATCCGGCTATGCCAGCTCCGCCGCCGCCGTCTCGGTCCGCTGGTGGTGGGCGACCGGGTAGTCATCCGTACGCTCGAGGCCGGAGAAGGGATCATCGAGGAAGTGGAGGCGCGCGATTCGGTCCTCGCACGTCCCGCCTCCGCGGGGAGGTCGCGGCTCATCGCGGCCAACGTCGAGCTGATCCTCGTCGTCATCGCGCTCCGACCCGCAATCTCGCGCCGGACCGTGGACCGCCACCTCGTGGGAAGCGAGCATCTCGACATCCCGGCCGCCCTCGTGCTCAACAAGGTCGACCTGCGGGACGACGTCCCGGCGGTACCGGACCTCGATCCGTATCGCCGGGTCGGCTATCCGGTATACGAGACCAGCGCCCTCACCGGCGCGGGGCTGGAATCCCTCGCCCGATGCCTCGAGGGTCGGATCGCCGCGCTCGTCGGACCCTCGGGCTCCGGCAAGTCGTCTCTCATCCGACGAATCGTTCCAGGTGCGGACCTCGCCGTCGGAGCGCTCTCGCGCCGCGGTGGCCAGGGGCGGCACACCACCACCGTCTCGACCTTGCATGCGCTCCCGGAGGGAGGGTTCGTGGTCGACTCGCCGGGGATCCTGGATTTCGGAGAGTGGGAGCTTCCCGTGGAACGGATTGCGGAAGGGTTTCCCGAGATCCGGGCCCTTGCGGGACGCTGCCGTTTCCGCGACTGCCTGCACATGCGCGAGCCCGACTGCGCTGTCGCGGCCGCGCCGAACATCGACCCCGGGCGGCTCGCGAGCTACCGGGAGATGGTCGGGGACCGGCGGGGCTGAGCCGCGGCCGCGCCGGAACTGGAGACGAGCTCCTTCGGAGTCGGCTAGAGAACGATCTCGCGTCGGCCGGAGAAGGCGTGGGCGAGAGTCCCCGAGTCCACGAACTCGAGATCGCCTCCGAGAGGCACGCCCTGCGCGATGCGGGTGGCGGTGACGTCGTGCTCACGCGCCATCTCCGCGAGGTAGTGCGCCGTCGCCTCTCCCTCGGCGGTGGCGCCGGTGGCGAGGACGAGCTCCGCCACCCCCCCAACTCCGAGCCGGCGCGCGAGCTGGTCGAGCCCGAGGTCTCCGGGCCCGATCCCGTCGAGCGGAGAGAGGTTTCCCATCAGCACGAAGTACACGCCGCGAAAGTCCGTCCCCGCCTCGATGCGCGCGACATCGGCCGGGTTCTCCACCACGCAGATCCGGGACCGATCGCGCCGCGGGCTCGAGCAGACCGGACACAGATCCTGCTCGGTGAGCGTCCGGCATTCCCGGCAGTGCCCCACCCGGTCCATGGCATCGGCGAGCACGGCCGCGAGCCGGCGGCCGGCATCGCGGTTGCGCTCCAGGAGATGCCAGGTCATCCGCTGGGCGGTCCGGGGGCCGACCCCGGGAAGGCAGCGCAAGGCGTCGATCAGGCGCTCGATCAGGTCTCCGTGGGCCATCAGAACGGCAGTTTCAGGCCGGGCGGAAGGCCAAGCCCGGCAGTGGCCCCCGCCATGCGTTCCCGGCTCGCGTCCTCCACCTTGCGGGCGGCGTCGTTGATGGCCGCCGCCACGAGGTCCTCCAGCATCTCGCGGTCTCCGCCGACGAATGCTTCGTCGATGCGCACCGCGCGTGCCTGGTAGCGACCGTTCAGGGTGACGGTGACAACCCCGCCACCGGCGCTCCCCGTGACCTCCAGGGAGGCCAGCTCCTCCTGCGCCCGCTGCAGACTCTCCTGCACCTGCTGAGCCTGCTTGAGCATCTGCCCGAGTCCACCCTTCATTTCGTCTCCCGTCATTCCGGCGGCAATATGGACGTGGTGTTGCCCTCGAATCGTTCCAGCAGGTCCTGGTAGTCGGGAACCGCGCCGAGGTCTCGTGACGCCTGCTCGATCCGCTCCTGCTCCTCGCGCCGGTCGCGTTCGGCCGGCGATTCGTCCTCGCGGATTCCGACGTTCACCCGAAGCCTGGTCGGTTCGCCGAGATACTCCGAGAGCGCGGACTCGAGCCGCGCGCGCGTGCCGGAATTCAGGAGCTGCGCTTGTTCGGAGCTGAGATCGAGCTCGACGGTCCCGCGGGAGTGCCGACGAACGGTACAGTTTGCGGCAAGCTGGCGGGCGACGCCCTTGAGGCCCAGACGCGCGCAGACCATCGACCAGGCCGATTGCACGATCTCGCTTCCCGGTTCCGGTTCAGGGTCCGGTGTCGGGGTCGCGGCCGGAGCCGCCGCGAAATCCGGGGCCGGAGGGGAAATGGAGGCAGGAGCCGGAACCGAGGCCGGACCCTCGTCCGGAGTCCGGGTCAAAGCAGGGGCCGGATCCGGGTCCGGAACCGGATCCGGGTACGGGAGCGGAGCCGCGGCCGGAGCGGGGGGCGTCAAGGGGTTTTCCGGGTCGGACCGCGGTGCGGGCTCGCCCCCCCCGGTCGGCGCGCCCCGGGTCGAAGGCGGCTCGGCGGACGCAGGCACGGATTGCGGCGCACCACCCCTTTGTCTGGTGCCGGAAGAGCCTTCCGCAGCCGGGGCGAATGCGGCCATCCGCAGCATCGTCATCTCGAATCCGGTCCGGGGATGCGGGGCGAAGGGGAGATCGCGCCGGCCCATGGTCGCAATCTGATAGTGGAGCTGGAGCGCCTCGGGAGGGATCCGGGCCGCGAGCGCCCGCAGCGCGTCGACCTCTTCATCGTCCTCGCGGCCACCGGGAACCACCTGCAGGGCCGCCATGCGGCCGAGCGCTTCGATGATCTCGCCGAGGACCGTCTCGAAGTCCGCGGCCTCGCCGGCCAGGCCGTCGAGCGCCTCGACCATCGCCGCCGCGTCGCACGCGGCGAGCGCCTCGAGAAGTCCGAGCAACCGCTCTCGTCCCACCGTGCCGATGAGGGCGCGCACATCCGGCCCGGACACTCGTCCCGCGCCGTAGGCGGTGGCCTGGTCGAGAAGGCTCAACGCGTCGCGCATGCTGCCGTCGGCGGCCCGGCCGAGGACCCGGAGCGCGGGAGGGTCGACCTCGATCTCCTCCTCGCGGGCAATTCGCCCGAGCTCCCCCGCGATCTCCTCCACGCTCAGGCGCCGCAGCCCGAACTGGAGACATCGCGAAAGGATGGTCACCGGGAGGCGTTGCGGATCGGTGGTCGCAAGCAGGAACTTGACGTGCGGAGGGGGCTCCTCGAGGGTCTTCAGGAGGGCGTTGAAGCTGTGCCGGGAGAACATGTGCACTTCGTCGATGAGGTACACCTTGAACCGCGCGTGAACCGGAGCGTACTGCACGTTGTCGAGGAGGTCGCGGGTCTCCTCGACCCTCGCGCGCGAAGCCGCATCCACCTCGATGAGATCGATGTGGCGGCCCTCGTCGACCTCGCGGCAGGCGCCGCACTCGCCGCAGGTCCGCGCGGCCGGGCCCTGCTCGCAGTTGAGCCCTTTCGCGAACACCCGGGCGATCGTGGTCTTGCCCACCCCGCGCGTGCCCGAAAAGAGGTAGGCGTGGTGCAGCCGGTCGCGCTCGAAGGCGTTGACGAGGGCGCGCACCACGTGTTCCTGGCCCACGATCGCGTCGAAGCTCCGCGGGCGCCACTTGCGGGCAAGAGCCTGGTAGCTCATGGGGTGGGCGGCTCCGCGGGCGCGCTCCCTTGCAGCCACTCCCGGGCCGAGCGGGCCACGCTGCGCGAGACGTACACCTCGAAGGCATCCGCTCCGCGGTCGCGCCGGATGACGACCTCGAACGGGCCGAGCATGGTGGCCGCGGCCCCGCCCTCCTCCACCGAGTCGAGGTCCATCGGACAGCCGCGCGAGAGCCGATCCCGGGCGTCCGGCCCGGCCACCCGAAGGACCACCCGCGCGTGGGTGAGGTCCGTGCAGGCCGCCGCTTCGCCCGCCGCCGCGACGGCCCGGCGCACCGCCTCCGGCGGCCGGTCGCTCACGGCCAGCCATCGGTCGGGACCGATGGCCAGCATTTCGATCGAGCCGTCCTCGCAGACGGCCGCCGCCTGCGCCGCACCGGCTCCGTCTACCTGGACGATCGCTCCCCTGGCCCGTACGTCGCCGGGGGGGGGCGTTCCGAACGGCGAGCGCCGCGGCGGGCGTTCGGTTCCGGTCTCGGCCATTGACCTTCGAGCCTCGTTCTCAGCCGCGTGCGCGGGCGTTCTCGGGATCGAAGAAGTGCGGGCTGCACACCTCGACCCGCACGTTCTCGTTCGTCACCGGGGACACCGCGTGCAGCGACTCCCCCATCCGGGAGCGTCCGTCGCGCAGCAGCGCGAGGCCGATGTCGGCGTCCAGGTTCGGGCTGTGCACGGCGGAGGTCACGTGTCCGAGGGAGGTCATCGCGCTCCTCTGGCGACCGAGCTTCGCGGCCCGATCGGCATCCAGGATCTGGGCGCCGGCCGGAATCGGCGCCTCTCCCCGGAGTCCCACGAACTGCTTGCGCCCCGGTGCTTCGAACACCGGCCGGGACAGCCCCCAGTGCCCGATGTAGCCGCCGTCCGGTCGCAGCATGCGTTCGAATCCGAGGTCGAAGGGGGTCGTGCGTCCGTCAATCTCCGGACCTGCCACATGCCCCTTCTCGATGCGCAGGATCCCCATCGCTTCCGTGCCGTACGGAATGATCCCGTGCGGCGTCCCGCGCTCGAGCAGGTGCTCCCACACCGTGAGCCCCCAGTCTGCGGGGACGTGGATCTCGTATCCGAGCTCGCCGGAGAACGTGATTCGGAAGACGCGGGCGGGAACGCCCGCGATGACCGTCTCGACCGCGCCCATGAACGGCAGCTCTTCGGCCACCCCGCGGCCCGATTCGTTCACCGCAGCCACCAGGACGTCGCGGCTCCGGGGCCCCGCCAGGGCCATCGCGGCCCACTGATCGGTGACGTCGACGATATTCACGTCGAGCTCCGGCCAGACCGTCTGGGCATGGAACTCCATGTGCCGGAGCACGTGGCGGTGCTCGCCGGTCGTGGTCGTCATGTAGTAGCGGCGCTCGCCGAGACGGCTGGTGGTGCCGTCGTCGAGCACGTGCCCGTCCTCGCGCAGCATCAGGCCGTAGCGGCTCCGTCCCACCTTGAGGGATCGCCATCGGTTGACGTACACGCGCTCGAGGAACTGCGCGACGTCCGCTCCTGCGAGCTCGATCTTTCCGAGCGTGGAGACGTCCACGACCCCCGCCGCCTCGCGGACGTGGCGGGCCTCGCGCCACGACGCCTCGAGCGTCGTCTCCCGGTCCCGGGGGTAGGAGTGGGGGCGAAGCCAGAGCCCGACCGGGCGCATCCCCCGCACGACACGGCGCAGCGCCGCCGCGTGCCACTCGTGCATCGGCGTCTCGCGAACCGGAGACAGGTGCGGCCCGGTCTCCTCGCCCGCGAGCAGGCCGAGGGTGACGGGGGAATACGGAGGCCGGTAGGTGGTATGGCCGACTTCCGGGATGGGCGCGGCTCGCGCGCGCGCGAGGAGGGCGAGGCCGTTGATGTTGCTCGTCCGGCCCTGGTCGGTGCCCATGCCGAGGGTGGTGTAGCGCTTGAGGTGCTCGACCGAGGCGTAGCTCTCGCGCACGGCGAGCTCCACGTCCGCCGCGGTGACGTCGTTCTGGAAGTCGACGAACGCCTTTGCCTCGCCCGAACCCGGAACCGCCCAGAGCGCCTCCGCGGGCGCGGCGGCGCCGGAATCGTCGTCGAGGGGCGGAAGGTCGACGCGGGAGCCGCGACGGCGCCGGAGCCCGAGGGCGGCGGCGGCCGCCCGTCCCTCGCCGGTTCCTCCGGCCCATGCCGCGGGGAGCGACATCTCGCCGGTGAGCGCGCCCGCCCATCGCTGGGGCTGGCCGGGCTCGCCGGGAACGAAGGCTCCGAGGTCGTCACGCCACGCGAGCCGCCCCTGGGACTGCGCGACGAGGTGAACGGCAGGGGACCAGCCGCCGGAAACGAGGATCGTGTCGCAGGCGATGTGCCGGGGACCTCCGAAGAGTCGCTCGCCGTCGAAGTTGCGCACCACCGCGGCCCGGATCCTCCCCCGCCCGCGCACGCCCGAGACGACCGACCCGGGCACGCACTCGATGCCGAGCTCGTCGGTGAGCGCCCGCGCCCCGGCGCCGGGTCCGCCGGAGCGGGCGTCGAGCAACGCCACCACCTCCACCCCGGCCCGCGCGACGTCCGCGGCCGCGGCATACGCGGAGTCGTTATTCGTGAACACGACCGCGCGGGTTCCCACCCGGACCGCGTGCCGGTTGGCGAACGCGCGCGCGGCCGAAGCGAGCATCACCCCGGGACGGTCGTTGTCGGGGAACACGATGGGGCGCTCGTGGGCGCCGGTCGCGAGCACCACCTCGCGCGCCCGCACCATGCGCAGGCGCTGGCGGGGTCCTCCCCCCGCGACCCGCTCCGCCACCGTGACCAGGTTCTGATCGTAGTAGCCGAACGCCGTCGCCCGGGTGAGCACCGTTGCCTTCGAATCGTCCCGGAGAAGGGACTCCATCTCCGCGATCCACTCGACGAGCGGACGGCCGTCCGCAAAGCGTCGCTCGCCGAGGAGCCCCCCGCCGAGCCGCGGGCCGTCCTCGACGAGCAGGGTGCGCGCGCCCGCCCGGGATGCCGCGAGCGCCGCCGCGATGCCGGCCGGACCGCCCCCCACCACGAGCACGTCGCAGAAGTCGTGGGTCTTTTCGTAGTGGTCGGGATCGGCGACGACGGGCCCGCGCCCGAGGCCCGCCGCGCGGCGGATGAACCGTTCGTAGAAGAGCCAGCCGGACGGCGGCCACATGAACGTCTTGTAGTAGAAGCCGGCCGGGAAGAGAAACGAGAAGAAGCCCGCCGCCGCGCCGAGATCGAACGCGAGAGACGGCCACCGGTTCTGGCTGGACGCGACCATGCCGGGCTCGATCTCGACCTGGGTGGCGCGCAGATTGGGCTCGATGCGGGCGCCCTCCCCGACCGTGACCAGGGCGTTCGCCTCCTCCGTCCCCGCCGCCATCACCCCGCGCGGGCGGTGGTACTTGAAGCTTCGGCCGAATCGGCGCACCCCGTGGGCGAGCAGGGCCGAAGCGAGGGTGTCTCCACGGTAGCCGAAGTACGGGCGGCCGTCGAAGGTGAACTCGATGAGCTCGTCGCGGTCGATGAGGCCGCCCGCGAGGTTGCGGAAGCGCTGCACCTTCACCCTTCGCCCGCTCCCGTGTCGCGGCGCGGGGGCGGCACGGGCGCCGCGGGCGGCCCTCCCCCCTCCTCCTCACGTGGCTCGCCGCTGGCGCTCCCACCCGGGACCACTCCGGAGTCCCGCGAATCGATCGCCGGCTCCGCCCCGAGCACCGCGTGGGTCGCGGTGTCCCGGATCACCCGGATCCACCGCCCGCAGCCGCCGTGGTGGAGCCACCACTCCCGGTGCGGCCCGCGCGGGTTGCCGCGAAGATACACGTACTCGTACCACGCCTCGTCCGGGGCCCCGTCGGCGGGGCGCCGCTTCGTCGCGTCGCCGCCGTAGGCGAACTCGACCTGGGCCCTCTCGCCGCAGTGCGGACAGGGGATCAGCAGCATCGCGCGGTCTCCGCGGCGTTCATCCGCACGGGTCGCAGCGTCCGGGCATCGGGCACCCGCGGACGGATTTCCCGGCGCCGGCCGCCGACTCCCGAGCGCACGTCGACCCGCTCTCTCTCAGTGCGCATTCGGCGTCGGCCCCGCGCCGTTCTCGTCGAGGGTCCGGCCGGTCGCGAAGCGGTCCAGGCCATACCCCGCGTTCAGTTCGTGCGGTTCGCCGTGGGCGATGGTGTGCGCGAACACCCAGCCCGACCCCGGGGTCGCCTTGAACCCGCCGTAGCACCAGCCGCCGTTGATGAAGAGGTTCTCGATCGGAGTCTTCCCGATGATGGGGCTCCCGTCCATGGTCATGTCCATCACCCCGCCCCAGGACCGCATCACGCGCAGTCGGCTGAGCGCGGGGTACATCGCCACCGCGGCCTGCGACACGTGCTCGATGACCGGGAGGTTCCCGCGCTGGGCATACGAGTTGTAGCCGTCGAGATCCCCGCCGAGCAGTACCTCGCCCTTGTCGGTCTGGCTGATGTAGCAGTGAATGGCGCCGCTCGTCACGACGTGGTGAAGAAGCGGCTTCACCGGCTCGGTCACGAACGCCTGCAGGACGTGGGACTCGATGGGGAGGGTCACATCCGCGAGCCCGGCCACCCGGCCGGAGTTCCCGGCCACCGCGACGCCGACCCGCTCCACCTCGATTGCCCCGCGCGTCGTCTCCACCCCGGTGACGCAGCCACCGTCGATCCGGAACCCGGTCACCTCGCAGTTCTGGACGATATCGACCCCCAACGCGTCCGCGGCCCGCGCGTATCCCCACGCCACCGCGTCGTGGCGCGCGACGCCGCCCCGCCCCTGCAACAGTCCGCCGAGCACCGGAAAGCGCGCATTGTCGGAGGTGTCGAGGAGCGGCGCGTACTTCGCGACCGCGTCCCGGTCGAGCAGCTCCGAGTCGATCCCGTTCAGCCGCATCCGGTTGCCACGCCGGGCGAAGGCGTCCATCTGGGTATCGCTGTGGGCGAGGTTCACCACCCCGCGCTGCGAGAACATCACGTTGTAGTTGAGGTCCCGGCTGAGTCCCTCCCAGAGCCGCAGCGAATGCTCGTAGAAGCGCGCGTTGTCGTCGAGCTGGTAGTTCGAGCGGATGATGGTGGTGTTGCGGCCGGTGTTGCCGCCCCCGATCCAGCCCTTCTCGAGCACCACCACGTCGCGGACCCCGTGGAGCTTGGCGAGGTAGTAGGCGGTCGCGAGCCCGTGCCCGCCGCCGCCGACGATGGCGACCCGGTAGCGGGGCTTGAGCGACGGGAAGCGCCAGGCGCCCGTCCACGCGCGGTGACGGCGCAGCGACTCGCGCGCGAGGGTGAATAACGAGTAGCGCTTCATCGACTCGGCGCGGTTCCAGCGAGGCTGCGCCCCGGACCGACGGGACATGTTCGAATCCACCCATCCTCGCCCGAAGCCCCGTCGCGCCGTACAGGGAGAAGTGCAAGCATTTCTCCAAGCTTTTCTCTTGGGAGCAGCCTCGTGCGCTTCGTTCCTGGAACCGGTTTGCAAACTCGACTCGTCTGCAAAGAGCGGGGCCCCTCAAGGAGTCCGGGGCCGGCGAGGATCCAGGCCGGAGCCGGGCTCGGGACCGGACCGAAGCACGGAACGGCCGGAGCGCGGCCGTCTCGGAATGCGAGTGCTTCCATGCCCGGGTTACCGGTTCATGCGGGCGTAGCCGTCGCGGGTCTGGGGGAGCTTGCGCTCGAGGATGCGCGAGGCGACGACGGTGCGCAGGATCTGGGCCGTCCCGCCCCCGATCGTGAACATGCGCGCGTCGCGCACCATGCGTTCGAGGGGGCGGTTTCGGGAGTATCCGGCCGCGCCGAAGACCTGGAGGGCGTCGTTGGTCACCTGAATGGCCATTTCGGAGGCGAATATCTTGGCCCGCGCGGCCTGGGTGGGGTCCGGGAATCCGCTCTCGCCGCACGCGCTCGCCGCGGCCCGGTAGAGCAGCAGGCGGGCGGCCTCGATGCGGGTGTTCATGTCCACGAGCATCCATTGTATTCCCTGGAACTCGCAGATTGGCCGGCCGAACTGCTCGCGCTCGCGCGCGTGGTCGAGAGCCTGCTCGTAGGCCCCCGCGGCGAGCCCGAGGGCCACCGTGCCCGCCCCCACCCGCTGGCCGTTGTAGGCGTTCATGAGCCCCGCGAACCCGCGCGCCAAGCCCTCGGGTGGGATCACCGCCATGGACGAGGGCACCTCGAGGTCCTCGAAGCGGATCTCCGTCTCCGGGATCCCGCGAAGACCCATCGCCGGCTCGCGCGCGCCGACGACGAGCCCGGGAGATTCGCCGCGCACGGCGAGGAAGCCACCGATTCCCCGCGCCTCCCCGTTCTCGTGGACACGCGCGAAGATGAGGTGCAGCTTCGACACCCCGCCGCCCGTGATCCAGTGCTTGCGTCCGTTGATGACGTAGACGTCCCCCCGGCGGTCCGCCCGGGTGGTCATCTCGGTCGCGGCGCTCCCGGCGTCGGGCTCGGTGATGCAGATGGCCGGCTTGTCGCCGCCGAGGACGAGGTCCGCCGCGAGGCGCTTCTGCGGGTCGCTGCCGTAGCGCATGACCGCGCCGATCGCGCCCATGTTCGCCTCGACCACGATGCGCGCGGTGACCCCGCAGGCACGGGCCATCTGCTCGATGACGAGCGCCGCGTCGAGATAGTCGCGGCCCTGACCCCCGAGCGCGGCGGGGATCGTCATCCCCATGAACCCCGCGTCGCGGAGCGCGGCCACCGTGTCCCACGGATACGCCTCGCTACGGTCCGTCTCGGCCGCGCGGGGCGCGGCGACCTCGTCGGCAAACGCGCGCGCCCGCGCCTGGAGGCCCAGCCGCTCGCGATCGAGTTCGAACATCAAGGGTCGTCCAGCCCCGCTCCGAGAGTGAGGTGTGGCATCATACCGGAGCCGTGGAGAGGTGTCCGAGCGGTCGAAGGAGCACGCCTGGAAAGTGTGTGTGCGTGAATAGCGTACCGAGGGTTCGAATCCCTCCCTCTCCGCCAATAACTCAATAAAACCAATAAGTTACAGAAGTCGTACCACAAATCGTACCACAAAAGTGAAAAGCTTGAATGGCGCCACTTGGCGTTCTCTGAGACCTGCCTGACCACCGAAACGCCTTTCTCGCCTCCTTGCCTGCGCTCGACCGAAGGCGGCGCATTCCCTCGATGCCCGCGGCTTCGTTGGGGGCTGTCGACCCCGTGCCCGGTCTCCACTCTGCTGGAGCCAGCGCACACGATGGTCTACGGCGCGCTGCTCGTCACGGCAGTCGCGTCGTTCGCGCGGGGACACCACACCACACTACACACCGGCCGACTGAGGACGGCGGAGCCAGGCGGTTTACCCAGGCGACCGAGAGCAGCGTGATCCGCCCGGCCCCACAGAACGCCATCACCCACCGCCGTCGGCTCGACTCGGGATGTAATGTGACATATATTACATAGATGGCTAAGGGATCGTCAGGCCGGGTCGTGATCGAGGTCGAGCCAGCGTTGAAGCATGAGCTCTACGTGGAACTCGCCCGACGCGACCTAACACTGAAGGCTTGGTTCGTCGGCGAAGTGACGCGTTTTGTCGAAACGAGTCGGCAGCCATCGCTCTTTGTCACAGAAGAAATCAATGAGCACGGACAGCAGGTTCCGGGAGATGAGGCTTCCTCGGACGGAGAGGGCAGCAAATGACAGACGCGAGACCGATGGAGAAACTACGCTCCGATGAAGCAGTAGGCGGTGCCGGTCTGGACAGCCATGCGGCCGTCTCGGGACGCCGTTCCACCGCTCGTCGGCAACGCTCGAACAGAGCTCGACGCGCGAAAAATGGGTTGGCGGGTTCCTTCTCGCGCATCGCCAAGCTGAGCTATGGTGAGGCCAGCACCGGCAACGCACTGATTCAAGGAGAGAATCTGCGCGTCCTCGACACGTTACAGAGAGGGTACGCCGGAAGGATTCGGTGTGTGTACATCGATCCGCCATACAACAACCAAGAACGGTACCGGCACTACCGGGACACCAGGAGTCACGAGGCTTGGCTGGACATGATGGTAGCGCGGCTTCTGGCGATCCGGCCTCTGCTGGCGAAAGACGGGTCGCTCTGGATTTCGATCGACGACCGCGAAATCCACTACCTCAAGGTGGCCGCTGACGAAATCTTTGGACGTGAGAACTTCGTCACCACAGTCGTCTGGCAGCAGAGAACGACACGCGAAAACCGGAAGGTATTCTCCAACAATCACGAGTACTTGCTCGTCTATGCGATCGACCAACGCGAGTTCCGGGCACGACGAAACCCGTTGCCAGCCGGGCCGGAGCTGCTAGCTCGCTACCAGAACCCGGATTCAGACCCCCGGGGGCCGTGGCAGTCGGTCTCGGCCAATGTCCAGGCGGGACACGGGACAGCGTCCCAGTTCTACGATCTGGTGGCGCCGAGCGGCAAGGTACACCGCCCGCCCTCGGGGCGTTGCTGGGTGTACACGAAGGAGAAGATGCGACGAGAGATCGCCGCCGGGAACATCTGGTTCGGAAAGACAGGCCAAGGCGTGCCCAGGATCAAGCGCTTTCTGAATTCCTCAAAAGTTGGCTTGACCCCCGAAACGCTATGGCCGGCGAGTGAGGTAGGAACAAACGACGAGGCCAAGAAGCAGCTTCTGCGGCTATTCCCTGACGAGGGCGTCTTCGACACGCCGAAACCCGAGGGCCTCATTGGCCGGGTGATTGAGATCGCGACCGAGCCAGGCGACCTCGTCCTCGACGCCTTCCTGGGGTCCGGTACCACGACAGCGGTGGCTCACAAGCTGAACCGGAGGTACATCGGCATCGAACTCGGCCAGCATGCCGTCACCTACTGCGCGGCGCGCCTTCGACGAGTGGTGAATGGCGACGCGACGGGGATTTCCAACCACATAGGGTGGAAGGGTGGAGGCGGGTTCGACTTCTACAGAGCACTCGGCTGAAGACCGACGGACCGACGAGCCGAATGCCGACTCTTCCGAAGCAGCTTGCGCTTCTTCCCGATCTCGGAGCGGAGAGGAGCGTGCAGCGCACGATCCACTACCTAGGGAGCAAGCTACGGCTCCTGGAGCCGATTCGACGCGAGGTCGCGGCCGTCGCGCCCGTCGATCAACCCGTGTGCGATCTATTCGCAGGATCCGGAATCGTCTCGCTCGCGCTCGCGTCCGAATGGGACGTCACCTCAGTGGACATTCAGGAGTATTCCCGCGTCCTGTGCAATGGTCTGGTCAACCCGCCTGCGAACGCGAGGGACGAAGGGGGCGAGCTGTGCGACCGAGCCAATACCGGGTCGCTAGGTTCACGGCTCAGAGAGGCTCTACACGGCCTTCTGGAGCACGAGCGGCGCTGCATGGCTGATGCCGCAAACGGTGCGGTGGACGGGCTCTGCGACTTGCTCGAGCACGGGTCTCTGCTCGCGTTCGGTGATCGCGACGAGATGTCGTCCGCGCTCCGCGGCGAGGTGAAAGCCGCCCTGGACAAGCTCAACGATCACGGCTTGGCTACAGGTCCGGAAGCAGTCGTGACTCGATATTTCGGAGGGCGTTACTTCTCCTGGGAGCAGGCGATCGAGCTTGATGCCCTGCTGGCAGAGATCCACTCGATCGAAGGTGCCGAGCGGGACTTTTTTCTCGCAGCGGCGCTGGTTACCGCAAGCGATGCCGTGAACACGGTTGGAAAGCACTTCGCCCAACCGATCAAGCTGCGCGACGCCCAAGGTCACCCCAAGAGGCACTTGGTGAAGCAGACGCTACGCGACCGCACGTTGAGCGTCTCCGAGAGCTATCGCGCGTGTTGCGAGTCGCTCGCTACGCTCCGTCGGAGTCGCGGCCATCACCGCGCCGTTCGGTCGGACTACCTCGAGTTCCTCGAATGCGACGCGACTCCGTTCGCCGCGGTGTACGCAGACCCGCCCTACACCCGGGATCACTACAGCCGGTACTACCACGTGCTGGAGACAATGACGCTGCGGGACGAACCCGAGGTCGCAACGACGAAAATTCGCTCGAATGGGGTGCCACGACTCAGTCGGGGGATCTACCGAGTGGAACGCCACCAATCGCCGTTTTGCATTCCGACGAAAGCACCAGGGGCCTTCGAGCGGCTGTTCGCGACGGTGGCAAGGCGCAAGGTCCCGTTGGTCCTGTCGTACTCGCCATATCAAGCAACCGCCGGAAACCGACCCCGCCTTCTGACCATCGAGCAGCTCCTCGGCATCGCGGAGCGATACTTCAATGCGATCGAACTCGTCCCGGTCGACGGGATGTCTCACAACAAGCTCAACCTCACAGAGCGGAACGTGGATGTCGAAGGCCACGCCGAGGTACTGATTAGCTGCCGACCCTAGCCATCCGCAAGCGGCGCACGATCTACAACCACGCGACTAGACCTCGAAGAACCAATTGTCCGGCCAAGCATCCTGAAGGACGTGTGGCGGTACGGTGGCACGTCGAAGCTCATTGCCCCGACGATTGCGCAGGTTGGCGGCAAGGCAATCATCCACCACCGGGTAGGATGTGTGATCCGGCATCAGAACGGTGTACCTACAGGTCTGATGAGCGATTCGGTGGAAGACGCCAATAGGCTTTGAAGGCGGTGGTGGATAGTCGCCGATGGCCGCAGCCAACCCAAGCTCGTAGTACCAGTTGTGACTGCCCTTGTATCCACAGGGCACTCGTGCTTCGGGACCTACGCCTCGGTCTTGAGTCACAGGCCAGAGACGGAGAACATCGGCGGTACCTGCTCGGACCTGAAAGAAGTTGTCGGTGAACCGTTTGGGGAACGCGGCTTGACTCCAGCGCCTTCCCCCTGGCAGCTCCGCTATCAGAACGAGCTCCTCAACTTCAGGCCTCTCAATGGGGCCATCATCGTGTTCGCCCTCTTCATCCGCACCAGGGTCGCCAATCGGTGGGAGTTGATGGCCGCGACCGCGGCGCGGCAACTCACCGCGACCAGGCTGATCGCCCTGACCGCCCGGTGGGCGAGCGGGCCGCTCGATCGTGAGGATGCCGCTCGCCTGCAGCCGATCCACGTCGTCGTGGGTCTCCACCTCGAACAAGCCGCCTGGTCGCAAGACAAACCACTGACGTATCGCCAGCTCGATCCGGTCGAGGACGTCTGCCGAATCACCCTCGTCGGTGTCGAGCACCATTCCTGCCTCGACGTTCAGACCGTTGATGCCGCGCGACGTCAGATTCGACGAGCCGACATACGCAACTTGCCGGCCGCCTCGGTAGCGAAGATGGATTGTCTTCGGGTGGTAGTAGCCGTCAGCATACCTCACCACCCCGAGAAGCGCGTTGGGACGGGGTAGCCCGAGAACGTCGACCAACTCATGCATTGCGGCCGCCTGCGTTTCTCCGTCATTGGATCCAACGAGGACCACAGCGTCGAGCTCCGCGTGTGCCAGGCGCTCGAACGTCGGGCTGAACACACCGAGCACGCCAGCTTCGAAGAAGCCCGATTGCCATCGAATCCCGATGACATCCGCCGTCAAGACGTTTCGTAGCCACGGGAAAAGGGCATCTTCCCGCGGATCACCATGACTGTTGTCGATGTACCTCATGGACGAGCGAAATAGACGATATCGAGTCCCACGTCAATCGACGATGACGTCTTCGTACGCTACTGGCTCACGACGCCAATCGGGGATCGCCGTGACGCAGGTACGGATCGGTGGGATGCGACGCCGGCGTTGGCGCGGTCCGGTGACAAGGTGTTCACCGGGGTTCCGTCTATGTGCCCTGTTGACCACGCTGAGCACGAGAGGCGGTCCCACGGTCAGAATCAGGAACCATTCCATCGTCATCCCCTCAGAGCCCGATAGGCGGCCTTGAGGACGACGACCACGACGCGCACGATCAACCCCGGCCGTTTCATTTCCGAGGAGATGGGCGATGCCCTTGCGGGCCCGGGCTCTCGTGCTTCGCACCGAGCCCCGGCGCAGCCGGGTCTCGGCCCATGCGGGCTTCGATCCCTATCGCGGGCGCCCCGCCGGCCTCGGGCCGATTCCTAGGCCGCGTGGGTGCGCAGTCGCTGCGGAGCTGCGTGCGCGAGGTCGGTAACGGGCCGCAGGCGACGGTGCGAAGGCGCGCCCGACATCGGGCCGATCACCGGCCCTTGCCGACCAGCGAGGCGTTCGCGCGGGGCGGCGGATCGTCGTCCCAGACGAGCTCTCCCGGGAACACCATGCCCTCGACGCGGCTGCCGTCGGCGAGCACGGCGCGGAAGAGGTTGGCCGCGCCCGAGCGCGAGGCGCGTGACCGGTGGCGCCGGAGCCGGACCACGCGGTGGCGGACCGTGACCGGGGCGAGGTCGCGCCCGGCCGCGAACGCCTCGAAGCAGGCCGGGGCCACGACGTACGCCTCGCCCTCGATGTTGTGCAGCCAGGCGCCGGGGGTGTTGACCGGCACTGAGCCGTCGCGAAGTCCTCTCCGCACCCAGTTGACCCACTCCCAGCCCGCTCCTTCGCCGCCGATCGCGGGCGGTGGTGTGCGCTCGGGGGCGGGTTCGGCCGACGCGGCTTGTGGCTGCGGGGCGTCCGGCGGGTCCGCCGCAGCTTCTTCCGCCGGCGGCGCAGCGGGGGCGGACACGGCCGGCCCACGGTGGAGCGGCAGGCCGATCCGGCGCTCCGCCTCCTCGGCGATCGCCCGAAGCTCGCTCGGGCCGTCGCCGAAGTAGGCGGCGAGGGCGCAGAGCGCGGCGGGCTCCTGGCCGAGCCAACCGAGCCCGGCCTCGCCGGCGAGCCGGGCGAGGAGCAGGGCCCCGAACGGGCGCGGCGGCGGCGCTCCGCCCACCGCGGCGCCCTCGGGCACGCCGTCGGTGAGCG
>JAPOPW010000017.1 GCA_026712715.1 Immundisolibacterales bacterium | reverse complement strand
CTATCCCCTCCCACCTGCGCGAGTCGTGCACAGTGTGTGCCGTTGAGCAGCAAGGCCATCGTTCGAGGAGCCGGGTGCCCGAGTTGGGCATGCCCGGATCTGTGGGAGCCGCGGGCGGGTAACTGCCCGCGGCCACCCGGCATCTGGTTTCGCGTTGTACTATCTCCTCGATTTCCGCGACCGTTTCTCACGCAATGACGGGCGCGGGGTTGAGCTCATCTTCCGCGAGGGCTCGGGCGCACCGCTTCATCGCGACCGGCACGTCGTACAAGCGGCCCGGCGCGAAACGCGCCCAGAAATGGCGCAGGCCCGGCACGATGACCCGGGCGACCGGCATGCCGATGTCCGGTCTCGTCTGGTCGAGCACCAGGAATTCCATGCCCCTCGCTTCGACGTGCGCGCGGCAGCGTTCGATTTCGTCGCGTGCATCCGCCGAATCCGGAACCGGGTAGTCGGCCTTGGCGCGCGGCGCGACGCCGGCCTCGGGCGCGAGATGGGGATGGTCTTCCAGTCTGCCCGTCTTCCACCACCAGAGCGCCAGCGGGTCGTCGATCTCCGGTCCTGAAGCCGCGCTGCCGCGGCGGGGCAGCCAGGACAGGCACTGGTTCAGCTCGCAGATCGCACGCAGGGCGGCAATTCGCGGATCGGCGTGGGCGCCGGCTCCGTAGATGATGTCCTCGGTCTCGGCGCCGGTTCGACGCGAGAGTGCGACGAAGACCGGTATGCCGAGATCGGAGGTGACGTCCAGCATCCACAGGTCCCGTCCCGCGCGGCGGTAGTAGTCGGGCGCGGAGGCGAGATAGTGGTCGCCGAAGCTCTCGAGGTCCACGCCGGGCACGGCCAGCCGGTTGTACCACCAGATGGCGAAGGCATCGCGTTCGACCAGCTCGAAAAAGCCCTGCAGGATCGCTTCCTCGAGCGTGTTGCCGGCAGCGCACCCGTTCGAATCGGCCACGAGGTCGGAGCTCCCGCGCTGTTCCGGGGTCATCCCGTAGAGGATCGAGGTCGGAAGGTAGCGATGGCGGCCGTGGCTGAACGACCACACCGGAGACCAGTCAATCTCCGCATGCGGATCGAGACGCGGCGGGACGACGTTGTACGGGTGGCCCCGAGCGTTGATCCGCTCCGCGTGATCCAGTTGCCGATCACTGAAGAGCTGGACGTCGTTGGGGTGGATCGCTTCGGACTCACCGGCCGCCGCGAAGTCGGCGAATCGACTCCGGATGCGGATCTCGTCGCCGTGGAAGGCGCTCGAATAGCGCTCGACCGCCTCGCCGAGCGCACTGACCTCGGATTGCTGTCGAGTGCTTCCCTTGCCCGCGCTCTTGCTGCGCAGGCTGCGCCGCAGCGAGCTCAGCCTCCTGGTTCTGAGCGCGAGGTTGCTTCCCGCCCAGTGGACGTGCAGCCACGGGTCGCCCTCGTCCGTGGTCCGCGAGAGCCAGGACACCACACCGCTGACCGGGCTCACCAGGTGCCGGTACCGGGTCAGGGTCTCCTCGGGTGGCACGGCATGCAGACCGCCGCTGTTGCGGAAGCCGGTCGGGCTCGGCCGCAGCCGCACCGGGAGCGGTGGGCGATCGGGGCGATACAGCGCCTCGTCGCCGCAGGCGAAGCACTGCGGGCGGCGCACGGCCCGGTGGTGCTCGGCCGCGAGACGACCGGTATCCAGCGAAATTGCCCGTTCATGGATTGGGGCGAGCTCCCGAAGCACCAACCACTTCGCGACTTCCGCCGCCGCGAGACCGCAGACCGCGTCCAGAAGAGCGGACTCGGCCGCGCGAGCCAGGAATGCGGCATCCTCGCCGGTTACGCTGCGCAGGAAGTCGTGCACGTCCTGGTGGCCGCGCAGGCGATAGGCGAGGCAGGCCCAGCAGGGCCCCGGTTCCGCCGGCCGGAAGACGGGGCCGAACATCGGCCGCATGCCGTTCGGCTTGACCAGCATCCAGGCCGCGCCCGACGCGATGTGCCGTCTGTTGATGTCGTCGTGCGCTTTCGCCAGGTAGTCGGCGCACACGACGATAGTGAGGTCCGGTCGATCGGAACCCACGACGACGCCCATGGCCCCGAGCCGGCGCGCAAGATGCCCTTCGTCGCCGACGATCGCCACGCGCGATGCCGCGAGGCGCTCCTCGGCCCATCGGGGCGAGGATCCCAGCGAGGTCCAGAACGCCGCTCCTCCCCGGTCCATCGCGTAGTCGCCCGAGACGACGTATCCCCGGGAGGCGAGGGCCGCGATCGCGCTCCGCACGTTGCGTGCCGGATGTGACGGCGCCAATGCGGCGACGAGGTCCCGGTGCGAACGGCGGCCATCCAGTAACGGCAGCAAGTCGGCGTGAATTGCCCCGCCGAGCAGCGTGTTGAAGGTCTCGGAGACCAGCAGCGCCTGTCCGTCCTCGATGGGGTGAAACTCGAGGTGCGGCGCGAGCACCGGCTTCTCGACCAGGCCACGGTCGGCGGAGGTCGTACGCGAAAGGATCCCGGTCCGGACCTCGCCGCGCGGCGATTGCGCATTCGCCACCGCGTTCTCTCCCGGTTCCGCGACACCCGCTCGCGCGAGTCCAAGTGGACGTCGATCAGCCATCGAGGGGTTCAGGGCAACTCCGGCCCCGCCGCCCTGCGCCCTTCGACCCGCGACGCCCGTAACCGGAGAAGACCGGGGCCGGCGTCCTCCGCCGCGGACCCGGCTCCGCCGCCGGACCTGTCGCGGGCAGCGGGCGGTGGAGTCGTCCTCGTCGACCGGCTCCGCGCCAGGGGCGTCGCGCTCATGGCGTCAGTGCGTCGATGTCCAACGCAGCGCGGGCCGCAGTGTCGCAGACCGCGGTGGTCAGCGCGTCGACGGTGCCCATCGCGCATGCCCGCGCGACGACGGCCCCGACCCGGGGACCCGCCGTGTTCACTGCGCCCGCATCCTCCACCACCAGCCGCACGATGCCGCGGAGGCTTCGCCACAATGTGGCCGCCTCCGCCAGCCGCCCCGCCGCGTCGCTCGGGATGAGGCCACGCTCGTCGGCGGCCCGAAAGACGGAAGTCGCGGTGAGCGAGGCCGCGGCGGAGGCGTCCGCCGCCAGGTCAAGTTGCAGGATCCGCGCCGCGCGCTCGACCTCCCGCAGACCGCCGCGCATGGTCTCGAACGAAACGAGGCCGGGCGCGGGCGCGTCGCGGTGCGGCTCGCGGAGCTCGGCGTCGAGGCGCTCGCGCGCCGCGCCACGCGCGAGCGCCTCGCGCCGCGCCTGCTCGAACCGCTCGCCAAGCGCGTCGTCGCCGGACGTGAAGACGCAGCGCGCGCGGGTCAGTTCGAGGAGCTCCGCGGCCGTCCCGCTACCCCGGTGATGGCCGGCAAATTCCGCGAGCGAGCGCACCGCCCCCATCTCCCGATCGCGCAGGTTCGGAGCCAGCACAAGGTTGTCGCGCGACAGCTCGCGGAGCGCCGCGAGGTACGCGCGACAACGGGAATCGAGGAGTTCCGGTGGCCCCCCGGCGTGGACGAACCGGACGTCGAGATGGCTGCCGGGCGCCGCCTCGCCGCTCGCGAGGTCGCCCAGCAGCACCGTCGCGACCGCTCCGTCCGCGGCGCGGCCGGCGAACCGTTCCTCCACCTCCGCAAGGACCGCGGCGATCGATGCCTCGGCGATGTGCGAGAGCGCCCTTCCCGCCTCGATCGGCGTGAGGTTGCCGCGCATCGTGTGCAAGGCGATCTGGAAGGCCTTGCCATTGGACCAGGTCCGCGCGATTTCCACCGCCTCGCGCACGCCCTGCACGGGGATCTCGGCAATCTCCTCGCGCATCTCCGCGACGCCGAGCTCGTGGGTCCAGTACACGCGGGCGAGGCCCTGGCGGGCAAGCGCTTCGAACTCCGCGTCCGGCCCGAAGCCGGCGGGAAGAGCCAGGTCGGTGAACTCCTTCTTTTCGAGCTGGTCGAGCAGCTCCGGAGCGCAGTTGATCCACGCGCCGAGGCGGGGCGCGGCGCCGAGGATCTCCTCGATGGCCTCGAACGCGGCCGGGCGCGTCGCGAACGCCGCGCTGTCGTAAGCGCTCCAGTCCTCGATCTGGGGGTAGAAGCGGGCGCGCCACTCGTCGACCAGCGGATCCATGGTCTCGAACCAGCGCCGTGGAAACAGGGCCAGGGCGAACATCTTGCCGTAGCCTTCCGGCAGTTGCGGCGAGCGATCCGCGCCGTGATGCTGCATCAACGGATAGCGCCGGCCAGCCACGGCGTGGTGGTCGGGGTGGCGCTGCATGTTGAAGAAGAGCCAGTTGTCGAGCTTGCGGGCGGCGCTCCAGGAGTGCCGCGGCTGCACCCGCTCGAACTTTCCGCTGGGCAGGCGGATCCGCCGCAATCCGTAGTGCTGGAGGTAGTTGCTGATCTTCATCGAGAAGACCACTCCGAAGCACAGCGCGAAATAGACCGCGACCGCCCATGCGCCTCCCATCCATCCGATCAATCCGTACCAGAAGGCGCACTCGGTGAAGTACCGCCAGAACGGATTGGAGTAGTGCCACACGGGCAGGTGGCGGCGCGCGAGCCGCTCGCGCTGGACCCGCCACGCTCCGGTGAGGTTGCTGGCCACCTCCCGTGGGAAGTAGTGCCAGAAGCTCTGGCCCTTGGGCGCGGATCCGACGTCTCCCGGGGTGCCGACCAGGGCATGATGGATGTAGATGTGCTCGGTGACGTAGTGAGGATAGGAGACCGAAGAAAGCAGAAATTCGCCGAACCGACGTTCCCACGCCGAGTGCCGGTGAATCATCTCGTGACCGGCGATGAACACCGACTGGGCCACCATGGCCAGCACCACCGCCATCAGGGCGATTTCCCAGGCGGCCAGGTGGCCGGCGACGAGCATCTGCCACAGAGAGAACACGAGCGTCACCGGCCAGAGCACCGCCCACATCCACACCGCCAGGACGTACCAGAACAGCCCGCTTTCGAGGGTGCGTTCCGGGTCCAGGTTCCGCTCGTCCGTGCCGAGCTTCGTGTCGAACAGGCTCGCGACTCCGTAGAACGCAAGCGGAAGCGCGAGCCACCAGCCGCCGCGAACTGCGGCGTTGATCACGAGGGGAAAGACTGCGAGAGCGAGGAAGTGCGGGAGCGCATTCGGGAAGGACGGCTCGATGGCTCCCCCCAAACCGCCGAACCTGCTGGTTCCCTCGCCACTCGAGTTGGCCAGGTTCTGCGCCATCGCGACCTCCCGTCGAGTTCCCGCCGCCTCGTTTCGGCCACCGACAATTTTCGCCGGACCGCCGCTTTCGGTAAAGGATCGGGAAGCGGGAGCCGCACCGGCTCGTACTCGCGGACGGTGAGCGAAGCGGCGACGGGCGACGCCCATGTCGCAGTCGGCGAGAACGATCCCGCGTGGGGCAGCACCCCCCTTCATTTTCCGCGAATCCAGGGTGCGGATGCGGGAGGCGACGTGGTCGCGTCGGCGGCGCGACCGATCCCTGCTTGCCCGGCAAACGGATCACGGTCGACGGCTGGCCGCGCGACCGGTCCCGCCCGGAGGCGCGGGACAAGACCGCTTTCCCGGCGCTTTTCCTCGAAGTGGACTGCCCGTGCGCGGTGCCGGCTCTCGAGAGCGGACCCACGCGGCACCTTCCGTGGCAGCTGGTCAATCCGCCGTTCGGCGCTCGACGCTCGGTGCTCGGACAACCGCCCTCAGCGCCCGTGCACCGTAGATCTCGTCAGATTTCGTCGACGACGGAAGCGTGCCGTGCGGATATCTCGGAACGTTTGCATGGCCGCCACGCGGAGTCGGCCATCCATCGTGTCGTCGCGAGGGAGGTGCGCGGTCCGGCCTCCGTTTGACCCGCTCTGGGAAGCGCCGATCTCAAATCCCGATAACTTGTTTGTAACTTACTGATTTGGAGAGTGGTGCCCGGAGCCGGATTCGAACCGGCACGGCCGAGGCCGGCGGATTTTAAGTCCGCTGCGTCTACCTGATTCCGCCATCCGGGCAGGCGGAGATACCGGGGAGCCGGGGTGTGCGGCAAAGTTGGAGGCTGAGGTCGGAATCGAACCGGCGTACACGGCTTTGCAGGCCGCTGCATGACCACTCTGCCACTCAGCCCGCGAGTCGGCGCGGGTCCCCCGGCCGCCGGGAGCATCCCGGGGAGACGAAGTTGGAGCGGGAAACGAGATTCGAACTCGCGACCCCAACCTTGGCAAGGTTGTGCTCTACCGGCTGAGCTATTCCCGCACTTCGAAAGGATTCTAGGCGGGCCGGGCGCGGCGTTCAAGCCGGAACCGGGCCGGATTCGGGGGCCCCTCCCCGTTCGCGCGGGCGGGGAGCGAGACCTCACGAAACCGTTCGCTTCTCCCCGTCGGAGCCGCTCCCTCGCGCCCGTTCCTGCGAAGGCGGCGCGCTCGTCCCTTCGGCCCTCAGCAGGCTTCGTGCCGCGGCGAGATAGAGCACCATGGACCACAGGGTCAGGGAAGTGGCCATGTAGAGAAGCACGAGCCCGCCCCGGAAGTACTCCATGGGGACATCTCCCGAACCGTACAGCATGAGGGTGATGGCGGTGAGCTGGCAACCGGTCTTGAACTTGCCGAGCATGACGACCGCGACCTTCCGTTGCTCGCCGATTCGGGCCATCCATTCGCGCAGCGCGGAAATCGCGATCTCCCGGCCGATGATGATCGCGGCGGGAACGGCGATCCAGATTTCGGGATTGGCCTGAACCAGCAGCACCAGCGCCACCGCGACCATGAGCTTGTCGGCGACCGGATCCAGAAAGGCGCCGAAGACGGTGATCTGCTTCAGGCGGCGCGCAAGAAAACCGTCTATCCAGTCCGTGACTGCGGCGAGGGCGAAGGCAATTGCGCAGACTTCGTTCGCCCACGGGGCCGGTATGTAGAAGACGGCCACGAACACGGGAATCAGCGCGATTCGAAAGAGAGTGAACGCGATGGGAACGTTCATTCGCCCTCCCGCAGGCGCTCGTACACGGTCCGGGCGAGTCGGGGGCTGATTCCCCGGACCCGGGCGAGGTCCTCCATCCCGGCCCTCTTCACCCCCGGCAGGCCCCCGAACTCGGTCAGCAGCCGCTGGCGGAGCACGGACCCGATCCCCGGGAGGGATTCGAGAGTCGAAGTCCTCCGGCGCCGGTTCCGCTGCGACCGGTGGCCGGTGATCGCGAACCGATGCGCTTCGTCCCGAATCCGCTGGATGAGGTGCAGGGCCGGGGAATCTGCCGGCAGCCGAAGGGCGGAGGCATGGGTCGGGCGGTACACCGACTCGAAGCCCGGCTTGCGGCCCGGTCCCTTGGCGATTGCGGCGACCGCGACTCCCGGGAGAGCGAGCTCGTCCAGAACGCGGACGGCGCGGTCGAGCTGACCGCGGCCTCCGTCAATCAGCAGAAGGTCCGGCAGCGGCACGATCTCCATCGCGCCCGTGTCAGGAGTGGATGCGGCGAACCGCCGGGCAAGCGCCTGCTCCATCGCAGCGTAGTCGTCTCCGGGTGTCACGCCGCGGATGTTGAAACGGCGGTAGTCCGATTTTACGGGTCCCTCCGGCCCGAACACCACGCACGACGCCACGGTCGCCTCGCCGTCGGTATGGCTCACGTCGAAGCACTCGATGCGGGAAGGCGGCTCGGAGAAATCGAGCGCCCGGGCAAGGGCGGCGACACGTTCGTCCAGTGTCGACTGGTCGGCAAGCAGCCGGCGCAGTGCGACGTCCGCGTTCTCCTTCGCCATCTGTATCCATCGCGCCCGGTGGCCCCGGCGACCCATCCCGATGGCCACCCTGTGACCGCACCGCTCGGAAATGGCATTCTCGAGCGGGCCGAGGTCTTCCAGGGTCCGGTCGACGACGATTCGCCGGGGGACGAACCGGCCATCCGACAGGTAGTACTGGGAGAGGAATGCCTCGAGGATCTCCGCTTCCGTCGCACTCTGGATATTGCGTGGTACTTCGGTATGGCTTCCGAGGTTCTGCCCGTTTCGGATCTGGAGGATCTGGACGACCCCCATCCCTTCTTCGCGGCAGATGGCGACGACATCGATGTTTCCCCGGGCCCCATCGACGTACTGACGCTCCTGAACCCGACGCAGTCCCGAGATCTGGTCCCGGTAGCGTGCCGCGAGCTCGAATTCGAGGCGCCGGGACGCGGTGTCCATCCGGTCAACCAGCTCCTCGATCATCGCCTCGCTCCTGCCTTCGAGGAACATCGTGGCGTGACGCACGTCCTCGGCGTAGGTGCCGCGTTCGATGAGCCCTACGCAGGGCCCGCTGCAACGGTCGATCTGGTACTGGAGGCAAGGGCGGGACCGATTGCGAAAGAATGCGTCGGTGCATTGTCGAACCCGGAACAGCTTGTGGATGAGCGCGATTGTCTGACGGACCGCGCCAGCGCTCGAGTATGGTCCGAAGTAGCGGCCGGCCGCGCGGCGCGCACCGCGGTGAAAGACGAAGCGCGGGAATGACGAGTGGTCGGCGAGATGAATCCAGGGATAGCTCTTGTCGTCGCGCAGAACGATGTTGTACCGCGGCCGGTGCTCCTTGATGAGGTTGTTTTCGAGCAGCAGCGCCTCGGTCTCGGTATGGGTGACCGTGATCTCGACGGCAGCGATATGGGACAGCAGGGCCATGCTCTTCGCGTCTCGCGCCCCGCCCCGCAGCCACGAAGAGAGCCGCTGTTTGAGGTTGCGCGCCTTGCCGACGTAGAGCACCCGTTGCCGGCGGTCGAGCATTCGATACACGCCGGCCCGGTTCGGCACCGTTCTGAGAAAGGCGCCGGCATCGAAGCGAGCCGCCGCGTCGCCGAGCATGCCGAAAGGATACCTGCAACCAGCCGGGTGCACATAGTGCGGACACGCGGACGCCCGCCGGTCCAAAGCCGCCCGGAGGTCCGTTCCAGTGCCCGGGTGCGCCCTCCGCGGAGGGCCGGACACGCACTGGCGATCGGGAGGCTCCCAGGCGCGGACGACCCTGCCCGCACCGGGAGCCTCCCTTCTCGGCTTAGCTGAGAAAGTCCAGATTCACCAGACGGTGGCGAATGGCGAGCAGAGCAACCTCCACGTCGGAGTTGACGTCGAGCTTGCGAAACACCCGGCTCCGCAACGTGCTGATGGTCTTCGGACTGCGCGCGAGCGCGTCCGCGATCTCCGCCACCTTCTTGCCCTTCGCGATCCACGTCATGATCTCGACCTCCCGAGGGGTCAGGATGTCGAGAGGGGACATCCGGCCACTCACCTGATCGAGCACGATGTTTCGCGCGACCCGGGGATCCAGGTACTTGCGACCGCGATGCACTTCGCGGATCGCCTCCTCCAGCTCCTCCGGCATGCTCGACTTGGTGACGTAGCCGTCGACCCCCATTTCGAGAAGACGTAGAGGAACGCTCGGATCCACGTTGGGGCTGAGTGCGACGAGCCGAACCGAGTCATCCACCCGACGCAGCAGTCGAGTCGCCTCGATCGCTCCGATTCCGGTGAGGTTGGTGTCGAGAACGACGACTTCCGGTGATCTTTTCTTGACCAAGCGGACCGCTTCTTCCCCGTTGATTGCCTCTCCGACAATTTCAATGTTTCCAGTTGCTTCCAGTCTCTCCTTTATAAGTGACCTAACAAGGATCTCGTCTTCGACGAGGATTACCCTGATTGATCCAATTTTGCTTGTCCGTTGCATTTTGTTTCCCTACTCCGCAATATGCCGTGGCAGACGGTTCCTCCAGCCGGATCCGTTCGCCCAGCCCTCCTAGGGACCTTACTCCGAGAGCTGGTGCATTGTGGATGGGTATATTGCACATTGGTCGTAGGAAATCGGTTCGTCGTCCGTACCGCGTTATCCTACAGTCAACGGGTCGGAGTCAACTCCTGACGAGCGTGAGCAGCACGGAGATCGCCATAATCGGGGCCGGGGCGGCAGGTCTGTCCGCCGCGCGGCGGCTCGCCGCGCTCGGGATCCGCTTCACCGTGCTCGAGGCGAAGCGGCGGATAGGAGGGCGTGCCTGCACGGACCGCGATACCCTCGGCCTCCCCTTCGACCTCGGCTGCCACTGGCTTCATTCCGCGGATCGGAATCCGTTCACGCGCGTGGCGGCCGCTTTCGGATTCACCGCGGTACCCAACCGGCTGAACCGCCGCATACATGGGAGAAACGGTTGGGCGAGCGATGCGTCGCGCGACGCCTGGGTCGCGTTCGAGCGAGAGCAGGCAGACCGCCTCGACGAGGCCGGGGCGTCGGGACGGGACGTTCCCTCGGACACGGTTCTCGATCCCTCGCACCGTTGGTCCGGACTCTACGAAGCATGGTTCGGAATACTCAACGGTGCCGCGCCAAGCGCCGTTTCGGCCGTCGATCTGGCCCGGTACCTGGATACCGGGGACAATCGTCAGGTGCGTGAGGGGCTGGGGACGCTCGTCGTGCGCTATGGCCGCGGAATACCGGTCCGATTGGACGCCGCCGTGCGTGCCGTTCGCTGGGGCGGTACCGGGGTCGAAATCGAGGGGCCGGCCGGAATACTCCAGGCTCGTGCCGCGATTCTCACCGTCTCTCCCACCGTGCTCGCGCGCGGGGGAATGCGGTTCGACCCTCCCCTTCCCCCGGAAACGGTCGATGCGATAGAGGGACTGCAGCTCGGACACGCGTTGCGGATTGCGATTCGATTCCCCCCCGGAACGTTCGGAGACCCCCGGCGAGGACACGAGATTTTCGCCGACGATTCTTCGAGCGCGCTCAGCTTCCAGGTGCAGCCGTTCGCCCGCCCCATGGCAACCGCCTACGCGGGGGCCGAGAATGCCGCCGAGCTCGAGAGGGCCGGCCTCGAATCGACCCGTGCGCTCGTCGTCGAGCGCCTCGCCGCGATGTTCGGGTGCGCCGTCTCGAGGCGTGCGGGGGCGGCGATCATGAGCGGTTGGGCGGCGGATCCCGACATCGGCGGCGCCTACTCGTTCGCCCGACCCGGCGGAGGCGACCTGCGCGGCCGGCTGGCAACCCCGGTCGGGGACCGATTGTGGTTCGCGGGCGAAGCGGCATCGCGCCACGGCTTCTCGACCGTCCATGGCGCCTGGGAGACCGGCCGGGCCGCGGCGGATGCGGTGGCGGTCATGGCCGGACGGCATGCACCATTTCCCTCGCGCCGTGGAGGGACGCAGGCGGCGGGGCGGCCGGCCGGCCACGAGCGCTCCTCTCCCGCCCGATGAGAGGATGCCAATCCTCCGCCCGCGTGGCAGGCCGCAGACCCTCGCGGCGCCTCGGCGGCAGCGCATGTTGAAGAAAGCGGTCGGTCCGTCCGTTACGATCTTCGTGCCGGCCGGGCCGGGCCGGGGAGGACGACCTGGCGCGTCTACGCCATCGGAACGACTGCGAGCGCGCCGCCGAGCGAGGTTGCCGCCTCGGCCACGCCGCTCTTTCCGTGTGGAATGCCAAGGGCGGTCAACGCGGTCTCGAACGCACCGAGGACACCGAGCGTCATCGCTGCGTTGACGTGACCCATGTGCGCAATCCGGATTGCGCGCCCGGAAAGCTCCGGCCCGATTCCGATACCGAGCACGACCCCGCAGCGCTCTCGGCAGAAGTCGATCACGCGCTGCGGATCGGTCTCGTCGAATCGAAGGGTGGTGACCGAGTTGGAGCGCTCCACGGGTTCGAGGACGTTGAACCCGAAGGCGCCGCCTTCGGCCCAGCGCTCCACCGCCGCCCGCGTCGCGTCGGCGAGCAGTGCATGGCGGCGGAACACGTGCTCCAGTCCCTCCTCCAGCAGCATGTCGAGGGCGCGGCGAAGTCCGAACATCAGGTGCTCCGGAGCGGTGCCGCAGTACTTCTGGTAGTGCTCGTCACCTTCGCGGAACGACCAATCCCAGTACCGGGTGACCAGATCGGCGTGCCGGTGCGCGGCGCGCGCCCTCTCTCCGGCGGCGACGAACGCGAGTCCGGGCGGGGTCATCAGGCCCTTCTGCGAGCCGGCCACGGTCACGTCGACGCCCCAGGCGTCCATTTCGAAGGGCATGCAGGCAAGCGACGCGATGGTGTCGACCATGAACAGGGCCGGATGTCCGGCGTCCGTAACCGCCTGCCGGAGGGCCGGAACGTCGTTGACGATGCCGGCCGCCGTGTCGATCTGCACCGCGAGCACCGCCTTGATTCGATGCTCGCGGTCGGCTCGGAGGCGGTCGGATACCGCATCGGGAGAAATTGCCCGGCGCGGCGCGGCGGTGAGCACCTCCACGTCGAGGCCGAGGACCTCCGCCATCTCGGCCCAGGCTCCGCCGAACATCCCGCTCTGCAGGGCCAGCACCCGGTCGCCGCGGCTGAGGCAGTTCACGAGAGCCGCCTCCCAGGCTCCGTGTCCGTTTGCCGCGTACAGGAACGGTTCGCTCCGGGTCCGGATGATTTTCTTCAAATCGGATATGCAACTCATGGTGACACTTATGATTTCACCTGAGTACAGATCGACGGCGGGACGGTGCATCGCGGACAGCACTTCGTCCGGTACGGTAGTCGGACCCGGGATGGCGAGCAGTTCGCGGCCGTTCTGGACGGTCATGAGATACGATTTCCTGAAGGTGGGGCGTCACGAGCAACGGCGCGCCACGCTTCTCGGCGGGCCGCTCGACGACCTGGCGGAGAGGGAGACCGCCCCGCGTCAGTCTCGCAAAGTCTAACACCGTGTCTAATCATTTATGTTTCAATACGTTGGGCTGCTGGTCCGGGAACCGCTCCATCTCGGAATATTCCGGGATTCCGTTCTGTTTATGGGAAAAAAACAGGGAAAGAAATGGCCAACCTCACCACGAGATTCGTCCAGACCGCTCCGCCGGGGAAGCACGGCGATGGCGACGGTACCGGGCTGATGCTCGTCGTTCAACCGGCCGGGTCCCGGAGCTTCGTGCAGCGACTCACGGTCCACCGGAAGGTCGTCGACATCGGACTCGGCTCCGCCCGGTGGGTGACCCTCGCCGAAGCGCGCAAGGCCGCCCGGGAGAATCAACGGCTCGCGCGCCGGGGCGGAGACCCGCGCGCCCTGCGGGCCGGCCGCCATGTACCGACGTGCAAGGAGGCGTCCGACAAGGCGATCAGCATCCACGCGGACGGATGGCGGGACGGCGGCAAGTCCGAGAATCAATAGCGCGCATCGCTCCGGGACGACGCCATGCCCGGCTCGGGCGGATGCGCGTCGAACAGTTCGGTCCGCTCGACGTGATGGCCGTGCTGCTCCCGACCTGGAGCGAGGAGCGGGAGACGGCGCGGCGGGCGCGGCAGCGGATCGGCGCGGTGATGAAGTGGGTTCTGGTCGAAGGTCACCGGCTCGACAAGCCGGCCGGCGACGCGATCGGCGCGACGCTACCGAAGAACGGGACGCATCGGAAGCACCGAATCGCTCCCCCCATGCCGGTATCGGGGCGGCGCTCGCCAAGGTGCGCGAGTCCCAGGCTTGACCAGTGACGAAGTTCGCCCTCGAATTCGCGACCCTGACCCGGAACGTCGCTCCGTCCGCACCGACCTACATCCGCGATGCGGCCGCCTCGCGCACGGGCGGCCCGCGCGCGCTCTCCGTACGAGCGGGGCCTGGGGAGGGGGGCGGCGCGGCCGCCTTCGTCCGTAGGGGCGCCCTGGGGGGCTTCTCCGTCGAGTTCACCGCGCGAGCGGAGTGGCGCGAGGGCGCGCCGCGGGTGATCGAACGCGCGGAGTTGACCGGGCTCGCCCTCGTGGACCGGCCGGCCTGACCGGCCGCGGGCGCGGAGGTGCGGGCGCGGCGCGGTAATCGAGGCGCACGAGAACGCGGGGGGGCTGATCCGTCCCTTCCTTGACCGGGACGCGAGCGAAGGGAAGATCGGGCAACGGGCCGCGGTCCCGACCGGCGAACGGGTACTCATCTACCGCAAGGCGCGGATCCGTTCGTTCATCGTCGCGGCGACCGATGCCCGCGAAGGATGGCCGCCCGCGGAGTTGGTCCCGACCTCGGCACGGCGGCGCGTATGGCTGTGACGATCACCGCGGCGGAGATTGCGCCCGCGCTGGCCGTCAACCAGGCGCTCGCCGAGAGGAAGAGGCCGCGATCCGCAAGGCGGGTGCGCGCCCGGGCGAGGACGGAAGGATGGTCGCGATCGCGGTCCGGTTCGGGCGCACCCCGTGGGCGGACCGGCAACACGCGACGCGGCACCGGCGGCGGCGTTCGCTCGCCGAATCTACACGTCCACCGGATGCTCTCGGACGGCGATTTCCAGCCCGTGTCGCAACCTGGGTTATGGGGGGAGAAATCCTGGCATCTTGGGGTATTTTATGCAATTTCATATAATTACGCTGATCGAGTGGCGGAGAGGGAGTCCGTCACCGCCGTTTTTCATGAGACATCTCGCAGTCCCTTATAGTGTATGTATCTTACTGATAAATAAACGTTTATCAGTGTCACGGGGCTCCTTGACCGACCACTCCGAATCGGGCAAACTGGCG
>JAPOPW010000018.1 GCA_026712715.1 Immundisolibacterales bacterium | reverse complement strand
CGCCTTCGAGTCCTACGAGGGAGGGGGGGCCCGCAACGGGGGTCGTGGGGGGACCGGCGGGGGTCTAAGCGGCGGTCCGCGCGGCCAGCTGCGCTCTCGCCGTGGTGCTGAGCGACGAGACCCGGGCCGCGGGCGGGCAGGTCTCCCGGGCCGCGCCATCCGCCCTCGGGCCGGGCGGCGACCACGGCGGGCCGGACACGGCGGCGGGCGAAGCCCTCCGGGCCCGGCTCGCCGCGAGTCCGGTCGAGACCCGGCTCGGGGAGCGGGTGTGGTCGGTCGTCGCGCGCGCGGCGCTCACCGAACCCGCCGCGGACCCTTGCCCGGAACCGCCCCCGACCGGATTTCGAATGGAGGAAGAAGCCGGGTTCGGCGCGCGAAGCCCCGCCCGCTTCCGTGTCGACACCGCGGGGCAGGGAGGCGTACGGTCCGTGTTCGCCGCCGCAATCGTGCTCTGCCCGGGCGCCACGGAGAGGGTGGTCCCGTTTCCCGGATGGACCCTTCCCGGCGTCATCGGCCTCGCTGCGGCCACCGTGCTTCTCAAGTCGCAGCGGCTTCTCCCCGGGCGACGGGTGGTCGTCGCGGGAGCCGGGCCGCTCGTCCCGGCCGTCGCGGCCACGATCGTCAAGGCGGGGGGCACCGTCGCCGCCGTGGCCGACCTCGGCGGACGCTCGGACTGGCTCCGGACCCTGCCGCGCCTCGCGGCGATGCCGCGGCTTCTTGGAAGAGGCGCGGGCTGGGTCGTGCGGATCGCGGGCGCGCGGGTGCCCGTCCTCTTTCGCCACGCGATTCGCTCGGCCGAGGGCCGCGGCGAGCTCGAAGCGGTCACCATCGCCCCGATCGATGCGAACGGCACCTGGCGCCGCGAAGCCGGCGATTGGCCGGGACGGCGGATCGCCGCCGACGCGCTTGCGGTCGGCCACGGGCTCGCTCCGGCGACGGAAATCGGACGCCTGCTCCGCGTCCGGCACCGGTTCTCGCGGGCCGAGGGCGGGTGGCGGCCGGTCACGGACGACTGGGGAAGAACGAGCCTTTCGCGCTGCTACGTCGCGGGAGACGGGGCCGGGGTGTTCGGGGCGGCGGCCGCGGTGCAGTCGGGCCGCCTTGCCGGGGGCGCCGCCGCCGTCGACGCGGGACGGATCGATCCGGGGGCCGTCGCGGCGCGCGCCCGCCGCCTGCGCCGCACGCGGAACCGGGCGGCGCGCTTCGGCGCCGCGATGAGCCGGCTCGCCGCCCTGCGGCCCGCGATGGTGGAGTCGATACCCGCCGGCACGGTCGTTTGCCGGTGCGAGGACGTGATCCGGCAACGGATCGAGGACGCGATCGCCCAAGGGGCGGTCGAAGTGAACCAGCTCAAGCACTTCACTCGCTGCGGGATGGGCCCCTGCCAGGGACGCACTTGCGGGGAGGTGGTGGCCGAGCTGCTCGCCGCCCGCATCGCGGACGATCCCGACGAGGGGCGAAGGGCCGCCGGGCAGTGGACCGGCCGGGCTCCCCTGCGTCCGATCACGATGGACGACCTCGCCGGCCGGTTCGACTACGACGACATTCCCATCCCGCCGCCCGCCCCGCTCTGAGCCCGGCCGATACCCGGCCATCGACCCGTCGTGACCGGAGCCGGAATCCGCTTTCGGGCGCCGTTCCCGGCGGTCGGCAGCGGTCGTCGGGCAGCGGGTGGCGAAACGGCAATTTGCACGAACACACGCACGAACGGTGCCCGGCTTGAGTGCACCGTCTCGGTGCGCCCGCGGGCACCGGCACCGCTTCGGTCCCGGACCGGTTAGACTCCCGCGCCCTCGCCCCCCTTGCCCGGAGTCTCGCGCCTCGCCCGCCGCACCCCATGGAAATCCGCAACGTCGCCATCATCGCTCACGTCGACCACGGCAAGACCACCCTCGTGGACCGGCTGCTTCAGCACACCGCTTCCGACTCGCGCTCGGCGCTCGCCGATCGGGCGCTCGACAGCAATGAGCTGGAACGCGAACGCGGCATCACCATCCTGTCGAAGACGACCGCGGTCGAGCATGCGGGCTGCCGCATCAACGTCGTGGACACCCCGGGACATGCCGACTTCGGCGGTGAGGTCGAACGAATCCTGTCCATGGTCGACTCGGTGCTGCTCGTGGTCGATGCGGTAGAGGGTCCGATGCCACAGACGCGCTTCGTGACCGGCAAGGCATTCGCCGCGGGCCTCAATCCGATCCTCGTCGTCAACAAGATCGATCGCCCGAGCGCCCGCCCGCACCAGGTGGTCGACGAAGTCTTCGAGCTGTTCGACCGCCTCGGCGCGACGGAGGAGCAGCTCGATTTCCCGATCGTGTTCACATCCGCGACCCGGGGAATCGCCGGCCCGGACCCCGCCCGCCCGGCGCCCGACATGGCCCCGTTGCTGGACCTCATCGTCGAGCGCGTCCCGCCGCCGGCGACGGACACCGGCGATTCGTTCCAGATGCAGATCAGCGCCCTCGACTATTCGAGCTACGTGGGCGTCATCGGCATCGGCCGGGTCCGGCGCGGATCGCTGCTCCCGCGTTCCCCGGTAGCCGTCGTGAATGCGGCGGGTGACGTGCGCAAGGGGCGCGTCGTGTCGGTGCTCGCGAGCCGCGGCCTCGAAAGGGTCGAGCTGCCCGAGGCGCGCGCGGGCGACATCGTCTGCATCACCGGTATCGACGACATCGGCATATCCGATACCGTCTGCGACGTAGACGCGGTGCAGGCCCTGCCGCCGCTCACCGTCGACGAGCCTACCCTGACGATGACTTTCTGCGTCAACACGGCACCTTTCGCCGGCCGCGACAGCCGCTTCCTGACGAGCCGGCAGCTCAGGTCCCGGCTGCTTCGCGAAGCGTCCCACAACGTGGCGCTTCGAGTGACGGAGACCTCCGATCCCGACCGCTTCCAGGTCTCCGGCCGCGGGGAGCTCCACCTGTCCGTATTGATCGAGACGATGCGCCGCGAGGGCTACGAGCTCGCGGTGTCGCGGCCCTCGGTGGTCTTCCGCGAGGTGAGCGGTGAACGGCACGAGCCCTTCGAGACGGTGGTGTTCGATATCGAACGCGCGCATCAGGGCCGGTTGATGGAGGTGATCGGCGAACGCAAGGGTACCTTTCACGATATCGAGAACGACGGCGCCGGGCGGGTACGCATCACCTGCGAGGTGGCGACGCGGGCGCTGATGGGCTTTCGAACGGAGTTCGCCTCCCTCACGTCGGGGTCCGGCATCATGACGTTCTCGTCGGCGGGCCATGGCCGCGAGGTGCCGGGACTCGTCACGGGCCGGAAATCCGGGGTCCTCGTCGCCAACGCCACCGGCCGGGCCGTCGGGTACGCGCTGTTCAACCTGCAGAGCCGGGGCCGCATGATGGTGCACCCCGGCACGGAGGTGTACGAAGGGATGGTGGTCGGCATCCACAGCCGGTCGAACGATCTCACGGTCAACCCTCTCAAGGAGAAGAAGCTCACCAACATCCGCGCCGCCGGCAGTGACGAGAACATCCTGCTCACGCCGCCGGTGGAGCTTTCGCTCGAGCAGGCGCTGTCGTTCGTCAACGACGACGAGCTCGTCGAGATCACCCCCCGATCGATTCGCATTCGGAAAACGCGGCTGCGCGAGAGCGAGCGCCGGAGGGCCGGATAGCGCCGGCGGGCCGGAAGACCTCCGGCGGCGAGGCGCCGGCCGGGCGACGGAGCCGCGGAGCTGCGGAGCCGGACGCTAAAGGGATCGGGCAACAAGACCCGAATCGATCACGAGGGGACGAGGATCGAGCGAGCCGCGATTCCGTCCGACCGGCCCCCCGCAGCGCTTCGAAGCGCCCGGCCAACCCTCTCGCGGGACCCCGACGACGGCCGGGGCGGGAACGGCCCGGCTCGGATCGAATTCCGGGTCCACGCGAAAGCGGCTACATTCGAGCGAGTCCGAATCCCCTCCCCGTTCGAGCTCCCCCCCACCGCCATGCCTTCCCTCTCGCCGCCGTCATCGCCCGGAACCGTCTCCGCGCCGGTCAGCTCGTTTGACGCGCTGGTGGTGGGAGGCGGGCTGCACGGCTGCGCGGTGGCCCTGTTCCTCTCGCGCAGCGGCATGCGCGTCGCCCTCGTCGAGCGCGGCGGGCTTTGCCGGGAGGCCTCCGGCACCAACGCCGGCACCCTCACGATGCAGATGACGCGCGCCGCCCTCATTCCCTACGCGCTCGAGGCCCATCGCATGTGGGCGGCGGCCCCGCAATGGCTGGGTCACCACGTCGGGGTCACCGTGTGCGACGGCCTCTCCCTCGCATTCACCGAGCGGGAGGCCGGCATGCTCGAGGAGCGGGCGCAAGCCCGGCACGCAGCCGGGGCGCCGATCGAGATTGTCGGCCGCGAGGCCGCCCGCCGGATCGAGCCCGGTCTCTCGCGCTGGCCGATCCTCGCGAGCCACTGCTCGATCGACGGCTTCGCGAGCGCCTACCTCACCGGCCTCGCGTTCCGCCGCGCCCTGCTGGAAGCGGGGACACGGCTCTTCGAGCACACCCCCGTCACCGGGGCGGAGGCGGAAAGCGGCGGCTATGTCGTGCACACCGCGAATCGGACCGCGCTTCGCGCACGCCGACTCGTGCTCGCGGGCGGGGTGTGGATCGAGGAGATGGCCGGCTGGCTCGGGATCCGCCTCCCGGTGCGGGCGCTCGTCAACCAGCTCGCCGTCACCGAGCGGCTACCCCCGGTGATGCGCACCGTCGTCGGCGTCGCGAGCGGGCTGCTCTCGCTCAAGCAGTTCGCGAACGGGACCGCGGTCATCGGCGGCGGGTGGCAGGCGGCCGGAGACCGGGCGCGGGGCGGCGACGCCCTCCTTCCGGATCGGCTGGTGGGGAACCTCCGCCTCGCCTGCCACGCGATCCCCGCCTTCCGCGCGGCGCGCCTCACACGCACCTGGGCCGGTCTCGAGGCGGAGACGCGCGATGCCCTCCCCGCCGTCGGCCCCCTCCCCCGCCACCCCGGCGCCTTCGTCTGCGGCAGCGTCCATTCCGGCTTTACGAGCGGGCCGTGGATGGCGAAACTGCTCGCGGACCGCATCCTGGAACGAGAACCCGCCATGCCGCTCTTCCCGCCCGATCGGCTGATCGATGAGCCCGCCGGGGAACCCCTCCCGGGAATCTCCTCGTGATCCCCGCCGGCCCGGACCCGTTTCACGGCATCTACGCTGCGACCCCCTGCCCGCTCGACGGCGACCTCGCGCCCGACGAGCCCACCCTCGCCGCCCACCTCGATCGGCTCGCCGGGGTGCCGGGGCTCGCCGGGTTTCTCCTGAACGGGCACGCGGGAGAGAACGCCGCCATGTCCCACTCCGACCAGAAGCGGGTGATGGCGGTGGCGGCGGAGACGGTCGGGGGCCGCTCGATCCTCGTCGCCGGGGTGAACTGCGAGAACAGCCTGGACGCCGCCCGGCACGCCCGCGCCATGGAGGCGGCGGGCGCCGACGCGCTCATGGTGTTCCCCCCGAACGGCTGGGCACTCCACCAGGACGAGGAAGGGGTGGTCGGCCACCATCGGCGCGTGCTCGACGCGACCGGCGCGCCAGTCATGCTCTTCCAGGCCGCGGTGGGCGCGGGGGGACTCGCCTACCCCGCGTCCACCCTCGAGCGCCTGGCGCGACTCCCCCGGGTGGTCGCCATCAAGGAGGGAAGCTGGGAGGTCGCCGCGTACGAGGAGCACCGGCGGCTCGTCCGGTCCGCCGCCCCCGGGGTGGCGGTCATGGGATCGGGCGACGAGCACCTCTTCACAAGCTGCGTCATCGGAAGCGAGGGGAGCATCGTCAGCCTCGCGGCGGTGATTCCGGAGCCCATCATCGGGCTCCACGAGGCGGTCGGCGCCGGCCGCCTCGACGCGGCCCGCGCCTTCCACGAACGAATCTACCCGCTCGCCCGGGCCGTCTACCGCCTCGCCCCCGGCGGCCGGGCGACCGCGCGGCTCAAGACCTGCCTCGAGCTGCTCGGCCACTTTCCGTGCGACCGGGTGCTCCCGCCCGCGATCGCCACCCCCCGGGACGAACGCCCGCGCCTCGAAGAGGCGCTTGACGCGGCCCTCGCCTCGTCCCCCTGAACCGGGCGCGGCGGGCCGCGATGAGCTGCCGGGCCGGAGCGAGCGCCAATGCCGCGACCGGCACCTTCCCGGCAACCCGGTTCCCGCGAGCCGGTCGCGAACGTGACGTCCCGGAAGTGCTGCGGGCGTGTCGGGACCGGCCGGCGCGGCGGGTGCGGATCGATCCGGGCGAGGACGAGAAGCCAGGGCGACAAAGGGGTCGATCCGGCGTAACGCGAAGCGCACGGCGAGAAGGGGACGCCCGGGCGCAACGAGGCGGACGTCGAGGACTTCGCCGGGGTTGTCGCAGCGAACGTCGTCAGGGTCGAAAACGGAGCGCGGATGCCGCAATTCCACACCCACATCGTCGTCGACTGGTCGGCGCGATCCCGGCCGAGTCCCGAGAAGCCCACTCGGGACGCAATCTGGTGGGCCGTCGCCCGCGTCGACGGCGGCTCCGTTCCGGAACCCGAAACGTTTTACGCGCGCACCCGCCATGGCGCTCTGCAGGGCCTCGTCCGCTTGCTCCAGGGCGAGCTTGACGCCGGGCGGCGCGCGCTGGTGGGATTCGATTTCCCCTTCGGCTATCCCGAAGGGGTGGCCGGGCGCCTGACCGGGGAGGCTTCGGCCCTTGCCCTGTGGGATTGGCTGGCGGCGCGCACGAATGACGGGCCCGACAACGAGAACAATCGCTACGAGATCGCGGCGGAGATCAACGCGGCCTATCCGGGGCTCGGCCCTTGCTGGGGCCGTCCTGCCGGCTGGTCCTTTCCGACCATCCCGGTAAAGAAGTCAGCGCGCTCCGGGCGGGAAAGCCACCCTCCGGAACGTCGCGTCGCCGATCAACTCGCCGTGGGCGCGAAGACCGTATGGCAATTGGCCTATGCCGGCTCCGTCGGCTCCCAGATCCTGCTCGGTCTGCCCGCGCTCAAGCGCCTGATCGAGGACTCGAGCATCGCCGGACAGATCGCCATCTGGCCATTGCAAACCGGCCTGCGGACCCCGAAGGAGCCGGCCGTGGTGATCGCCGAGGTCTATCCCTCGTTGCTCAGGCGGGAGATCCATGCGCGCGCACGAAAAGGCGAAATCTCCGACTGTGCCCAGGCGCGCGTGAATGCCCTGGCCTTCGCCCGGCTGGATGCGGGCGGCGGTCTTGCGCCCCTGTTCGGCGGCACGGCGTCTCTCACCGCTTCGCAACGCCGACTCATCGAGACCGAGGAGGCCTGGATCCTCGGCCTTGGTCACGAGGAGGCCCTCGAGCGCGCGCTCGCTTCGCCCTGACGGACCGGACCGGCGCCCATGCGAAGCCCGGCCGTCCGTGGACGCACGACCCGTGCCTCACCCTGGCCATCCAGCCGTGATGGCGGGCGAGACCCTGCCCCGGGTCCGCACGCCGCCCGGACACCGGCGCGACGGCCCGGGACCGGGCCGGGAGGGCCGCTCAGCCCGCGGCGGCCGCCGCTCGCGCCGCGGTGAGCTGCGCGGTGGTGTCCGCGAGCCGCTGGGCGAGCTCGCGCATGATCTCGATGGCGACGTCGGGGAACTCGGACGCCATGCCGAGGAACGTCTCCTTGGTGACGACCAGGGTGGAGAGCTCGCTTCGCGCCCGCACGGTAGCGGTGCGCGGGACGTCGATGAGGATCGCGATCTCCCCCACGAACTCGTGGCGGCCCGCCTTCGCGACGACGATCTCCCCCTCGGGGGTATCGACGAGGATGTCCGCCTCCCCGTCGAGGAGAATGTAGGCCGCATCTCCCGCATCGCCCTGGTGGAAGAGCTCCGAGCCGGCCGGAAAGACGAGCCGTTCGCTCGTGAACGCGAGCAGCTTGAGCTTCGCCGGATCGATCCGGGCAAACAGCGGCACCCGCCGCAGGACTTCAACCTCTTCGTTCAGGCTCATGGTTCCTCTCCTGCGTCCTGCCGGGCCGGGTTCGCGACCTGCCTTCCCGCTGCGTTGCGCGCGCGCCGCGGCGCACGAGCTCGTCCGCGCCGCGCGGTCCCATCCGCCGTGCGCAGCTCGTTCACCCTGCCTCGAGAAGCTCGCGGAGCGCGGTCCCGTCGCGGTCGAGCTCCTCGAAGGTACCGGACTCCGCCACCCGTGCCGAGCGCATCACGACCACCCGGTCGAACGGGCGGGCGAGGTCCGCCCGGTGCAGGGACCAGATGAGCCCGCGGCCGGAGAACTCGCGGAACAGGCGATCGGCGATGCGTCCGTGGGTGCCGCCGTCGAGACCGGCCGTGGCATCGGAAAGCACCAGCACGTCGGGCCGCTTGACGACGGCGCGGGCGAGCCCGAGCTTCTGGCGCTGCACGGCGCCGAGACGCCCTCCGCCGATCCCCACCGGGTAGTCGAGGCCCGCCTCGACCACCGCGGAGCGGAGATCGAGCTCGTCGATCACCTCGGTCACCAGCCCCTTGACCCTCTCCGCCGCCCGCGCCTGCCCGTAGGCGACCTTGCCGAAGAGGATGTTGTCCTGGATGGAGGCGGCCGCGTTGTAGCGGTCCGCTTCGAAGAACTGGATCCGGTCCCGAAGCGATTCCGGCAGGCGCGCCGCGAAGCGGCGGCGGGCGGCGAGCAGCCGCGCCCGCAGGTCGTCATCGACCACCCCGAGGCGATGACGCGCCGGCTGCAGCAGGAACGGCAGCGACAGGAGCCGGCCGCGATCCTCCGCCGCGAGCGCTTCGAGGCCGTCCTGGGCGGCGCGATCGAGCACCGCCTGGTACTCCGGCAGGTCGTCCGCCTCGATGAAGCTGAACCGTTCGAACGCCGTGTGGCCGGGGGGCAGCCCGGAGAAGAGCTCGATCATGGTGGCCGCGACCGTGCGCCCGGCCTCGAGCAGGACCGGCACCAGCCCCTCCGCCTCCAGCACTTCCATGACCCAGGGGTTCTCGGCGAGGCGCTCCGTGTCGAACCCTTCTCCCACCGGCGTCCCGAACAGGAGGTTCTCGCCCACCGTGGCGTTGTCGTTGTAGCGGTCGGCGTCGAAGCTCTCGACGAGCGCCGCGATGGCAGGGTCCGCCAACCGCTCGCGGAACGCGCGGCGGGCGCGCAGCAGCCGATCGCGAAGGTCGCCCCGCGCGTCGACCGTGCCGCGCAGTCCCAGGTCGAACACGTCCCCGTCGAGCTCGACCATCGCGAGCACCTCGATCATCCGTCCGAGTGGATCGCCGCCCAGGGCCTCGTGGTCGATCCAGTCCCCGTTGACGTCGTCGGTCGAATTTCCGGCGACCGCCGCTTCCGCCACCCAGCGCGGGTCCGGCCGCGCATCGGGACCCGGCTCGTGCTTGAGTCCGTAGAGGAGGTTGTCGCGCACCGTCGCGTTGAACAGGAACGCGTGCGGGCCGACGAAGGCCAGCCGGCGGCCGGTGACCCCCTCGTGCAACCGATCCGACCGCTCCCCACTGATGACGAGCGCTCCCGAGGTGGGACTCGTCAACCGGGCGAGCACCAGGGCGAGCTCCTCGCGCCCGCTCCCCGGGGCACCGACCACCGCCACCGGGGCGTCGGCGGGAATGCCGAGCGACACCCCTTCGAGAAATACCGTCCCGGTATCGTCCCGGAGGGCGAGGCCGGAGGCCGCGAGCTCGCCGTGCACCCGGGCGCCCGGGGGCGGGGGCCCGAGCTGGAGCGACTCGTCGAGCATCCCCGGCGGGCTGAACTGGGTGACCACCTGCTCGTACTTGATCCGGGCATCCTCGCGGCGCTGGTAGTAGTTGAGCAGCTCCTTCCAGGGCGCGGCGAGGTCCTTGTGGGCGGCGATCGCGGCCATCAGGGTGCCGATCTCGAGCCGCCCCTGGATCACGAAGTAGCCGCCGATCGAGTAGAAGCAGAACGGACCGAGGTGGTTGATGGAGTTGTTCAGGAACTTGATGACGAACTTCCAGATGAAGATGCGAAGGCGCACCGTGTAGATCTCGCCGAGCGCGGCGGACATGGCGGCGCGCTCGTAGGCGGAGGTGTCGTTGCCGCGGATCTCCTGGACCCCGGAAACCGTCTCCCCGATCCGATCGGACAGCCGGCGCACGAGCCGCACCCGTTCCTTGGCGAACGAGTTCACGCGGCGCTGCAGCTTCGGGACCACGTAGAACTGGAGCGGATAGAGGGCCACCGCGGCGGCGGCCATCACCCAGTTCTGCACCAGCAGGAAGGCGAGGATGACGAGGAGATAGCCGCCCTGGAAGACGGGGAGCTTGAACGCATCGCCGATGAAGCCCCCGAGCGGCTCCACCTCGGCGGTGATCATGGTGATGATCTCGCCCTGGGAGAGCTTGCGGAAGTGCGGCAGGGGAAAGCGCAGCACCCGCGCGTAGAGGTCGTATCGGAGCCGGCGGAGCATGCGCTCCCCGGTGCGCCCCGCGAGCACGTTGATCACGTACTTGAACGCCTGGTTGGCGACGACGAGGAGGAGGAACCCGCCGCAGAGGATGAACAGGTACTCGAACTGGGTGAAGGAGACGTCGAGGACGACGGCCGGAAAGTCCCCCGTGTCGCCCTGGATCACCCGGTTCACGATCTGCTTCGGAAGCTCGTAGAACGCGTAGAGAAAGGGGAACGACGCGATCGCGAGGAGAGTCAGCACCACCTGCGCGCGAAGCGAGTGCCGGATGACGTAGCGGTAGATCGAGTGTTCCATCGAACCGCCCTCGGGACCTAGCGAGGCTGCACCTCGGACCGACGAGACCGGTTCGAAGCCCCCCATCCTGGTTCGAGACCCGGCCGCTCCGTAGCGTTGGCAGCCTCGTTTCTCTCATCCGGCAAACCGGTTTGCAGACTCGACTCGTTCATGAAGCTCGGGGCCCCTCGAGAAATTCAGCGCCCCTGCACAGTGGTCCCGACCGGACGGGACGGCGCAGGCGAGACCATCGTGGCGCTGGGGTTCCTGTTCTTCAATCGATTGCGATCACGGTGCAAGGGTACCGGGGCCTGGCGGATTCAGGGCACCAGGGCAAGGCCCTCGCGAGCGACCACGGCGCCCGGCAGCAGGCGCTCGGCGGCAGCGCCGATTCGGTCGAGGGCCTCGTCGTCGCGCTCCGGCGAGTGGTGGAAGATGACGTAGGTCCCGACCCCGGCCGCGCGGCAAAGGCGCGCCCCCTCCTCCCAGGTCGAGTGACCCCATCCCCGGTGGCGGGGGAGCTCGTCGTCGGTGAACATCGCGTCGTAGATCATGAGGTCGGCGCCCTCGACCAGGGCCAGGATGTTCTCGTCCGGCGCTTGCGGGTCGTGCTCGGTGTCGGTGACGTAGCAGATGCTGCGCCCGCGGTAGTCCACCCGGTAGCCGGTCGCCCCGCCCGGATGGCGCAGGCGTGCGGTGCGGATCGATACCCCGGCGGCCGGCGAGAGCCCGTTTCCCGGCGAGAAGTCACGGAAGGAGACGTCGGCGGGAAAGATGTCGGGAGTGATCGGAAGGAGGGGCGAGCTCATGAGGCGGCGGACCCCCGATTCCGTCGTGGCGCCCTCCTCCTCCTGGTGGCCGGACCAGATCCGAAGGGAGTTCTCCCGCCGGTACGCGAAGGTGAAGAAGGGAAGCCCGATCACGTGATCCACGTGCCCGTGGGACAGGAAGAGGTCGAGGTCGGAACATCCTTCCCGGTCAAGGGCGGCGGCGAGGGGACGAAGCCCCGTGCCCGCGTCGAACACGAGCCGCGCGTCGCCGCAGCGCACCTCGACGCAGGAGGTGTTCCCGCCGTACCGGGCGAACCGGGTATCGGCGACCGGAATGCTCCCCCGCACGCCCCAGAATCGGGCGTACATCTCGTGACCGGCGGTGTTCACCGGCGAAGTATGCCGGAGCGCCCCCCGTTTCAGAAGCGCCGGAGGCGCGACGGAGTGTATGCTGCCGCCGACCGCCGTCATCGGCCAGCGAACGCCGGCGATCGCATTGCCGGCATTGGGGGACAACTTGGAATCCGTCCGACCGAACCGGGCCGAGTTCGATCTCGGCGCCCTTCGACACAATGCCCGCGAGCTCCGCCGGCTCGCGGGTCCGGAGGCGAAGATCATCGCCGCCCTCAAGGCCAACGCCTACGGACACGGCGCCGCCCCGGTGGCGCGGACCCTGGCCGACGACGGCGACACCTTCGCCCTCGCGACGGGGAGCTTCGAGGACGCGCTCGCCATCCGGAGCGCCGGCGTGGAGCTGCCGATCATGATGTTCGCCGGCGCGCTCCCCGAGGCCGCCCCGCTCGTTCTCGCGCACGATCTGATGCCCACCGTCTACGACCTCCCCGGCGCCGAAGCGGCTTCGGCGGCCGGAGCGGCGGCGGGCCGGACCGCCCCGGTGTACGTCAAGGTGGATGCCGGTCTCGGGCGGCTCGGGGTCCCCCTCCCCGACGCCCTCGAGTACATCCGGGCGCTGCAGCGACTCCCGAACCTCCGGGTCGAGGGCGTCTACACCCACCTCTCTTTCTACGACGAGATGGAGCGCGAGTGGGCCCGGAGCCACCTGCGCGGGTTCGACGCCCTGCTCGAGGCGCTCGAAGCGGCCGGAATCGAGGTGCCCGTGACCCAGGCCCTTGCGAGCTCGTGCATGGTCGCGGGCCTCGCCAGCCGGGGCAACGCGGTGTGTCCGGGACACTTTCTCTACGGGGTGCCGTCGATCGCGCCGTCGGTCGCGGACACCTCCGCGTTCCGCCCGGTGCTGCGCTCGATCAAGAGCCGCATCATCCACGCCGGCCCCCCGAAGGCGGGCATGCGCGGCCTCCCGGAACGCGACACGCCGAGCCGGATCGGGGTGATTCCGCTCGGGCTCGCGGACGGGTACCGTCCCGCGGCCGCCGGACGCTCGCCGTGCGCCCTCGTCGACGGCGCCCGCGTCCCCATCCGGGGCGTCTCCCTCGAGCACATCACCCTCGACCTCTCCGCACGGCCGGCCGCCGGGGTCGGCGACGAGGTCGTGCTGCTCGGCGAGAGCGGCGGCGAGTCGATCACCCTCGCCGACCTCGCCGACTGGCAGGGCACGCGCCTGCACCACGTCCTGATGGCGCTCGACGGTCGCCTCCCCGCCCACTACGACGACGGCGACCCCCCCTGACCGGAGCGGCTTGCCCCCGCCGAGCCTCCGGCCGGCGAGCGTCCCGGACCGCTTGCCCGGAGCGTTCGCGACCGGCCGCCCCCTGATGCTCCGCCATTCCCGATTGCCCACGTTCCCCGGCCCGGCCACGGGCACGACGGGGGACCGACTGCGGCGCTTCGGGAGCGCCCGCAACCTGCGCCTTGCGAGTGGTCTGGTGATTTCGTTCTTCGTCGCCACCCACCTCGTGAACCACGCGCTCGGACTCGTCTCGCTCGAGGTGCTGGAGGCCGGCCGGGAGGTCTTCGTCGGATTCTGGCGAGGCACGCCGGCCGGGCCGATCCTCGTCGCGTGCATGGCGGTCCACCTGGGGCTCGCCTACCACGCCATCTACCGGCGCCGGGGCTGGCGGATGCCGGGGCCCGAGGCGGTCCAGCTCCTCCTCGGCATCGCGATCCCGCCGCTGCTCGTCATCCATGTTCTCGGCACGGCCGCGAACCACCGGATGTTCGGGACCGACGACACCTACGCCTACGTGCTGCTCGCGCTGTGGGTCCACGATCCGGCCGTCGCGCTGCGCCAGGCGGCCGCGACCGTGATCGTCTGGGGCCACGCCTGCATCGGCCTGCACTACTGGCTCCGGCTGAAGTCGTGGTACGCCCGCGTGCGCCCGTACCTCTTCGCCGCCGCGTTGCTCCTGCCGGTATTCTCGCTGCTCGGCTTCGTCTTCGCGGGCCGCACCGTGGCCGCGCTGAACGACGAGCCGGGCTGGCGCGAGGCGCTGCTCGCCGAGGTCGATGCTCCGGCCCTCGAGGACCTTGCGATCCTCCTCACGGTCGAGCGATGGACCCTCGTCGGGCTCGCCGCGGTGCTCGCCCTGGTGCTCGCCGCCCGCGAGGTGCGCCACCGGCTCGAGAGCCGGCGCCATCGGGTGCGGGTGCGCTATCCGGGCGGGCGCGAGGTCCGCATCGCACCCGGCACCTCCGTTCTCGAGGCGAGCCGGGCGAACGGCATCGCGCATGCGTCGGTCTGCGGCGGGCGCAGCCGGTGCTCGACCTGCCGGGTGCGCGTCGACGAGGGGCACGAGGCGCTGCCGCCGCCGTCGCCGGAGGAGCGCCGGGTCCTCGACCGGATCGGAGTCCCCCCGGACGTGCGTCTCGCCTGCCAGCTCCGCCCGAGCGCCGGGATCTCGGTCACCCCGCTCCTGCCCCCCAACGCCGGCCCGGCCGAGGGGTTGCGCGCGGCGGCGGCGATGCAAGGCGAGGAACGGACGATCGCGGTGCTCTTCGCCGACATCCGCGGATTCACCGGAATCGCCGAAGCGAAGCTGCCCTACGACGTGGTGTTCGTGCTCAATCGCTACTTCCGCTCCATGGGGGAGGCGATCGAGCAAGCCGGCGGCCGGGTCGACAAGTTCATCGGCGACGGCATCATGGCCCTGTTCGGAGTCGACACGACCCCGGCGGCCGGCGCCGCGCAGGCCCTCGCCGCGGCCAAGGGCATGGCGGAGGCGCTGCGCGCCCTCAACCGGCTGCTCGAGTCCGATCTACCGGCCCCGCTTCGCATCGGCATGGGCATCCACATCGGACCCGCCATCGTCGGCGAGATGGGCTACGCCACGGCCGTGTCCGTCACCGCGATCGGCGATACGGTGAACACCGCGAGCCGGCTCGAGTCGACGTCGAAGGAGTTCGGGGCGCAGCTCGTCGTCTCGGCCGAGGTCGCGAGCGAGGCCGGCGTGGACCTCACGGCATGGCGCGGGGAGGCGGTGGCGGTGCGCGGGCGCCGCGAGCCGCTCGCCGTCTTCATCGTCGGCGACGCCGGCGAGCTGCCCTGACCAGCAGGCCGGCGCCGGGGACGGACCCCGGGGCGAGCACGCGGGCCGTGCTTCCCGGCGGAGAAGTCGAGCGCATGGTCGCCCGGCGCCCGCGGGCGTGCCGCACCCTACGCGGGCAGACGCTCACGCACCTCCGGACCCGAACCGGCGCCGTCCACGGCGGCGCCGTCCTTGACCACCAGGCGATGGCGCTCCCGGTCGGCGGCGGCCGCGATGTCCGCCGACGGGTCACCGTCGACCACGAGCAGGTCGGCGGCGGCGCCGTCGGCGATGCGGCCGCGGTCGTCGAGGCGCATCAGGTCCGCGGCGTTCCTCGTGCCGGCCCGCAGGGCGTCGAGGTTCGACAGGCCGACCTCCACCATGAACCGGAGCTCGTCCGCATTGGAGCCGTGCAGGTTGAAGGGCGTGCCCGCATCCGTGCCGAGCGCGATGCGCCCGCCCGCCTCGTGGAACATGCGCACCGATCGCTCGTGCGCCTGCGCGCAGCGCCGCGCCTTCTCCACCACGTAGTCGGGGATCCCTTCCTCCGCATGGTCAAGGATGTTGCGTAGCGCGGCCAGGGTGGGGACGAGGAACGTCCCGCGCTCCACCATCTCCGCGCAACACTCGTCGTTCATGAAGATGCCGTGCTCGATGGAGGTGACCCCGCCCCGGGTCGCGTTCAGGATGCCCTCCGAGCCCTGCGCGTGGCTCGCGGTGGTCCGGCGAAAGCGGGTCGCCTCCGCGATCCCGACCGCCATCTCTTCCGCCGAGTAGTGGGCGTCCTCGGGGTCGACCCCCGGGGTCATCACCCCGCCCGTCGCCATGATCTTGACGAGATCGGAGCCCGCGTGAATCTGCTCGCGGACCGCCTTCAGCACTTCCTCGACCCCGTCCGCGACCCGTCCCATGCGGTTGCCGTGCCCACCGGTCATGCAGATCATCTTGCCTGCGGCCCGGATGGTGGGGCCGGGGAACCGGCCCTCGTTGCAGGCGTCTCGCACCGCGAACTCCTGGTACTCGCGCCCCCCGCAGTCGCGGACGGAGGTGGTGCCCCCCCGCAGGGTGCGCCCGGCGTTCTCGAGGGCGCGGACCACCGCGTGGGCGGTGTCGAGCTTCTCGAGGGCGGTCATCGGGTCCGGCTCGCCCCGAAACAGGAGGTGGACGTGGCAGTCGATGAGCCCCGGCATCACCGTGCCCCCCTCGCAGTCGACGGTCGCTCCGGCGAACCCGTCGAACTCCCCCTCCGGGGCGACCCGGCCGATCCGGGCCCCCTCGACGAGCACGGCGTACCCGTCCCGCATCCGCTCCCCGTCGAAGACGCGCCCTCCGCGATAGAGCGTGGAGTCGTTTGGTGGTTCAACGTTCACTTTCACCTCCTTTCGGATCTCGATGATTCAATTGCTCAAGGTGCGCTCCATCAGCGACGGGCAGGTACCTTCGCCCCGCCCGGACGGGCGGCTCGCCAACCCGGACCGAGCAGGCACAGGGCCTGTCCGGCCCCCATCAGGGTCAGGCCGACCGCGACCGCGACGAACACCGCGGCAACCCCCCAGCCAAGCGCGGCGGCCAGCGCTCCGCCGGCCACCACACCCAGGAACCGGATGAACGAAACGGTGACCGGAAGGACCATGCGACCGGTGCCCTGGCTCGCGAAGTAGAATGCCTGACCCGCTCCGAACAGCCCATAGAATGGCGCCGCGATGGTGAGGGAGAGGACCCCGAATTCGTAGGCCCCGGGATCGGCGGTGAACAGATCGAGCCACAGGCCGGGGACCACGGCGACGCACGCACCCATCAGCCCGGTCAGCGCGAGGGTCGCACCGGCGCCGGTCCAGGCGAAGCGCCGGGCGCGCGCGAACTGCCCGGCCCCGACGTTGACGCCGACCGCCGCCGTCAGGGCGGCGCCCACCCCGAAGGCGATCGGCACCAGCATGAGCTCCAGCCGCGCGCCGAGTCCATACCCGGCGAGCGCCTCGGTGCCATGGCGGCCCACCAGCCCGGTCACCACGACGACGGTCATCGCCATGCAGACGCTGTTGACGAGGCCGATGCCGCCGACGCTCATGAGGTCGGTGAACGACGCCCACCGGAGGGGCTGCGGACGAAGCCGCAATCGTCCCGCGCCGCGAACCAGCAACCCGGCGAGCCAGGCCGCCGCCGCCCCCTGGCACACGACCAGCGCCACCGCCGTGCCGGCGACCCCCATGGCCGGAAGGCCGAACCAGCCCAGGGTCAGCGCTCCGGACACCGCGATCTGCGCCGTGCTCGCGATCGCGATGGCCCGAGCCGGGGTCGCGGTGTCGCCCGTGCCCCGGTGGATCGCGGAGATCACCCAGACGAACCACGTGGCCGCCGCTCCTCCGAAGGCGATCCGGGCATAGCCGACCGCTCCGGCGAGGGCGGCGCCTTCGCCGCCGAGGAGCTGGAACACCGGCCGCGCGAACAGGCCGAGGACGATCATGAAGAGCACGGACATCGCGAGCGCGAGCAGCACCGAGTGCCAGGCGAGGCTCTCGGCCCGCTCGAGCGCCCCGGCGCCGAGGGCGCGCGCCACCGACGAGGTCGCGGCACCGCCGATGGATCCGCCCGCCATCATCACCATCAGGGTCAGAAAGGGGAACGCCAGCGCGAGGCTCGCCAGGGCGGCGGTGCCGAGCTGCCCGACGAACCAGGCGTCGAAGAACGTCACCGCGGTCATCATGGCCACCGCGAGGACGTTCGGCGTCGCGAGGCGCCAGAGCTCCCCGGCGACCGGAGCACTCAGGATCCGTTGAACGCCCGGAGCGTGCGCATTGGCCATCTGGTGTCTTTCCTCGAACGATGCCGCGACGCCGGGCGCCGATCGCCGGGCGCCGGACACGCAGGGCGAGCCGCGCCGGGACATCGATACGGGCCGGGCTCTCGTACGAAGCGCCGCGTGCGACTCGCACGGCGCGAGCCGCGCGCTCCATCCGGCGATCGTAGCCCGCTTCGGCCCTGCCCGGCGCGCCGCTTGCGCCGGCCGGGAGGAAGCCGACCGCAACCGGGCCGGCGGATGCGATCGGGCGGCGCGATACGGTAGTCTCCTCCTTTCGCCGGGGCGGCGCCCGCCGGGCGCGGGCCGCCCCTCCGGCCCCCACCGTCACCGGAGCATCGCGTTGACCACGAACCGACCCGAACCCGATCCGATCACCGTCTCGGTCGTGCAGCATCGTCTCGTCGGCATCGTCGACGAGATGGGGGAGGCGATGCTGCGCACGTCGTTCTCGCAGATCCTCAACTCGAGCCGCGACTTCTCGACCGCGATCACCGACGGCGGCGGCGAGCTGGTCGCCCAGGCGGAGTACATTCCGGTCCACGTCGGGGCGATGCCCTCCTCCGCCCTCGCGACCATGGATGCGTTCGGAGACGACATCCATCCGGGCGACGTCTTCCTCCTGAACGATCCCTACCACGGGGGGAGCCACCTGCCGGACCTCACCGCGTGCCTGCCGGTCTTCGCGGGCGAGCGCCTCCTCTTCTGGACCCTGAACCGCGCCCACCACTCGGACATCGGCGGCGCGACCTACGGCGCGTACAACGCCTCCGCGACCGAGATCTGGCAGGAGGGGCTCCGGGTGCCGCCCCTTCGCCTCTACGACCGGGGGGAGCTCCGCGAGGACGTCATGCGGATGCTCACGGTCAACGTCCGGCATCCGCGCGACTTCAGGGGCGACCTCGCGGCCCAGATCGGCTCGGTGCGCCTCGGCGAGCGCCGCCTCCTCGAGTTCGTCGAGGAGCTCGGGGCGGACACCGTCGCGGTCGCGGCCGGCCGGATCCTCGACGCGGCCGAGGCGGAGACCCGCACCATCATCTCGGGCTGGAGGGACGGCACGTACGCGGCCGAGGCGCTCCTCGACGACGACGGGCGCGGGAACCTCGACATCGCCATCCGCGCCGAGGTGACCGTGGCCGGGAGCGACCTGCGGGTGGATCTGTCCGAGTCCGACCCCCAGGTCCGCAGCTTCCTCAACTCCTCGTGGGCGAACACTCGGTCCGCGGTAACCATGGCCCTCACCTATCTCCTCGATCCGGAGATCGCGAAGAACGACGGGACCATGCGGCCGGTGGAGATCGTCGCCCGGCGCGGCACGATCGTCTGGTCGGACGACTGGGCGCCGGTCACCATGTCGACCTCGCACTGCGGGCAGGAGATCATCGAGGCGGTGGTGAGCGCCCTCGCCCGCGCGTGTCCGGAGCAGACGATGGCGGCGTGGGGGAAGCGGCTTCGAATCGCCCTCAAGGGCCGCGACCCGCGCAACGGGCGCGACTTCATCTGGCACATGTTCCACGCCCGGCCCGGTGCGGGGGCGTCATCGGGTGGCGACGGATGGCACAACTCGGGCGAGTGGCACTCGGCCGGGGGCCTCAAGTTCGGCTCCGTCGAGGTGGCCGAGGTGCGCTTTCCGTTCTTCTTCCGGCACCACGAGTTCCGTCCGAACTCGGGCGGAAACGGACGCTACCTGGGCGGTGCGGGCGGGGAGCTCGAGTTCGTGGTCGAGACCGAGGAGAGTTGCGTCGCGAACACCGCGGGCGACGGCGTGCGCCACGGGCCGGTCGGGATGATGGGGGGCGAGCCGGGGCTCCCGCACCGCTACCGCATGCGCGCGCCGGGCCGGCGTCCGGCGGTCCTCGACTCCAAGCACGAAGGCATCCCGGTGCCGCCCGGAACCGTGTTCGAGGTGCATGCGGCGGGCGGCGGTGGATGGGGCGACCCCGCGGAGCGCACGGACGAGGAGCGGCGGCGCGACCGCCGCGACGGTTTCGTTACCGGACGCGGGCGGTAGCCCGCGCAGAGTTGCATCTCGATACGACCTCCCGGCCTCCAGGGCTCCCCGCCATGGCACCAAACGCGGGCGGTAGCCCGCGCAGGGTTGCATTTCAGTACGACCTCCCGGTCTCCAAGGCTCCCCGCCATGGCACAAGGCGCGGGAGCCTCCGGTCCGGCGGGCGCTCAGCGGATCGAGGCGACGATGCGGCCGAGGCGCTCGATGCTCTCGAGCACGAGCTTCTGCTCGAGCCCCGGCCACTGCATCCGCATGATGAAATGCCGGACCCCGAGCGTGTCGCGGTAACGCTCGATCTCGTCCTTCACCCAAGCCTCGTCGCCGATGATGAAACGGTCGGGCCGAAACTCGTCGAAGGGCTGGTCGAAGCGATCCGCCTTGTCGAGAATCTCGTCCTGCCCCCACGAGGCATAGGCCGCGTACTTGTAGTCGAGAGGCCCCCGGGCCGCGTCGAGCGCGCCCGCCATGGTCGCGCCCACGTGGCACTCGCGGCACAGGGGATAGTCGACGGCGGGCGGGAGGCCGGCCGCCTCGCGCGCCTCGCGGTAGCGCGCGAGCTGCGACCCGAGCGCCTGCACGGTCGGGTAGAACGTGATGAGCCACTCGTCGCCGAGGGTCGCGGCCCGCTCGATCGCCTTCTCCACCACCGCCGCAATCCAGATCGGAGGGCCGGGGCGCTGCTGCGGCTTGAGGGCGAGCCCCGCGTCCTCCACCGTGAAGTGCTTTCCGCGGTGGGTCACCCGGTCCTCGGCCCAGAGCCGCCGGACGAGCTCCACCCCTTCCTCCATCCGCTCCGCCCGGTGGCGGAGCGACACCCCGAAGGCGGTGTACTCCTCTTCGCGATAGCCGAGCCCGAGGCCGAGCACGAAGCGCCCGCCCGAGAGCCAGTCCATCGTCGCCGCCTCCTCGGCCACCAGCACGGGGTTCAGGGCCGGGAAGACGAGGATGTTCGGTCCGATCTGCATCCCCTCCGCCTCCGGGACGAGCCGCGCGAGGAGGGGCATCGTCTGCAGCATCTGCACCGGAGAGGTCATGAAGTGCTGGGCCGCCCAGAGCGAGGAGAAGCCGCTGGCGCGCGCGACCCGGACCTGCTCCACGAGGTTCGCGGGCTGCGGCCCGAGCGGCGTGTCCGGGGTGAACTGGGTCGCGAGATAGAGCCCGACCTTCATGAACTGCACTCCGTATTCATGGCGTGAATGCCCCCGGTCCGAGATGGCGGCCGCCCCGCCGGGGGTCCGAGCCGGGCCGCGTGCACCGGGCCTTCGCCGGCGGCCCGGCGGCACCCCGGCTCGCGGACGGTCCCGGCATGCGCACGAGTCCTGTTTTCAGGGCAGCACGAGCGCGGTGTAGGCGTCCGGGCGCCGGTCCCGGTAGAACGGCCACACCGAACGGATCTCCTCGAGCCGTGCCCGCGGGAGATCGGCGACGAGCACCTCGTCCCCGGCATCCGCCTGGGCGACGATCTCGCCGATGGGATCGATGAACACGCTCGCTCCGTAGTAGGTGCTCTCGAGCTCGACCCCCACCCGGTTGACCCCGGCAACATAGAACCCGTTCGCGATCGCGTGGGCCCGGAGCTCGGTCTCCCACACGCTCCGCGAATAGCCGCGGGTGGTGGTCGCGGTCGGGACGAACACGTACTCCGCGCCGCCGACACCGAGGGCCCGGGCGGACTCCGGAAAGTGGCGGTCGTAGCAGATCATGATCCCGATGCGCCCGTGGGGCGTGTCGAATACCGGAAAGCCCGAGTTTCCGGGACGGAAGTAGAACTTCTCGTTGAAGTGCGAGCTCATCGGGAGGTGGTGCTTGCGGTAGGCGCCCCGGATCTCCCCGCCGTCGTCGACGAGCAGGGCGGTGTTGTAGAGCTCGCCCGGCATCGCGCGCTCGTAGAACGGCACGACGAGAAAGAGCCCGAGCCGTCTCGCGGCCGCACGCATGCGGGTGACGGAGGGACCGTCCACCGGCTCCGCGAGCCCTTGCGCCCGCGGGTCGATCCGCTGGGCGAAGAACCACGTGTTGAAGCACTCCTGGAGGCAGACGACGTCCGCGCCCTCGCGCTTCGCCGCCTCGAGGTTCGCCTCCGTGCGGGCGAGGTTCTCGGTGACGTCGTCCGTGGCGCTCATCTGCACGAGGGCGGCTCGCATGGGTGGTCTCCTCGGCTCGCGGGAAGCGGCGCGGGGGTCCGCCGCCAAAGCGCCGCGATTATACTCCTTGCGCCGGATCCGGCCGGTCCCGTCCCCCGCCGGCCGCTTCGCCCCGTGAGGTCTGCGGGGCGGCGCGCGCGGACCTCTTGCCCGCCGTGGCGAGGCCGTTCCGTCCGCCGCCGCCGGCCGTGCGGTTTGCCGTAGGGCCGGGCCGCGACTACCATCAACGCCGGATGTGGGTCCCCTGCCGGTTGCCACCGATGCATTCGCCCTCGGGCGGTTGCAGGGGGTTCCGTTGGGGCCGACACCGTACCGCAATCCAGAATGAGGTATTGAAAATGAGAAGGCGCTATCCAGTCGCCGCGCTCGCCGCGGCCCTTGCCTTCGGCACCGGCCTCGCGGCCGGGCCCGCTTCGGCCGACGTGCAGATGCAGGGCGTCACCGACAACGAGGTCCGGATCGGAGCGTTCGGCCCGTTCGGCGGCCCGGTCTATCTCTACGGCAAGCTCGTGATGAACGGCGTCGAGGCGGTCTTCGACAAGGTCAACTCCGAGGGCGGGGTCCACGGTCGCAACGTGGTGCTCGTCCGCGAGGACGACAACTGCAAGCCCGAGGGGGCCATCGCGGCGGTCAAGAAGCTCGCGTACGACCAGAAGGTGTTCGCGATCATCGGCGGCGCCTGCTCGAACGCCACCCTCGCCTCGGTACCGGAGCTCGAGAAGTCCGGGATCCCGATGGTCGTCAACTCCGCGGTGGCCGACGGCATCACCGACCCGCCGAAGACGAACATCTACACCACCCAGCTCACCTCCGGGGTGGAGAGCCGCGCCCAGATCGACTTCGCCCTCGCCCGGGGCGCGAAGACGATGGCGGTGGTGCGGATGACCGACGCGTGGGCGATGGCCCGCTACAACCCGCTCATCGCGTACGCCGAGGAGAAGGGCATCGAGTTCGTCGAGAACCTCGAGCTCGGGGTCGACGCCAACGACGCCACCCCGCAGGCGCTCAAGCTCAAGGGCGCGGGGGTCGACGCGGTCATCATGATCCTCTATCCGAAGCCGGGCGCGGTCCTCATCCGCGACTCGCTCAAGATCGGCTCGAACCCGCTGTGGGTCGGCCAGACCGCGATCAACGACTTCGTCGCCTTCGAGAAGCAGGTGGGCGTGCCGGACGCGCTCACGAACTTCGTCACCATCACCGCGACGGCCTTCCAGCCGAGCGATCCGGAGGTGAAGGACTGGACCGACCGGGTCAAGTCGCTGTTCCCGAACGACGAGCTGTCCGTATTCAACATGAACGGCATCGGGAGCGCGCAGGTGCTCGTCGAGGCGCTCCGCAAGGCGGGTCCCGATCTCACCCGCGACGGGTTCCTCGCCGCGATGGGAAGCATGGACATGGAGGTGGACGTCTACGCGGGGCCCATCAAGTGCTCGGCCGGTGAGAGCCACCAGTGCAACCAGCACCCGGGCTGGCTCGCCCTCGAGGACGGCAAGGTCGTCAAGCTGCAGTAGGCGACCGGAGGCGCGGCGCGCGCGGGCAGGAGAGGAGGAGACGGCCGGGTGGAGTACCTGAGCTATCTCGTGGCGACCGGGATCTCGACGGGGGCGCTCTACGCCCTCGTCGCCCTCGGCATCGTCGTCATCTACAAGGCGACCCAGGTCGTGAACTTCGCCCACGGCGAGATGTTCATGCTCGGGGGCTTCTTCGCGTACACGTTCCACGTGATGCTCGACTGGCCCTACCTCCCCTCCTTCGCCCTCGCCGTCGCCCTCGCCTTCGGGGTCGGGATCGCGGTCGACCGGGTCGCGTTCCGGCCCCTCATGCAGCGCCAGACCCTCGTCAGCGTCCTCCTCGTGATGATCGGGCTCTCCTTCGTCCTGAAGGGGGTCGCGCGCTGGCTCTGGGGCGGAAAGGGGGACTACCTCACCTTCCCGCCCCTCATCTCGCCGGAGCCGCTCAGCTTCGCCGGGATCATGGTCATGTCGCAGCAGCTCGTCGTGCTCGGGGCGGCCTGCGCGGTGATGGTCGCCTTCGCCCTGTTCTTCAAGCTCACCCGGGCCGGGCGCTTCATGCAGGCGACGGCGGACAACCCGAAGGCGGCGAAGCTCGTCGGGCTTCGCACCGACCGGGTGTACATGTACACCTTCGGGGTCGGCTCCGCGGTCGCCGCCGCGGCGGCCGTGCTCATGGCCCCGCTCACCCTCCTCTACCCCGACATCGGGTTCATGCTCTTCATCAAGGCGTTCGCGGCGGCGGTCCTCGGTGGCCTCACGAGCATTCCGGGGGCGGTGGTCGGGGGCTTCCTCATCGGCATCATCGAGCAGCTCGCGGCCGGCTACCTCCATACCGCGATGCAGGAAGTCGCGGCGTTCATCGTCATCATGATCGTGATGATCTTCATTCCGACCGGCCTCTTCGGGCTCGGCCGGATGCGCAAGGTCTGACGGACCGGACCCGGCGCCACGATGCAGGTTCTCGTCGGGAAGCGGGCGTTTCTGACCGCCCTCTTCGTCTTCCTCTTCGTGATCCCCTGGATCGCGAACGAGTACCACACCTTCGTCGCGAACCTCATCCTGCTCTACGTCATCCTCTCCCTCGGGCTCAACCTCCTCATCGGGTTCGCGGGCCAGCTCGCCCTCGCGAACGCCGCGATGTACGGCATCGGCGCGTACGGAACCGGGCTACTCATGAAGCACTTCGGCCTTCCGTTCTGGATCTCCGCCCCGGGGGGCGTCGCCATCGCGGTCATCTCGGGGACCCTGCTCGCCCTCCCGGCCCTGCGCCTGTCCGGCATCTACCTCGCGCTCGCGACCCTCGCGTTCGCCCAGTTCACGTTCTGGCTGATGACCCACTGGACCCCGGTAACGTTCGGGGCGGGGGGCTTCATTCCGCCTCCCATCGACTTCTCGCCGCTCCCGATCACCCAGGAGACCGGGATCTACTACCTGAGCTGGGGGGCCGCGCTCGTGCTCTACGTGTTCGCCAAGCACGCGATGGAGTCGCCCATCGGACGGGCATTCGTCGCGATCCGCGACGGCGAGGTCGCCGCCCAGGCGCTCGGGATCGACCTCCTCAAGTACAAGTCCCTCGCGTTCGCGCTGTCGGGGTTCTACGCCGGGGTCGCGGGAGCCCTCTACAGCGGCATGCTCGGCTTCGTCGGCCCGGAGAGCTTCGACCTCCTCCAGATGGTGCTCCACAAGGCGGCGGTGGTGCTGGGCGGCATGGGCTCGGTGATCGGCTCGCTCATCGGGGGCGTGCTCCTCACCGTGCTCGTCGAGCTCACCAAGGAGTTCAAGTTCTCGATCGAGGTCGCGTTCGGGGGCCTGCTCATCGTGTTCGTGCTCTTCCAGCCGAACGGGGTCATCGTGTTCGTGCGAAGGCTCCTTCCCGGCTGGAACGAGCGCCTCCACTACGTGCCGCCCGGCAAGGAGACGGAGGAGGACTTCGGGGCGGTGCCCGAGACGGACCCCGAGGCCCCAGCCGAGCCGGACGATCCGGCCGAAGTCCCCGCCACCCAGCCTCGCGGAGGCGGTCCGGTATGACGGAGGCCGCGCTCAGGGTCCGCGGCGTCTCGATCGCGTTCGGGGGGGTGAGCGCCCTCGACACGGTGGACGTGGACTTCCCGCCGGGCGAGATCACCGGGATCATCGGCCCGAACGGAGCGGGCAAGACCACGCTCCTCAACGTCATCTGCGGCATGAACCCGCCCGACGCGGGCAACGTGTTCCTCGAGGAAAGGACGATTACCGGCCTCAAGCCGAACCGAATCGCGGAGCTCGGTCTTCGTCGCACCTTCCAGTCCTCCCAGCTCTTCGCCGGCATGACGGTGCTCGAGAACATGATGGCGGGGCTCCACCTCATGAGCTCGACGGGTCTCGTCGGCGCGGTGCTCCGCTCGAAGCGCATGCGCGCGGAGGAGGAGGAGATGCGCGAACGGGCGCTGACGGCCCTCGACTTCGTCGGCTTTCGCCACTTCGCGAACCGGGCGGGCGACGCGCTCTCGTTCGGCCAGCAGCGGATCATCGAGATCGCGCGCACCCTCATCCACGAGCCCAAGGTCGTGCTCCTCGACGAGCCCGCGGTCGGGCTCTCGGTCAACCGGGTGGCGGAGCTCGACGAGCTGCTGCGGCGCATCCGCGACGAGCGGGGGGTGACCCTGGTCATGATCGAGCACGTCATCCGGCTCGTCATGGGGGTCTCGGACCGGGTCGTCGTGCTCAACTCCGGGCGCAAGATCGCGGAAGGCCTCCCGGAGACGGTGCGGGCCGATCCGGCCGTCGCCGAGGCGTACCTCGGGCACCAGGCAGAGAGCTGATGCCGGGAGAACCGATGCTCGAGGTCCGCCATCTCAAGGTCTGGTACGGGGTGACCGAGGTCCTCCGGGACGTCTCGTTCGAGGTGCCCGAGGGGCGGATCGTCGCCCTCCTCGGCGGCAACGGCTCGGGCAAGACGACGATCATCAACACCCTCTCGGGACTCCTCCGGCCGCGCGCGGGGGACATCGTCTTCGACGGCGCGGACGTCGCCGGCCGGCCCTCGGACCACATGGTGAAGGCCGGCATCGTCCAGGTGCCGCAGGGGCGCGAGGTGTTCGCCTCCATGACGGTGAACGAGAACCTCGAGCTCGGGGCGGCGACCCGGCGCGACCGGGCCGGGATCCGCGACGACGTCGACCGAATGTACGAGCTCTTTCCCCACATCGCGGAACGGCGCGGGCAACGGGCGGGGTCGCTCAGCGGGGGCGAGCAGCAGCAGGTCGCGATCGGCCGCGCCCTCATGGCCCGCCCGAAGCTCCTGCTGATGGACGAGCCCTCGGTCGGACTCTCCCCGATCATCGTGGACATGGTCATCGAGACGGTCAGGGCGCTGCACGCGCGCGGGCTCACCATCCTCATCGTCGAGCAGAACGTCGGGGTCGCGGCCGCGGTGGCGGAGGACGCGTTCGTGCTCAAGGACGGCGCGATCGCCTTCAAGGGCGACGCCCCGGGCCTCATCGACAACCCCGAAGTGCTCTCGTCGTACCTCGGGCGCTGATGAACGAAAACGGGATCGAGGCGCGGCATCTCGACTTCGGCGGCCGGCGGGTCCTCGTGACCGGCGCGGCGGGCGGGCTCGGGAGCCGGATGGCGCGGGCGTTCCATGCGCACGGTGCCGAGGTGGTTCTCGCCGACCTGGACCGGGAGAGGCTTGCGCCGCTCGCGGCCGAGATCGGCGGCGCGGAGCGCCACGCCTTCGACCAGGCCGACGCCGCCTCGGTCGAGGCCCTCGCCCGTGCGGCCGACCCGGTCGACGTGCTCCTCAACAACGCCGGGATCCTGCACGTCGGACCGTTCCTCGAGATGGACGCGGAAGCCATCGAACGGCTGATCGCGACCAACCTCACCGGCCCTGTCCTCCTCGCCCGGGCGGTCGCGCGCGGGATGGTCGGGCGCGGCTCCGGGGTCATCGTCAACACGGCGTCCCAGATCGCGTTCACCGGCGGCCCCGAGCGGGCGATCTACGGCACCGCGAAAGCAGGGCTCGTTCAGTTCACCCGGGCCGCCGCGGCCGAGCTTGGCCCCCACGGAGTGCGGGTGGCGGCCCTCGCGCCCGGTCGCACCCCGACCCCGCTCACGGAGGCGGCCCTCGCGGACCCCGACTATCTCGCCGAGAGCCTCGCCCGCATTCCCGCCGGGCGCCTCGGCGACGCGGGCGAGATGGCGCGCCTCGCCCTCTTCCTCGCCTCCCCGCTCGCCGACTACGTGGTCGGCGAGACCCTGATCGCGGACGGCGGCTACATCCTCGCCTGAATTCACGGAGAAGCAGACAGTGGAACTCGGTCTCGACGGCAAGAGCGTATTGATCACCGGCGGCTCGAAGGGCATCGGCCGGGCGACGGCGGAGGCGTTCGCCCGCGAGGGGGCGGGCGAGATCCACATCACCGCCCGATCGGGCGACGCGCTCGACGAGGCGGCGCGCGCGATCGAAGGGGCGCACGGCTGCCGCGTCCGCACCTACGCGCTCGACCTCACGGACCGGGCGGCGCGCGACGGACTCATCGCGCAGACCATCGACGTCGACATCCTCGTCAACAACGCGGGCGCGATCCCGTCGGGCTCCATGGACGCGGTCGACGACGACGCATGGCGGGCCGGCTGGGAGCTCAAGGTCTTCGGCTACATCGCGATGTGCCGGGCCTACTTCGCGCGCATGCGCGAACGCGGCCACGGGGTCATCGTGAACGACGTCGGCAACTCGGGCGAGAACCCGGACTTCGACTACATCGCCGGCTCGTGCGGCAACTCGAGCCTGATGACCCTCACCCGGGCCCTCGGGGGGCGGAGCCTCGACCACGGGATCCGGGTCGTCGCGGTGAACCCCGGCCCGGTCGACACCGGCCGGATGGAGACGATGCTCAGGCAGCGCGCCGGGGCGGAGCTCGGCGACGAAGGCCGGTGGGGGGAGCTACTCTCCCGCTTCCCCGGCGGCCGGGCCGCCACCGCCGACGAGGTCGGCGACCTCATCGTGTTCTGCGCGTCGGCGCGCGCCGGCTACCTCTCGGGCTGCGTGGTCACCCTCGACGGCGGTATCACGTCGCGCCGCTCCGTCGTCTGATCCCCCGTCCCCGCCCCGCGGCCGCCGCACGCTACGCAACGGCGCGAACGGACGGAACCGGACGACCACTCCGGGCACCGCCGGTCAGTCCTCCGGAAACGGGACGCGGTCGGGGTCGACGGCGCGGGTCACGAACACCTCCATCCGCGGACGGTAGACCTCCCACAGGAAGCGCAGCTCGGCAAGCGGCGCGCGGTCGAGCTCGACCCGGAGGTCGACGAGGGGGAACGGCTGGTCGTCCACCACGAGGAGCGCGGCGGACTTGACCTGCCTGGGCTCGCCGCCCGCCGCGAGCCCCGCCTCGACGGCGAGGAGCAGGCGCTCGGCGAGATGCTCGTCCGGCGCGGCCTCGAAGGCCTCGACCATCGCGGCGGGGATCCGATCGTTGCGGATGATGTTGCCGATGGCGCAGCAGCCGTCACCCTCGGCCGCCGCGTGGACCGAGGCGATGCGGTCGCCGTGGTACCAGGCGGTGCCGCCCCCGCGGTCGACGACCGCGAGCTGGCGCCAGCCGATGGTGGGGTCGTCCCGGGTGAGCGAGGCGATCGCCTCGCCGGCCGTCGCTCCCGATTCGAGCCGATCGAGGCCGCGCGGGCCGAGGCGCGCGTCCGTTCGGTGCTGGGTGAGGACCGCGCCGACGCCGGCTCTCGCCCAGGGGCAACGCGCCCCGACGTTGATGCTGGACGTGGTCACCGCGGCGCCGAACATTCCGGTTCGCCGGCACATCCCCACGAGCGAAAAGGTCATCTTCGGTCCTCTGTTCGGCAGGGAAATCCCGCCGTTTCCGTCCGATCCTCAATCCCTGACGACTATACCCGAGGTGATTGCGATCCATCGTAGTGGAGTGGCGACCGGCGACGATTGCGAGGCGAAGGCATCGCGCGTTCGCTTGAGCGAGCGCTACCCTGGCGAGGAAGAGGATTCTTCCCGCCGCGACGGTGCTCGCGTCGATTCGGACCCGGAGGCTGGCGATCCGGTCTCCGATGGATGGACGGGCGCGGAGCGGGCGTTCATAGTGGATCAACGGCCCTTCGAGGTCGCACCAGGTCCCCGCAGCCGAGAAGCCAGGTCATGGAGAACACCCCCATCACCCTCGAGACCATCGAGGCGGCGGAACGCCTCGTCGGCGTCAACTACACCCGCGAGGAGCGCGAGCTCATGCTCGACGGTCTCGACGGTCAGATCGAGGAGGCCCGCGCGCGCCGGGCGCTGACCCTCGAGAACCACGTTCCGCCCGCATCGCGCTTCGATCCGCGCCTGCCCGGCTTCCGGCCGCCCCCCCCGCAGGCGCCGGTTCGCGCGTGCGTGACGGATCCGGGACCGCTTCCCGATTCGGACGAGGACATCGCCTTCGCGCCCGTGACCTCGCTCTCGTGGTGGATCGCGCGCGGCGACCTCACGAGCCGGCGCCTGACCGAGATCTACCTTGACCGCATCGAGGCGCACGCCGCGCGGCTGGAGTGCTTCGTCACGGTCACTCCGGAGCTTGCCCGCGCGCAAGCCGACGCCGCGGACGCCCTCCTCCGCGCCGGGACCCGGCTCGGGCCGCTCCATGGCATCCCCTACGGGCTCAAGGACCTCTTCGACACCAGCGGCATCCTGACCACCTGGGGGGCCGCCCCGTACCGGGACCGCGTCCCCGACGGGGACGCGCGGGTGGTGGAGCTCCTGCGCTCGGCGGGGGCGGTGCTCCTCGGCAAGACCACCCTCGGCGCCCTCGCCTACGGCGAAGTCTGGTTCGGAGGAAAAACGCGCAACCCCTGGAATCTCGACGAAGGATCCAGCGGATCGAGCGCCGGCTCCGCGTCCGCGACCGCGGCGGGGCTCTGCGCATTCTCGATCGGGACCGAGACCCTGGGCTCCATCACCGCGCCGTCCCAGCGGTGCGGGACGACGGGCCTTCGTCCGACCTTCGGGCGCGTCTCTCGCGCCGGCGGCATGGCCCTTTGCTGGTCGCTCGACAAGGTGGGACCCATCTGCCGTTCGGTCGAGGACTGCGCCCTCGTCCTCGCCGCCATCAACGGGCCGGATCCCGCCGATCGGAGCTCGATCGGGGCGCCGTTCAACTTCGACGCGACCCGGGACGTGGCGGGTCTTCGCATCGGGTATCTCCCGGCCACGTTCGAGGACGACGGTGCGACCGACGTCGACCGCGCGGCCCTCGAAGCCACCCGCCGGCTGGGGGTCGAGGTGGTCGAGGTCGCCCTCCCGGATCTTCCCTACGGCTCTCTCATGAGCATGCTCTTCGCGGAGGCGGCGGCCGCGTTCGAGGAGCTCACCCTCACGGACCGCGACGACGAGCTCGTCCGCCAGGACAAGGGCGCGTGGCCAAACGCGTTCCGCCAGGCGAGGTTCCTGTCCGCGGTCGACCACGTGCAGCTCGACCGCCTTCGCTATCGGGTCATGCAGGCGCTCGACGCGACGTTCCGGGAGGTCGATGCGATGATCGGACCGTTCGGGACCGGGCCGATGCTGGTCGCCTCCAACTTCACCGGCCATCCCTGCCTGCACCTGCGCGCGGGCTTCCTCGAATCGCCGACCCGAGGCGACCCGTCCCTCGAGGGCGGCAAGCTCGACATCGGTTCGGCGGCCGAGAGCGCGGAATCGCACGAGGTTCCGCAGGGGATCTCGCTCTGGGGTCCCCTCTTCGACGAAGGCAGGCTACTCAACCTCGGGATGGCGCTCGAGGCGGAGCTCGGGGTCGCGGCGCGCCGGCCGGACCTCCAACCGGACGATTGACGACCGCTCCGGCGTCGACTATGCGGAGCCTTCGCCTCCGCGAAGGTGGCATGCGACTTCGTGGCCCGTCTCCACCGGGCGCAGCCGGGGCGTTTCCCGCCGACACACGTCCTCGGCAATGGGACAGCGGGTGTGGAAGGCGCACCCGGACGGGAGGTTGACGGGGCTCGGCACCTCGCCGTGCAGGATGACCCGCTCGCGCTTTCGGCCCGGGCTCGGGACCGGCACCGCGGCGAGCAGGGCTTCGGTGTAGGGATGGCGTGGTGCGGAGAAGAGCGCCCGCTTCTCCGCGAGCTCGACGACCTTTCCCAGATACATCACCGCGATGCGGTGCGCGATGTGCTCGACCACCGCGAGGTCGTGGGAGATGAATAGATAGGCGAGGCGCGAGCCCCGCTGGAGCGTACGCAACAGGTTCAGCACCTGGGCCTGCACCGAGACGTCGAGGGCCGAGACCGGCTCGTCCGCGACGATCACCGACGGCTCGAGCGCGAGCGCGCGCGCGATGCCGAGCCGCTGGCGCTGCCCGCCGGAAAGCTGATGCGGGTAGCGGTCGAGGTGCTCGAGGCGAAGACCGGTGCGCTCGAACATTTCGGCGACCCGGTCCTCCTTCCCGCGGCCGGCGACGAGGCCGTGGATCTCGAGCGGCTCGGCCACGATCCGCCGGCACGTGAGGCGGGGGTTGAGCGACGAGAACGGATCCTGGAACACCATCTGGATGTCGCGCCGGCCCTCGCGGAGCTCCGTGTCGCTCGCGGTGGTGATGTCGCGCCCGTGGAGGACAATCCGCCCCCCGTCGGGACGCAGCAGGCGCATCACCGTCTTTCCGAGGGTCGTCTTGCCGCAGCCGCTCTCGCCCACCACCCCGAGGGTCTCGCCCGCGCGCACGTCGAAGCTGACCCCGTTGACCGCGTTGACCCAGCCCCCGCCGCGCCCGAAGAGACCGGCCCGAAGCGGAAAGCGCTTGTCGAGGTCGGTGACCTCGAGGATCGGCGCGGGGTGCGCGCCCGCGCCCGCGGCGGCGCCGGCGCGGCCGGCCTCAGGCGGCACGTTCCATCCCGAGGCGCCCGCTCTCCCAGCAGGCCGCCGCCTGCCCCGGGCGCTTCGACTCGAGCGCCGGCGCTTCGCGCCGGCACCGTTCCGTCGCGAGCGGACAACGCGGCGCGAACGCGCACCCCGCAATCTCTTCGCGCATCGAGGGCACGATCCCCGGGATCTCCCGGAGATCGTCTCCGTCGGCGCCCGGTTCCATCGCGAGCGACGAGTAGAGCCGCGGCACGGAGCCGAGGAGCCCGGCCGTGTACGGGTGCAGGGGGCGCTCGAAGAGCGCCTGCACCCCGCCGCGCTCCACGACCTGTCCCGCGTACATCACGACGACCCGCTGCGCCATCTCCGCTACGACCCCGAGGTCGTGGGTAATGAGGATGATCGAGGCCGCGGTGCGCTCCTTGAGCTCGTCCATCAGGTTGAGGATCTGGGCCTGAACGGTGACGTCGAGCGCGGTGGTCGGCTCGTCCGCGATGAGAAGCCGCGGGTTGCATGCCATCGCCATCGCGATCATCACCCGCTGGCGAAGCCCGCCGGAAAGCTGGAACGGATACTGCCGCGCGCGGCGCGCAGGCTCCGGCACCCGCACGAGCGCAAGCGACTCGACCGCCGCCTCGAGGGCCTCCGACCGCGGGAGCCCCTGATGGATCTCGATCGACTCCGCGATCTGGCGCCCGACCGTCATCAGCGGATCGAGGGACGTCATCGGTTCCTGGAAGATCATCGAGATGGAGTTGCCGCGGACGTCGCGCATCGCGGACTCGGGCAGGGTGAGGAGGTCGCGCTCCCCGAACCGGATGCGTCCCGCCTCCACCCGGGCCGGGGGCATCGGCAAGAGGCCGAGGATCGCGAGCGCGGTGACGCTCTTGCCGCTCCCCGACTCGCCGACGACGGCCAGGGTCTCCCCGCGCCGGACGTCGAAGGAGACGCCGTTGACGGCCCGGACCACCCCCTCCGGAACGTCGAAGCGCACGCGAAGATCCTCGACGCGGACGATCGCGTCATCCGCCTCCGGTTCGGAAGGTGGCGTAGCCGCGGGACTCGCTCGGTTCGACGTGACGGCTGCCCTCCGGGTGACCTGCGCGCCCGTACCGGGACCCGCACCGATGCGCCGCCGCCGCCCGCCATCGCCGGCCGGTCCCGACGCCGGCCCGCGGTGCCGAAGGGACGGCGGCGCGCGAGTCGACTAATATCGGCGGTCGAGCCACCCACCACAAGTGACGAGGACGGCAATCATGAAGCGAAGAGAATTTCTTGCGAGTTCGAGCGCCCTGATGGGCGGGGCGGTGCTCGGTCCCGGCCTCCATTCCATCGCCGCGCACGCGGCCGACCAGCCGGTCCGCGGCGGAACCCTCATCTGGGGCCACTCGGAGACGACCCAGAACCTCGACATGCACAAGACCGGAACCGCGTCCACCGGCCGGCTCCTCCAGAACGTCCATGACGCGATCGTCACCGTCGACGACAACTTCACGGTCATCCCGAGCCTCGCGGAGCGCTTCGAGGAGTCGCCCGACGGGCTCACCTACACGTTCCATCTTCGTCCCGGGGTCAAGTTCCACGACGGCTCAGCGTTGACGTCGGCAGCCGTCAAGTACTCCTTCGAGAGGGTGAAGAATCCCGAGACCGGCGCGGTCAACTTCGAGGTCTTCAACGACGTGGCGGCCATCGAGACCCCGGACGACCTCACCGTGGTCATCCGCATGAACCAGGTGAACGCGCCGTTCCTCAGCCGGCTCGCCGAGAACGGCGCGGGGGTCATCATCCCGGACGGATCGGGCGACATCCAGGGCACCACCCCCACCGGCGCCGGCCCGTTCAAGTTCGTGCGCCGCGAGTTCGGGAACGAGGTCGAGCTCGTCCGCTTCGACGACTACTGGGGAGGCGCGCCCCATCTCGACGGCGTGCTGAGCCGCGAGGTGACGGAGCCGACCGTGCGCCTGACCGGAATTCAGACCGGCGAGATGCACCTCATCAACGACATCCCCCTCGACCGGGTCGACGCGCTGAAGAACGACCCCGACCTCCAGGTGCTCACGTGGTTCCCGCTCTCCTGGGCGTTTCTCAACTTCAACCACGCGGTCAAGCCCTTCGACGACCCGCGGGTGCGCAAGGCCCTCGACCTCATGGTCGACAAGGAGACCCTGGTGCAGGGCGCGCTCTGGGGCCAGGGGGTGGTCACCGCGTCGCCGAGCTTCCCGACCTCGCCGTCCTACAACGACGGCCTCGCCCCCCGCGCGCAGGACTACGACGCGGCCAGGGAGCTGCTGGCCGAAGCGGGATTCGGACCGAACGAGCTCGAGTTCGTCTTCAAGACCACCACCAACTATCCGTGGCACGTCGAGGCGACCCAGATTCTCGTCGAGTGGTTCCGCCAGGGCGGGGTCAAGGCCTCCGTGCAGCAGCTGACCTGGTCGGACTGGCTGAGCCAGTGCTGGGTCGATCGCGACTACCAGGTCACGATGATGAACTTCTTCACCCTGTGGGAGCCGGACTTCCTCTACTACTCCCTGTGGCACTCCACGGGCGCCTTCAACTACCGCAACATCAAGGACGCGAAGATCGACGAGCTGACCGAGGCGGCCCGGCGGGTCGTCGACCCGATCGAGCGGGCCGAGATCTACAAGGCGGTCCAGAAGAGGGTGCAGGACGAGGCCCTCGACGTGGTGCTCTGGTTCCGGAACGGGACGGTCGCGGCGCGCCGGAACGTGGGCGGGCTCGACGCTCTGGTGCACCCGAACGGCTCGAACCTCCAGTTCAAGAACGTCTGGCTCAAGTCCTGAGACTCCGGCTCCGACGCGGAGTCGTGCGCACCGACGGCCCGGGCGTCCCGAACGGGGCGCCCGGGCGTTCGGGAGGTGCAGGGCGTTCGCGGACCGCCCTGGGCGCGCGGGGCGGATTCCTCGACCGCGTACCTGCCCGACCGGACCCTTCGTCATCACGCCGTGACCGGCCCGGAAGGTGCAATGACCCGGACCACCGGTAGCCGGCCGTGAGCTATCTCGCCCGGCGGGCGGCCCTGTTCGCCCTCACCCTCCTCCTCATCTCCGTGGTGACGTTCGCGATCACCCACGTCCTCCCCGGCGACGTGGCCATGATGATCATGGGGACCCAGAGTAACCCGACCGCCCTGGCCGGGCTTCGCGAGTCGCTCGGACTCAACGACCCGCTCATCGTGCAGTACGGCCGCTGGATCGGCGGCATGCTCTCCGGCGACTGGGGGGTGAGCCTTCGCTACAAGGAGCCGATTGCCGCGCTCATCGGCCAGAAGGTGACGGCGAGCGCGATGATCGTGGTCCTGTCGCTGCTCATCGCGCTCGCGACCGCGATTCCGCTCGGGGTGGTGAGTGCCGTCTACCGCGACCGGTGGCAGGACACGGCCGGTTCCGGGATAGCCCTCGCCGGCATCAGCCTCCCCGATTTCTTCTGGGGCATCGTGCTCATCCTGCTGATCTCCCGGGGGCTCGGGTGGCTGCCGTCGTCGGGATACGCATCGCCGACCGAGGACTTCTGGCTCGCGTTCCGCCACGCGCTCCTGCCCGCCACCGCGCTCGGGCTGAGCCTCATGGCCCATCTTACCCGCATGACCCGATCCGCCATGCTCGAGGTGCTGGGCCAGGACTTCATCCGGGTGTGCCGCGCGAAGGGCCTCGGGCGCGGGGCGGTGGTGTTCCGGCACGCGCTCCGCAACGCCATCTCGCCGGTGGTGACGGTCGCCGGCCTGCAGCTCGGCTATCTCTTCGGCTCGATCATCGTGATCGAGAGCCTGTTCAACTACACGGGGATGGGCTGGCTCACCTACCAGGCGCTCCTCAACCGGGACGTGCCCCTCATCCAGTCGTCCGTGTTCGTGATCGCGGCCGTCGTGATGCTCGCGAACCTCGTCGTCGACGTGCTCTACACCCTCATCGACCCGCGCGTCCGGCTGGAGTAGGGAGCGAAGCGTGCGCGCCATCCTCTCGCCAAAGGGCATCATCGGCCTCTCGCTGGTGACCGTCTTCACCCTGGTGGCGATCGGGGCCCCGTTCCTCGTCCCCGAAGAGCTGACGACGAAGATCAACGTGCTCGTGCGGCTGAAACCGCCATCGATCGAGCACCCGTTCGGGACCGACCAGCTCGGGCGCGAGCTCGTCTGGCGGGTGCTCCTCGGCGCTCACACCTCGCTCGTGATCGCGGTCCTCGCGGTGGCCTTGAGCCTCGTCATCGGCCTCCCCCTCGGCGTGGTCTCGGGCTACTTCGGCGGATGGACGGATCACTCCCTGATGCGGCTCGTGGACACCCTCCTGAGCTTTCCCGTGCTGCTGCTCGCGCTCACGATCTCGGCCGTGCTCGGGCCGAACCTGCCCAACACCATCCTCGCCATCGGGATCGCGTTCACGCCGTATCTCTCGCGCATCGTTCGGGGCGAGACCCTGCGGGTGGCGGCCCTTCCCTACGTCGAGGCGGCACGCTCGCAGGGCGCGTCGAACTGGCGAATCATCCGGCTGCACATCGTGCCGAACATCATGGCGCCCGTCATCGTGCAGGCGACCATCTCGATCGCGTTCGCGATCCTTGCCGAGGCCGCCCTCTCGTTCCTCGGTCTCGGAACCCAGCCACCGACCCCGTCCTGGGGCCTCATGATCCAGGCGTCGCGCGACTATCTCGACGTGGCGGCGTGGACCGCGCTCGTCCCGGGAATCGCGGTCGCGGCCACCGTCCTCGGTCTCAACATGCTGGGCGACGTGCTCCGCGACGTGCTCGATCCCACCATCATGACGGAACGATGAATCGATTCCCCGACCGAGGCGTCGGGGCGGACCACCCCTCAGGAGGAAGCCATGTCCCTGTCCGATGAACTCGCCTACACGAGCGCCGCCGAGCTGGCGCGCCGGGTCCGCTCCCGGGATCTCTCGCCGGTCGAGATCGTCGATGCGTTTCTCGAACGGATCGAGGCGCGCAACCCCGGCATCACCGCCTTCGTCCATGTCGCGGCCGAGGACGCCCGGAGCGAGGCGAAGCGGGCCGAGCGGGAAGTGATGGCCGGGGACGCGCTCGGGCCGCTCCACGGCATTCCGACCGCGATCAAGGACCTCAACGGCCTCAAGCCGGGCTGGCCCGGCACCTTCGGGGGCATTCGCGCGTTCAGCAACTTCGTGGCGGATCGCTGGTGCCCCTTCGCGGAGCGCATGGAGCGAGCCGGCGCGATTCACCTCGGCCTGACCAACAGTCCCGTCTTCGGGTTCCGCGGCACGTGCGACAACTATCTCTTCGGACCGTCCCGCAACCCCTTCGACACCCGGCGCAACACCGGGGGCTCGTCGGGCGGGAGCGCGGGCGCGGTGGCCGACGGGCTGCTGCCGCTCGCCCAGGGGACCGACGGCGGCGGCTCCATCCGGATCCCGTCTTCCTGGTCCGGGGTCTACGGCTTCAAGGCGTCGGCCGGGCGCCTCCCGCACGTGGCCCGGCCCAACGCCTTCAACGGATCGAGCCCGTTCCTGTTCGACGGAGCGATCACCCGCACGGTGGAGGACTCGGCCCTCGCCCTCACCGTGCTCGCCGGCTACGACTCGCGCGATCCCTTCAGTCTGGACGAAGAGATCGACTGGCTCGGGGCCACCCGACGCTCGATTCGGGGGATGAAGGTCGCCTACAGCCCGAACCTCGACGTCTTCCCGGTGGACCCGCGGGTCGCGGAGGTCGTCGCGACGGCGGTCCGGGCCTTCGAGGAAGCCGGGGCGCACGTCGAGGAGGTCGAGGTGGGAATCCGCCGGTCGCAGCGCGAGCTCAGCGACCTCTGGTGCCGATTGATCATGGCCAACCTGCTGCTCAACCTGGAGGTGATCAAGGAGCGGGGCATCGACCTTCTCGGAGAGCACCCGGACGATCTGCCGCCCGAAATCCACGCCTGGATCGAGACCGGCAAGCGAATGACGATCCACGACGTCATTCGCGATCAGGCCGTGCGCACGGAGGTCTACGATGCCGTCCAGGGAGTCCTCGACACCCACGATCTCCTCGTCACTCCCTCGCTGGCCTGCCTTCCGGTGGAGAACGCCGACGACGGCAACACGGTCGGCCCGACCGAGGTGAACGGCGAGGCCATCGACCCGCTGATCGGCTGGTGCCTCACCTACCCCATCAACTTCACCGGCCATCCCGCCGCATCGGTCCCGGCCGGCCTCGCCGACGGGCTTCCGGTCGGGATGCAGATCGTCGGGGGGCGGCACGCCGACGTCGACGTCCTCGCGGCGAGCGCGGTGTTCGAACGGTTGCGGCCCTGGCAGGACCGGTACGAAATCTGCCGCAAACGCGAGACGGCACTCCCGCCCACCGGATGACCGGGGCGGTCAGGGACGCATCGGTCGCACGCGGTCGCCGGCCGATGGTTCCGGCCGCTCTCGGCCCTCCAGCAGCTCCGACACGCACCGGTCGAGGAAGCGCATGAAGTCGCCGTCCTCGCGACTCGGAGTCGCCGCGCAATGGCCCCACGCCGAGGCATACGGCCGAAGCTCGGCGTTCGGCATGTGGCGGGCCTCGACGGCGTTGTCCTCGGGCGGGAAGTAGAGGTCGGTGGTGCACGGGACGAGGATCGCCCGGGCACGGATGCCGCCGAGCGCGCGGACGAAGTCCCCCCGGTAGCGCTCGTTGGCGCTGATGTCGCCCTGCTGCCAGGTCCGGAGCTTGGCCAGCAGGTCGTTGGCGTCCCACTCGAGGTGGTCGCGCTCCCAGTCGAGCAGCAGCTCCTCCCAGGTCTCGAAGCCGAGCTCGCGGTGCAGCCGCTCGCGGTAGAAGGTCTGCGAGTACGCCCAGCCCGCGTAGACCCGCCCGAACGCTCGCAGTCCCGTCTCGGGCGGCGTGTCGTAGTCGCCGCCCGCAAATGCCGCGTCGGCCACGAGGGCCGCCTTCACTCCCTCGAGAAACACCTGGTTGTGCGGCGACGTGCGCGCCGAGGCGCAGAACGGGAGTATGGCGTCGACCAGGTCCGGGTACTGCGCTCCCCATTGGTACGCCTGGCAACCGGCCATGGACCACCCCAGCACGAGCGCGACGCGCTCGACACCCAGCCCCTCGGTGAGGAGCCGGTGCTGGGCGGCGACGTTGTCGAACAGGGTGACGGGGGGAAACCGCGGCCCGTCGAAGGGCGGCGCGGTGTTGCTCGGCGACGAAGAGAGGCCGTTGCCGAACAGGTTGATCGAAACGATGAACCAGCGGGAGGGGTCGAGGGCCGGCATCCTTCGCAGGTACCCCTCGTTGCGCGCGTGCGTGCCCGTGTAGAAGGTGGGCATGACGATCACGTTGTCGCCGCTCGCATCGAGCGTGCCGTACGTCCGGTAGGCGAGCCGTGCAGCGGGCAGGGACACGCCGCACTGGAGCGACGTCTCCCCGAGCTCGAACACCGCGTGGTCCGCTGCCACCGCGGATCGCCCCCGGCCCCGCCCGCCTGTCAGAAGAGCCGCAGGTATTCCTGCACCTCCCAGTCCGTCACCGCCTGGTGATACCGCTCCCACTCGTCGACCTTGTACCGCAGCCAGGAGTTCATCATCGCCGGGCCGAGCACCTCGGCGGCAAGGGGGTCCTCGCGCAGGATTTCGGTCGCTTCGAGGAGGTGTCGGGGCAGGCGCTGGCCGCCACCGGCGCGGATCTCCTCGTCGGTGAGCCGATAGAGGTCGCGGTCGAGGGGCGGACCGGGATCGATGCCCTCGACGACCCCGGCGACGGTCGCCGCGGTCGTCATCGCGAGCCCGAGATACGGGTTCATGCACATGTCGGCGGCCCGGTTCTCGATGCAGAACCGGTTCTGGGGCAGGCGCAGCATGCACGAACGGTTGTTGTTGCCGTAGGTCATGTGGGTCGGCGCCCACGTCACGGTGCCGCCTTCGAACCCGCCGACCCGCGGCACGAGGCCGTTGTAGGAGTTGACCGTCGAGCAGGCGATGGCGGTGAGCGCCCCACCGTGGCGGAGCAGCCCCCCGACCGCGTGGTACACGGCGTCAGCCCAGCCACCGCCGCCCGCGTCCTCGAAGAGGTTCACCCCCGGGGCGTCGACCCGTCGCATCGAGTAGTTGATGTGCGCCCCCGAACGCCAGTCGCCGATGGTGGGCTTGGGCATGAAGGTGATGAACATCCCGTGCTTCTTGGCGACCTCCTTCAGCAGCATGCGCAGGAACACCAGCCGGTCCGCCATCTCGAGGACGTCGGTGTAGCCGAAGTCGAGCTCGAACTGGGAGTAGGCTCCCTCGGCGACCACGTCCTTCAGCCCCCAGCCGAGCTCTTCGAGAATGTCGATCAGGGCGCCGAGATACCCCATCGAATCGATGGAGTACTCGACGTCGTAGCCGAACGCCTGGCGTCGCGGCCGCACCCCTTCGCCGGGGAGCGGATCGTCGTCGAATGCCTTGACCGGCCGGCCGTCCCGCCATCGCATGGCGATGAACTCCGGCTCGATTCCCGCGAATCCCGCGTATCCCTTCGCCGCGGCGTCGCGCACCACCCGCTTGAGCGCGTGGCGCGGGCACAGGTTGTAGGGCGCATCCTCCCACCAGAGGTCCGCGACCATCCACGCGCAGGTGCGGTCCCACGGGCACACGACCAGGGTGTCGAGGTCCGGAACCGGGATCTGGTCGGCGTCGGCCGGGGAGAGCTCGGGCACGAACGAGACCGAGTGCACCGCGAATTGCGGACCCCGGCCCATGCACAGATCCTCGAAGTTGCTGAGCGGCACCGGCTTGGTCTTCGGCACGCCGAGGAGATCGATCCAGCACGAGAGCACGTAGCGGACCCCCGCCTCGGAAAGCATCGCCTTCGCTTCGCGGACCCGCTCGATATCGGGAAGCGCCCCGGCCATGGTCAATGATTGCGCAGTCATCGGGTGTCACCCTCCCCCGGTTCCATGACGATTGAACTGATTGATGAATCCGGCAGCTCGTATCCGGCCGGACAGACAAAATATGAATTCGTGCGAACCCTCAACTGGGGATTCAGAAGAAGAATAGACCAGGTCCTGCAAATTCCACAACCAATCCCGGTTTCGACCTTCACCGATTCCGGGCGCCGGGCCCGTTTCCCGAACCACGGTGCAGGCAATTCCGACCGACCTCACCGACCGCCGGAACGACGGCGGCGGCGACGGCCGGCGCGCGGAGCGGCGACCCTCCCGGGAACGCACCGCCGAAGCCCCCGCCGCGGACCGTGGAAGCGAAACGTTCGGCCCGAAGTCACCGGAGCACGAATGCGGGGGAGGCGAATCGGCGGCCGCACGCTCACCCGGGTGCTTCACCGTGCCCCGCCTGCCCCGTATGCGGGCAAGCCGCGAGGTGACCGCCCCCGAAATCCTGCATGGGCGGAATCGCCGCTGCGCACGAGGGGCGGGCGATCGGGCAGCGGGTCCGGAACACGCAGCCCGAGGGCGGCGCGAGGGGTGACGGCAGGTCCCCTTCGAGAACGGCCGTGCGGCGCCCGCGCTCGATTGCCGGGTCCGGGATCGGCGCGGCCGCGACCAGGGCGCGGGTGTAGGGATGACGCGGCTCGCGAACGACGTCGCGGGCCGCGCCGAGCTCCATGGCGCGGCCGAGATAGAACACCAGGATCCGATCGCAGATGTGCTTCACGACCGCGAGATCGTGCGCGATGAAGATGAGGGCGAGCCCGAGGTCGCGGCCGAGATCGCCGAGCAGGTTGATCACCTGCGCCTGCACGCTCACGTCGAGGGCGGAAACGGGCTCGTCGCAGACGACGAGGCGGGGCCGCACGACGAGGGCCCGCGCAATGTTGATGCGCTGGCACTGGCCGCCCGAGAATTCGTGCGGATAGCGGTTGACCTGATTGGGGAGGAGGCCCACCCGCTCCATCATCTGCGCGACCCGCGCCCGGACTTCCCTTCGAGCCAGTCGCGGCTCATGTACGAGAAGGGGCTCGGCGATGATCTCCCCCGCCGTCATCCGGGGGTCCAGCGCGGCCAGCGGGTCCTGGAACACCATCTGGATGTCGCGACGATGGCGATGACGCGCCGCCGGAGGCATTCGCAGCAGGTCTTCGCCCTGCCAGCGCGCTTCGCCCGCCGCGGCCGGCACGGTCCCGATGAGGGCGCGGGCGAGGGTGGTCTTGCCCGAACCGCTCTCGCCGACGATCCCCAGGCTCTCGCCCGCCGCGAGGTCGAAGCTCACGTCGCGGACCGCGCGAAGCGGCCGCGGGCGCGCCCACGGCCAGCCTTCGCGCCCGCGAACGGGAAAGGTGACGGACAGATCGCGGACGCGCAGGAGCGGCTCGCTCACGCCGGCCCGTCCAGCGGAAGGTGGCAGGCGACCCGCCGATCCGGAGCCCGGGAGAGCAGTCCCGGCAGCTCGTGCCGGCAGCGATCGACCGCCCGTGGACAGCGGGCGGCGAACGGACAGCCGGCGGGCGGGCGGTTCATGTCCGGTGGGTCGCCCGGGATCGATGGCAGGCGGGAATCGTCGCGGTCGAGTCGCGGCACCGCGTTCAGCAGGCCCTCGGTGTAGGGGTGGTACGGGGCGGCGAAGACCCGGTCCACCGGCCCGCTCTCCATGACCTGCCCGCCGTACAGCACGACCATGTGCTCGCAGCCCCCGGCCACGATTCCCACGTCGTGGGTTACGAGGACGACCGCGGTGCCGAGCTCCGCCCGCGCCTCGGCGAGAATCCGCATGATCCGGGACTGCACGGTGACGTCGAGGGCGGTCGTCGGCTCGTCCGCGATCAGCAGGCGCGGGCGGCACGAGAGCGCCATCGCGATCAGCACCCGCTGCCGCATTCCCCCCGAGAACTCGTGCGGATACATCGCGATCTGCCGCCTCGCGTCCGGCACCTCCATCGCGTCGAGCAGGCGGACGGACTCGGCGAGCGCCTCGCGCCGCGCCATGCCGAGGTGCAGGACCAGGCCTTCGGTCATCTGGTCCGCAACGCGCAGGTACGGATTGAGCGCGGTCATCGGGTCCTGGAACACCATCGCGATCCGGCGCGAGCGGATCCGGTTGAGCTCCCGTTCGTCGAGGCCGAGGAGCTCGACGCTCTCGAGCTCGACCGAGCCGGCCGCGGTCCCGTTGCGCGCGAGCAGCCCCATGACGGCCAGCATGAGCTGGCTCTTGCCCGATCCGCTCTCCCCCACGACCGCGAGCGACTGTCCGGCCTCGACGTCGAGATCGACCCCGTTGACCGCATTGACGGTGCCGTCCCCGGTCGCGAAGGACACGCGAAGATTCCGCACCCTGAGCAGGGTCATCGCTCAGCGGTCATTCGGGTCGAGCGCGTCGCGGAGCCCGTCGCCGAGGAAGAACAGCGAGAACAGGGTGACGACGAAGAAGAAGAGCGGAAACAGGAGCTGCCAGAGCGTCCCGTACTGCATCTGGCTTGCCCCGTCGTTGATGAGGGCGCCCCAGCTCGTGTCGGGCTCCTGGACGCCGAGGCCGAGGAAGCTGATGAAGCTCTCGTAGATGATCATCGACGGGACGAGCAGGGTCGCGTAGACGATTACCACTCCGAGCAGGTTGGGGACGATGTGACGGAGGATGATCCGGCGGGGTCGGACCCCGATCGCGACTGCCGCCTCGACGAATTCCCGGTGCTTGATGTTGAGGGTCTGCCCGCGGGCGATGCGGGCCATGTCGAGCCAGCTCACGAGGCCGATGCCGATGAAGAGCATCAGGATCGAGCGGCCGAAGACCACCATGAAGAGGATGAGGACGAACATGTAGGGAATGGCCATCAGCACGTCGACGACGCGCATCATCACCCCGTCGAGCCGGCCGCCGAAGTAGCCCGCGGTAGCGCCGTACAGGGTGCCGACGACCACCGAGATGAGCGCGCCGACGATGCCGACCATCAGCGAGATGCGGGTTCCCTGCACGGTGCGGGCGAAGAGGTCGCGGCCGAGCTCGTCCACCCCGAACCAGTGCCCGTTCGCAAGCGACGGCGCCCCGTTCTCGGCGACGCTCCCCAGCATCGACCAGTCGATCTCCTCGTTGGACCAGGCCGCGACGAAGTCCCCGAAGAGGGCGAAGAGCGTGACCAGGAGGAGCACGACGAGGCTCGCGACCGCGGCGCGGTTGCGAACGAAGCGCGCGCGGGCGTCGTGCCAGAGCGAGCGCCCGGCCGGCGCGTCTCCGGTCCCCGGGGGGAGGGGCTCGCGAAACATCCGCCGGCCGAAGAGGAGGGTCATCCCCTCAGTACCGGATCCGCGGATCGATCCAGGCGTAGAGAAGATCGACCAGCAGGTTGAACAGGACCGTCAGCCCCCCCGCGAGGATGGTGACCCCCATGAGCACCGGGTAGTCGCGGTTGAGGGCCGAGTTGACGAAGAACTGCCCGATGCCGCCGGTGGCGAAGAAGAAGTCGATGACCACCGAGCCGGTGATCATGCCGACGAACGCCGGACCGAGATAGGAGACGACGGGCAGCAGCGCGGGCTTGAGGGCGTGGCGGAACACGACCCGCCGCCGGGGAAGGCCCTTGGCCCGGGCGGTGCGGATGAAGCTCGCGTTCAGCACCTCCAGCATCGACGAGCGGGTGATCCGCGCAATCGAGGCCATGAACGATGTCGACAGGGCGATGACCGGCATGACGAGGTAGGGCCACTCGCCGCCCTGCCACCCTCCCCCCGGAAGCCACCCGAGCCACAGCGTGAAGACGAGGGTGAGGATCGGGGCCATGACGAAGTTCGGGAGCACCTGGGCACCGATCGAGACCCCCACCGCGAAGTAGTCGAGCAAGGTGTTGTGATGAACGGCGGCCGCGATGCCGAGCGAGACGCCGACGAGGACCGCGGCCAGAAAGGACCAGGCCCCGTAGGTGAGGGTCACCGGGAACCCCTGCGCAATGATCTCGTTGACGGTCTGGTCCTGGTAGCGGAACGAGGGACCGAAATCGAAGTCGGTCACGATGGAGGCGACGTAGCGCCAGATCTGCACGACGAGCGGCTGGTCGAGACCGTACTTGCGGTCCAGGTTGGCCATGACCTCGGGCGGAAGCGCCCGCTCGGTGTCGAACGGACCGCCGGGGGCGGCGTACATCAGCACGTAGGAGACGATGACGAGGACGAGCAGGGTCGGAACGGCGACCGCGAGCCGCTTGAAAAGATAGGAGAGCATCGTGCGCTAGCCGCGGGCCCGCGCCCGCTTTGCGCCCCGCGCGCGAGGCCGTTTCCGGGTGCCGAGCCCCGGGCTGCGGACGCGGCCCGGGGCGGCATTCGCCGCCGGAACCGGAACCGGAGCCGGAGCCGGGGCCGGGGCCGAAGGCCGGCTCATCGACGCCCCGGGAGTCCGGACCCGCGCGCCGAGCGGCCGCCACGCAACGGAGGGGACCGGCGCCGGGCCCCGTTCCCGACCGGGGAACGGCCCCCGTGGCGCGACCCCCATCGTGGCGGCGGCGTCGCGGGCGGTCCGGAACGAGCCGGCCGGCGCGTTCAGTTCGCTACGCGGTAAAGATTCTTCGCGTACCAGTTGTTCTCCACGTTTTCGTAGGGCCATCCCCGGATGTCGGCGGACAGGAGGAACGTGTTCGCGTAGTGATAGATGGGGATGATCGCCATGTCCTCGGCCAGGATCCCCTCGACCTCGGCGTAGATCCCGCTCGGATCGGCCGCCGTCTTCGAGGCCCGCATCAGCTCGTCCACCCGCTCGTTCGAGTACTTCCCGTCGTTCGAGCCGTGGGTGGTGGTGAGGAGGTCGAGGAAGGTCGACGCCTCGTTGTAGTCGCCGCACCAGCCGGAGCGGGCGAGGTCGAACTCCTGGTTGCGGCGGATGCCGATGTACGTCTTCCACTCGAAGTTCGCGAGCTCCGTCCGCACCCCGAGCTTCTGCTTCCACATCTGGCTCACCACCGTCGCGATCTGCTTGTGGCTCTCCGAGGTGTTGTAGATGAGCCGGAGGGTGAGGTCGCCGGCCCCGGCTTCCTCCATCAGCCGCTTCGCCTCCGCGTCCCGCTCGGCCTGGGTGAGACGCGCGTAGGCGATGTCCGGCACCGTGAACCCCGCCGTCTTGAAGTGGGTGAAGTTGTAGGCCGGCCACTGCCCGCCCTTCAGCACCCGGTCGACGATCACGTCGCGGTCGATGGCCAGGCCGAGGGCCCGGCGCACCCGCACGTCGGCGAGGGCCGGGTTCGCGCTCGCGGTGTGGTTGACGGCGTAGTAGTAGGAGCAAAGGCGCGGAACGCTGGTCGCCTCGTCGGGCAACTGTTCCCGGAGGGCCGGGTACTGACCGGGCGGCAGCGGCTCCAGGTGGTCGAGCTCGCCGGCGCGATAGCGGGTGAGGGCCTGGTTGACGTCGTTGATGACGAGTCCGGTGACCTTCTCGATGATGACATCGCCGGCGCCCCAGTACATCGGGTTCCGGACCCGGGTGTGATACTCGTTGAGCACCACCTCGTCGAGCACGTACGCGCCGTTCGAGACCATGTTGCCGGGCGCCGTCCAGTCCGCCCCGTGCGCCTCGATGGTCGCCCGGTGGGCGGGAAAGAGGGTCGCGTAGGTCGTCATCGCGGGGAAGTAGGGCAAGGGCGTGGTGAGCTTCACCTCCAGGGTGTGGTCGTCGACGGCCCGCACCCCGAGCGCGGAAGGGTCCTTCTCGCCGGCGAGAATCTCCCTCGCGTTCACCATTTCGGTAAGCTCGAGGTACCAGGCATAGGGTGAGGCGGTCGCCGGATCGACGGCGCGCCGCCAGCCGTAGACGAAGTCGTGGGCGGTCACCGGATCCCCGTTCGACCAGCGGGCGTCTTCGCGCAGGGTGAAGGTGTAGGTGGTGTTGCCGTCGGACGCCTCGTAGCCGGTCGCCACCCCCGGCACGAGGTTGCCCTCCCCGTCCTGGCTCAGCAGGCCCTCGAAGAGGTCGCGAATGACGTGAAATCCCGAGACGTCCTGGTTGAGCTGGGGGTCGAGGGTCGGGAACTGGTCCAGCAGACGGTAGGTAAAGCTCTGGTCGTCGGCCAGCGCCTCCCCCGTCACCGGGTGCGTCCCGGCCGCGAGGACGGGGGCGGAGACCGCCGCCGCCAGGAGGGCGGCGGCCGCGGCCGCCGACCGCAGCCGGGTCACGAGCTTCACGCACGACTTGTCATTGCGCATGGTCCTCTCCTGTCGTTTCCGGGACTCCCGCCCCGCGCTTCCGCCGTGTTCCTCGGGTCGCCGCCGGATCCTCTACACCGACGCCGGAGACTACCCCGGCGCGGACGGTGGAAGGGTGCCGAATGGCGATCGAATCGATGAGCTCCCGGCCGGAGATCCTTGATCTTCGGTGGCTAGAGCGCGTTGCAGGGCCAACGCAGCGTCCGCCACATGTGGGAGGCGGGGGTATTGTCGTTGCCGAGGCCTTCGGGGGGCTGGCGGAATTCGCGGCCGACGACGTCCTCGAACTGCTCGAGCTCGACGTGGACGTCCGGGTCGAACGAGTAGAGATCGTTCACGCAGATGATCCGGGCCGACATGTACCACTTGTGCTTCCGGGCCGCTTCGTAGGCGGCCACCACGTACGGCTCCGGCTGGTAGTCGTCCCCGAACAGGGTCCGGTAGTTCTCCGGATACGCATACCCGACCGACTCGTCGGGATAGAAGCGCAGGGCCTGGTGGGCCCGGATCGCCCAGCTCACCTCCTCGTCCACGTAGGGCTCGACGAGCTGGGCTCCCCAATAGCCGTGATCCGTCCGGATGAACCCCGCCACCGCGATGTCGTGCAGCAGGCAGGCGAGCACCATCTTGTCCGGGAGTCCGTTCTTCTGCGCGAGGTTCGCGCTCTGCAGCAGGTGGGCCTGGGGCGCGACCGCGAAGCGGCAGCGGAAGAAATCGAGCAGGGTCGGGCGTTCCGGCAGGGGCGGAAGGCGAGGGTCCTCCCCCATCAGCATCCGGCCCCCGAACGCACGGTGGCCGAGAGTCCGTTCCCCGTCGGCGAGGTGGTAGAGCAACGACTTGCCGACGATTCGCTCACCGAGCTCCTCCATCTGGCGGTGCTCGAGCTCGTCGGCGCGCTCGGAAATCGATTGTTCGGTGGTCATCGTGCTCTCTCCGGCGGGGGCGGCGGCGGGTGGTTGCAAGGCTTGCGAGGCTCCGCCTTACATGGAACTCCCGAGAGTTCCTTGCGCGACAGCGGGGTGGCTCGCCACCGCGGCAAGCCCCGACCGACGAGACCGGTTCGAGGCCCGGCCGCTCCGTACAAGGAGAAATGCAAGCATTTCTCTTGGTAACGGCCTCGAACGTCTCGTTCCTGAAACCGCTTTGCAAACTTGACTCATCTGTGAAGATCGAGACCGCTCAGGGAATCTAGAGCGGGGGTGCGACAGCGTCAACCACGGCGACGGCGCTCTCGCCGCGGGCGCGGGGGTCAGCGGACGTCGTCTCCGATCCGCACCGGTTGCGTTCGCGCGGGGCGAAACGGCAGGATCGGGCGAACCGGACCGTCCGCGCCCGGACCGGGCGGGAAGTCCCGCGCCACGCGGATGGCGCCCCCGCCGCCCGGGCTCCCCCACCCTCCCCCGGCTCCCGGGGGAGGGGGGGGAAGCGAAGGACCGGGCCGCCGAATCTGCGCAGGCCGGCCCGGTCGAACGTCCGGTCCCGTCGACGGGTGGAGCGCGAGAGGCATGTGCGGTCGCATCACGCAGGATCTGAACCTCAAGACGCTGTTCGAGATCTACCGGCTCTCGTCCACGGCCGCCGCGCTGAACCTCGTCCCGCGCTACAACGGCTGTCCCACCCAGGACTTCGTCGTCTGCCGCAAGGCGGGCGGCGAGCGGAAGCTCGCGAAGCTTCGCTGGGGCCTGGTTCCGGCCTGGTCGAGGGATCTCAGGATGGGCGCCCGCATGATCAACGCCCGCGCGGAGACCGTGCACGAAAAGCCGGCGTTCCGGAACGCCCTCCGGCACCGGCGTTGCGTCGTCCCGGTCGACGGCTGGTTCGAATGGCGGCGCGAGGACGGCGCGAAGCAGCCGTACTTCATCCGGCGGGCGGGCGGGGGCGTCATCTCGCTCGCCGGCCTGTGGGAACGCTGGGAGAAGGGCCCCGAGCCGGTCGAGACCTTCACGGTGCTGACGACCGAGGCCTCCCCCGCGCTCGCCGGCCTTCACCACCGCCAGCCGGCGATCGTGGAGCCGGACGACCTCGACCGATGGCTCGACCCGGCCACGCCTCCGCCGCGACTCCTGGAGATCGCCCGGGCCTCGAGCCCCGGCCCGTTCGAGCACTGGGCGGTCGACCGGGCGGTGAACCACGCCCGGAACGACTCGCCGGAGCTGCTGCATCCGCTCGGGAGCGGGAACGGGGACGGGGCATGACGGACGGGCAACGGACACCGATGCCGGCATGAGCGCGCGGACCCGAATGCGAAGCCCGATGGGCGCAGCGGAGCTCGCGGAGCTGGTCGCCCGGCTGCCCAAGGCGGAGCTTCACCTGCACATCGAAGGCACCTTCGAGCCCGAGCTGATGTTCGCCATCGCGGCGCGCAACCGGGTGCGCCTGCCCTACGCTTCGGTGGAAGAGGTGCGCGCGGCGTACGCGTTCTCGAACCTGCAGGACTTCCTCGACCTCTACTACGCCGGCGCGAGCGTGCTGGTCGAGGCCCGGGACTTCCACGACCTCACCTGGAGCTACCTCACCCGCGCGCACGCGGACAACGTGCGCCACGCCGAGATCTTCTTCGACCCGCAGACCCATACCGGGCGCGGCGTCCCCTTCGCCACCGTGATGGACGGCATCTCGAGCGCGCTCGACGAAGCCGAGGCGAGGCTGGGGCTCAGTTCCCGGCTCATCATGTGCTTCCTGCGTCACCTGGACGAGGCGGAGGCGTTCGACACCCTGGACGCGGCCGCGCCCTTCCTCGATCGCATCGACGGGGTCGGACTCGACTCGTCCGAGCGCGGCCACCCGCCGCGCAAGTTCCGCGAGGTGTTCGGGCGCGCCCGGGCGGCCGGGCTCTCCGCCGTCGCCCACGCGGGCGAGGAAGGCCCGCCGGAGTACGTTCGCGAGGCGCTCGAGCTGCTGGACGTGGTGCGCATCGACCACGGCAATGCGGCCGTCGAAGACGACGACCTGGTGGCGGAGCTCGTGCGCCGGCGCATGCCCCTCACGGTGTGCCCGCTCAGCAACGTGCGGCTCCGCGTGGTCTCCGGCATGCGCGATCACCCGCTCGGGCGCATGCTCGATCTCGGACTCCTCGTCACCGTGAACTCCGACGATCCCGCCTATTTCGGGGGATACGTCAACGACAACTACGTCGCGGTCGCCGAAGCGGTCGGTCTCGATCGGGAGGACCTCGTCCGCCTCGCGCGCAACTCCTTCGAGGCGTCGTGGCTCGACGCATCCCGGAAATCGGAGCTTCTCGCGGAGGTCGAATCCGCCGCGCGGAATCCCTGACCGGACGCCGGTCGGGGAGCGGCACCGGCGCCGCCGGTCCGAGACGCTGCCACGGCATCAAACAGCGCACCCGAACCCGGCGACGCCGGCACCACATGAACCGGTGAACGGCGCATGCATGGGGTGGGTCGGAACTGCCGCCTCGGTTTCCGCCTTGCCCCGCCGGACGAATCCAAGGTAGCAACCGCCCGGACGGATTCCCAATACCGTTTTCTTACCGCCCCCATAGGAAAATGCGATGGAGTCGCCGAGAGCGAGCACCCCGCCCCCCCTCCCGCCGGGCCGCGTATCCCGCGAGCTGGTGAACGCGGTGCACTGCGCCCTGTGGGCGCAACGCGAGCCCGAACGGGCGGCCGGACAGCGGCGCTACATGAAGTCGGACCTGCCGTTCATGGGCGTCCGGGTACCCGTGATGCGAAGAACGGCAAGAGCCGTCTTCAACCGGCACCCGGCGGGGAATGCCGGCGACTGGATCGCGACGATCCTCGCCCAGTGGCGTGAAGCGAAGTACCGCGAGCACCGCTATGCGGCGGTCGAGCTCATGCTGAACCCTTCGTGCATCCACTGGCTGACGATGGATTCGATCCCGATGGTGGACGAGCTGGTCGTCGACGGCGCCTGGTGGGACTACGTCGACCGGATCGCGCCGGCGGGGCTCGGCCACCTGCTCGCCGCGGACCCCGGACCGGCCGGCACCCTCCCTCGCGCATGGGCCCGCGACGACGACACCTGGCGCCGGCGCGCCGCCGTTCTCTCCCAGCTCAAGCTCGGGGAAGACACCGATCCCGCCTTGCTTTACGATTGCCTGGAGCCGTGCCTGGACCACCCCGAGTTCTTCGTTCAGAAGGCGATCGGGTGGGCGCTTCGGTCGTTTGCGCGCACGGACCCCGATGCGGTCAGGCGCTTCGTCGTCGGGAACGGGACGCGTCTTTCGAAGCTCGCGCGCCGCGAAGCCCTCAAGAACTTCGGCCCGGAGGAATCGGACAGGAAATGAAGGGATTCGACTCCAAGTTCGAGGACCTGCCCGACTACATCCTCGGGGTGACCCGGGAGATCTGGGAGGGCCGCGGCGTCGCCACCCTGCACCGCTACTATGCGCCCGACATTCCGGTGCGCACCCCCGCTTCGGTGGTGGTCGGCAACCGCGGGGTCATCGCCGCGACCCTCGCGACCCTCGCGGAGCTTCCCGATCGCGTCCTCCTCGGGGAGGACGTCATCTGGTCCGGCGACGAGGAAACGGGCTTCCTCTCCTCCCACCGCATCCTCTCGGTGGCGACCCATGCCGGGGACGGCGCCTACGGGACCGCGACCGGACGGCCCCTACGCTACCGCGCCATCGCGGACTGCGCGGCGAAGGAGAACGTCATCTACGACGAGTGGCTGGTCCGCGACCAGGGCGCGATCGTGCGCCAGCTCGGCCTCGACCCGAGGCGCTTCGCCGCCGACCGCATCGCGGCCGAGGGCGGGCCGGACCGCTGCGTGAAGCCCCTCACTCCGGAGACGGACGTGGAGGGCCGGTACCGGGGGCGCGGAAACGACCACCCTCGAGGAGCCGCGTATGCGGACCTCGTCACCCGGATCATGGACGCGGACCTGGCCGCCGTGCGCGAGCACTACGACCGCGCGGTGCAGGTCGAGACGCCGGGGGGGGTCACCGGACATGGACGCGATGCGGCCGACCGCTTCTGGATGGCCCTTCGCTCCGCCTTCCCTTCCGCCGAATTCCGCATCCACCACGTCATCGGGCGCGAGGATCCGCAGATGCCGCCCCGCGCGGCCCTTCGCTGGAGCCTGTGGGGCCGGCACGACGGGTTCGGCGCGTTCGGCGAACCGACCGGCGCGAACGTCTACGTGCTCGGCCTCAGCCACGCCGAGTTCGGACCGCGCGGGCTTCGCCGCGAGTGGGTACTCTACGACGAGACCGCGATCTGGAAGCAAATCCTGTTGCACGCCGGCTGACGGAGGCCGGTTGGAGCCGGCCGCACGAACGTGCCGGCGACGCGAACGAACCCCGGAATCAGACATGACCCCGCTCGAGATGGAATCCCACATCGTCCGCTACGGCGACCTCAGGCCCTGCCGGACCGCGTTCATCGACACCCACACCCCCGGGTCCGACCGCAAGGAGAACTTCAGCATCATCGGGGCGGGGGTCTCGGAGAGCCCGGACCAGCACGTGCACCTGCGCGAGAAGACCGGGTTCAACATCGGCGCGGCCGGGCAGCCTCCGCACTGCGTGAACTCGCTCCACTCGCATCGCACCGCGGAGGTGTTCTTCGTGCATCGCGGGCGCTGGCGATTCTTCTGGGGGCGGTGGGGGACGGCCGGCGAAGTGGTCCTCGAAGAGGGCGACATCTTCGACATTCCGACCGGCATCTTTCGAGGCTTCGAGAACGTGGGGACCGACTACGGAATCATCATGGCCATGCTCGGGGGCGACGACGCGGGGGGCGGGGTGACCTGGGCGCCGCAGGTCATCGAGGAAGCGCGGGAGCACGGGCTCGTCCTCGCCGAGACTGGCCGGCTCTACGACACGAATGCGGGAGAAGCCCTCCCCGCGGGCGTGAGCCCGATGCCGCTCCTCACCGAGGGGGAGCTCGCCGCCTTCCCGGAGGTTCCCGTCGAGGAGGTGGTGCCCGCCTGCATCGGCCGCTACCAGGACCTCGCGGCCCGCGCCGCCAAGCGCCCCGCGGCGGTCATCGGCACCGACGGCGCCCTCATCTACGACCGCCCGGGCTTCGAGGTCGACTTCCTCGCCCGGAGCTCGCTCGCGCCGGATCGCTACTCCACCCCGTGCCACGAGGTGCTCATGGTCCACCGCGGCCACTGGCGCCTCGCCTGGGACGGCGGTGATAGCCTCCTCGCCCCCGGCGACACCTGCGCCGTTCCGCCCGGACTCGCGCGCCGCCTCGAGCCGACGATGAGCGGCGACGCGGCGCTCTTTCGCATCCGCGACACCGACGATCCGGCCGGTCCGACCGCAAGGCGACCCGCATGACCCGCATCCCCACTCGGCTTCCACGGCATTCACGCCGTGGGAGCCGAAGCGCCAGGAGACCCGCATGACCCGATTCGCGACTACCCACGTCGGCTCGCTGCCGCGAAGCCAGCGGACGGTCGACTTCCTCTTCGCCCGCGACCGCGGCGACGACTACGACGTGGACGGCTTCGCCGCCTGCATGGCCGAGGAGTGCGCCGAGACCGTCCGCCGCCAGGTCGAGGCCGGGATCGACTTCGTCTCCGACGGCGAGACCTCCAAGATCTCCTACTCGACCTACGTCAAGGACCGCTACACGGGATTCTCCGGGGACAGCGACCGGAACGTCCCCGGAGACCTCAAGCTCTTCCCGAGCTACATGCAGCGGATCGCCCGCGAAGGCGGCACGCCGCAGTTCGCGCGCCCGCAGTGCACGGGACCGGTGGCGCCGAAGGGCGATGCGGACCTCGCGGCCGACATCGCCAACCTGAAGGCGGGGATGGAGGCGCACGGGGCGAAGCGCGGGTTCATGAACGCGGCGTCGCCCGGAGTCATCGCGCAGTTCCTGCCGAACGCGTACTACCCGACCCGCGATGCCTACCTCGCCGCGCTCGCCGACGCGATGAAGCCCGAGTACGACGCGATCCTCGCGTCCGGGCTCGATCTTCAGCTCGACTGTCCGGACCTCGGCCTCTCCCGGCACGCGGTCTTCGGCGACCTCTCGGACGAGGAGTTCGTGAGGGTCGCGGCGACCAACGTCGAGGCCCTGAACCACGCCCTCCGGGACGCGGACCGTACCCGAGTGCGGGCCCACATCTGCTGGGGAAACTACGAAGGGCCGCACGTGTGCGACATCGGGCTCGATCACGTGTTCTCGGCCCTCATGTCGATCCGCGCCGGCTACGTCCTCTTCGAGAGCGCCAACCCCCGGCACGCGCACGAGTGGACCGTGTTCCGCGACCGGCGAAGCGAGATCCCCGACGACCTGGTCCTCGTGCCCGGGGTCATCGACTCGACGAACAACTTCGTCGAGCACCCGGAGCTCGTCGCGCAACGGATCGAGCAGTTCGCGACCATCGTCGGGCCGGATCGGGTCGTCGCGGGGAGCGACTGCGGCTTCGGGACCTTCGCCGGCTTCGGCTCCGTCGATCCCGACATCACCTACGTCAAGCTCGCGGCCCTCGCCGAGGGCGCCGCCATCGCGTCGGCGCGAATCTGACCCGCGTTGGGCCCCCGCGGCCCGGCGCGGAGGCGCGGCGCGGCCGGAGACCGGGCACCGAGGGCGTTCGCACCCGGGCCGTGGCGGACCGGCCGGCCCGACGAGCGCTCGGACCCGTGGCGCCCGCGGTCGGGTGCATGCGGCCGCTTGAAATCCCGGTTTTCGTCACCATCAATTCCGACACGCCGGCGCCCGCAGGGGCGCCGGAAAACGGGATACGGGCAGCGCGAACGCGCCCGCGGCAGGGCCAGGTGGTGCCCGCGCTCGCGGCGCGGCGGTCGCGGGGCGACGCGCTGATCCGCGCCCGCGGCAGGAGGCCGCAGGGCGCCGCGGCAGCACGGTATCGCGAGGTAGGATACGAATGAAGGCGCAATCCACCCCCGGCAAGATGCCGGACATCGGAGCCATCAAGGAGCGGTTCGACACGGTCCGATCCGAGGTGGGAAAGGTGCTCGTCGGACAGGACGGCCTGGTCGACCGGCTGCTCCTCGCCCTCCTCGCCGGTGGCCACGTCCTCCTCGAAGGGGTTCCCGGACTCGCCAAGACCCTCGCCGTCAGCACCCTTGCGGATGCCGTGGAAGGCCGCTTCTCGCGCATCCAGTTTACCCCCGACATGCTGCCCGGCGACGTGACCGGCACCCAGATATTCAATCCGCGCGAGGGCACCTACTCCGTTCGCAAGGGGCCGGTGTTCGGCAATCTGGTGCTGGCGGACGAGATCAACCGCGCCCCGGCCAAGGTCCAGGCGGCGCTGCTCGAGGCCATGCAGGAGGGCCAGGTGACCCTCGGCGAGGAGACCTTCCGGCTCGAGGAGCCGTTCCTCGTCATGGCGACCCAGAACCCGATCGAGCAGGAAGGCACCTACCCGCTTCCCGAAGCCCAGCTCGATCGCTTCGTGATGAAGCTTCGCGTGGGATATCCGAGCCGCGACGAGGAGGTCCGGATCATCGACCGCATGGCCGGCGCGGGGAGCGTGCCGCGGGCCGGGGCGGTGATGAGCGGGGCCGAGATTCTCGGCGCCCGCGAGGCGGTGCGCCAGGTGTTCGTGGACGAGAAGGTCAAGCGCTACGCGGTGGAGCTCGCGGCCGCGACGCGGGACCCGGCGGCGGCCGGGCTGCCCGACCTCTCCAGCCTCATCGAGTACGGCGCCTCGGTGCGCGGGTCGCTCGCCCTCGTGCAGCTCGCCAAGACCCACGCCCTGCTCGCGGGGCGCAGCTACGCGAGCCCGCACGACGTGAAGACGGTGGCCCCGGACGTGCTCCGGCACCGAATCGTGACCACGTACGAGGCGGAGGCGGAGGGCCGGGACTCCGACGACCTTGCCGGCGCCGTCCTCGCGCACGTCGAGGTGCCCTGAGCGACACCCGGTCTTCGCGTCGTGCTGCCCGCCGAAATCATCCGCCAGGTCCGGCGAATCCAGCTCACTACCGGCCGGCAGGTCGCCGACGTGCTCGCCGGGGCCTACGTGTCCGTGTTCCGGGGCCGGGGGGTCGAGTTCGACGAGGTGCGCCCCTACGTGCCGGGTGACGACGTGCGCACCATCGACTGGAACGTCACCGCGCGAGTCGGCGCGCCCTACGTGAAGCGGTACGTGGAGGAGCGCCAGCTCACCGTGATGCTGGTGGTCGACGTGAGCGCGTCGCTCGACTTCGGCTCCGCGCACCGTTCGAAGCGCGAGGCGGCGGTGGAGCTCTCCGCCCTGCTCGCGTTCTCCGCCATCCACAACGACGACAAGGTCGGACTTGTCCTGTTCCACCGCGGGGTCGACCAGTACATCCCCCCGCGAAAGGGCTCCCGGCACGCCCTGCGGGTGGTGCGCGAGGTGCTGGCCCGCGGGCAGGACGAGGCGGCGGGGCGGCTTTCGCCGGGGCGCGGGCGTTCGTTCGCGGGGTTGCCCCGGCACGTCCTCGCCCGCCTCGGGGCGCTCGCCCGGCGGCGCCCGCCGGCCGCCCGCGGACGCGCCACGAACATCTCCGGGGCGCTCGAGTTCTGCCTGCGCGTGCTGCCGCGCCGCGCCGTCCTGTTCGTCGTCTCGGACTTCATCGACGAGGACTGGCTCGCCACCCTCGCGAACGCCAACCGCAAGCACGACGTGGTGGCCGTGCAGGTCACCGACGAGCGCGAGTCGAAGCTTGCGAATGCCGGACTGGTGACCGTCGAGGACGCGGAGAGCGGAGCCCGCAGGCTCGTCGACACCGCCGCCCCCGCATTTCGCGAAGCGCTCCGGCGCGGCGCCGGGGAACGGGCGGAGCGTCTCGCCCGCGACCTGCGCGGCGCCGGCGTCGATCTCGTGACCATCGACGCAGCCCGTCCGGTGATCGAGCCTTTGCTCGCCTTCTTCCGCATGCGCGAGAAGAGGAGCCGGCGGTGACCGGCGCGCGGCCGGCGCTCGCGGCCGGGCTGCTCGCGCTGGCGGCGGGCGCGGCCGCCCCGGGAGCGGCCGGGGCCGGAGAGGACCAGGCCAGAGACGGGGCCGGGGCGCCGCTCCGGGCCGAGACGCGCGACGGCCCGGTCGTGGCGGAGGTCACCCTGAGCCCCGCCGAGCCGCGCCTCGGAGACCGGATGACGCTCTCGCTCTCGGTCGAGGCGGAGCCCGGGGTGCGGGTCGAAATGCCGTCGTTCGGGGACGCGCTCGGGCGCTTCACGATCCTCGACTTCACTCCGCGCGAGGAGACCGGCGAGAACGGTGGGCCGCGGCTCGCGCAACGCTACACCCTGCAGGCGACCGCGAGCGGACGCCACCGCGTTCCGCGCCTTCGCCTCGAGTTCACCGACGAACGCCCGGGCCGCGGCGACGGGACGACGCGCGAGCTGCTCACCGAGGAGCTGGCGTTCGACGTCGCGTCGGTGCTGCCGGAGGACCGGGAGACGATCGAGCTGCGTCCGGCGCGCCCTCCGCTCGCCGAGCCCGACGGCTCCTGGCTGCGGCGGAACCGGGCGTGGCTCGCCACGCTCGCCGCCCTCTCCATCGCGGCGGCGGTCGTCGCGGTGCGGCGGCGCCGGGCTCCGGAGCGCGCCCGGGCGGGCGCGTTCGAGCGCGCCTCCGCCCGGCTCGCGCGCCTTCGCGGCCAGGGCCTGCCGGAAGGCGACCGGGTGGACCCGTGGTACGTCGAGCTCTCGGACATCGTTCGCCGCTACGTCGAGGAGCGCTTTGCGCTCCGTGCGCCGGAGCTCACCACCGAGGAGTTCCTGTTCGAGGCCGGGCGTTCGGCCGAGCTCTCGTCCAGCCACCGCGGCCTGCTCTCCGATTTCCTGGAGCGCTGCGATCGGGTGAAGTTCGCCCGCTACACGCCGGGCGCGGACGAGTCGCGGCAGGCGTTCGAGGTGGCGGAGCGCTTCCTCGCGGAGAGCCGCGCGCCCGAAGACCCGGCGGGGCGGCCGGCGTGACCGTGGGCGCCCTCGAGTTCCGCGAGCCGCTCATGCTGCTGCTCGTCCTCGCGGCCGTGCCGGTGTACCGGCTCGCCCGACGCGCCCCGGGCCGGGTGCTCTTCTCGTCGCTCGACCTGCTGCCGGAGACCGGCGGCGGCTGGCGCGCCCGCTTCGTCTGGGTTCCGGACCTCCTGGTGGCGCTCGCGGTCGCCGGCTTCGCGCTCGCCCTCGCCGGGCCGCGCACCGGCGAGGGCTTCACCCGGGTCCAGCGCGAGGGAATCGCGATCATGATGGTGGTCGACACCTCCGGCTCGATGAGCGCGCTCGATCTGTCGACCCCGGAACGCGAGCGCACCCGCCTTGCGGCCGTGCAGGACGTATTCGAGCACTTCGTGCTCGGCGGCGGCGCGCTGCCGGGCCGGCCGAACGACACCATCGGCATCGTCAGCTTCGCCGCTTTCGCGGACACCGCCGCGCCGGTCACCCTGGACCACGAGAACCTCGTCGCGGTCGCCCGCAACCTCGAGATCACGACCGTCCGCGAGGAGAACCGGACCGCCATCGGAGACGCTCTCGGCCTCGCCGTCGAGCGCCTTCGCGAAGCGCCGGTGCAATCGCGGGTCGCGGTGCTTCTGACCGACGGCGTCAACAACGCCGGCGTCGAGTCGCCCCGGGCGGCGGCGGAGCTCGCCCGTACGCTCGGCATCAAGGTGCACACGATCGGCGCCGGCACCACCGGGATCGCGCACATGCGGGTCGCCCGGCCCGGCGGATCGGTGCTGCGGGCGGTCCGGGTCGAGATCGACGAAGCGACCTTGCGCGACATCGCCGCACGGACCGGCGGGCGGTACTTCCGGGCCGCAGACGCGGAGGCGCTCGCCGAGGTCTACGCCGAGATCGACCGCCTGGAGCGGGCGCCCATCGCCGAGGACCGTTCGCGCCAGTACGACGAATGGTTCGCGTGGCCGCTCGCCGCCGCCCTCGCCCTGGCCGCGGCCGGGTGGCTGGTACGCGGCACCCTCTTCGCGCGGGCGCCATAGCATGGGCACCGTGACGTTCGCGGATCCGGCCTTCGTCCACCTCGCGTGGCCCGCGCTCCCGCTGACCGGCCTGCTCCTGTGGCTGGAGGTGAGGGGCCGCGAGCGCCTCTCGCGTTTCGTGTCCGCGGCGATGCAGGCCCGCCTCGCCCACGGCGCCGCCCGGCCGCGCCGGATCCTCAAGGTCGCGCTGATGGGGGCCACCTTGCTCTTCGGCATCGCGGCCCTCATGCGCCCCCAGACCCCGGGCGGCACCGAAGTGGCCACGCAAAGGGCCGGCGGGGACGTCCTGGTGGCCCTCGACGTCTCCCGGAGCATGCTCGCCGAGGACGCGGCGCCCAATCGCCTCGCGCGGGCCAAGGCCGACGTCCGCGAGCTGGTGGACCGGGTGAGCGGGCACCGGGTCGGGCTCGTCGCGTTCGCGGGACGGGCGAGCGTGATGTGCCCCCTGACCACCGACTACGGCTACTTCCACCTCGTGCTGGACGGTGTCGACCCGGGCTCGGTCGCGCGCGGCGGGACCCGGATCGGAGACGCCGTCCGCAAGGCGGTGGAGGCATTCGGGCCGAACCGCGGGGCGCCGCGGCTCCTGCTGCTGATCACGGACGGCGAGGACCACGACTCGTTTCCCCTCGATGCGGCCGACGAGGCGGTGAGGGCCGGCATCCGCATCGCCGCCATCGGATTCGGGAGCGAGGCGGGAAGCGAGATCGTGCTCACCGATTCCGACACCGGCGCGCGGACCGTGCTTCTCGACGGTGACGGGCGGACGGTGCGCTCGCGCCTCGACGGCGACCTGCTCCGCGACCTCGCCCTGCGGACGGAGGGGGTATACGTGCCGGCCGGGACCTCCGCCATCGATCTCCAGGCGATCGTGGACGCCCACGTGGAGCCCCTCGTCGCCGACCCTTCGTCGGGGGTGCGGCGCCGGGCGCCCGCGGAGCACTATTTCTGGCTGGTCCTCGCCGCGGCCGGGTGCCTCGTCGGGGCGGTCTGGGCCGGCGCGCCGCGCTCGCCGCGCAGGTCGCGGACGTGAGCTCCGTCCTCAAGGGCGCCGGACTCGCGGGGTGGCTGCTCGCCGTGCCGGCGGCGGTCGCGGACGAGACGCCGCCCGCGGCCGCGGAACCGATCCCGGCGGACGCGGCCGCCGCCGCCGCGCCGGGAGCGCAGTCCGACTCGTCGAGCGCTCCGCAAGGCCCGCAACGCACGCCCCGCGAGCGGTACAACGCGGGACTCGAGCACCTCGCGGCCGGCGACCACGAAGCCGCCGCCGAGGCGTTCCTCGCGGCCCGGGACGCGGCCGGCCCCGATCCGGAGCTTCGCTACCGCGCCGCGTTCAACCTCGGCCTCGCCCTCGCGGCCGGTGCCGGCGACGACCCGTTCGATGGCGAGGCGTCCGGCACGGACGAGATCGAATCGCGGCCGCGAGCGCTCGAGGCGTTGCGGCGGAGCGCGGCGTGGTTCGCCGATGCGGTGCGTCTCGCCCCCCCGGGGGACGACGACGCCCGGATCAACCTCGAGCTCGTTTCGCGACGGATCCTCGAGCTCGCGGACCGCCTGCGCGGCGCGGACCGGCTCGTGGCCCGCCTGGAACGGCTGATCGACGATCAGCGCGCAGTGCGCGACCGCCTCCGCCGGCTGCTCGCGGAGGTGGAATCCGAGGGGGCGGCAGCCGAGCCGCAGGGCTTCCGGCACGCGTACGACGAGCTCGGGAGCCGCGAGCGCGCCCTGATGGCCGACGTGGGGGACGGCATCGACGCGGCGGAGGAAGAGCGTCTGTTCATCGAGGGGACGCCGGAGGACGAGCGAAGCCCGGAGCAACGGCTCCGCGCTTGGCAGCTCGCCGCCCTCGGCACCGAGCTCGAGCGCGCCCGGCAGTCCCTCGGCGACGCCCGCCGCAAACTGCGGCGCCTCGAGGGCGAACGCGGCCATCGGCGGGCGGACGCGGCCCTCGCGGATCTCAAGCGGGCCCGCGAACGCCTGCTCGACCCGGTGACCGTGCTCGGATCCGTCGCCCGTGACCAGATCGCAATCGCCGCGCACACCGCCGTCCGCGCCGCCGCCGCAGATGATGCTCCCGGGAACCGCGGGCCGCCGCCCGGGTGGCTGACGAACGCGCACCTTGCGCAGCGCCAGGAAGATGCGGCGTCCCGGGCGGACCAGGTGCTCGCCCGCTTCGAGGCGGCAGCGTCGGCACCGGCGGATGCGACCCCCGGCGACGGTCCGGACCCGGAGACGCAACGTGCGCTGCGGGCGGCGGCCGGGGCGCGGCCCGTGCTCGCCCGCGCGGTGGGCGCGATGAGGGACGCGGGTACCGCGCTCGCGGCGGAGAACCCGGACGCCGCGCTCCCCGCGCAGCGCGCGGCGGTGGACGGCCTGCGGGAGGCAATCGAGCTCTTCGCGGGGGTCAGGCAGCTCATCGAGCTCGCCCATGGCGACCAGCGGGCCATCGTCGGCATCCTCGATGCCGATGCCGATTCCGATTCCGATTCCGATGCCACGGATGGGCCGGCCTCCGGCGATCCCACGGAGGCGGTCCTCGCCCTCGCGGCGGACAACACGCGTCGCCTCGCGAGGCTCGAGGCATTGCTCGAAGAAGAGCGGACCGTCACCGCAAGCGGGGGCGGCAAGGACGAGGGCGAAGAGCCGGAGCGAGCCGTCGAGGAACGCTACCGGCACGCGGAGACGCTTCGCGCCCGGGCCCTCGAAGGACTCCGCGACCTCGCAGGCGAGGCGGCGAGCATTGCGGACGGCGGCGCCGGCGCTCGCGACGCCGCGAATGCGACCCTTGCGGCGCTCGACGAGCTGAGACGGATCTTCTTCTCCATTGTCGAGCACCTGCAGGCACTGCGATCCGACCAGGCGGAAACCCACGATCGAACGGCCACCTTGCAATTCGAGCGATTCACGGACATCGATGCGCTCGCCGCGGAGCTCGCGCTCGTCGGCGGACGGCAGCGGGAGCACCGGCACCTTGCCGCCGCTCTCGCCGAGGCGCTCGCCGAACAGGCGGATGCCACCGGCGAGGCGGGGGCGCAGGGCGCGCCCGGAGCGGCCCCCGACGCGCCGAAGCGGTTCGCCGAGGCCGCGGGCGAGGTGCGCCTTGCCGCCGAGCGCATGCACGGCGCCGGGGCGCGGCTCGCGGACGCGGCGACGCGGGCCGCTTCGCCGATGCTCGAGCCGGCGCTCGAGGATCAGGTCGCGGCGATCGAGCACCTGGAGAACGCCCTCGCGGCGCTCGCACCTCCCGACGGCGCCGGCGAACCGCCTCGGGAAGGCGAAGAGGGCAGGACGGACCAGGCCCGAGCGGCCGAAGATCGCGCGGGTGGCGACGAACCCATGTCCCGGCGCCAGGCGCTGAAGCGCCTGCAGGCGATCCGGGACCGCGAGGCGGAACGCCAGCGCCGGCGCGCGTCCCCCGGACACGAGCCCGTGGAGAAGGACTGGTGACCTTCGTTCGGCCGGCCGTCCTCGCCGCGGCGGTGCTCGCCGCAGCGGTGCTTGCGCCGGCGCTCGCCTCCGCGGCCACCGTGTCGCTGTCCGCGGATTCCCCTTCCATCCACGCCGGCATGCCGTTCACCCTCACCCTGACCGCCAAGGGCTTCGCGGAGGACCCGCCTCCGGCCGCCCCGGAACTCGCCATCGATGGCGCGACGGTGACCTTTCTCGGGGTGAGCCCCAACGTCTCCACGCGGATCACGGTCATCAACGGCCGGACCACCGAAGAGCGCGACGTCACCTTCCTCTACCGCTGGAGGGTGAACGCCCCGGCGGAGGGCTCGTATCAGGTGCCGGCGCTCGAAATCGCGCAGGAAGGACGTTCGGCACGGACCTCGGCCGCCTCCTTCGAGGCGACGGCGGTCCCCGACACCCCGGACATGATCGTGCGCATGGACCTGCCGGAAGACGGCGTGTACGTGGGCGAGACCTTCGATGCGGAGGTGGAGTGGCTGCTCGCCCGCAACGTCGAGACCTTCGAGTTCGTGGTGCCCCTCTTCGACCTCGAGGGCGCGGTGGTCGAGGCGGCGCCAGGGACCGGCCGCACGGTGCGCTTCGCCGCCGGCGCCTCGGACGTCGAGCTTCCGATGCACCGCGGCGAGGAGGTCATTCGCGATCGGACGCTCACGCGCTTCCGCTTTCCGGCCCGGATCACCCTTGCCCGATCGGGGTCGTTCGAGCTGGCTCCGGTGCGGGTCGTCGCCCGCCTCCAGACCGGCGAGACCCGCGACCGGCTCGGATTCCGCCGCCCGCAGTACCGTCTCTACCGGGCCGAGGGCCGGGCCCGGCGCCTCGCCGTGCGGCCCCTCCCGATCGCCGGCCGGCCGGCGAGCTTCGTCAACGCCATCGGCGGTGGCTTTTCCATCGACGTGCAGGCGAGCCGCACCGTCGTGTCGCTCGGCGACCCGGTCGAGCTGACCGTCCGGGTGCGGGGGGACGGAACCCTCGAAGGACTGACCCTCCCGCCGCTCGCCGGCCCGGGGGGGCTGCCGCCGGGGCAGTTCAGCGTCCCCGACGGGGACGTCACCGGCCGGATCGACACGGAGACGAACGGCAAGGTCTTCACGGTGACGGTGCGGGTGACGAGCGCGGAGGCGAAGGAGATCCCGCCACTCGCGTTCTCCTGGTTCGACCCCTCCGCGGGAGAGTACCGCACGGCGCGGAGCCGGCCCGTCGCCCTGTCCGTCGATGCCGCGGCGATCGTCGGGGCCGGCGACGTGGTGGCCGCACCGGCGCTCGCGGCGGCCGCCGACCGCCGACCGCTCGACGTGCCGGCGAGCGGCGCGCCGGCCGGAATCGCCACCCTCATCGGAGCCGACATGTCGCTCAGCGACCCGCGCGAGACCCTCGCGAGACCGTGGGGCGCGGGCGACCTCCGGATCGTTCTCGGCCTCCTCTACGCGGTCCCCGGGCTGCTCGTACTCATTGCCTGGTGGCTCGCCCGCACCGGCCGGCAACGCGCCCGGCAACGCGAGATCCGAGCCGCATTCCGGGAGGTGGAACGCGCCCTCGCCTCCGCCGCGCCGGCCCGCGAGGCGGCTCCGGCCATCGTCGCCGCGGTACGCCGGCTCGCGGGTCTGCACGGCGCGGACCGGGCCGCCGCGAACGCGGCCCTCGAACGCCTGGAGACCCGCGCCTTCGACCCCGCGGCGGCCGGGGACCCGATCGAGGGAGACCTGATCGACGAGGTGCGGGCGGTCGTGCGGACGTGGGCCCGCGAAGCGCCGCGGCCCGCCGCTTCCACCGCCGCGGTACTCGTGGTCCTCGGCGGGGCCGCGGCCGGCGTGGTGGCCATGGCGACCGCGGCGACGCCGGGTACGGAGCTCGCCGAGGCGCGCGCCCGGTACGCGGAGGCGCTCTCGCAGACCGACCGCGAGCGGCGGGTGCGTCTCTTCGGCGCCGCGGAGCAGGCGTTCCGGCCGTTCGCGGCGGCCAACCCCGACGCCGCCCGGGTCCAGGCGGACTGGGGGAACGCGGCCCTCGGCGCCCAGGATGCGGGCCGTGCCGTCCTCGCCTACCGCCGCGCCCTCCGGGCGATGCCGAACGATGCCCGCTCCCGTACCAACCTCGCCTGGCTGCGGGATCGGATGCCGGCCTGGCTGCCGCACCCGCCGACCGGCGGCAGCGCCCTCGACTCCCTTCTCTTCTGGCAGGGGCTCCTCAACCCGGCCCAGCTCCATCTCGTCGCGGCGGGCGCGTTCGCCCTGGCCCTCCTGGCGCTCGCGGGCCGGTTCCTCGGCCGCCGGCGCGGACTCGCGATCCTGGTCGCGCCGGCCCTCGCGGTGTGGGCGGGCGCGATCGCCTCGGCCTTCGGGTCGCGGCCGCATCCGGGAGAGGCGGTGGTCGTGGCGGACGACACGACCCTTCGCTCCGCGGACAGCGCGGGGGCGGCCCCCGCGCTCGCCCGGGAGCTGCCCGCCGGCGCCGAGGTGATCATCCTCGAGTCCCGCGGCGCCTGGTCCCGGGTACGGTTGGCGGACGGGTCCTCCGGCTGGCTGGCCGCGGGCACCGTGCAGCGCGTCGCCGCCAATCCTCCCTGATCCGGAGCGCGGGGCCGCCGCAACCGCGCCGCCTCGCCGGCGCGCGACGGGTCCGGGGCGGACCGCTCAGTCGTCGAATTCGACGCCGGTGCGCTCGCGCTGGGCGAGCCACCAGCCCCACGACGGCGGCCACAGGTCCCAGGCCGATTCCGGTTCGAGCTCGCGGGCCGCGTGCAGCACCCAGTGCGGGTCGTAGAGGGCCTCGCGCGCGAGCAGAACGAGGTCCGCCTGTCCGCGTTCGAGGATCCGCTCCGCCTGGCCCGGGGTGATGATGAGACCGACCGCCATCGTCGGGATGCCGGTCGCCCGGCGCAGCTCCTGCGCGTAGGGAACCTGGTACCCGGCCCGGGCCGGCCGGCGGGCCGCCTCGAGGTTGGCGAGCGAGGTGGCCCCGCGAATCCCGCGCGACGAACAGTCGATGGTGTCCACGCCGCGCCGCCCGAGCTCGCGGGCGAGAACGAAGGTGTCCTCCATCTCCCAACCGCCCTCCATCCCGTCCACGCACGAGAGCCGGAACGAGAGGGGACGGTCGTCCGGCCATTCCCCGCGGACCGCCTCCGCGATCTCGAGCGCGAGCCGCATGCGCCCGCGCCGGTCGCCACCGTAGCGGTCCCGGCGCAGGTTGCCGATCGGGGAGTAGAAGGAGTGGATGAGATAGCCGTGCGCGGCGTGCACCTCCAGGAAGCGGAATCCCGCCCGGGCGCCCCGCCGCGCCCCCGCCGCGAAGGCGTCCACGATGGCGGCGATCTCCGCCACGGTCAGCTCATGGGGTAGGTGATAGTCGGGGGCGGAGGGTTCCGCGATGGGCCCCACGGGGGTCCACGGGGGCTCGCCGCGCGCCGCATCCGCCTCGCCGAGCGGGCCGTGTCCGTCGAACGGACGCTGGCGGGAGGCCTTGCCGCCGCAGTGCCCGATCTGCGCCGCGGGCACCGCGCCGCAGGACTCCACGAACGCGCGGATCCGGGCCAGCGGCGGCACCTGCGCGTCGCTCCAGATTCCGAGGTCCCAGTGCGTGTTCCGGCCGCGGGGCTCGACGCACAGCACCTCCGTGAAGACGCATCCCGCCCGCGCCACCGCGTACTTCGCGAGATGCTGGAAGTGCCAGTCGTTGGCCATTCCCTCGCGCGCGAGGTACATCTGCATCGGCGAGACCACCACCCGGTTGGGGAAGCGCGCACCGCGGAGCTCGAACGGGGAGAAGAGCGCCGAAGTCGGTCGCGAAACGGTCACCGGACGGTCCTGCCGCCGGGGCGGACCGGCGCCGGGGGATTCGTCATCGGTGGCAGGCCGCGGAGCGCGCATCCCGTCGAACCGATGCGCCGGGAGGCCGCCGGGGGGCCGGCGCGCGGGAGCCGCCGCCGGGACGAATGCGCCTCACGGGGCGCACGCCTCGATGGCGGCGAGAAACCGCTCCTTCGCACCGGCGCCGCGCGCGAAGGGGCTGATGATGGGGAGGTCGAGCCCCGAGTCGCGATAGGCCTCGACCCGTTCGCGGCATTCCGCCGGGGTTCCCGCAATCCCGGTCGCGGCGAGCATCTCGTCGGTCACCGCCCGGGTGGCGGCGGCCGTATCTCCCTCGGACCACGCCTTCGCAATCGCGGCCGCCTCGGCGGGGAAACCGCTCTCCGCAAGGAGGCGGTTGTAGCGCGGAAAGAAGCCTGCGTAGAAGGCGAGCCCGGGTCGGGCGGCGGCGAGCGCCTCGTCCCGGTCCGGGGCCACGCTCGCCGGAAAGAGGGAAGCGATCTCGATGGCGACCGGGTCGCGGCCCGCCCGGGCCGCGCCGGCCGCGACCCGCGCGCGGGCGGCGGCGGCGCTCGCGAGAGTGCTCCGGGTGAGGATTACCCCGTCCGCGATCTCGCCGCAGAGCTCCAGCATCTTCGGAAACAGGGCGGAGAGGTACACCGGCACGTCCCCCCGGTGCGGACGGAACCAGAGCTCGAACCGCTCGACCCGGACCGTTTCCCCGGCGTGGCTCACGTCGCCGTCGCGGAGCAGGGCGCGCACCACCGCCACCGTCTCCCGCACCCGGTCGAGGGGGCGCGCGTACTCGACGCCGTGCTCGGGCCCGACCTGGACCCGGTGGCTGGAACCGAGCCCGAGGACGAAGCGCCCGCCGGAGAGCTCGTCCACGGTGGCCGCGGCCATCGCGATGGTGGGGGCGGTCCGGACGAAAACGCTGCTGATGGCGGTTCCGAGCCGGATGCGCCGGGTCCGGAGCGCGCACGCGGCGAGGATCGCGAACTGATCGCCGCCGTGCCCCTCCGCGACCCACACCGATTCATACCCGAGCGCTTCGGCCCGCTCGGCGCAGTCCGCGATCTCCGAGGCGGTGAGCCCGCCCGAGAACGCGATACCAATCCTCGACATTGCTGCCCGTCCTCGCCGGGCAACTGCCGCGGCCGTGAAGGAAACGAAGCGGGCGGCGGCGGGATGCGCGCGAGCGCGGTCGAGTCGAGCCGCCCACGGTTGGGAGTATAGTCTGGGTCCACGGGAGCCGGGCCGCAGTTCCGCCGTGCCGCGTGGCGAAGACGGGCGAGCGATCGACGTCCCCGCGGACGCGGCGGCGCCACGAGCCTCGTCACGGCGGGCCGCGGCCGGCGCGGCGGCCGCCGGCCGGCGGGATCGCCCGGCCCCCATGGCGGCAACCGGGACGCCGCCGCTCTCGCCACGATTGCATTTGGAGCACTTTTTCGGACATGAATCCCATCGGCTTCGGCTTTCTGGATCGCCCCGGAGTCGGCGAGCAGATCCGCCTCGCGCAGAAGGCCGAGGCGCTCGGCTACGACTCGCTCTGGGTAACCGAGACCCGGCTCGCGCGCGATGCGTTCTCGGTCCTCGGGGCGATGGCCGCGACGACCCGCCGCATCCGCCTCGGCACCGGGATCGTCAACACCTGGACCCGGGGCCCCGCCCTCATGGCGATGAGCTTCGCCACCCTTTCGAACCTCGCGCCGGGGCGCATCGGGGCCGGGCTCGGAGCCTACTGGGACCCCCTCGCGTGGAAGCAGGGGATCGATCGGGCCAAGCCGGTCAGCCAGATGCGCGAGTACGTCGGGGTGCTGCGGCGGCTGCTCGCGCTCGAGGAAGGGGTGACGTTCGAGGGCGAGTTCGTGAAGGTGCGGGATCTCACCCTCGACCTCGGCCACGGGGATCCGCGAGTTCCCCCCGATGTCCGGATCTTCCTCGGCCCGACCGGGCCCCGGATGATGGAGCTCACCGGCGAGGTCGCGGACGGGGCGCTCATCAACGGGATCCTCCCGCCCTCCTACACCCGGCTCTCCCTCGAGCACATGGCGGCGGGGGCCGCCCGCGCCGGGCGCCGCCTCGACGACATCGAGAAGCTCCAGCTCGTCAACATTTCCATGGACCGCGACCCGGACAAGGCCCGGTTCGACGCCAAGCGGCTCGTCACCCAGTACCTCGGCCAGCAGCCGCACTTCGCGAAGGCCCTCGCCTACCCGGACGACCGGCTCGCCGAGATCAAGGCGGTGATGGGGGGGTGGCCTCCCCGGCCGGGCGGCGTCGAGGACGCGATGGCGCTCGTCGACGACGCCCTGGTGAGCGACCTCATCGCCCACGGCACCCCCGAGGAGTGCGTCGCGAGCGCGGGGCGCTGGCTGCGCGAAGGCCTCGACCAGCTCGTCCTGATCCCGCTCAGCCGCAACTACGACGAGATCCTCGAGGTGTTCGCGCCATGAATCCGGGCTCGCTCCGGCCCCGCGATCTTTCCCGCCGGCCTGGCGAACGGGTCCGATCGCCTTCCGGCCGCCGCCCCCTTTCCCGAAGTCGTTCGCGGGCTCGTCCCGGCAAGGCCGGTCCCCTCCGCTTCGCGGGGCGGCGGCAGTGACCGCACCGGGATCGGACCGTCTGGCCGCCGCCGTCGAGGCGCGCCTCCCCTTCGCCGAACGGCTGTTCGACTCCATCCGCGCGGAGACCGCGGACTCCGTCGGAGTGACCCGCCCCGCGTGGAGCTCGGAGGATGCCGGCGCGGCCCGGATCATCGCCGAGTCCGCCCGCGACCTCGGGCTCGAGGTGGGGTACGACCTCGCCGGAAACCTCCGCTGCACCCTGCCGGGCGCGGACCGGGGAGCGCGCGGGGTGCTCACCGGCTCGCACCTCGACTCGGTCCCGACCGGAGGCCACTACGACGGGCTCGCGGGCGTGATCGCCGGGCTCGTCGCCTGCGCCGCATTTCGCGATGCCGGGGTCGCGCCCGGCTGCGACGTGACGGTGGCCGGCCTTCGGGGCGAGGAGAGCGTGTGGTACGGGATCGCGTACGTCGGCAGCCGGCTCGCGGTCGGCACCCTCCCGCTCGACGAGCTCGAACGGCTCCGCCGCGACGACACCGGCCGGACCCTCGCCGAGCACATGGCCGAGGTCGGGGTGGACGTCGAGGCGCTCCGCTCCACCCGCGAACCCGTCGTATCTTCAGCCAATACCCGGGCCTTCCTCGAGCTCCACATCGAGCAGGGGCCGGTGCTCGTCGGCGAGGGCCTCCCCGTCGGCATCCCGACCACCATCCGCGGCAACGTCCGCTTTCCCTACGCCCGCTGCACCGGACGGTACGGGCATTCGGGGGCGACGCCGCGCGAGTGGCGCCACGACGCCGCCCTCGCGGTAGTCGAGCTCCTCCGCACCCTGGACGAGCTCTGGATCGAGCGGGAGCGGGAAGGGGTACCGGATACCGTGTTCACGGTCGGAAGGCTCTTCACCGACCCCGCCCACCACGCCATGACCAAGGTGCCGGGGCGATGCGACTTCACCCTCAACTTCGGCGGCACCACGAAGACGTTCCTCGACGAGTGCCGCGACCGGGCGCGCACCCTCGCCGAGAGGATCGGCCGCGAGCGCCGGGTGGAGTTCGAGCTCGGCGAGTGCGTCGGCTCCGACCCGACCCCGCTCGATGCGCATCTTCGCGCGGCGCTCCGGGACACCTGCACGGCGCTCGGGCTACCCGTGCGCGAGTTCGCCACCGTCGGCCACGACGCGTCGATCTTCGCCCGGGCCGGAATCCCTTCCGCGATGGTGCTCGTGCGCAACGCCCACGGAAGCCACAACCCGGACGAGGAGATGGAGCTTGCGGACTTCGGCGAGGGGACGAAAGTGCTCGCCGCCGCCATCGCCGCCCTCGCGGACCGCACCTGACCGGTGACCGGAGGGAACTACATACTTGACTCTGCCAAATTCCAGTTACTTCACTAGCTGCCATGGTCCACGATCACCGCGGGCTTTAGGCTGAAGCACACCTTCCGCCCCAGGGATGATCCTTGTTAGGTTTGAAGATGAGCCGATTGATTGCGTGAGCTCGCTGTTGACGGCGAGGAGAGGGTGTCGAGCGGCTTTTGGCGGTCGCGGAGCGGTCCGATGGGGTTCAGCAGCGCCGCGCCCGGTTGG